>QHYZ01000130.1 GCA_003225295.1 Acidobacteriota bacterium | reverse complement strand
CGCCAGACTCGGCATAATCCAGGACTCGGCATGCTGACGATAATGCCGATATCGGCATTACCGCCATGCCTTTGCCGTGAATGCCTTGTTGCGTTGGTATCGGCAGGGTGCTGATGTGGAGGCCAAACTCCCTTTGTTGGCCACCTATATGGGGCACGTTTCCGTAGTGTCCACCCACTATTACTTGCAGTGGATCGAGCCACTCCGAACCGCTGCCAGTGAAAGATTCGCCCGCCATTACGGCGAACTCGTAGTGCCCGCAACGGGCCCGAAAGGAGAACAACGATGAGAAAGTCCCTTACCAACGCACTTGGCACCGTCCTGCGCGACTACTTTACCGACCATCTGCCGCGTGTTCGTGGAACCAGCCCGCACACTATCCACAGTTATCGCGATAGCTTGATGCTGCTTCTGCGGTTTCTCTCCGCGCGCAGCAAGCGGCCAGTCACAGAACTCGACTTAAAGGATGTGGACCCGCCGGCGATCCTGGCGTTTCTCGCCTACCTCGAGAATGAGCGCAAGAACGGAGCGGCGACACGAAACGTCCGGCTCTCCGCCATTCACGCCTTGTTTCGTTACGTGGCTTCGCGGAATCCAGAACACCTCCATTTGGCTCAGCGGGTTCTCGCCATCCCCTTCAAACGTACGGCCCAACGCGCCATCGACTACTTGGAGCGGGAAGAAATCGACTCGATTCTGAAAGCCATTGACCGGTCCACTCCTAAAGGAAGTCGCGACTACGCTCTCCTGGCCACCATGTTTAATACCGGAGCCCGGGTGCAGGAAATTGCTGATCTGCGTGCTTGTGACCTCCAACTGACCAAGCCGTTTCAAGTGCGGTTGTTTGGCAAAGGCAGGAAGGAACGTTACTGCCCGCTGTGGCCGCAAACTGCCGCGGTCTTGCGAGCTCTCTGCAAAGAACGCAATCTCGATTTCCGGTCGCAAGTTCACCTGTTTCTGAATCACCGCAACGAACCCCTGACGCGGTTCGGGATCCGCTACATTCTCGGCCGGCGCCGTGATCGTGCTTCCCAGAACGCTCTCCATCTCCGCAAGAAGCGGCTTCATCCGCACAGCATGAGGCACAGCACGGCCGTTGCGCTCTTGAAGTCCGGAGTCGATCTGTCGACCATCAGCCACTATCTGGGTCATGCCAGCCTCACCACAACGAATCGCTACGCGAAGATCGACCTGGAGATGAAGCGTAAGGCGATCGCGCGAGTCAAACCGGTTAGCCGCCAATCGCACAAGCCGTGGAGCACAAATCCCACGATCCTCGATTGGTTGGAGTCTCTATAGCCCCACAGAAATGTGGAGTTGGCAGCCGAGAAAACGGCGATTTGCGAGGCTTCGGTGCGAGTCAACTCCACATTACTGACAACTCCACATTTTTCTTCAAATGTTATGTGTAACATTTGAAGAAGAAGTACAGCACCTGCAAAAACAGGTTCCGCACCGATACCCCTTTGATGCTCTTCTTGATCCCTGCAAATTTGTGCAGCAGCAATCCTACGATTCCGATGGCCTCCAGATACTTCACGAAAAAGGCTAGTCCTCCGCGGCTGGTCAGCGTGTCGTCGGTCACTTCCAGCTTGTGGATCTTCGAAGTAGCTGTATCCTGCATGCGTTGATCTCCTGAAAGGTAGAGTGGAAACCGCGCGGAGACCTTAGCATGTTCAGGTAGCTTTGTAAAGCTATATGATAGATGTGGTATAAAAAAACATGCGCAAAGAACAGCTCGAAGCTCAAATTGAAAAGGTAAAGGCGGAACTCCTGAAGCTAGGCCCCATGCGACCCGGCTCTCTATCCCAACAGTACTCTGCCTGTCAGAAGCCGGGTTGCAAGTGCGTGGATCCCGTGCACCCCCAGAAACATGGCCCCTTCTTCCAGCTGAGTTACACGCACGGCGGCAAGAGCACCACCCAGTTCGTTCGTCCTCCGTTTGTTCCGGAGGTGCGCAAGCAGCTCGCCGCCTACAAGAAATTCAAAGCTCTCACCCAGCAATGGGTCACGCTGGCCCTCGAGCTATGCAAACTCGAAATGCAAGAAGCGCGCTCGGCGGCCTCCCCATCGGAGCGTACCCCGCGGTCTTGAGCCTTCACCCAGCAAGTGAAAACCCCCGAACCCTTCCCACCTCATGTTTTCCCGCATCCGGATTGGCTCTCCCGCATTTTTTTCTCATTTTTGCCGCAAAGAATCGCTCAAGCTAGGTTTCTATAAACAGGCGCTGAAGGACGGGGCCGCGGCGGGTGCTCCTCACGTCATGCTCAAGCTTCCATTCACTTTCCGGTCGATGTACAACGGCAATGCTTATGATTTTACGCCGGACCTTTCCACGGTGGTGTACGCACGTCCTGGCGGACAAGCGGACCTCTACCTCTTAAGACAAGCACAATAACCAGGGGAGGTGGCGAGCGGGATCACTCAACCGAAGCGGGTTCGGAAGGACGGCGGGCGTGAGTGGTTTGAAGTGATAATGAGATGCGGAGTGGTCAGACGGAGAGAGCGGCCGCTGGCGCGCAGGCGGTCGACGGCTTCGTGGCGGGAGTCGGCAGCCATGTGTTTCATGATGCAGTGAATGTGATTTTTGACGGTGAATTCGGAAAGATGCAACCGTGCAGCGATTTCTTGGTTGGTGAGACCTTGCGCGACAAGTGCCATGAGCCTCGGCACAGCTTAGGGTATCCTCAACCACCTTGAAGCTGAAGTGCCCACACTGGAGATTTCACAAGCTCGATGACCCTAACTACGTGCATTAGTCCCTCAACGACACGCGGGTATGGTTGGAGAAAGATCTGACCTTAAGAGAGGAAAGCAATGGACTGTAGAGCAATCAAATTCGAAATGTCGGCGCGGATGCTAGCGCTACTGGTCTTAGGCTTGATGCTACAGGGCGGACCAGGGTTTGCACAATCTCCCCTTGCTTTGACACACGTTCGCATCATTGACGGACACGGCGGCATCCCCATCGAAGAAGGAACGCTGCTGATTGAGGGCAAACGTATAGTAGCTGTCGGGGCCGGAGTAAGAATTCCCTCTGACGCTCAGGTCGAGGATCTCCGCGGAACGACTGTCATGCCGGGGCTCGTGGACATGCATGTCCACCTTGTGGGTGGTTGGGATGGCTATGGGGTAGATCTTCTCGGCTATCGACGGTACATGAACGCCTTACTCTATGCTGGCGTCACGACAGTGCTGGACACCGGCAACGTTGCGTCTTATGTCATGCAGCTTCGTGCGGAGGTCGCGAATGGGACATTGCTTGGTCCTCGTATGTACTGTGTTGGTCCGCTCGTCGACGGTGCTGATCCGATCTGGCCTGACATTTCAGTTGCCGTCTCTTCAGCCGACCAAGTTCCGTCTATCGTCGGGCGTCTAAAGCGAGACAACGTGGATTTTGTAAAACTCTATGTGGGTTTGTCGGACCCTCTTATTGGAGCAATCTCGCGTGAAGCAATGAAACTGGGCCTGAGAACGATCGTCGACCAATCGGCACGGAACGGCTCACCGGATCTCATGCGGCAAGGCATTGCGGGCTTCGCTCACGCACCAACTACAGTGATGTCCGATTCCACTATTCAGCTTGCTAAAGAGAAAACAATCTTCTTTATCTCGACGCTTGCTGTATACGAATCGTTCGCTCGCAGCCGATTCCAGGATCTCACCTTTCTCGACGATTCGCTGATCGCCGACACGATGCCTCCTGCTTTCCTGAAAAGCTTTAGAGAGTACGCAACTCGACCATTGACACCGCCCGAACAGGCCAGCGTCGATTGGGCGAAACAGAGTCTCAGCAATGCAAAGGTGAACATCAAAAAAATTGTAGATGCTGGGCTTTTGCTCGCCGCGGGTACAGACGGCCAATATCCAGGAGACTTTCAAGGCGAAGGCATTCATCGTGAACTGGAACTCCTTGTCGAAGCTGGCCTTTCGCCACTACAGGCTATCAGTGCCGCGACAAACAAGGCCGCCATCGTTCTAAATGCCGCAGAAGAATGGGGAACGCTTGACCATGGAAAGCTCGCGAATGTTCTTGTCATAGCGGGAAAACCGGATCTGACGATTAGTGATACGCGTAAGATTCGGTTGGTCATCAAAGAGGGTAAGGTTCTCGATCGAAACAAATTGAAGCTCACGCTGGAAAATGACCCACGATTTCTGCCGATCAGTCCCTAAACGCGGCGTCACACTCGTGGAACCATCCGCGACATTTCGGGCGGCATCAACGACTGTGCCTCTCGAAAATGTCGAAATATCTGAGCGGATGGGAGTTATATTTCCTTCATAATTCTCGCCGATGCTCATTTCTTTCACGACACTCATCGTAACTCTGTGCTACAGCACACCACCACGACAAAAAAAGATACAATGCGCCTACACATTCGGAGATACCTCCTCTGTGAGGCAGCAGCGGCCCTGCCGATGACCCTTTTTTTGCCTTCGATGCGACTCTAGTTTCTAGGGTCGCTACCACCACAGTATTGGGGCAGGAAATATTACGGACGTACGCACGAGTCAATGATGAAAATTGCGCAAGATCGGGAAAGGCGGATCTTGCCCACTCTCAACGAACAAGGCATGAAGAAGCGGATTGGCCTTGGTAAAAAGAGCCGCCTCGCCCGCTAACCAGGCGGGCGCCACAGGCTGGCCCAGTCGCGGTTATCGCGGCCGAGATCGGGCCTACAACACCGGTGCGACCGGCAATATCGCTTTCATAAGGACGGTGGGAGATCTCTTCCGAAGCGTATTGATGGTGAAGGTGAAACAGCCCGGATACTCTTTGGAGCGTCCGGGCCGGCATGTTTTCAGGTCAAGTTACGCTACGAGACGCATCGCTAGTTCGCGGCGTCCATTTTTTCGGAGCGTCTGTCCTAGCCTGGACATAGTAACCTTTACTTTGTGTAGCCCAATGAGTAGCCCAACTAACAGAGGGGTTGCACTGTTAAAAGACGCCGATTCAACGCAATATAGAGGGGCGCCCCTTTGGAGCCGGTGTTGACGCTTGTAGCCTCCGCTCGGACCGCCGTCAAGGATCGAAGCCCGCTTCGCGGCGCTCCGCTCGTGCCTCACTCCGCGTCCTTGACTGCGTCCTCGCTCCGGCTGCTGTCCTTTCATCGGGGAGCTGGCGCTCCCCGTTTCTTAGTTTCGCTCAATTCCGATGCTATGAATTTTCCCTGGTCCTGGAGGTCATGCCGCCTCAAAAAAGTCGCTCTGCGAGCCCCGGAGCGCGAAATTTTTTGGCAAGGATAAAGGAGCGCCCCTGTGGAGTAAAGTTTGAGTGCTGTCTCAATTTTCTCCAGTCAGAAAGGAGCGCCCCCGTTGAATAGTAACAAATACGTCGGAATGGATGTGCACACGGCAACGATTTCCGTCGCGGTGCGGGATGTCGCCGGAAAGTTGATCATGGAATCCGTCATTGAGACCAAGGCCAGTACGATTCTGCAGTTCGTCCAAGGATTGCGTGGGAACCTGCATGTCACATTTGAAGAAGGCACCTGGGCGGCTTGGCTGTATGACCTGCTCAAGCCTTACGTCACGAACGTCGTGGTGTGCAATCCGCGCCGCAACGCCTTGCTGAAGGAGGCAGCAGAAACGATCGGATCGATGCGCGGAAGCTGGCCGAGCTGTTGCGCACTAATTTGCTCAGCCCGGTTTATCACGGAGAGAAGGGCCTGCGCACGTTGAAAGAATTGGCCCGGGTTTATCTGACCATCAGCAAAGATCTCACGCGGGTCATGAACCGGGTCAAGGCGATCTATCGCAGCTGGGGCATTCCCTGTGGCGGACAGAGTGTCTACAACCCGCGCCATCGTAAGGAATGGCTAGCAAGATCACCCAAGCCAGCGTGCGCCGCCGGGCCGAGTTTTACTACGAGCAGCTCGACGCGCTCGTTCTCTTGCGCAAACAAGCGCGGCAAGAACTCCTCGCCGAGGGCAAGAAGCACCAAGCCTGGAAATTGCTTCGTTCCATTCCGGCCCTGGGTCCGATCCGCGCGGCCGTGCTGATGGCCATTGTCCAGACACCGCATCGCTTCCGCACTAAGCGGGTGCTCTGGAAATACAGTGGGTTTGGAGTGGTGACGCACACCAGTGCCGATCACCGGTATGTGAAGGGCCAGCTCGAGCGATCGAAGAAGCCGGTATCGGTGCGGGGGCTCGACCGCGATCACAATCACCACCTCAAAGATTTGTTCAAGGAATGTGGAGCTCCA
>QHYZ01000011.1 GCA_003225295.1 Acidobacteriota bacterium | reverse complement strand
ACCGCCGGCGTAAAAGGAACGCTCTATCTGCTGTGGGGCGGTGCATTTCTCGTTTTGCTGATCGGTGGGCTCAACATAGCCAATCTGGCCCTCGCTCGGCTCACTCTACGCCGCAAGGAAACGCCCCGCATGCCCCAGTCTTACTTTGTGAGAAACGCGGAAAACCAGGCCGTGGCCATGCGGCCAGGCATGAGATATAGAATTTGATCCACACCCATCAACAAATTATCCGCACCTTTCTTACCCCAAAGTTGCGCCTATGAGGATGTCCGAGGGGTAGTGCTTTTTCGCCGGGTAACGCGAGAGACTGACTCCGGTTGCAAGCGCATACGCTCCCCACTTGACCCATTTATTCTTGGGGTATCGCTGAGCGATCACCGCCGCAAATGCGAAACTTGTGGCGGAATGCCCGGACGGAAAAGACCTTCCGCCACCCCAGAACTTTCCCGTGCTGTTCGGCGTGTAAGGAAACTGGCGGTCGAACGCGAGCTTGAGAGCCAAATCTGCGGTACCCGACACCCCCATTGCCGCGAGTGCTTTGAATCCTGTATCGCGCAAATAGGAATGGTGTTTGCCACACCCCAAGCCATAGGCGAGACCAGCTGATCCAAGCTCCAGCCCGAGGCCAACGTTCGACCACTGCCCGGCCGTTTGCTGCAAGGATTTCGATTGAATGCGATTGTCAGCAGGCCGGTCTACCTTCGCGATCAGTACACCGGTGGCTGCCAAGATTGGCAACTCCCATTTCAAATTGCTGGGACGAACAACGTTTCGGGGAACAGCTTTTAATCCGTCCCCGAATTGCGAGGCTTCAGTCCAGGTCTCGTGGGAAAACCCGCGGATACTGCAACCCGGATCTTTGGCGACATCTTGTGCCTGTGGTTGTTGTTGATTTTCCCGCGCCTGCTCTGAGAATCCGACCGTGCCGGAGCGTGGTTCCGCGTTTTGCGTCTGCTCAGCGGATGAGTCGGCCGTCTGAGCGAATGATGTGCTTGGGCCATGAACTACAGCGGCACAGATGAGCAAAGAAGACCCAAGCAGCCGGCAAGCGCCTGTGATTCGGTAAATCGCCATGATTTTCAAAACTCCTATCGAACTCACATGCATTCTCAACCGCAAGCGCTGGGGTGAATAATCGTCAGAACTCAAAATCTAATGAAAACTGGATTTGGCGGGCACCAGTTCCGGCAACCGGTTGCCTAAATTCGGGTATTGGCGTCGAGCGTGAGCCGAACTCGGGATTAATCTGGGAGACGTTCGCGCTGTTGAACACGTTGAAGAACTCCGCTACCACGTCGAGGCGTTTCGCCCCGCCGAACGGGAAGTACTTCAGAACGCGGAAGTCCATGGTGGCCAGCGCAGGCGTGTTCAGAGAATTTCTGCCGAGGCTGAGCGGTCTGGCCGAGAGGGGAAAGGCGTGACTCTGATTCGAGTCAAGGCCCGTCAGCGGGTTCACAGGCCGGCCACTTTCAAGTGTCAAAATCGGTGCCACTTCAATATGGCTGAAGGCTTGCGTGAGCCAGCTAGTGCTTTCTTCTGCCTTGCCGCCTTTGTCCTCTTCGCCCCCAATGGGCAATTCCCAGAGAGCGTTGAAAACAAACCGTTGCTGCTGATGCTGGCGCGACACTGCATTCTCTGCTCGCAGATTGAATGGATTCTGGGGTTGTTCGTCGAAGTCTGAAGCATCGTCGAATGTCTTCGACAGTGTGTAGCTCGCCGAGAACGCCAGCTCATCACTCATCCGCCGATTAAGCGTGAATGAAATGCCGTTATAGGTCGAACTCGCAGAATTCTGGAGTACATAAATGTCGCTAAACTGAGTGTTGAGCCGCCCAGGTGAAAAGACCTCTCGTCCGATCTGCTGTGGTGTTGGATTTGGAACACCAAGGCTAAGCGCGTTCGCAACCGTGAGGACAACCGGAGGTAACAAATTGCTGTTAACTGTTCGCGGTAGCCTGAGCCCGCGGACGAACAAGTAGTCAGCGCGCAGCGTAAGACTCTTCGCGAGCAGGTATTCCGTACCTGCACTGGTTTGCTGGCTGTGGGGGGTCGCCACGCGCGGATCAGGTTGGAAGATAGATGGAGCAATCCCGAGTACAGGCGCAACAAGTGGCCCGCCTTGCGCCGTCGCGAAAAGGCTAGCCGCCACGTTTCCATCCGCTACCTGCTCGAATGCCTCTGAACCGTTTCTCTCGATGGCTCGCGCCAAAGTGGCGAGAACGTAGCGGTCGAAAAAAACTCCATACCCCGCACGAAACACCCATTTAGGAGACGGACTCCAAGCGAGGCCAATTCGTGGGTTGACGTTATTCGTGTCTTGATTGAACCCAGCAGGTAGGCGCTCAAAATCGTAACGCACGCCCAGATCAACTGTCAGTTGGCGGGCAAGGGACCAATGATCCTGCACAAATCCGCCGACACTCGTCACCGGGAAGTCCACGGTCGAATTCCCGAACACCTGCCGAAACTGATTGGGATTTCCCGCGAGGAAATCGCCGAGAGAGCCAAAGAGATATACGCCATCGAAGCCGTCCGGTACGTCGGCCCGCAGTCTGACGCGATTGACAGTTCCGCCGACCTTCCAAAGATGTTTTCCTCGCGTGCGAGAGTACGTATAGCTGGCTTGATAATGATTTTCGCGGCGCTCGCTGTTTCCCGCATACGGACGGCCGAAGGTAACCAGTCCAGCGATGTCAATCTCCGGGCCCAAAGGCTCATTCGTGCGCAGGACCGCATGGCGTGTGGCGGCCTGAAACCGCAAATCGCTAACGGCTTCCGAGCCTAATATAGTGGTGAGCGATCCCGAAACAGTGTTGTCGCTCGTGAAGCTGCTGCCGCGCGCACTTGCGTCGATGAGGCTGTTGGTGTTGAACGCATCGCCCGATTCCTTGTTGTTTGTGAAGGTGTAGCGCACCTTCAGATCGGTATTTTTCGTGAGCTGGTGGTCGAGCTTGCCCGCAGCCTCCGTTTCTGCGCGCGCAATTGGAGAGAAAGCCGTCGTGATCTGGCGCGTTGCTAGCGCCGGAACTGCTCCCGTCGCGAGGAAGGCATTTATGGTTGATGCCACGGTAGGATCAATATGCGAGCCGATTTGCCCTCGGTTGTGTTCTTGTTCGAGGGCGGCGTAGTAAAAGGTTCTGTCCTTAACTATGGGGCCGCCCAGGGCAAGGCCGGCGCGGAAGCGCCGAAATGATGGCTTGCCGGACTCAGTCTCGAACGGGTCCCGCGCATTGAATGCACTGTCCTGCGCAAATAGGAACGCGTCGCCGTGAATTGTGTTTGTCCCGGAACGAGTAATGACATTGATCGAACCTCCCGAGGCTCCGCCCGACTCTGCTGAAAGGCCATTGTTGACCACTTGAAATTCCTGCACGATTTCCGGTGAAAGCTCTGTACGACTCGAACCTGTGTACTCGTCGTTGTTGTCCAGGCCATCGATGGAGAGATTGTTGCTACGCGATCTCAGTCCGCCGAAAGTGAAGCCACTGCCAATGAGTGGCGTCGAACCGCTCACGCCGGAGGCTATTGGAGAACTCGAAACGCCTGGTGCAAGAAGAACGAAATCCAAGTAATTTCGGCTCCGCACAGGCAGTTCTTCTATCCTTTCTTGATCTACAGATGAAACGACCGACGACTGTGAGGGATCAAGGGACGAGGTTTGGGCATTGACGGTCACGTGTTCAGACGCAGACGACGGAGCCAGCACGATGTCGAGATGAACAGTGTGTCCGAGACTCGCTCCAACGCCTGCTTGCCGATAGGGTGCAAAGCCTGTTTGTTCCGCTCGTATTTCATACGTACCGACAGGAAGCTGCTCTGCTCGAAAGAAACCCTGCTCATCAGTTGTTACAGTACGAGATTGATTGGTTAAAGGGTTGTGCAGCGTAACTTTCGAGTTGGGAATAACAGCGCCGCTCGTGTCACTCACAGTGCCCTGAAGAGTTGCTCCAACTCGCGACGCTTGAGCGGCAGCGTCAGGCACGGAAAACAACAAGGCTAACGATACGGCAATCGCAATAGCCAAATGACGCATGGAAAACGAACAGCAAGCCAGAACCATCTTGAGTCACCCAGTCCAATAAATAGTGGAAGAACAAAGAAATATGTGTTGGTTGAACTGCAAAGACGGCCCATGGCGGTGCCGTGAACAGACGGGCCTACCCTTGAGTGTCTTTTCGGATCATCTGTTGCAGATTTCTAGATACGAAGTGGGAGGGAAGGGGGACTCGTTGCATCAAAGAGCAGAAAAGTGAAACTAGATGCCGTGGACAAGAAGGACTTCAGGACGCAGCGAGCGAAAACACTCTTTGCAGCAAAACCAAGCGCCGCGGATGTGAAGATGAAGCGCGCAAACGAATACGCGACTCCCACACACAGCGCAAGAACGACGAGACCGTATTCGGTATCGTTCCCGGTTTGCAAGGAGTGATCCCAGTTGTCGAACATCTCGACGAGCGGGCAAACAAGGCAGGTGAGCAGAGCGAGCGTAGCAGCAATTCGAGAAGCGCGAGAACGCATGAGAAAAGTGTACCTTAACAAGTTTCGAATACGAAGAGAAGACATCCCACCCGCAGGATTCTGCGCATTGCGATTTTCGGATGCAAAAAGTGATAGACAGATGAGCGCTTCGCAGGTTTCTGAGGGCCCGGTTCAAGTTGTGGTGACGCTGCTTTCAAGTTTCGTCGCCCGGTGCACGGGCGGCTCGGATTAGCAAACGCTTGAGGTATGGAGTCATCACAGCCCCCTTCATACTCCCGCAGGTTTAGACCCAGCGATATACCAACCTGCTGGAACTGTCGCGTTCAGCCCAAGAGAAAATATCGCGGCAGCGGCAAAGAGCATCAGAGTAACCTTCAAGGCCATACTTGTCGTGTGAGGCATGAGTCCATCCTTGCGGACTGTGACGTGGTAGGAGTACCACCCCCGGCAACATTAGTATCTCGGCTTCAACTGTCTAGCGCCTATACCGAGCTCGAACGTGCAGGCGTCAACATTATTATATGTTTCCAGGCCTGAGCGCAGACTCGGCCCGATCAGGAGCCGCATTCGACTTGCCCGAAGGCAGTTTTTCCCCTAACCTGAAGATGACGAATCTAGGGAGCAACAGCCCATGACGATTCATCTCACGCCGGAACAAGAGCGCCGGATTCAAGCGGTCCTCAGCCGCGGTGCTATCAGTCCGTTGAGGAAGTTGTCGAGGCTGCTTTGACGGCCGTTGAACAGCGGACCGTGCCGGGCTTCGCCGGAACACCGGAGGAACTCGACAACTTGCTCGCTGAAGGGCTTGCATCAAAGCAACTCACGGAAGATGAGTTTTTGAGTTCCGTAAGCAAGCAAACGGATGCGCTCTTCCCTAAGCATAAGACCGGCCCGCGTTCGTAAAGGTTCCGTATCAGCAGACCGCCAGCGGCGACATCGTACGTCAGTTCCGCTACTTTACTGCGGATGCTTCCGAGATCGCCGTTGGATTTAGAGGGTCGATGCGGGCGGTCAATCAGGCGTACCACTCTCCATTGATTGTTGTCAGCAACCCGATAGGGACCAAGCAGTGTGCCTGTAGCGATACCCATAAGTGACCGCAATTATGATGGCAACAAATCCATGCACGCTACTTTCGGCATAAAGGGATGCCTTCGGTGCCGAGCGCAATGCTCGCTGTACCAGCTGTTACCTCACGACGTGAAAGGATTGCCGACGTTTTGGACCAAAGCGAAACACGGCAAAATGAGCATCGAGGGACGCGACCCGGTCAATACCGAGACGCCGCATTACAGCGAAGCTGGTGCGGTCGACGATGGAAAAATCCTGGTCGCGCCAAGAAACGCCAACATCCCAGGCAACCTCCAGGTCCGCCAAAGTGACCGCTTCGATTAGGGCGATCCCACTCCTCAGGCCTTCCCAAAATCCCTCCGCAGCTTTGCGGTCAAGTTTGTGGTGAAGCAACGTCCATGTTTCGACCAAAACGTGATCCGAGGTCACCAGGGTTTCACCAGACCTGAGAATCGCTTTTGAGCGAGCGTTGCTGCGGTCGGAAGAGTCCACGGCGGCATACCAAATGGAAGTGTCGACAAATAGGCTCATATCGGGAGAGCGCTAGCGACGTCGAAGTTTCCTGCGTGTGGAATGAAAGGCCTCGGCGATCATGGAATCCTTCTGGCTCGCAATATCTGAGCCGCCCGAGCTTCCGAGGTCGAAAATACGGTCTACGCGAGCTGCTGTTTCAGGACGAGCAAGATCACGTGCGACTAGACGGCGGAAATATTCTGCGAGAGACACCCCGAGATCATTGGCGCGCTGGCGCGCACGGCGCTGCATCTCAGTTTCAAGGGTGATCTGCGTCTTTGCCATCATTATGGCTCCATCATACTGCACTAGCTTTCCGTCGTCAAGGGTTGCAACCGTTTGCAACCGGCCTTCAGGAGTGCGCAGGAACGTGTCCTGCACGATGTCGTCGGCACCCTCCGGGCCGGCCAACTGGCGCGCCATTCGATAGAGCTGTGCGTCGCCAAAACTTCAGCAGGGACCCAAAACGGGGCGCTCTTGGGTAAAGTAAGTCTGAATACGATCACCGCCTCGATACAGCAAGAAGACTCTGGAGGGCACGAACCCCGAGTGCGCGTGGAGCGTTCATATATAAAGGACCGCCGGAAAGTCGGTCCGGGCTAGGCCGCTCGATTGTAACGATGGTGTAGCCCCGAGTCGCTCCTGCGAATGAACCCGATCGTCGGAACCGTGAAGAAGTCCATCGCGGCAATCGCTTCCCGGTGATTACGGAGAAAGGTAAGCCAGCGCTTGGCCGGCTCCGAATCTCGAGGTGTCCGTTTCATCCAACGAGAGATCGTTCGCTCAGAAACATCAAAACCGAGCATGAGAAGCTCGCCATGGATGCGTGGCGCTCCTCACGTTGGGTTCTCAACGACCATCCGGAAAATCAATTCCCGAACTTCCTTCGATGTCTGTCGTCTCCCGACGGGCCTCCTGACTCTGGACATCAGCTTCCAGTACAAACGGAATCCGGCCTTGTGCCAACGCACCACGGTTTCCGGCGTGACCGCAATGAGGGACTGCTGAACATCCGGACCAAAATCGACGAATGGCGACCCAGAAGAGCTGGTCGAGCAGGTCTAGTCTTGGCCGCGGATGCCGACGTTTCAGGACGGCGAGTTGTTGACGTAGCGCCAGATTCTCGAGTAACAGGCTCCGACGGGCCCGCAAGAGGCGAATCAGCGTTCCGAAGCACAGGCCGATGAATCGAAACATGGCTAGGAGTTATAACAGAACAGTGGCGGGAGAGCGGCTAAGTCATTGATTTCAAAGTCGGCCATAGTTTTGGCGAACTACGGCCCCGCCAAGCCCGGGGCAGGCTAGTTAGAGAGGGCAGCTCGGACCAGCGCCGAGGAGCCAGGTGAGACACCGCCAGGTGTTGACAGGGCGAGGCGAGAACGCGTCGCGGTCCAGGCGAAACGTCAACGCCCATGACAGCGCGTCGTCGAGGAATCGTTTCTGTTCGGATGCTGCAATGATCACAAGTGCGTTTCTCGGGGAACGATGACGACTTTTCATCTCGACTCGATGAGCGTTTGCAGCAGCCGGCCTCGCCGAGGATTTTCGTGGGGCCGAAGCGCAAAGTGGCACGCCAGCGTACATGGCACCCGAGCAATTGTCGGGAACAGAACCTTCGGTCAAGGGCGATCTCTACTCGCTGGGGCTGGTTCTCTACGAGCTATTCACAGGCAAGCGCGCTTTTGAAGCTAGCTCGCTCGCCGAATTGCGCCGCCTGCAGGGACATACCACGCCGTCGAGTCCCTCGAGCTTGCTGAAGGAGATTGACCCGCTCGTCGAACGCGTGATCTTGCGCTGCCTCGAAAGGGATCCGCGCAAGCGCCCGACCTCCGCCTTGCAGGTCGCTGCCGCCCTGCCGGGCGCCGATCCGCTCGCCGCCGCGCTCGCAGCGGGCGAAACGCCCTCGCCGGAGATGGTCGCCGCTGCGGGAGACGAAAGGGTTCTGAAGCCCCGCACCGCGTGGGTGTGTCTGGCGGGTGTCGTCGCCGCTGTTTGTTTGCTCATTTTCCTCGCGCCACGCGCAACCATATTAGGCTTAGCACCAATGAATAAGAGTCCTGATGCTCTCGTGGACCGTGCGCGACAACTTGCTGCCGGCCTCGGTTATACCGAACTTCCCGCCGATAACGCTTACTGGTTTGCCTACGACTACAAATTTGTTCGCTATCGCGCGTTGCATACGCCTTGGCCCCAGCGCGCTCGCCAACTAGTTACGGCCGACTTTGGTCCGCTGCACTTCTTGTATCGTGAAAGCCCGCACGCGATGGCTATTCTCCCGACCATTCCTTCGGCCGTTACGGACGTAAATCCTCCAATGAATGTTTCCGGGATGGCTATGATGACGCTTGACCCGAGGGGTCGGCTGCTAAAATTCAGTGCCATACCACCCCAGATCGAAGATTCGAGCGGGCCTTGGCCGAGCCCAAACTGGGAAGCGCTCTTCACCTCGGCGGGCCTCGACACCAAGCGGTTCACTCGTGTGGACCCGAAGTGGCTGTCGCCGATGCCATTCGACGCCCGAGCCGAATGGGCCGGTAGCACGACGGCAGAGCCAACAACCTCGATTCAGGTAGTTGCCGCTGCTTATCACGGCAAGCCGGTGTACTTCGAGACTCTCGGACCGTGGGATCAGTCCGCGATCACCCAGGGAGTTCCGGATAGTGTCGAGAACATTGCTGAGGCGACATTCGCAATTGTGGCGCTTGGAGTACTCTTTGGGGCCGCCCTTTTTTCTCGCCGGAATATCCGTTCGGGACGCGGCGACCGAAAGGGAGCCTTCCGCATCGCTGCAGCCGTCTTCTGTATCCAAATGTTGTGGTGGATCGTCAGATCTCACCATGTAGCGAACATCGTCGACGAATATTTCATGTTCATGCTCAACTTTGGGAACGGGCTCGCCTCCGCGGCTTTTGTTTGGGTGGCTTACATGGCCTTGGAACCGTATGTCCGGCGGCGATGGCCAAACCTGCTCATTTCGTCAACCCGCGTCATTTCCGGAAAGGTCTGGGACCCGCTCGTGGGGCGTGATGTCTTAGTGGGTGTTCTAGCTGGAGGGGGAATGGCTTTGGCTGTCTATATCGCCAACGCGCTACCTTATTGGTTCAACTTGCGACCGATGACTCCAATTTCTGCTGACGAAAATTCAATTGGAGGACCCGGTAATTTCGTGGCCTTTTTTCTGATTTACGTCATCGCTTTCGGGTTTACTCGCGGGATCGGCAGCCTGGCGGCGATCTTTCTATTTCGAGTGCTTCTTCGAAAGCGCTGGCTGGCAGTTGTCGCCGCCGGTGTAGTCGGCGTGATGTTCCAACTTCAAGGTGAGAACTTTCCCTTGGAAATTGCACGCGAATCGGTCTTCATTGCCATCGTAATCTTGGTTTTGTTGCGGTTCGGCCTTCTCGCGTGCATGATCGCTTATTTTGTTGGATTTGTCTTAGAATACGCGCCGCTCACACTCGACTTGTCCCGCTGGTATGCCGGACGATCGTTATTTGTCATCGCTTTTTTCTTGGCACTGGCTTTTTATGGCTTCCGCGCTTCCTTGGCTGGACGGCCTTTTATTAGTGCTAAAGTTCTCGATGATTAACCCTAACAAGAAGGCGGCATCGGTCGTCGCTATCCGAGCCACCGCCCGATAGCTTCCGGTTATTTTCGGCTTAACTGGTCCAATCTTTCCACGCGCTCCAAACCTTAGATTCTGCGAGAGTTAAGCTCGCGCGGGCATCACGATTGGACAGTTAAGCCCGTCATCCGCTCTCCAAGAGGGAAAATGCCAGGCGTGTTCAAACCGCGCGGTCGTGTGAGAGTTTGCTACGGAAGAGCAAAGAGAAAGACTGTCGGTGTGCTGGGGTTCTTATCGACCCAGAACCCCGACGGACGTCCAGACATAACGCTCACGTAGTGCGTTCCGTCGATTTGATAGGTGATGATCCCGGCGCCAATCGGACCGCCCGCATTGAAGCGGTAAAGGACCTCACCGGATTGAGCATCGAGAACGATAAAATCGCCTGTAAGTTCCCCGCTAAAGACCACGTTGCCCGAAGTAGTCGTTACGGCGGCCGCCACCGGGCGGAGCGAGCGGTAGCGCCAGCGAATTTTTCCGCTTGAGCCATCAATAGCAGTAATCCACCCGTGCCCAGTGTCGCTAAGCCGGGTGATGCCACCCATATAAAGCTTCCCCGGAATATAACGAACGGTCTCCGCGGCGTACGTAAAACGTGGTGCACCAATCCACGGCTCCGACAAAAGGCAGGTCGCTGACAGGATTGAAAGCTGGGCCATTCCATTCAACGCCTCCCAAAGAGCCGGGGCAAACAGTGACGCCTTGGGGACTAACAGGCTTATCGGCATCTTTGATAGTGGTGACCTTCGATGTCTAATTTCGCGGGGTTGACATGCAACTACAATCTCTATTTAGTGCGATAATAAGCAAGAAGCTAACTATCGCCTTCCCAAAAGTTCGGTGTATTAAGCCGGAGGCGCTTATGTGGAAGGATCGCCAAAATGAAGAGGCAAATCTCAAGAATTTCGATTCGCCAGACCGCGAAGGTAATCGGCGCTGTTTACACTGTATTAGCTTCGCCCATACTTCTGCTTCAATTCAGCCGGTTTTCGTCGGTGAATACAGCCGGTGGTCCGAGGACCGGGTGGGAACGTCACGCGTGCATTGGGTGCTTCGCACGCGCGATTTCCTAAATGCGGGTGTGGCACTGGCATCGGGAACGGATTACCCGGCTTCCGATGCGGGCTCGCCGATCGCCACCCTCCATTGTTCGGTCACACGGCAAAGCGCCGATGGAAAGCCGGAAGTCGGCTGGTACAGCGAACAGCGTGTGGACGTCGACCAGGCACTCCGCATGATGACTGCCGGCCCGGCATTCGCGGCATTCCAGGAAAAAGATCTCGGCTCACTTACCGTCGGGCGTTACGCCGATTTCACCGCCGTCTCAGCAAACCCTTATGAGGTGCCACGCAACGATCTGAGGAAACTCACGATCCGCATGACCGTAGTGGCGGGAAGAGTAACTTTTGACGCCAGCAAGAACTAAATTAAATTACCGCTTAAATTCTCCCTTAGTTCGCTTATGGCAGGTTGGAAGCTCCATTGCGTTTGCCGTTCATCGCGGGCGGATCAAATCGGAAGTAATGCCTACGGGTAGGCGGATTGGTACTGAGGAACGCCCTTGGAGTCATTAACTCCCGAATCGCCGACCATCCGCTAATGGACCAAAGCGCGAAACTGGTCGCCATAAAACTGGTTTGTCAGGATTGTTGTGCGATGCCCTTGCGATTGAAGTGCAAGCGCAAGAGCAATGGTGGGTGAACATAGGGGGCTGGAGGAGCCATTGCGGACAGCTTACTGAGTTCAGGATCGCGGGCAACAGCAAGATAATTCGTCAGGTAGTCCAGAGGGGCGGTTATCGCCGGCGCTTCCGAGAGTCGGGAGCAGTATTTTCAGGGGGCCGGTCTGCACCGCGCGTTGACTTGCCTTTCAGCACAACCTAACATGCGTTGCCAGGGCTGCTTTCCCGCCATGATTGGTCAGACCATCTCGCATTATCGCGTGATCGAGAAGCTCGGTGGCGGTGGGATGGGTGTAGTGTACAAGGCCGAAGACGCGCGCCTGCACCGTTTTGTGGCCCTCAAATTCCTGCCTCCGGAAGTGGCCGGCGATCGCCAGGCCTTGGCGCGGTTTCAGCGTGAGGCGCAAGCGGCCTCCGCTCTGAATCATTCGAATATTTGCACCATTTATGACATCGGTGAGCAAGATGGCCAGGCCTTCATCGCCATGGAGTTTCTGGACGGCGCGACCCTGAAACACCGCATCGCTGGGCGTCCTCTGGAAATGGAAGTGCTTCTCCCGCTCGCCATCGATATCGCCGACGCACTGGACGCGGCTCACTCCGCTGGGATCGTTCATCGGGACATCAAGCCTGCAAACATCTTCGTCACCAAACGTGGCAATGCCAAGGTTCTGGATTTTGGACTAGCGAAGGTTGTTCCGGGGGCGAACGCGGTTATGGAAGCGGGCATGTCGCAGGCGACTATCGAATCGAGCGCCGACCATTTCACGAGTCCGGGCACGGCTGTGGGTACAGTAGCCTACATGTCACCGGAACAAGTCCGCGCCAAGGAGCTAGACGCCCGAACTGACCTGTTTTCGTTTGGAGCCGTGCTCTACGAGATGGCGACAGGTGCGCTGCCGTTTCGTGGAGAAAGTTCTGGGGTGATCTTCAAAGCCATTCTGGATGGTACGCCAACGTCGGCCATGCGGCTGAATCCTGATCTTCCGCCGAAGCTGGAAGAGATCATCAACAAGAGTTTGGAGAAAGACCGAAACCTTCGGTACCAGCACGCCTCTGAGATTCGCACCGATCTGCAACGGCTGAAACGCGATACCGAGTCCACCAGAATAGCTGCCACGCAAGCATCGCCTGACAAGACGCTCAAACGCGGCAAGCTTTGGGTTGTCCTATCCGCCTGCATCATCGCTATCGGACTCGCGGCAGCTGGCGCTTCGTATCTGCGATCGGGCAGGACAGCCCACATTGATTCCATCGCCGTCCTGCCTTTCACCAACGGCGGTGGAGATGCCAATACCGACTATCTCAGCGACGGCGTCACCGAATCGCTAATTGCGAGCCTCATCCATGTACCTGAGCTGAAGGTGAAATCACGTAACTCGGTCTTTCGCTACAAAGGGAAAGATGTTGACGTACAAAAGGTCGGCAACGATTTGGGCGTGTCGGCGTTGGTGAGCGGACGAGTGGTGCCACGGGGGGACAGCATCGAAGTAAGCGTCGAACTTACGGATGTTAGGGATAACACTGAGATTTGGGGGCAACACTACAGCTTGAAGAGTGCAAACATTGTCGCGTTACCGCAGCAGATTGCAGGCGACATCGCGGAGAAGTTGCGTTCCAAACTCAGCACCTCAGAAAAACAACAGGTCACCAAACAGGGTACCCAAAACCCGGAAGCGTACGAGCTGTACCTGAAGGGTCGATATTACTGGAACAAACTAACAGGTCCGGATGTCGAAACGGCAATCTCCTATTTCTATCAAGCCATCGCGAAAGACCCCGGCTATGCTTTGCCATATTCGGGTCTGGCCGATGCCTATATCGAATTGCCTATGTTTGGTGGCGCTCCCAGCGAATACTACCCGAAGGCAAATGCAGCTGCCCGCAAGGCGCTGGAGCTAGATTCGACGTTGGCCCGTCCCCACGCCGTCTTGGGCGGCACTCAGTTGTCGTACGAGTGGGACTTTGCTGGAGGAGAAGCTGAGTACAAGAAAGCCTTCGAGCTCGACCCCAGCGATGCCACGGCACACGCGTGGTATGCATTTGACATTGGGACGATTGGAGGTAGAGAGCAGGAGGCCTTTACTGAGATCAATCGTGCTCACCAGCTCGATCCACTGTCACCACTCATCAAGGAGGACGTCGGATACGTTCACATCAGGGCACGACAGTACGACGACGCCATTCTAGAGTGCAAGAAGGTGGCAAATGAGGACCCGACATACGCCTATACGCACGTTTGTTTAGCCCAAGCTTATTGGGCGAAACACATGTACCCGCAGGTCGTTGGAGAATGGAAGGTGTACGGCCAACTTTCGGGCGACCGAAGGGAATCTGATTTTGCTTCTGCTATGGAGCAAGGATTTCGTTCAGGGGGCTGGAAGG
>QHYZ01000051.1 GCA_003225295.1 Acidobacteriota bacterium | reverse complement strand
CAGAATATTTCTTGACAGCTTTTGAGTGTGGATGGTACAGCGGTCCTACCTTTTCAATGAAGTTGGTCAACAAACGTAGAGGTTCGGGCAGGGGTATACAGAGGATGCGCATGCGGAGCCGTATTCCTCGCCGATCGCGTGAGCCGCGAGCCAGGAGTTTTGTGGGCCAAGGAGCCGCCCAAGATGATGAACAAAACTAGCGCGAAAATGCGGAATTCCAAAATTGCCAAGCGCCGAAACTTAGGGGAAAGAACCCTCAATCCCACGCGGCGTGAGTTTTTGCGAACCGCCGCGAGTGCTGGCCTGGCGTTGGCTGGCTCTCCCCTTGCAGTTTGGGCGGACCACCATGGCCACCCCACTCCGAACAGCATCTCGTATCTGGATCGCCGGATGTACACCCACAACATGGAGCTCCTCGCCCACTTCATGCCCGGCCGCGTGCGCAATGGCAAGATGCAATTGATGTCCGTCGGCAATCGGCGCTATATGTTCCAGCAAGGCGACGTGATCGACGTCAGCGACGTTCGAAAACCTCAGTTGTTCAATAAAGGTGGTTTCGAAGGCGGTCAAGTCCAGGTGGCCTACAACAAGAATCTGAAGAAGTGGATTCTAATGACTGGAGCTCAAACGCCGATTACCGATTCGACTCCCGAAGCGCCCATGGGCAAATACGACGACCCGCATCTCGATGACAAGCGCAAGAATTACAAAGGACTTCGTGGCGTGCGCTTGTACGATGTCACCGATCCATCGAAAATTGTCAAGCTTTCTGAGTTCAGCACCGGTGCCACCGGCCAGGGCACGCACCGAAATTACTACGACGGCGGAAAGTACGCTTACCTCGATACGGCACCGGATGAAACGTTCATTCATCAACCTAGCTATTTCAGACAGTTGGTCAACGGCAACATGATCGTGGATGCTTCCGATCCTTCCAGCGCCAAAGAAGTTTCCATGTGGTGGGTTCCCGGCTCACGCAAGGGCGAGGAAGCCGAGTATAACAAATGGATGTGGTCCAAGCTGGTTCCACCGAAAGTCATCGCAGACCAGACGCCTTTCGCCGGACTGCACGGCCCGGTGTACGTTCCGAAAAAACTGGAAGATGGCGGCAATCGTGGCTACGGCGCCTTTGGCTGCAACGGATTCATTATTCTTGATCTTTCGGATCCTTCGCATCAAAAAGAAATTGGCCGGTTCGAGCCGCCGCCACAGTACTCGGGAATGGGCATCGCCTTCCACACGATTTATTGCGGCATCCTCGACCGGGGATTTGTGCTCACCAACGGCGAAACGACCAATTCGGATTGCAATCAAATCTATTTGCCGAACTGGGTCATCGATGTTCGCGATGAAGAGCACCCCATGGCCGTTGCTCAACTGCCGCGTCCCGTTCCTCCTCCGGAAGCACCGTACCGCGATTTCTGTTTCAAGCGCGGTCGCTTCGGGGCTCATAATCCGCCACATCTCAAGGCGCCGGGAAAACCGCGGCAGGAGTTTATTGCGTATTCGTACTTCATCGCGGGACTCCGTTGTTACGATATTGGTGACCTTTACAAGCCTGAAGAGGTTGCTTACTTCATTCCTCCGCAAGGCGGCGACCTGAAAAAATTTGGAAGCTACGACCGCACCGTGGACAACGTGTTCATCGAATGGGACCGCAACGTCATCTGGACCGCGACGGACACGGGCCTTTATGCGCTGAGCTGTCCGAATCTCGGAAAGCCTATCCTGGATCCGATGCCGGTCGCGGAGTGGTCGCTCGAAAAATTGAACGAAGGCGCACCGTAGACTCAAGTCCTTGGGGACACACAAGGAGTAAATCCCGATGAACGCTAGAAGATGGCTTTGCCTGTCGATTCCTGTTGCTGGATTGTTGTGCGCGAGCGGTGCGTATGCTCAGGCGCAGAGTCTGCAAAAAATCCGACTGACCAGCCTGCCGGGCCGTCCACTGCCCGTGGTTGCGGCGGAAATGATCGGCACGTTCGCGAAGTTCGGAATCCAAGTGGAGGTCAACCCAGCGCCAAATTCGGATGCGATGCGGGCTGCCTTGGCGGAGGGAAAAGCGAACATTGCCCACGCGGCAGTGGACAACTCTGTAGCCATGGTGGAACTCACGGGCGCTGACGTGGTCATTGTGATGGGAGGGGAAGGTTCGTTGAATGAGCTTTTTGTGCAGCCGGACATTCATTCGCCCGCGGAATTGCGAGGGAGAACTCTTATCGTGGATGCAGTGAACACGGCCTACGCTCTTCAGCTGAAAAAGATCTTGCTTCTGAATGGACTGCAAGCCGGGCGGGACTACGAGATGAAACCTTACGGCGCCACACCGCAGCGATTAGTGGCCATGCGCGAACACAAAGAATTTGCTGGTTCCATGCTTGGCCCGCCGGCATCGATTGTTGCCAAGCGCGAAGGTTTCGTGAGCCTCGGCTCGACGCAGAAGCTGATTGGGCCGTATCAAAGTTACGGTGCTTTCGTGCAGCGTAAATGGGCGAGCGAACACCAGGATACGCTGGTGGCGTATCTTGCCGCGTATATCGAGGCACAGCGCTGGCTGATGGCTCCGACCAACAAACAAAATGTGATTGAGCTGATGATGAAGGAATCTAAAATTCCCGCTGACGTCGCGGCGGAGACGTACGCGATTTTGCTTGAAGGTCACGGCGGGTATGCCAAGGACGCGAACTTCGATCTCGATGGCTTCAAGAACGTGCTGAAACTGAGAGCGGAAGTGGAAGGCCAGTGGGGCGGGCATCCGCCCGCGCCGGAGAAATACTACGATTCGTCTTATTACTCCGAGGCGCTCGCAAGACTCCAAGGGGCGAAGTGAATGGATTTCATCGCGATGCAAAGTGGTGTGAAAGTTCTGCGGATTGCGGGGATGATTCTCAGCGCGCTTGCCTGGGCAGGAATTGCAATGGCCCAGGCGCAGAAAGAGCGAACGCTCGAGGAAATCAAGACCGAAGCAATCAAGCGGGCGGAAAATGGGATGTATCCGTTGATCGGACTCGATCCCGCCGACGTGCGCGAGGCGTTTGCTGCGATCAAAACGTCCGACTATGACGAGTGGGCTGCCGGGTTCAGCGCGGTTGCGGATCGCTACATGGCGCAAGCCAAAGCGCTCGAGGGCACGGACGCTGCCAAGGCGAGCGGGTTGTACGTGAAAGCGTGGCGTCTGTATTCGTTCGGGCGTTGGCCGGTGCCGGCCTCTCCCGGCAAGCAGCGCGCGTACGGGAAAGCGCTGGAGGCCTTTCTCGCGCATACGCGACTGATGGATCCGCCCCTGGAAGTCGTGCGCATTCCGTTTGACGGTTCGGAGATCGTCGGCTATTTGCGGCTGCCGAAAAATGTAAAAGGTCCTGTTCCGATGGTAATTGCGATTAGCGGTCTGGATAGCCGCAAAGAAGATCTTTCCGAGAATTTTGGCGCAATTCTGCCATACGGAATTGGATTCATCGGGCTGGATTCCCCGGGCACGGGCCAGTCTCCGATCAAAGCGAGCGAAACGGCGGAACGCGAATTCTCTCGCGTGATCGATTACCTGCAAACGCGGCCGGAAGTGGACAAGACGCGCATTGGCATGGATGGGCAAAGCTTCGGGGCATATTGGGCGACGAAGCTAGCGATCATCGAGCACGCACGATTGAAGGCGGTGGTGGCGCAGTCGCCGCCAGCGGACGCGACATTTCAGAAGGATTTTGTGATCAACAAGACGCTGGGAAATCGCGAGTATCTGTTCGGGCTCGGGCCGGCACTACTGTCCATCTACGAAGGCGCGAAGACGGTGGATGACCTGGCGAACATTTTCCCGAAGATGTCGCTGGTTTCGCAGGGTCTGCTTGGAAAGCCGATGGCGCCGATGCTGATTATCGCCGGGGCTCTGGACACGCAGGTTCCGATTTCCGACACCTATTTGCTTCTCAGCAGCGGAGACGTCCCCAAGGAGGCGTGGATCAATCCGCAGGGAGGACACCTGGGACGGCAGGTGAAAGTGTGGCCTGATCCGGTGATCTTCCGGCAGGTGATTATTCCGTATTTAGTGAGAAAGTTAGATACGGGAAGTAATGAGGCAACGAAATAAAGAAGTAAGGAAGCTGATCGCCACGGCTCTAAAACACGTTCATTAGATAGAGAACTAGCGCCCAGCGTCCGAGGGCCCAGGAGGTGCCATGCGTAAATTTCTTCTGGGATTCGTGGTGGGGATGCTGACGCTTGCCGCGGGGCATTTGCGGCGGCCTGGCTCGGATGGTTGCCGACGAACGCGAACGCCACCCCCCGCACACTGAAAAGGTCTTCGCGCATCTGGCGCTCGATCGGGCGGCAGCGCGGCACGCACCGCATCTTGTGAACCCGATCGCGCCCACAGAAGAAAACTTGATGGCGGGAATGAGGCTTTTCAAAGGCGATTGCGCGGGCTGCCAAGGTGATCCGAACAATGCCGCCAAGCGCGAAGCGGAAAACTCTCTCTATCCTAGCCCTCCGGTGTTTGCCCTCCATCCTCCGCGCAAGCCTGACTATCAGCTGTTCTGGATTATTAAAGGCGGCGTGCGGTACTCGGGGATGTTCAAGTGGGACGGGGAATCGGCAAAGACGCATCCGGAAGAGATATTTCGGATGAAAAGATTTGGAGGGCGGTGGCGTTCCCTCCCATCTGACGGAGATTTTCTGCAAAGCATGCCATGGCCCATTCATCAACATATGACCGCTTATGACTTTCGAGCGATTTACGAATATTTGAGCGCAATTTCCTGGTTTCAGGAAAACTATCCAGCACAGCCCCGCTGACCGCTGCCAGTGAATGGCGAGTTGGCAACCGAGCTTGCCGCCAAGCTACAGAGTCCGAAATCGCTAGGCCCAGGAGAAGCCGTGTCTCGTGAGCGGCAACGAGCGGATGCGCTCGCCAGACACGGAAAAGATGGCGTTGCACACCGCTGGAAGAACCGGCGGGAGAGCGGGTTCGCCGAGGCCGGTGGGTGAGTTGTCTGTTTTGAGGAAATGAACTTCGATTTCGGGCGGCACCTGGTTCATGCGGACCGGGGGATATTCGTGGAAATTGCTTTGGACGGCGCGGCCTCCGTCAATGGTGATTTCGTAGGACATGACGGAGCTCAGCCCTTCGATGACTCCGCCGCGGACCTGATTTTCAGCGTTGGTGGGATTGATGATCTGGCTGCCGACGTCGCCGGCGACCCAGATTTTGTTGACCTTGATTTTCTTCTTGGCGTCGACGCGGAGTTCGACGACTTCGGCGAAATAGCCGCGATGCGCGAATTGGAAGGCAACACCCATGGCCGTGTCTTTCGGGAGCGTTCGCGCGCCCCAGCCGGATTTTTCCGCGACGAGCTTGAGGACTCCCTGCATGCGAGAAGCGTCGAGATCGACATCGCCGGGATTGGAAGATGGCGAGACGCTGGAGACGCGAGCCGCGCCGAGAAGATCCAGGCGGAATTGGACAGGATCTTTTCCCGCAGCGTGGGCGAGCTCGTCGGTGAAAGATTGAAAGACCCAGGAGAAGGCGTTGCTTCCGGGAGCGCGCAGAGCGTAGGTGGGAACACCGAGAGGCATAAGTGAGGCGCCGAAGAAAAAGTCCTGTAGAAATGTGCCGGGAAACTGGTTGCCGGGGATGCTTGCGGAGGGAGCGAACTTCTCGCCTTCCCCGAAACTAACGAAATGATTGCGCCAGGCGATCAGTTTGCCGGAGGCATCGAGGCCACCCTTGAGGAAATGGAACCCGGCGGGGCGATAGTGATCGTGGTGAAAATCGTCCTCGCGGGTCCAGAGGAGTTTGACGGGGACGCCTACATGCTTAGCAATAGCACCGGCTTCCAGCATGTAGTCATTGGTGAGCCGACGGCCGAATCCGCCGCCGGCGCGCTTCAAGTGGACGATGATGTTGTCGTGGGGAATATTGAGAACTTTGGAGACGAGCAGGCGGCCATTTTCAGGTGTCTGGCTGGGCGACCAGAATTCGAGTTGGCCGTCGTGGTAATGGGCAAGGCAATTCTCCGGCTCCATGGGTGCGTGCGCAAGGAAGGGATAGGAATAAGCAGCCTCGACGGTTTTTGCGGCAGACTGCAGAGCTTTCTCGGCGTTCCCGTCGGTGCGGAGGGTGATGGCGGGCGATTGTTTGGAAAGTTCCTCGGCGCGGCGGGCAAAACCTTCGCTGCTTTGCTGCGCGGTGGGGCCTTCCTCCCACTTGGCGCGCAATTTCTTGCGGGCGCTGTTGGCTTGCCACCAGGTGTCGGCAACGATAGCGACGCCACAGTGCAAGCCAAGCAGATCGGAACTTCCATCCACTGAAAAGGCATCGCGGACGCCGGGCAGGGCTTTGATCTCGTCGAAATTGGCGCTAATGAACTTGCCGGCGTAGACCGGGCATTTTTCATAGACCGCATACAACATTCCCGGAACTTTGAAATCGATGCTGTAGAGATTTCTTCCAGTGACAATGGAAGCGTTGTCCACGCTGTGAATGGACTGGCCGATGATCTTGTAGTCCTTGGGATCCTTGAGCCTGACGGACTTGAGATCGGGCGCGGGCAGCGCGGCCGCTTTCTCGGCGAGCGCGCCGTACGTCAGAGTGCGTTTTGTCGGCTGATGGATGACCCGGCCGGAAGAGGTCTGGCATTCGGATTCGGGGACGGACCAGGTTTGCGCAGCGGCAGCGACGAACATCTGACGGCAGGCAGCGCCGACACGGCGCAGCGGATCCCAATTGGTGGGAGTGGAAGTGCTGCCACCGGCGCGCTGAGGGCCGTATTTCGTTTCGTCGAGATCGGCTTGCTCGACGCGGACGTCTTTCCAGTCGACGTCGAGTTCATCGGCGATGATCATGGGGAGATGAGTCTTCACACCCTGACCGATTTCGGGATTCTTGGACATGATGGTGACGATGCCGTCTGTGGCAACACGAAGGAACGCAGTGGGCAAGAAGGCGGCGGGCGGGGCCTGCGGCGCCTGGGCAAAGATTTTGTCGACGGGATCGAAATGGAGAGCGACGAGGATGCCTCCGCCGGCAACAGCGGAGACACGGAGAAAACTGCGGCGATCGAGAAGCGTGGCTTGCACAGGACCTCCTTGTTGCTTGCGAAAGTTGCGGCGGGCGGGCGATGAGACCGGCATGGCTGGTATTGTAACGCCATCTAGGGCGATTTGGTTTCACCGTTCTCGAGAGGATGGGCCATTACCTCGCGGAGCTTGGCACGGTCCAGTTCTTTCTCCCAGCGGCTGACCACGATGGTGGCGACACCATTTCCGATCACATTGGTGAGGGCGCGACATTCGCTCATAAACTTGTCGATGCCGACGAGAAGGGCCAGCGACTGAATCGGGATGGAAGGGATGGAGGCGAGGATGGCGGCGAGGGTGACGAAGCCGGTGCCGGTGACGCCGGAAGCGCCTTTGGAGGCGATCATGGCGAAAAGAAGGATGCCAACCATTTGCCTGAAATCGAGTTGCGTATTCGTCGCTTGTGCGAGGAAGAGCGTGGCGAGGGTGAGGTAGATGTTGGTGCCGTCGGTGTTGAAGCTGTAGCCAGTGGGAAAGACCAGGCCGACGATGGCGCGCGGGGCACCGAGGCGCTCCAGCTTCTGCATCATGTCCGGGAGGACCGTTTCGGAGGAGCTGGTGCCGAGGACGATGAGGAGTTCGTCCTTAATATAGGCGATAAAGCGAAAAATGGAAAAGCCGGCGAAACGCGCAATAGCGCCAAGAATGATGATGATGAAGATCAAGCTGGTAGCGTAGAAGGTGCCGACCAGTTTAAGGAGATTCGAAAGCGAGGCGACGCCGTAACTGGCCACCGTGAAGGCCATGCCGCCGAGAGCGCCGAGCGGGGCGGCGCGGACGATGATACGGATGATGTCGAAAATGACCTTGCTAAGGATGACGATGCCGCGGGTGAGCGAATCGCCGCGAGCGCCCAGCAGAGAGACGGCAAAGCCGGAAAGAACGGAGACGAGCAAAACTTGGAGAACGTCGCCGGTGGAGAAGGCATCAACGAAGGTGCGCGGGATGATGGCGAGCAGGAAGGCGATGATACCGATCTCCTTGACTCGGCTGGCATAGCCGGCGGCCGTTTTGGGATCGAGTGATAGGGGATTGATGTTGAGGCCGGCGCCGGGATGAAAAAACCCTGCGACGAGAATGCCGACGATGAGGGCGAGTGTGGAGACGACTTCAAAATAGAGCAAGGCTTTGATGCCGATGCGGCCGACTTTCTTGAGATCGGTTATGGAGGCGATGCCCTGCACGACGACGCAGAAAATCACGGGGGCGATCGTCATTCGAATCAAGGCGACGAAGGCGTCGCCAAGAGGCTTGAGGGCCAAGCCGGTCTTTGGGGAGAAATGGCCGATCAGGATGCCACTGAGGATGGCGATGAGCACTTGCACGTAGAGAATGGAGTACCAGGGCTTATGCGGCGTGGTGGATAAGGAGGTGGTCACGAGTGAAGATCTCGGGTGTTCCAGAGGATGGGCTGAAGTCGTAGAGAGAATTTCATTGCTCCTCTCACCAGGCACGGTCCAGTGGCGGCGCGTTTAGGATGAGCACGCGCTCGACGTTGCGCCAAGCAGCGCGCAAAAGGAAGGCCGTGGATTGGCGGGTGACGCCCGCGACGTGTGGAGTAAAGAGGACGCGGCGTGCGGCATCACCTTCGAGCCCAAGGAGCGGACTATCGGCCGCGGGGGGTTCCTGGGAGTAAACGTCGATTGCAGCGCCACCCAGATGGCCGGACTTGAGAGAATCCGCGAGGGCCGCTTCGTCCACGATGCCGCCGCGGGAGGCTTGAATCAGGATGGCTCCTGGTTTCATGGCTGCGAGCTGGCGTTGCCCGACAAGCCCTTGCGTGGCAGGGAGCAGAGGCACATGCAAGGTGACGACGTCAGCCCATTTGCACAATTCGTCGAGGGAAACGGATTTCGCGCCGAGCGATTCAGCCGCATGCGGATCTCTCGGAGCGGGATCCTGGTAGCAGAGCTGGCAGCCTCGCTTCTGAAACGCTTCGGCCACAGCCAGGCCGATCACACCGAGTCCCACGATGCCCACGACCAGGCCATCGAGGCCGGAGAGATTGTCCGCAATCATGCGCGCCCGAAATTCGCGGTAGCGGCCGGCGCGGATTTCGGCGTCGGCCCATGCCAAGCCACGCAGAAGAACGGATGCGGCCGTGACCACATATTCCGCCACGGCAGTGTTGCTCCCGCCGGGGACATTGGCTGCGGAAATGTCGAGGCGCTTTAGAGCGGGTAAATCGAGCCGGTCCAGACCTGCGCCGGTGACTTGGACGAACTTGATGGAGCTGTTTTCGAACAGCGCTCGAGGAAGTTTGGGGCCAACGGCGGGAATCACCAGGGAGCTGGCTTGCTTCATCAATTCCGGAACATCGGGGTCATCGGGAGCGCGGTAAACGATTTTGAGCGTGGCGGGCGGTAACGCTCCGGCACGCTGAAAATCGGCTTCGGGGCGCAAACAGAGCACATCGATGGTCATGGCCGATGAGAAGTACGGGAAGAGACGCCGGGCTCTGCAGTGCCCTTGTTTATATCGGCGACGGGGAAAAAACACAAGAGAAGGAGCGGTTCGTTGCCGGTGTTACGGGTCACGTGCTTCTCGCCGGGAGGAATCAGGACAGTATCGCCGGGCTTGAGCGGGAATTCGCCACTGTCGGCGAAGGTCGTGCCTTTGCCGGACAAGACGTAGATGCACTCTTCATGGTCGCAATGCCGATGCGGGCCGCGGAGCGATTCACCAGGCTGGGGCACGGGAATCTCGGCGAGCCGCAACGTAACACCAAGAGCGCCCCTTTCTCCGGAGACAATCTCCAGCGCTTTGCGACCCGGAAGTCCAAGGCGCTTGGCTTCCGCCTGGGTGAAAACGCGCGCCATCAGGGCACCTTGCTCGATTGCTTGATTTCCGCGATCCCGCCCTGGAGCTTGTCGAGTTGTTTGAAGATTTCCACGGACTGCTTGGCGATCGCGTCAGCAACATCGTTCACCATGCGGCGCGCTTTCTCCACGTTGGCATGTTGTGGAGTGCCATACCAGCCGGTCGGTGCGATGGAACGTACATCGGACAAGACCGGCTGAAAACTGCGCGTACGCCGAAGCGCATCGATCTTGTGCCCATCTGTGTGGTCCGAGGAATAATCGATGCGCTCCAAGTGCACTAGATCGGGACGGTAAGCGAGGACGGCGAGCGCTTCGATTTCGCCGCCGTGCGTGAGTCCGCCGCATTCCTTTCCGAACATGTCTTCAGCAACGAAGCAGGCCTGCACGGTGAGCACGGTCATCCCGTATTCGCGATGGAGCAAGTCGGCCGCGACGCCGAGGGGCGGGATATTGAGCTCATGCCAATTCAGGATCAGAAGATATTTTGCGCCGTGCCGCGCGGTGGAGGCACATGTTTCCGTGACCACTCGCATGTAGGTGTCCGGAGTGAGCGTGATCGTGCCTTCGAAGGGCATGTGCAATGGGGTCACGCCGAGCGGGCCTCCCGGCAACACGAGCCCGTCCATGCGCTCGGCGACGGCATGGGCGATGACGCTCGAAGCAAAAATGTCGGTGCCGGTGGGGAGATGAGGACCGTGTTGTTCAACGCTGCCCTGCGGCAAAATGACGAGCGGGTTCTTCTTCAATTGCGCCGCGATTTCCGGCTGCGTCAAATCGATGAAATAGCGGCTAGGCAACATCGTGGATCCTTTCTCGAACGCGCGCCTGGGCTTCTCTGACTACATCCGCTATAAGCGTGTACTGGCCGTTTGTTTCGATGGAGCGCAGCGCTGCGTAGACGATGGCCACGGCGACATTCCCGTTATACGCGCTTAATTCGCTGGGCTTTCCCGTCCTGCAGCTATTGGCGAACATTTCGAGCTCCGTTCGGAACATGTCGCTTTCCGGGACCTGCAGCTCTTGGCGCTTGGCGTAGCCATGCTTGCCTCGCTGAATGTAAAGTGTCGCATTCTTGTGGAGTTGGCCGGGAGTATCCCAGGTATTGAAGTCGATCTCATAGTGCATCAATCCCTTAGAGCCGAACACCCGCACGGAAAAAACTCCGGGCGACGTCCAGCACGATCCGACGTAGCCGACCTTGCCATCTGCGAATTTAAGAAGGGTCATGGACTGATCGTCGACTTCAGCACCCACCGGAGAAAGTTTACCGGCCATCGCGCTGGCCTCGACGACTTCTCCGCCGAGATAATGGAGGACGTCGAACTGATGAATCGCCAACTGTGACAGCGGCCCTCCCGGCGCTTTGTCCTTGTACCAGCGCCAGGCCTTGGGAGTGAGCTCCAGCGCGCGCTCATTCGAGAAGTTGGCTTCCATGAACGCAATGCGGCCCAGCTCACCGCTGTCGATCGCGGCCCGGATTTGGCGTATGCCCGCCATCAATCGCGCGCTATGACCTACGGTAACGGTGATTCCGTACTGCTGCTCTAGAGCCGCGATCTTCAATCCGTCTTCGAGCGTGCTGGCGATGGGTTTCTCGGTGTAGACGTGCTTCCTGGCCTTGGCGACTTGGGCGCCAACGGGAAGATGCTGCTCGTTAGGAACGGTGAGGATTATGCCCGCAATCTCGGGGTTTGAGAGCATCGCCTTCATGTCCGGGACAGAGGGAACGCCAAGTTCCTGTTCGAAGGCCTGACGTTTTTCTTCGGAGCGGCTGTAGCCAGCGACAATTTCTATTTCTTGTGAATTGGTGGAGGTGCGAGTCAGCACCTTGGCCCAGCGGCCAAGCCCCACGATGCCCACTTTGACGGGTTTTGTTTTCACCATTGGAGCATTCTACTCAATCCTGGTATTAAAACTGAAAAGCATCTGCCAGCGCCCTTCACGCTTCACCCACATGCGTGTATTGAAATAGGCTTTGGCGTTCGCGCGCTGCTCGCGCGCGATCATCATGACCGTATCGCCAAAGTCGAACATGCGGGCGGACACTAGAGGCGGCGGCACAGACTGGACTCCCGACTGCTTCTGCTTGTTAATTTGCTCGATGCGGTCGGCCTTGCTGTACGCCCGGTCATGATGCGTGTCGGTCGCTGTGAACTCCTCAGCAATCAGCGGCGCGTAAGCATCGGCATCCTTGTGCGCCATCGCTCTCATCACTCCCTGCCACGAAGCGATTACCTCCTGCTCGGATGGCGTCTCTGGGTGGAAAGGGATGTCCTTGCAAGGATTTTCACAGTCGCTGATTCCCGCTCCGTCCGCGACGGGCGGCTCCGACTTCACGACCAATGTGACCTCCTGGTAAAGCATGAGCCGCCATCCTGACGCGCGCCGGGCCCAGACACGCATCACTTGCGCTCTGCCGCGATTCGCTCGCACGACCGCGGAGCGGCCGTAGATGTGTTCCTGCAGTCCAACGTCGGGGTTCGCGAGCACGGGAAAATTCTTGAGGACCTCAGGCTTGATCAAGCTCTTTCCATTCGAATCGATCCAAGTGAAATCCTCGTCCAAGAGTTCGTCGAGCGCGAGATAGTCCTGGGGAGAAGCCTTGTCCCCCAAGCTAAGGAGGCGGACCAAAGCACGATCGGCCTCCAATACTTCCTGATCGGCACCGGAAGCAGAAGAGTGACTGCTTGAAAAAGCAGCGATGGCGGCGAAGCACACGAGGCCACCAACGAGTGCGTGCTTGACGAGACATTTCATGCCGCGTTCCGCTTTTCCCGGTGATGGTGGTCGCGAGCGAGCAATTTCTAGCTGGCTTGGGCCGGAGCAGCCTGAATCGTAGTTTGATAGCTGATGGACATAACCCAGTGACCGTCTCGCTTGATCCACAAGCGGCTCACATGGACCGGCTTGCCAGAATACGGCTGATGGAGGCAGGTCATCACCACGGCATCTCCAAAATCAAACATCTGCGCCGAAACCAGCGGGGCGGGCGCCGAACCATGGCCGGTTTGCTTCTGCAAATTGAGAGTTGCGATGCGATCGGCCTTGCTCATTGGATGATCGTTGGTCGAGCCGAGCATGACGAACTCTTCAGCGATATGCGGTGACCAAGCGGAAGCGTCATGGTTGGTAACGCCCGTCTCCAGCGCCTGCCAGGAAGCAATTATGGCCTGTTGCGCTTCGGTTTTCGGTTTGAATGGCACCGTCTTGCAAGGATTCTGGCAGTCATTCACGCCGAAGCCTGGCGCGGTCGCGGCCTGCTGACCCAGAGCGACCTCATGATAGACGATTAAACGCCAGCCTGCCGGACGCTTCACCCAGATGCGCAGAACGTGGACTTTGTCGCGGCCAGACATCACCGCGCCGACTTGACCGTAGGTGCGCGGCTTAAGTTGCGCCCCCGTTTCGTTGCCAAGTGCGGGCGCAGGCAGGGACTTGAGGACGTCAGTCCTAGCCTGCGTCTTTCCGTCCGCGTCCGTCCAAGTAAAATCCGTGTCGAGCAGTCTGCCGACCGTGGCCTTGTCGTGTTTCGCAGCGGCCTGCACAAAATCGTTGTCGATCTGGAGAAGCGATGGTTCGTCTGCGGCGGCAATGGCGCGCGGGCCAGGCTGCACAGCCAGCATGACGCCGAGAACAAGCACAGTGGTAGCCAAGGGGTAGGGTCTCATCGTTTCTGTAGCCTCCCAAGAAACTTTGTATCCCCTTATACCGGAAAAATGGGCCGAGTGAATGTGCGGCCCCTTCCCGACCTCCATCCGCCATCAGCGGTTAGAAAATGAACTTCAATCCCAATTGGATGGCGCGGTTGCTGCCCGAGCCCAGCACGGGGTTGAAGGAAGCGTTGTCCGGGGTCGCGCAGCCGCAGCCGAAGGCTCCAGCCTGTGACGGATCGCCAGTTGCCCCCTGGCCGTAACCACTCGTGCTTCCATAGGGATTCGCGAAATTGGGGTGGTTGAGAAAGTTAAACGTCTCCACGCGGAACTGCGCCTTCAACCGTTCTCCGAACTTGAAGCTCTTGGTGATGGAAAGATCGACGTTATGGAAGCCAGTATCGCGGAAAATGTTGCGACCCATAGTGCCAAAGGTTCCGAAGGGCGGAGGAAGAAGCGCCGATTTGCCATTGGCATAGCAGCCGGCGAAGGCCAGCATATTCTTGGCAGCTTGCGGCGATGCATCAGCAAAACACGTTGACGCTCCTGCCGGTGCTCCGCTTGCCACGCCAAGAACGTTGCCAAGAGTGGGCGAGGCGGAATCGCTATCAACCGTAAAGCTCGCTGGCGAGACATAAGGGAGGCCATTTGGTCCCTGCGACTTAAAGTCGGAGGGATTGCCAAAGAAATTCCAACGATCAGCCAGATCGCCGGTTCCGCTCAGATCAAAGGACTGGTCATTGACTCCCCAAGGCTGACCGCTCTGTAACGTTATGATGGTATTGACTTGCCAGCCCTCCAGGAGTTGGCTCCTGGTTTTCTTCTCGGGAAGCGTATAGGTCACGGAGAGCGTAAAGCGGTGCCGGATATCAAAGTCGCTGCTGCCATGGTCCAAGGCCGGATTGGCGCTGTCCTTAGGAAGGAAAGCAACCCAGTTGGAGGAGGCGTCGTCCAAGGCATGAGAATAGGTGTAGCCAGCCACGAAATCGAGGCCATGGTAGTTGCGGGCAGTTAGAGTAGTTTGTAAACCGTGATACGTCGATCCATACGCATTCGAAAGGTAGTTGATGAATCCGAGGTAGGGGGCCTTGCCGTTGATCGTGTAAGGCCGGGCCGCTGCCTCAGCGCCACCATCGGCAGCGCAAACGTCGGGATTATAGAGTGATTGATAGCAGGCGGTGATTTCCGCAGGACTCCACCCAGACCCAACGGCTGGCTGATTGAGATCCCCGACACCAAGGAGTTTTACGCCGTGATTGCCAACGTACGTCGCCTCCAGGGAAAGTTTGCTGGAAAAGGCATGCTGGATACCAATCGTCCAGTTTTCAACGTAGGGAGTACGGAAGTTGCGATTCATGGCAAAGGTGTCGCAAGGACCGGGGTTGGTTCCGAGGCCGTCGCCGCATTGAACCAAGCCAGTCACGTTGGACGGATAGATCGCGGTGGATTGATCCTTCCAGGTAAGACCGGATCCGGGGATGGTGACCCCAGTGGTGAAAATGTTTCCGGTTCCGGGGCAACCGGTCGGACATGCGGAGTCGAAAATCGTCGCGCCAGTAGGAATGGTGCCAAGGCCGAGCGTAACGGTATTTTGTGTGTTCTGCTGGGAAAGGAATGCGTTCATGGACAGAAGGCTGTAGATGAGACTCCCTCCTGCGCGGACGATGGTGGTGCCCTTCCCGGTCACGTCCCAAGCAACACCCAAGCGAGGCGAAAAGTTCTTGTTGTCTCTGTTATAGATCGAACTGATGTTCTTGCCTACCTGTTCAAAGCCGACGGCGGGCTCCCAATTTCCGAACAGGTTTTTGGCTTCCTTGGGAACACCCTGTAGCTCGTAGCGGAATCCGAGATTCAGCGTCACCTTGGGAGTGATGCGCCAGTCGTCCTGAGCATAGCCGGCGTAAAGCCACTGAGTGATATTACGCGTGGGATCTCCGGCCAAAAAAGTCGTGTTCCCCGGGATACCTTGGAGAAAATTCTCCAAATTAGCAAATCTCATCCGCCCTCGGCCAGCCCGGAAAGTAGCCTGATGGACCTGGTCGTCGCGGATTTCGCCACCGAACTTAAAGGCATGTTTGCCACGCAAGTAGGACAGCTGATCAAGAAAGTCATAGACTTTGTCGGGCCCGACGATTTTGGGAAAATTATGGAAGGCGCCCAATTGCGAAAAAGGATTGATTCTGATGTCGGGTATCCCGCTCAACAGGGGATTGGAGAGGCCGGTATTGATTTTATAGGGAAAACCGATATCGTCGGGGAGGATCTGGAGAACGTAGTGTGTAAAGCCGCCGCGGAGCTCGTTGGCCAAGGTGGAACTTGGACTCCAAGCCCAGTGGGCGGAGACGTCTTGAGCCCGAGAATGAACCTTGGTGCGGAATTGTGGCAAGAGCTCGAAGAAGTCCATCCCCACGATGGTGTCGTTGCCAAAGAAATAAGAGCCGCTCACGGCGTGATGGTCGTTGACATGGTAATCCACCTTCCCGATGGCGTTCTTTGAGCTATTGACGTTCGGATAGTTGAGCGAGACAAACGTCCCTTGCGCGGTGTTAGGGGTGGGAGAGTAGAATCCCAATAAGTAATTGCTGAGCGGATTAACCACGAAGGTCGGGTTCTGCGCCATCAGGTCTTGGGTGGCATCGGCGACGCTGATGGAGCAGTCGCCCGTAGTGATGACCACACACCCGTTACCGCCGCCACCGACAATGGAAGCCGTCGTCGGGACATGTCCTGGTAGGGAGTTGCCAACGGTATACATCTGGCCCTCGAATGCACCAAAATAAAAGAGCTTGTCCTTAATGATGTGTCCACCGGCTGATCCGCCATACTGTTCGAGTTCGACGGGGGTTTTTGGATCTCCCGCTGGATTGAAATAATTGCGCGCGTCGAAGGAATCCGAGCGACCAAAGCCATAAGCAGTGCCATGGATGTCGTTGGTCCCGGATTTCAATCCCACGCTTGTTACCGCGCCTGGTTTCCAGCCGAACTCGGCCTTGGGATTGACTTGCGTATTGAACTCCTGAATCGCATCAATCGGTATAAGGGTGGCGGCATCACCGATGACAGCGGCCGCGTTCGTGACGCTGAGGCCCATGAAGGCTTCGTCGTTGGTAATGCCGTCGACGATGTAGCTGGTGTCCTCGGGACGAATCCCGTTGGTGCTCTGTGTCCAGGGTCCGCCGCCTGGGTAGATCATCGTGCCGGGACGGAGAGAGACAAGATTCTGGTAGTTGCGCCCGTTCAGTGGTAGGTCGTTAATGATTTCATTGCTGATCGTTCCACCTAACGTGGTGGAAGTGGTATCCACCATGGGAACGTCCTCGGTGATGGTGATGGTTTCGTTGGTCGAGCCGGGCTGGAGGACGGCGTCGATGCGCGCGTCCTTGCCAACCTCTACTAAGATGTTCTTGCGCTCAAAAATCTTGAAACCCTTGAATTCGGCCCGCACTGCGTAAGTACCGGGCAGAACGTTCGAGGCCACGTAAGCTCCATCTGAGTCCGTGGTCAGAGTTTGTGAGACGCCGCGCGCCACGTCCGTAATGGTTACAGTGGCCCTCCCGACGTTGCCGCCGGACTGGTCGGTGACGACACCCAAGATTCTGCCCGAACTACCTTGCGGGTGAGCTGCGACGCTAGCAAGTAGTGCGACGCAAGCGACCGCCAAAACCCGAACCAGATTGGCCAGAACCGCACACCCCGGCATGACGTTCCGCTGCGCCTTGGACTGCATGAGGACCTCCCCCGCAAAATAGGTATAGCCGCTGTACCACCATATAATACAGGCTGTCAAGCAATTCCTTAATTGCCCACATCTAGAATCGCAATGAGGCCAGGCAGGGTAGAGTACTGGTCCAGAGGTTGGACCACACCCGCTCTTAGCTATCCGATCGCACAGCACCCTGACTGTCCAGGTCTGATGGCCCTCGGAGGCTACCATGAGGTTCGCTGGGTGCACCTCAGCCGTCCAGGTTGGCGTTGTCGTCAAGGTCAACATAGGAGGTGGCTTGGGCTATAAACAGGCTGGCGTAAACACGTTCTGATTCAGCAAAGTTTGCGATCTTAATCCTGGACCGTGTAGATCCACATTTCGGCGCCATGATCGGCACGCGCCGGGACGGCCAGGAAAAAACGGTCAAAACCTTTTCTTCCCTTGCCAAAGTATCCGGCGGTCCGGGCACCCAACGTTGAGGGAACCTTGGCGAGGAGCTGGTAATGATCGGCATCCACTTGCTGAAAAACACTGATATAGCCTTCTCCACCAGGGACGTAGATCCGTTTTCGACCTGAATCGTAGTACACCTCGTCGGCATCTTGCACACAGGGGAGCGTGGCCACGGGGTGACCCGAACTGGTTTCAAAGACAGCCAGGCGAGGCGGTTCATGGGTGGCCACAAATAATCGGTGATTCGCCTCGTCCAGCGCCATTGGAAAATTGTGCGCGAGCGTCATAGGCCATCGGGTGATGGCCCGAGTCTTCCGATCGATCACGGCAATCTGTTTCAGGTCCGGCAGATTTACATAGATGCTGGGCCCAGCCGTTTCTAGCTGGAAAGATTCCGGATGGGCCCCTAGCTGGTACTCTTCATCGAGGCGCTCGTTCGTTGTGGCGTCAACCGTTCCAATGGCGCCCGTTTCGTCGTCGCCGAAACCGACGTAGACGCGCTGCTGGGGGGCGTCATAACGAAGATTATCGACGTCGCCGTGAAAATCAATCGCTTTGATTAGTTCAAGTGTGGCGGCGTCATAGATATACAGCTGGCCCTTGCTGCTGGCCGCAAAGAGTTTCTTCGTTTCCGGAGCGTAGACGACCCCCTGGGGATTTGGGATTCCGGTGATGCTGTGGACTCGCGTTCTTGCGCTGATGTCGATCACTTCGACTGAATTGTTGCCCAGCGCGGCAACGAACAATTGGTTTTTCCGATCAAAACCAAAATGATCGAAACGTCCTTGCACGCCGGGCAAGGGAATGGCTTCCGTCAAGACGAGCGGCCGAGAACTCTCAGGCGGGGACTTCTCTTGAGCACTGACCTGGGCCGTAAATCCGGCGATCAGTATGACTCGTATGCAGATTTGGCAAACCTTTTTCATTCTGCCCCCTGCCAGGTCATGGCAATCGCAAAACAAATCCGCCCATTGTATACCACGTCCCTGGTCGCGCCGGTCCCGGGCTTGTAGCAGTGGCCGCGGTGAATTGTTCTAAGTCCACGAGCCAGTCTTGCCGAGGTAGGTGCGTCCCGGTAGCGGACCCGCATTCTTTTTTGACAAGTGCTGATCGAAATTCTTCGGTACACTATGCCGATAATGGTTCATCTCCTGTTTTCCTTGCTGATGTCGGTGTCAGTAGCTGTGCCTCACCAAGACACGGGGACGAGTGTCGTCGTCAGGTCGTGCGCGGAGGGGTGGGACAGTGCCGGACCAGAGGCCAAGAAGAAGCGGCCGAAGCATGCACAGGAAGAACCACAAAAAGCTGGGGCTTGCATCGAACTGGCCTTCCCCCCGCTGGAGATTCAAGAATACTTACAGGCATACACCCGGAGTCAGCAATGGAAAATCAGCCAGGAACGTGTGACCGAAGACTCCTGGACGATCGCGCGGGAGCTCAATAAAGACGAACTGCTGGGCACTACTAAAAGAAGTACAAGTATGGCCAGGATAAGCTGGACAGGAGGAGTAGTTCTCTTGCGCGTCGTTACCGTGCAAGTGGCAAACGGGTTTGCACGCACGGTGATTCGTGCCAGCTTCCGCGGTTACGGCCAAAACGGGGATCAGTTCGCGCAGCAGCGGGAATATTGGGAGTTGGAGTCAAACAACAACTTTGAGACGTCCATCGCTTCAACCCTGCAGGCCCATTTCACGGCTCCGCACTAGGCGCTGGCGGCGCAGCGGCGAAAACCTGCTCACAGAGACTCGAACTGATCAAGGTTTTCGCAGCAGGTCCCCTTGCCCTTCCACCAGTGTGATGTACTGATCGAGGGGCAGATTGGTGAAGCGTTCCAGGCGGCCGCTTGGCAGCGGCCACTTGACTTCCACCCAGTCGATCTGGGTACGTCTGCCAATGCCCAACACCACACGTGGATCGTGAGAGGCCAGATAACTTCCCGCCCCCGTCTTGAAGTGTGACCGCTTCAGGTCTCCGGCTTGCCAGGTAATCAGCGTGCCCACGGCGTCAGGATTGGCTCGCTTCGCGACCAGTCTCACACCCAACCAATGGTTTAGCCGGCCAACCTGATTCTTAAGTAGCAGAGGCGATCCGTTGTTGATTGCGACCAGCACATCGAGGGCGCCGTCGTTATTGAAATCGCCCACCGCCATGCCGCGCGCTGCATACGGTTTTGAGAAAACGGGGCCGCTACCGGCCGTCACGTTCTCGAATCCCCTTCCCGTGCCGTGAAAGAGCAACATAGGCTCGCGGTATTTCACTTCGCTGGAATGCTGCTGGATTTTGTCGTCAGGGTGGCCGTTCGCCAGGAAAAGGTCGGCGGTGCCGTCGTTGTCGTAATCGAAGAATTTCACGCCCCACCCGCTCATGTGCAGCGTGACCTTGCCGATGCCGTAAGGGATAGCCATATCGTCGAAGGTCTCATCGCGATTGTTGTGGTAGAGGGAATACATCTCCTGATCTACGTTAGTGACGAACAGGTCCATCCAGCCGTCTTGGTCGTAGTCGGCGGAGTCCGCGCCCATCCCGGACCGGGCGCGCCCCTCGACGCTGTAGCCCACGTTGGACTGCAAGCCTATTTCCTCGAATTTTCCATTACCGCGATTAACAAATAGAAAGTTCGCCACCGTGTCATTGGCAACAAATAGATCCATATACCCATCGTTATTGATGTCGCAGGCGACTACGCCCCAAGCCTTGCCGAAAGACTTCGAGATCCCAGACTCGTTGTTGGCGTCTGTAAAAGTGCCGTCGCCATTGTTGTGGAACAACCAGCTGGGCATTGGGTCGTAAACGCGCGGGATGCAGTAGTAGCGGTCACCGCTCTCACGGTTGCCGCAAAACTTGTTCTTGGACTTGTCGAAATCCACAAACCGGCAGACAAAGAGGTCGAGTTTTCCGTCGTTGTCATAGTCAAACCAGACCGCACTCGATGCCCAGCCCTTAGTGGGCAGGCCGGCTTTGCGGGTCACATCGGTGAACGTGCCGTCACCGTTGTTGTGATAGAGAATCACGCCGTTGTATTGTGTCACGAGGAGGTCGGGCAAGCCGTCGCCGTCGTAATCGCCGACCGCTACGCCCATGCCATACCCGCTGCCGCCGACCCCGGCCTTTTCGGTTACGTCAGTGAATGTTCCGTCGCGGTTGTTCCGGTATAGCGCGTTGCGGAGGGGTGGCTGGGGGTCGAAGAAATCACACTTGCCACTGTTGACCAGGAAAATGTCCATCCAGCCGTCGCTGTCATAATCGATGAATGCGCACCCAGCGCCCACAGTTTCCGGCAGGTACATCTCTGGGGAGCGCCCATTGTGGTGTACCCAGCTAATCCCGCTCACCGAAGGGGGGACAAGCGCAAACGGGAACTTGCCACCGCTTTGAGGGGTTGCAAGGCAGAATGACCATGGGAAGCGTGGCAGATGGCCGGCAACGAGCGCTGCGGACAGACGCTTCAGGAAGGCACGGCGCGAAGGGATGTGCGGCCCTCTTTTGAGCATTAAGCTGTGGAGCTCCCCAGATAGCTGCACGACTTTCGTAGAATACCGCGACCTGGTAGACAAGAGAATTTACACCGGCGGGTGCACGCTCACAATACTTTCGTGTGCTCGTAGGCTCACAAGTTTCAGAAGTTGCCCAGGTTGTGGCGGATTGCTATTATGAACAAACATGCGCAGTTTTGGTGAACGCACAGAGATCCTTCGGCACTGCGCTTGCCGGGTTAGGCCCGCAGTCCACTGGTACAAACTGTGTCTTGCACTTCTGATCTTGCCAAGCATCGGCTTGGCACAACTCAACCATATTGAGATGGCGGCGCGCCTCCTGAGCCAGGGACAAGTGGACCAGGCGGAAACCGAAGCGCGCCAGGCGCTGGGAAATCCGACCACGCGAGCGCTGGCTTTTGCGATGCTGGGTACAATTCGGCTGCAGGAGGGCAGGTATGAAGAGAGCGCGAGCTTTCTGACCCAGGCCCTAGCGCTCAATCCTCATTTGGTGGGTGCTCGAACGAGTCTGGGGAATGCGTGCTTGTTGCAGGGTAAACCCGAGTTGGCGAGGAAAAGCTTTCAGGAAGCTGTGCGACTCGATCCCGGGAACTTTAACGCTCGGTTCGAGTTGGCCAAGGTTGAAGCATCTCTTCATAACTATCGGCGATCCTTGGATGCGGCGGGCCCAATCGTGGCTCAATTGAGCGGGTCCGATGACGGTATCCTGTTGCTGGCCACGGACTATGGTTCGTTAGGAAGACAGGAAGAGCTAGAGGCTCTTGCTCGTAACTGGGAGCAGTTGTCCGCGCCGTCCGATGAGTCGTCGCTTGAGTTTGGCAATGTTTTGGCGATGTTCGGTATGACCCTCGAGGCGAAACAAATTTTCGAAGCCGAAGAAGCAAAAATCGCCGCGCATCCCTCCTCCACACTCGCCTTCAAGCTTGGAAAAAGTTACATGTCCCTCGGAATTCTGGACCGGGCAGAGCAGAACTTTCAACGCGCGCTCGATTTGAACCCCGCGTGCGCGGACTGTGACCAGAGCCTTGCCGAGATCGCGGAGCGGCAAGGAAATACGGAGAAGGCTTTGGCGTTCCTGGTCGCGGCGAAACAACTGGCTCCTGAAGACCCCGAAATCTTATTCGAGTTCGGAAAAGTGTGCTTGCAACGCAATCTGCTAGAGGATGCTTTGCCTGCGCTCGCAAAAGCCGCCGCCCTGAAACCAGAGCGGGATCCGTACGTTTATGTTTTGGCTTCCGCCAACGTCGCTCAAGGCAACCTCTCCAATGCTGCGTCGCTTTTCGCGCGGCTTCTGCAAAAGCATCCCCACGATGCCGTCCTGAAATACTCGATGGGGGCAGTGGACTACCTGCAAGGCAAGTACGCTGAGGCCGAGTCCTCGCTCAGACAAAGCCTGCGAGCGCAGCCCGATCAGGTTGCGGCTTCCTACTACTTGGGCCTTACTTATGACGCCCTCGGCCAGGACGATCGGGCTGTCGCGGTGTTTCGCGATCTGCTTAAGGGCCATCCCCGGCACGCGCCTTCGTACGTCAAGCTCGGGAGCATACTCTTAAGGCAGCACAACTATGACGAAGCTCAACAAGATCTCGAACGCGCGATCTCGCTCGACTCCGGGTCCGTACAAGCCCACTATCAGCTCGGATTGTTGTTTCGCCGTCTAGGCAAAACCGCAGAATCGGATAATCAGTTTGCCGAGTCACGCAAGCTGGAAGCAGAGCGGAGTTCTCAGACCGACTTGAAGCTCCGATTGCTGTTACCCGACTGATTTCATGAGCCTTTGCGAACGCAGCAACCTTTCAGGATCACGGCGCGAGTTTCTCCGTCAACTTGGCTGGTTGGGCTCAGCAGTGCCCGCGTCCATCCTATTAAGAGGACTGCGTGATGCCGCGACACTTCAAAGATCGTCGGCATCACCTGCCAGCCGGAAACCCGCGAGCAGCGCAGACCATGTGACGGGATTTCATTTCACAGACGTTGCCGCTCAGGCTGGCTTAGGCCGAGCAATCAATGTTTTCGGCGGTGGCACCCACAAGCGCTGGCTCCTGGAGGAAACGGGATGTGGTGTTGCCCTTTTCGATTACGACAACGATGGCTGGCTGGACATCTTTATGGTGAATGGGACGAGATTTGAGGGCATCTCGCCGCAACATCAACCTTCGAACTTTTTGTTTCACAATAACCGCGATGGGTCCTTTACGGACGTAACGGAGAAAGCTGGACTGCTTCGATCGGGATGGGGCCAAGGGTGCTGCGTCGGAGATTATGACAACGACGGATATGACGATCTGGTCGTGACTTATTGGGGTGGAATCGTCCTTTACCACAACAACGGAGACGGGACGTTCACCGATGTTACGCAAAAGGCCGGCCTTGAGCAGAACGGTCCAGCGCGACGGTGGAACACCGGTTGCTGTTTTGTAGACTACGACCGTGACGGCCACCTCGACCTGTTTGTTGCAAACTATGTCAATTTGAATCCTCAAGGGGCACCGCAACCCGGCGAGAACCAGTACTGCAGATATTATGGCTTGTCCGTCGCGTGCGGGCCGCAAGGGATGGGCGGGGGGACAAACATCTTGTACCACAATCGCGGCGACGGAACGTTTGAGGATGTCTCCGAGCGCTCGGGTGTGACGATCCCGCGCGGGCCCGTGGCGCCGATATCTGTCAGCGATCAGTGGGTACCAGTGGGATCCTACGGACTAGGCGTGTGTGCGGCGGACTTTGACAACGACGGCTGGCCGGACATTTACGTGGCGTGCGATTCCGTGCCAAGCCGTTTCTATCACAATAATCAAGATGGGACATTCGAAGAGCTGGGAGCCGAGCTCGGCTGCGCGCTTAATGAGAATGGGACGGCGCAGGGCGGCATGGGTGTGGGAGTTGGCGACTACGACTGCGACGGCTGGCTCGATATCGTCAAGACCAACTACGCCGACCAGACCGCGAATCTATACCATAATAACGGCGACGGCACTTTCTATGACGCTGTCTTTCAGGCCGGGCTGGGCATCAATACGAAGTACCTGGGATGGGGAGTAGGCCTTTTTGATCTCGACAACGACGGCTGGCCGGATATCTTCATGTCGAACGGCCATGTCTTCCCCACTGTCGACAGTAAGAGGCTGCACGTAACATTCAAGCAGGGAAAGACTGTCTATAGAAACCTCGGCAACGGGAGCTTTACAGATGTTACCTCGGCCACTGGACCGGCTGTGACTCAGCCACACAGCAGCCGCGGGACTGCCTTCGGCGACTTCGACAACGACGGAGATGTGGACGTCGCAATTATCAACATGAACGAGGCTCCCTCGCTGCTCCGTAATGATTGCCTCTCACGGAACAACTGGCTGAAGGTCAGATGCATCGGAACCAAGTCCAATCGCAGCGCCGTTGGCGCTCGCGTGCGAGTGGTTACTGGCCAACACTCTCAAATAAATGAGGTAATGAGTGGTTCCAGTTACATGTCCCAAAATGACTTTCGCCTGCATTTTGGGCTCAGCCGGGCGAGCCAGGCGGACTTGGTCGAGGTCCGATGGCCTTTGGGTCTGTTGGAATCGTTCAAGAACGTCAGCGCCAATCAACTGCTCGTGGTCCAAGAAGGCCAGGGCATAATTCGAGGCGAGAAATTTGGCAAGCGATAGATAGCTGCCTCCGCCGCCCGGACACTTCCGGTTGGCCGACAGCGTTGTTCTTTCACAGTGCGAGACTCGCCCTTGGACGGCCAGCTCTTTACGGGCCACCTACCACGTCGGTCAGCCAGGCGTGTGGCCTACCTAGAAGAAAATCTGCAGCCCGAGCTGGACTCGCCTCGGTATATTGCACTGGCTGCCGGTGTGGCCAAAGTTGGAGTTGCCGTTATTGGGCAACCAGAACTGATCCACGGGGCAGAAGAAAACACGGTTGAGAACATTGCCTGCATCGGCTTGGAACCGCACGTATCGGCCCTCGCCGAAGTGAGTGTCCTTGAAGATAGAGAAGTCCTCGTTGAAGTACCGAAAACCGCGAACGTTCTCATCCTGGCGGAGAGCGTTACCAAAAGCAAGCGCGCCAGGGTCGGTCCATCCTGCCTGGTTGAGATAGCTATCGGTGGCCGGATCCTTAAACGTTCCCGTCAGTCCGTTCCCGACTTTATTGGGAAACTTTGCATAGTTGAAGAGGTACCCGCCAAGATTGTTCGCAGTCGTGATGGACAGCGGCCTCCCAGATTGGTAAGTCTGCGTCGCCGAGATTTGCCAATTGTCGATGACCTTATCCAAAACCCCCGACGCGTTCCTTCCGAGCGGCTTGCCTTTGCCGAAGGGCAACTGGTAAACCCAGCCGAACGTGAATATGTTTGGCACGTCGTCGGAGCTGACGCTATAAAGATTGCGCATATCGCTCGGATTCTGCACCGGAGGGCCACCGGCACCTAACCCGGTTTCCGAGCCGTTGTTCATCAGCCTGGAATAGGTGTAAGCAACACGGAGCTGCAGGCCGTGGCTCATGCGCCGGTCAAAGGAAGCCTGGAGTGCGTTGTAGTGGCTATTGCCCAAAGGGAAATAGCGCCAGTTAATCTGCTGGTACTGCGGCCACGATCGCAAGGACTGGGCCACTGTTCCCGAGAACCCCGGATAAGGGGGAGTCGTAAATCCAGCCGCCGCCGCTGTCGCGTCAGGCACACCGTCGGTGAAGCCCGCCCCGAGAACGCCCGCTCCCAAAGCGAGCACGCTGCCGGGGTTCATGTTGTCGTATACTCCGGCGGCGCTGCGGCCATCAATCAGCCGCGTCCCGTGGTTACCTACATAAGCGATATCGATCGCCATGTTTTCGGTCAGTTGGCGTTGGAACGAGATCGACCAGTTCTGATACCGGGGCATGGTGTAAGTCTTGGGATCCACACCTACGGGGTTTCCGCGATTCGCCACGTCGGCCCGCAGTTGAGGCGGGAGGACGATAGAGCCTGTCGGCCATCCGCAGGAAACGTTTTGCGTTGTCACCTGAGTCGGACAAGGTTGGGTCCCGTTGAAATAGAACGCCGGGAATCGCCCGTTGGTGATATTCGGCGCCGTCGGGTTGGTTTGGTAACCGTCCACAGGGTAGGGATCCCACGAGTCCGCCTGCGCGCCGGCATAGTACATCCCGTAGCCCCCGCGGATGACGGTTTTGTTCTTGATCTGGTAGGCAAAGCCGAAGCGTGGACCGACATTCCAACTGCTGTTCCCAATGGCCTTGCTGCTGCCAAATACCGTCGCGCCAAGATGGCCGACAGGGTTAGCGGCGGTAGGATCGAATGTGGAAAACTTTCCATGCTGCTCCGACAGCCCTGATTGCCAGTCGAATCGGAGACCGAAGGTCAGGGTGAGCTTGGGCGTCAACTTGAAGTCGTCGTTGATCCAGGGAGAGCCATACTTCATCTTGGGCATATAGCTGAACGGTGCGGAGAAATTGGCGCTGTCCACCTGGCCCAATATGAAGGAAGCGAACTCGTTCCCGGTCGAACTGTTCAAAATGCAACCTCCTGCACACTGTGCGCCCGACACATCATAGCCAGCAGTTTCGGCCTGGTTGAAATTAAAGTTGCCGCCGGTGTTCACGGCCCAGCCGGTTTGCGGGAAGGTCATATAGCGGAATTCCACTCCGGCCTTGATCGTATGCTTACCGGTAATCCAAGTGATGTCGTCGAGAAATTGATAGCGATTGTTGATGTCGCTCCCGCCGCTCGCCCAAGGCGTGCCGTAGTGGGTGTATCCAATCGTGCCATTGAAATAAAGTTGAGGAAAGCCGGCGCCGTTGAATACGGGCTGATTGGGCAAGCCGAGTCCGAGCTTCTGATTCCAACCCACTCCTCCGGATAACTGGTTGCCTTGCATGTGCCAGCGGTCGTAGGCCAGCGTAGTGTGATTGAAGAGGTTCGGCTTGATCACCCAGTTCATCTGCAGGTGTTCGAAATGGTTGGTGATGCGCTGGAAGAATCCTTGGCCGATGTACGTGTCGTTCGCCGCAGAATCCGTCTGTCCGTTATGCACTGTGGTGCAGCCCTCCGGCCCGCCACAGTGAGCCGTCCGAGGCCGATTGTTCTGGTAGTAGGTATTGCTGATCGAGAATTTGTTGTTGAACGTATGATCGATACGGAACAGCCAAGTTCTGACGTCGATCTTGTTATTGTCGTCCGAGTTCCCGCCAAAGCCGTTGGCCCTCAGCGTGTCACGGTCGAGCGCCGGGATGTTGGGAATCGTAAAGGCCGCCAACGAGCTCCGTAGCGGGTCGTTGGCCGGGATGACGTTAGCCTGACCTGCAATGGGGAGCCCGGTGGTGGGGTCAAATCCATAGCCATCGCGAACAGGTACGCCGTTGACCAGCCGCGTAGTGGCAGGATTAAAGATTTCGCCCTGGTAAATGGGGCGGCCCAGCGCATCGTGACCTACGACACTCGTCGTGTCCAGAAGCCCAGTCCCGCTGAAGTCGCCTTGCCTCTGGGCCATAGTCGGAAGAGTGTTGACGAAGCCGGTGTTGACCGTGCTGTGGTAATCGAGACCGTCCACGTTGACGAACCAAAACGTTTTGCCCCCCCAGGTAATCTTGGGAACCGGCCCGCCCACGGCAGCCCCCCAGTTATCCTGAGTAAGGGGAAGGCGCTTGCGCAAGAAGAAATTCGCCGCGTCCAGTTTGTCAGTGGTCAGGAAATTGTATACGTTGCCGTGCAGTTTATCGGTGCCAGATTTCGTGGCATAGGTGATAAAACCACCGCTGGTGTGCCCATACTGCGCTGAAAAGGTATTCTCGACGACCGTCATTTCTTGCACCGAGGGGTAGGGTACCGAACTCTCCTGCGTCCCCTGATGACCTTCCGCATAACCGAAGGCCGCGCCGTCAAACCAATTTTCTGTGGCCATGGTCTGGCCGCCGTTGATTCGGGAGGTAAATTGGCTGCCGCGGAAGATCGCGTCACCGTTCGGCTGCATGGGCACAAAGCCAGGCTGCAATTGCAGCAGGGATTCGGCCAGCCGGATGTCAGCTCCCATCACGGCGGGGAGATCGCGATAGTAGGTGGAACCGATCGTGTGAGACACCGTCGCATTCTCGGTGTTAATCTGCTCTAAGCCGCCCTCGACCTCGACGAACTGGGTCACCGCACCCACTTCGAGCTTCACATCCTGGCGGAAACTCTGCGCGCCGCTCAGCACGATGCCCGGGTGGGTGGCATGTTTAAAGCCCTCTTTTTCCACCTCGATGGTGTACGTACCTATAGGCAGTGGCGGCGTGCTGTAGTTGCCGGCACTGTTCGTGCCCACCACAATTTTCGCGCCAGTATCCTGGTTGATGATCGACACTTTGGCATCGGGAACTGCGGCTCCGCTCGTATCGGTGACGATGCCTGTAATTTCAGCCCGGTCAGCTAACTGAGCGTACAGGCTGTGCCCGCTGAACGCGACCAAAACAGACAACAGAAACGGGACGACAGTTGATGGCCGTTTCATCTTTACGCCTCCCCAAACTTCAGCGCGCAACCTCAATCCGTCGTGCAACCTCAATAATGGATTTGCCAGGAACGGTTGCAAACGTTGGCTTCGGAAGTTGTTCCGACCCTGGAAACTAGGGCCAGTCCTCAGAACTTTCCATTCGCTCTGTCCAGCTCCATTTCGATCGTTCTTCACGCAAGGATTCAGGTTCACGCTAAACGCTTGCCGGTAAACGTTTTCCCAGAAAGCGTTGGGGCACTCTTACTCCTCCTGAAAGCTCGTGTCAAGAAGATTTTTTGAACGCAAAGAAATTTTTGCGGGCAAGCGAGGTCCATCGTAAGGGATTTCCAGAGGGCTTAAGGAAGGTACCCGCCATTGATCAACCGCGGCCCGGGTAGCTGCAGGATTGGGGTCATGGTAATGGGGCGATGTGCCCCTGGGACGATTTGCTTCGGCGCTATCCCGATCATGCGCTATTATGCGAGGCCTGGGGCGGCCTGACTATGATTTAGCACCGGCATACTTCAGGCCGGACTCGCCCACCAATCAACTTTTTGATGGCATGAAAACAAAGGAATTCTAGCCAGGCGGAGATTCGATAGTCCAGCTATGCGGAGATGTTCACATGCGTCACTGGGCGGTGTCATTTGGACTTTTCGTCGGCGTGGTCGCTGCCGCAGCCGGGGTAGCCCTCCTCGACTATGACAACGACGGGCGGCTGGATATCTTCTTCACCAACGGAGCGAGGATCGACGATCCGATGCCGGATGGCAAGCTCCCGGACAAGTCCGATCCCAGGTTTTGGAACCGTCTTTATCATCAAAACACCGAGGGCACATTCACGGATGTGACGGAAAAAACCGGCCTCACTGGGATGGCGCAGCACTACTACACGATGGGTTAGAGCCAACCCCTTGATGGGGAGACACAGGATGATCGCGATATGCAGCTTGCCATGGTCGCGGACCCGTGGTAAACGCTTACCGGGAGACCGTGCAGAACGGGCCATAGCTTCACCTGCGAGGAGAATACAGATATGTTTTCCGCTGATAGACGTATTTTCTTGCATCAGACTGCGAAAGCAGGAGTGGCGTGGGGTGTGAGTTCTTTGTTTGGCAGCGCTTTCCGGAGCGCTCAAACCTCGCCTCCGAACACCGACGATATAGTCCGTGTTTACCTGGACTCCCGTCGCGTCGTTGCTCCGCTCGACCGTAATCTTTTTGGCTCATTTCTCGAGCACCTGGGTCGTGCGATCTACGAGGGCGTTTACGATCCAGGTTCGAAGCTATCCGAAGCCAATGGGTTTCGCAAAGACGTCATCAGTGAAATCCGGCAGATGGGAGTCCCCATCGTTCGTTATCCCGGTGGCAATTTCGTTTCGGGCTACAATTGGCTCGACGGCGTGGGTCCCAAGGAAAGCCGTCCTCGCGTGCTTGACAAGGCCTGGAATGCCATCAACACCAATCAGTTCGGCACCAATGAATTCATGGCGTGGTGTAAGGCTGTCGGCACTGAGCCCTTGATGGGCCTCAATCTTGGGACGGGAACTCCTGAAGAGGCAGCTGCTCTGGTCGAATATTGCAACCTGGATCAGGGAACAAAGTGGAGCGATCTCCGCCGCAAGCACGGCGTCGCGGAACCTTATAAGGTGAAGCGCTGGTGTCTGGGTAACGAGATGGACGGCCCTTGGCAGATAGGCCACATGACCGCGACTGAGTATGGCATGAAGGCTCAGGACGCCGCCCGGCAGATGCGCTACGTTGATCCTGCTCTTCAATTAATTGCTTGCGGATCAAGCGGGCCTTTCATGCCCACCTATCTTGAGTGGGACCGCGAGGTTTTGGAGCAATGCTACGACTACGTCGACGGTCTTTCCCTACATCGCTATTTCACTAACGCTCCAGCGGACACCGGCGGCGATAGTTCAAAATTCCTCGCGATGAACCTCAGTATGGAACAGCAAATCGCGGAGACCCTCGCGGTTTGTGATCTCGTGCGTGGACATAAGCGTTCGCCGAAACAGTTGTGGTTGTCTTTTGACGAATGGAACGTGTGGTATCGAGCCCGGAACGGCGATCACGCGAACGGACATCACCAGGAAGCGCCTCACTTGCTTGAGGAGGTCTACAACCTGGAGGACGCTTTGCTTGTTGGTGGCCTGCTCAATTCTCTGCTGCGCAACGCGAATCGCGTTAAGCTGGCGTGCCTGGCTCAGTTAATCAACGTTATTGCGCCAATATCGACCAATGCGACCGGTTTGCTCCAGCAGACCATCTACTATCCTTATAACTGGGCGCTTCAGTATGCTCGCGGTTCTGTGCTCATGGCCTTGGTGGAGTCGCCGACGTATGAAGTTGTGCGAATGGGTCAGGTTCCCTACGTGGACGTCGCCGCGACCACTAATCCTCAGGATGGAAAGGTCGGGATTTTTGTTCTAAATCGTGACCTTTCGAAGCCGCACGTCGTCGAAATCAATTGGCAGGACAAGGCGCCAGGACAAGTGCTGGTCTCCGCGGTCCTGACCGGAACTGATCTGAAGGCATTCAACACCTTCGAATCCCCGCGGAAGGTGGTGCCACAGGATTTTGGCAAACCGTCCACGGTGGCCGGCCGAACCAGGTTTGAAGTACCCGCACGCTCGTACACCGTGATTCAGTGGTCGGCGTGAGTGCAACCGATGTCTGTCAATGTGGACAGCGTTTTCTAGCGTACTCCACAGATGCTCGTTGATTCACGCGTGATCAGCGCCGTCTTCAGCACATATTCGGACCCTTCAGAAAGCGGTTCTTCACGTTCCACTTCAGCGAGCAGCGCATCGAAGGCCAGCCGCGCTAACTCTGCTTGAGACATTTGCACGGTCGTGAGGGCCGGGAGCATGAATTGCGCCAGGCGGATGTCATCAAATCCAACCACCGAGAGATCGTGCGGAATCGATATGCCATCCTCATAGCATTTCCTCATCACTCCGATCGCGGTCATGTCATTTGAACATAGAATTGCGGTCGGCTTCTTGGCTTGAGCCAACAATTGCCCACAAGCCAGCCGGCCTCCCTCCATGGTGTGGTTCCCTTCGACGATCAGGTCCATATCCTGGTCCCGTCCGATCTCGTTCATTGATTTCAGGAAGGCCTGCTTTCTGGCCATGGCTGACTTGAGTGTGTGAGGTCCGGTGATGAAGGCAATCCTCTCGTGTCTCAGCGCAGCCACGTGCTGAACCGCCTGGCGAATGCCGCTCAGGTAATCTACCCGCAGATTGCTGACTCGGGGACGACGCGGGCCAACATCGACAAAAACGAGAGGAACCTGCCTTAGCTTCAAGTCTTCCAGCAACGCCTCCTCCATGCCGAAAGTCATGACCGCGACGCCTTCGACCTGCCGTTCGATCATTCGGCGGACGGAACTCTCCATTTGCTCCGGGTCGTTCATCGTGGAGGTCAACAGAATCTCGTAATGATGGCGAACTGCAATGGTTTCAAAGACTTGGACGATTTCGGGGAAGAACGGGTTGGTAAGTTCCGAGACAATGAGTCCGAATATCCTGCTGCGCCCAGACACCAAGGCTCGCGCCTGCGTATTGGGATAGTAACCGAGCTTCTCGATCGCGTTCCACACTCTCTGTGCTAGCTTCGGATTGACCGTAGGAACTCGGTTGATGGCGCGAGATACAGTCGCGGTGGACACGCGGGCGCGCCTGGCGACCTCATGAATATTCAAGGCTTGCTCTTTGGTCCGCACTGACTTAGAGACTCATATAGATAAGCAGGCTAACACGGTTCGGACGACGGGACTAGGTGCTCGTGCGATTCGTGCGATTCCCTGCCCTTGCCTGACAACCGCTCACCGGGAGAGAGAGGTGTGCTACATTGACCATAACCTTGTTGGTTTGTTAGTTAGGTAAGAGAAAGTTGGACCCGGATCGATGAACAGTCGACCGAAAGTGAATCGAACTCTTGGACTCGTCGTTTTCGTTGTGGGTTCAATCCTGCCTGGCCGGGCGCAGCTAAGTAAGAGTACGCCCGTATCGGTCAGCCAGATTCAGGATGAGATAAAACAACATGCTGACAATCCCAAGCTCTATGTCGAGCTTGGCCTGGCATATTGGGATCGCAACGATTACCCGCACGCCCTCGAAGCCTTTCAGCGCGCGGTGAAAATAGGCCCCGCCTCCGCCGAGGCGCACAACTGGTTGGGTGTCGCTACATTAGAGAAAGGCGACTTGCCCGGGGCCGTCGCTGAATTCAGAAAGGCCATCTCGCTTGACCCGAAATACGCGCGGGCATGCACAAATCTGGGATCGGCGTTAGCCAAAAATGGCGACATGGCCGAAGCGGTTGCGGTCTTTAAAAAGGCCCTCGCGCTTGAGCCGGACAATCTAGTGGCGCACATGAATCTGGGCGTCGCTCTTAGGGAAACGGGTGATGCCAAAGGCGCTCTCTTGTATGTGCAATATGTCGCCCAGCGCGAGCCGAACGACGCCAATGTTCAGTATGTGTTAGGCCAGACTCTAAACCAGAGCGCGGATCTCCCCGGCGCAATCCAAGCGTTTGAGAGTGTAGTGCGCATCGATCCGAAGTTCCACGAAGCCTATTACGCGCTTGGCTTGGCGTTGAAACAGCAGGCCGCATCGGTGCGTAAGCCACGCCAGCCTGCGGCTAGTCTGGCGGATGACCTCTACAAGCGTGGACAGCAAGCTGCCGTACGGGGCGACCTAAAAGAAGCCGAAAGACTGCTTAGCGAAGCCCTGAGTAAAGATGACAGTCAAGCTGAGGCTCAGAATCTGCTCGGTTTCATATTGGGCCAGCAGGGAGATTTGCCTTCGGCACTGGTCCACCTGGCGCGTGCCGTTGCGCTACGACCGGACCTTTCTGACTCGCACTACAATTTTGGCGTTGCGCTGTGGTACAGCGGTTCGAGAACCAAAGGCATATCCGAGCTGCAAGAGGCTGTTCGGCTTGATCCCGCAGCAGGCGCTAGCTATGCCTTTCTCGGAACTGCTCTGCGCGAAACGGGTCAATTAGAGGACGCACGACGGGACCTGCAACGCGCGATTGCGCTCCTGCCAGCCTTCCCCGCGACATACATCGATCTCGGAACTGTTTTTCTTCGCACGGGAAATCTCGATAAGGCGCTGGCGCAATTCGAGGTCGGGCTCAACCTCCCCACTTCATCCGGTCCCACCCCTGATTGGGATATGGCGGTCGCTGGTATTCGCGAAGCGTTGGCGGCGATGCCGGATCGCGCCGAAGCACACAACATGCTCGGACTTCTGCTTGGGCGCAAGGGTGCAGACAGCAAGGAGGTTCTGGCGGAGTTCCGCGAGGCCGTGCGGCTGCGCCCGGACTTCGCGGATGCACACAACAACATGGGGCTGGTGCTAGCACAGGACAACGAGGACAAAGCGGCTATCGCCGAGTTTCGTGAGGCTCTGCGCATCCGACCCGATTTCGCTGACGCGCACGCGAATCTTGGCACAACCCTCATTTCCACTGACAGTCGAGAAGCAGTACTGGAGCTCGGGAAGGCCGTAGCGCTCACGCCGGGACTGCTGAAAGCGCAATTCAATCTGGCCGTGGCCTACGGCGGGGATCCGAGCTACGGGCCGGCCAAAGAAATCGAGCAGTTGCGCAAAGTGATCGTGAGCGAGCCAACCTTTGCGCCAGCGCACCTTAATTTGGGCAAGGCACTTCTCAGCGACGGGAAGGTGGAGGAATCCATCGGGGAGCTTCGAGAAGCGGTACGGCTTGAGTCCCAGAGTACTGGAGCTCACTATCAGCTTGGACTGGCTCTGGCGAGGGCAGGGCGAAAGGATGAGGCCGCGTCTGAGTTGCAGAAGAGCCGCGAATTGGACGCTTCCGACGACCGCAAGCAGAACGCTGACTTGGATATCGCGGAAGGCCGTGTCGCGCTGGATAGGGGCGAGTTGGATCAAGCAGCCGCCAAATTTCGGCACGCGCTTGAGCTCCAGCCCCAGTCTTCAGACGCCGAGCATTTTTGGGGAGTGGTTCTTGAAAAAGAAGGTGATGCTCAAGGTGCTTCCGCGGCGTACCGGAAGGCACTGGAGTTGAATCCCGGGGACGTACTCGCCAGAGAAAAAGTCCAGGCGTTATCGAGAGACGCTGTTTCTGCGGGCGACCCTCAACGCATCACCGAATTCGAGAGCTACATCCGTGCGGGACGATTCCAGGAGGTTGAGCCGCTCCTTGCTGCTTATGTCCAAGAACACCCGAAAGCGTCTTGGGGTTGGTACGCCCTGGGCTACAGTCTGTTCGCCCAGCGAAAGGTCGGTGAATCCATTCAGGCGCTCGCGAAATCGCTGCAACTCAACAACGAAAATGCTGAGGCGCACAAAATTCTTGGTCGCGATCTGATGTTTATCGGAAGGTTCGCCGCCGCGCAGACGGAGTTCGAGCAGGGAATCCGGTATGACCCGCAATCCGCTGAGTTACATTTCAACTTGGGCAAACTATTTTCCGTCCAGGATAATTGGATCGCTGCGCGAAAGGAATTTGAAACGGCACTCCGAATCGACCCTTCGTACGTGGAAGGTTTGGATGGTCTGGGTTTTGCTCAAGAGGCTCTAGGCGATGGGGCCGGAGCTATCGCGAGTTATGAGAAAGCTATTGCAATCAACGAGGCGAGGAAGGGAAAGTTCGTGTCGGCCCATGTGAACCTCAGCGCCTTTTACAATCGGAAAGGCGATTCCGAAAAGGCGCTCTCGTATGCCCGCGCGGCGCAGGAGCTTGACCCTAAGTCGGATGGCGCCTGGTTCCAACAGGCAAAGGCTATGGAGGCCCAGGGACGGCTGACTGATGCTGTCGATGCTCTGAACCGAGCCATTTCATTAAATGCTCGAGCGTCTTCGTATTACTACGTTCTGGCCCAAGTGTACCGGCGGCTTGGCAAAGTGGAGGACAGCCGCAAAGCTCTGGATTCCTTCACGCGCCTTGAGAGCGAGACGAGTGACGTGGAAGAAATGCGGCGAAATCTCGCCAATCGCTCCGGCAACCCGCCTCAACCGAAAAGCCAACGCGACTAAAGCAACCCCGCGCGCAAGCTCGGCGCAAAATTGTTGCCGCCGCGCTCCGATGAAAGGACACCTCGGCCGCGACCCAGCATGCATCTCGGAGCAGCCAGTTCCCCTCATTCGTGGCAATCTACCTCCAGGCTATGCAAGAGTTAGCACAAGACTGGAGACGGACGCTGGCGGGAAAGTGTGTGTAAGCGTACCTGATGAAACCGGCAAAGGCTTTGTTTGGGGAAATACTTCCTCTTTCCGCTCAAAAGTGTTGTGCGCGTGAATGTCAGGATGCGTCAGTGTTGTCCCAACGACCACCTTGATTCGTGCATCACGAATGACGATCTCCGCTTCGCGCGGATCGCGGATCGCTGGATTCACGACCGTCAGCACGAGGTCCTTGTCGTGAAGCGAAGCCGATCCCTGCAAACCCCAAAATGCCGCCGGCTTTCCATCCCGGTCATAACTGATCGTGGGCGCGCTGAACATCGTGCGCACAGCCTGTCCGCCTTGATGCGCGGCATACATGGCAAATACATGGCCTACGGGCGTGACGCAAAACTTGTCTTCGTGAGCCAAATACAAGCTGTTGAGGCAATTGATGAGCTGGGCGCAGTTGGCCATGGCGACCTTCTCCGGATGACGGTTGAAGATGTCCAGGGTCATTCCACTAAACACCGCGTCCCGCAAAGTAGGAACCTGTTCCAGTTGGTCGCCTGGAGTTACTTCGCTGCCGGGGCGATACCAGGGTCCCCACTCATCAACGATAAGTTTGACGGCATGGCTCGGATCGGCTTCTCCCATGATATGCCAATGCCCGTTGATGAGCGATTCCATGCGCTCCCCTTCGCGCAGCAGCTCATACCACTCTACGGCGTCGAACTTGAGAGCATCGCCCTTGCCTTGTACCCAGTCCTGGGTCCGTCCGCGGCTTACATTCCAGGCGTAGTGGTGTAGGGCGATGCCGTAGATCGAGCGGAGCGGCGACCTTCCCTTTCGCAGAATCTCTTCAAAAAAGCCGCGTGTCCAATTCCAATCATCGACGTTAGGTCCCGACGCAATGAAGAACAGCCGCTGGCCATAGTGTGGGACCCAAGTGGTGAATCTGCGGAATTCGCTGGCATATTCTTGCGGAGTGAAGTTCCCTCCACACCCCCAAGACTCGTTGCCGACGCCCCAAAACCGAACGTTGAAGGGCTCCACATATCCGGCAGCAGCTCGAATGTCCGCCAGGGTCGTGGCGCCTGCTGGAGAGTTGCAGTATTCCACCCAACGGTAAAATTCTCCGGCCGAAAGGCTGCGCACATTGGCGGCCAGATAGGGTTGAGCCCCGATAAGCTTGCAAAAATGGACGAATTCATTCGTTCCGAACTGGTTCGGATCGTACTTATGGCTTGTCGGTGCCCCGCTCTCTTCACCGTCGCTCCAGAAATTCGTGCGCCGAGGACGTTTGTCGGCCGGGCCAATACCATCGCGCCAGTCGTAGCTGTCGGCGAAGCAGCCGCCCGGATAACGGACTACCGGGGCCTTGATTTTGCGCATTTCTTCAATCAGCTTCGTGCGGATTCCGTCGATGTTGGGCACTTTGGAGTTTTCGCCGACCCACATGCCGTCGTAGATTACACCACCTAGATTCTCGGTAAAATGGCCATAAATGTCGGGGGAAATCGTGCCCAGTGATTCTCCGATGAGGATTTCGATTCGTGAATCCACAGAGGAAATAGCCTTCGGGGCTGAGCATTTGGCGAATGCCAGGGTGCACGCGCCAGCTAAACCGTCGTACAGGAACTCGCGGCGTCGCATCGGTCCGCACCTCCTATAACAGGCTGGCGGAGATAGTAAACGTTTGCTTCCATTTTTGCTATCGTCTGTAGCAGCTTCCAGGAAGGAAAACGCCGAGGGATACGTCGTGCCGCGGACGCAGCAATAGTGATCCTCATGTTTCTCGGCTGGATGAAACACACGGAATAGGGAATGGCAATGAAGATATCGATCGAGAGCAGATCACTGGCCATGGCCATGCTGTTGGCTGCGGCTGCCGCCTCGAAATGTCAAACACCGCCCCAAGGAACGCCCTCAGTCATTCACGTGGAAGGTGACGTGGATGGCGTGCACGATCCATCGATCATTAAGGAAGCCGACACGTGGTATCTGTTCGGCACGGTTACAGAGAAGATTTCCCCGGGCCAGCTTCCGATCCGGTGTTCGAAGGACTTGCACACCTGGATGCGTTGCGGCTTTGTTTTTCAAAGCATACCCGATTGGATCAAAAAGGAAAGCCCGCAAACCAAGGATCTGTGGGCTCCGGACGAGTCCTACTTCGACGGAAAATACCACGTTTATTACGCATTTTCAGTATTCGGAAAGAACACCTCCGGCATCGCTTTGGTGACCAATAAGACTCTGAATCCGAACAGTCCGGATTTCAAGTGGGTGGACGAAGGACTGGTTCTTCGTTCCCGGGAGGAAGATGATTTTAACGCCATTGACCCCAATATTGTGGCCGACTCGGAGGCTCGTGTGTGGATGAGCTTCGGCAGCTTCTGGAGCGGCATCAAGATGCGGCGAATTAATCCGCAAACAGGCAAGCTTGCCGACGAGGACTCCCAACTCTATTCCATAGCAAAGCGGGCACGCCCGGAAAATCCGGCGCTTCGCCCGCCCCATTTGCCTGACGATTGGCAAGCCATCGAGGCTCCGTTCATCGTGCATCACGGGGATTACTTCTATCTATTCGTTTCGTTCGATCTGTGTTGCCGAGGCGTGAAGAGCAATTACAAAACGATGGTCGGCCGCTCACACAATGTTATCGGGCCGTACGTGGACGCTGCCGGCAAGCCAATGCTGGAAGGCGGGGGAACGCCACTGCTTGCAGGCAATCAACTTTGGTTGGGCCCCGGCGGTGAATCCATTTTGCAACAACCCGGCGGGGACATCATGGTGTTCCATGCCTACGACGGTAAAACCGGAAAACCTCGCTTACACGTCTCGACGATTGATTGGACGAGTGATTGGCCGCACGCCGCGCTGGAAGGGGCTCCGGCGAACGCACAAAAATAACCGGAAAAGCTGCATTCTGCTGCGCAAACGACAACTCTACAAAGCAGATTGCAAAGCGCGATGCGCACTCGGTTGCCGAAGGATCAAGTTCTTGCATATTTCGATGCGTTGAATCACTCGCATTTGTTCAGAAGCTCCCCTTTTCTCCGAACCCTAAATTGAGCGACACTTTGATCGCCAATGAAATTTAGCCACCCGACAATGTATCCATATCGTTGCAACGTGCAACAAAACTCGCGGGATGGATTCTGGAGACCGCCCGCTTGCACACGCTGCATTCGGCATTGCGAAGATTGTGCCTTCTTGTCCATCCTTCTTGAAATGAAGGAGTGGTAGTCTTTTTCGCGTCGTGGTAGCGCAATTTTGATGGCTAGCGCCTTACTACTTTCCTTCTGAACCTAGCGATTTGGACAGCAGGCGAGTTTCGGTTGCATGTCCGGCCAGATTTGGGGACGATTACGGACGACTCGCAAGGAGAAAGCAGATGGACACGATACCCGCCCTAGGAAGAAAGAGATCCAGGGTTATGGAGATTCGCCTCATCTCGCGCAGACTGGCATTTGCCTTTTTTTTAGTGTTCGGAGCCACGTGCCTTGTAAAGGAAGTTCTTCGAGGGGCTGATCAACCCACTATGTTGGCGGAGACGCCGCCCATGGGCTGGAATAGCTGGGATGGCTATGGAACAACCATCAATGAAGCGGAATTCAGAGCCAATGCCGATTGGTTTGCCACTCACCTGAAACCTTATGGCTGGGAGTACGTGGTGGTAGACGCCGAGTGGTACGTCACCAATCCGGTGGCGGAAGGCAATTCGAAGACGTTTCAATACACCATGGACCAGTTTGGTCGCTACATGCCTCCGACAAGCCGCTTTTCCTCGGCTGCGAACAACGACGGCTTCAAGCCGTTAGCTGACTACGTGCACTCCCTCGGTCTGAAATTCGGCATCCACATTCTGAGGGGCATTCCCAAGGCGGCCGTCGAAAAAAATCTGCCCATTGCGGGGTCGACATACTACGCAGCCGACGCTGCTAACACTTCCGATACGTGTCCCTGGAATTACGACAACTACGGTGTAGATGCCGGCAATCCGGGAGGGCAAGCTTACTACGATTCCATCGCCCAGCTATATGCAAGCTGGGGAGTGGATTTTATCAAAGTGGATTGCATCAGCAGCCACCCTTACAAAGGCGAGGAAATTCGCGCGCTGAGCACGGCGCTCAGCAAAGCCAGCCACTCCATTGTATTGAGCCTCTCGCCCGGTCCGGCTCCTCTGGAAAAAGCAGAGGAGCTGCGCAAGTACGCGCAAATGTGGCGCATTTCCGATGACATATGGGACCTGTGGCACAGTGACAAAAACTACCCCCAGGGTATCGGCGATCAATTTGCGAATGCCGCTAAGTGGGCGGCACTATCCGAACCGGGACACTGGCCGGACGGAGATATGTTGCCGATCGGCCAGCTTCGTCCCGCGCCTGGATGGGGAAGGCCACGCGGCACGCGGCTCACGCATGATGAACAGCGCACCTTGATGACACTCTGGTCTATGTTTCGTTCGCCTCTGATGGTCGGCGGCGACCTAACCGCAGGCGACCCCTGGACCGCGTCGTTGCTCACCAACGCAGAAGTGCTCGCAGTCGATCAGCACTCAACAGGTAATCGTCAAGTTATCGTAACAGGTAATGCTGTTGTTTGGCTTGCCCAGCCCGCTTCGAGAAAAGGCTACTATCTGGCCATCTTCAACCTCGGGGATGCAACCGAAACACTCACGTTCCCGTGGAGAGACTTAGGTCTCGCAGGAACAGCGTACCTCGTGCGGGACCTGTGGAAACTAAAAGATATGGGCCCAGCCGATTCAATCACAGTCACGCTACCATCACACGGTAGCGTGCTTTATAGGATGCTGCGTCCATAAGTGGATGCAATGTGGGAATTCTCGGGCAATCACCGTGGACAATCACATCCATTCGTTTCAAGACCCACATGACCGTAGAGTGTGCCACTGGCCGATCCCGGAACTTAGGGACCACCGTCCGGGGTGTGGGACACTGGTCCTCGTCATGTTGCTCAGGCGAAATCTGCTCAGAACGTGATCTTTGCGCCTAGCTGCCACCACCTCGGTAGTGTTTGGCCGGTCACCCGGCCAAAATTTCCAGCGGACAAATCACCCTGGATGTTCTGGAAATTGGGATGGTTGAAAAGGTCGTAGAATTCAAAGCGAAGTTGCAGATTGAGCCTCTCCGTTATGTGTGTGTTTTTGTAAGCACTCAGATCCGTCTGCACAAAGGGCGGATTGCGGAATCCGTTATTCTTTTCGTTGCCTTCGTTGCCTGGCGTGGGTGCTGTGAACTGTCCGGGCGTAAAGACGCCAGTGATATAAGCGCTCCGCGACGTCGATTGCCGATAACTGGTCACGTTTGGAAAGTCGAAGTGATCTCCGTCGGCATTGTAGTCCCCTGGAACTGAATTAAAAAACGAGGCAGAGGTGAACACTGTGAAAGGATATCCACTCTGGTAGATGCTCGTCCCGCTGAGTCCCCATCCCGCCGTCAATTTCCATACCGCACCCGAACCCTTATATAGGCCTGGTAGCTCATAGTTGAAGCCAAGGGAGATTCGGTTGGGAACGTCCCAAGGGGAGGGTCCATAGTACTGGTGAGGATTCAGTGCGGTCGGATACCGGCCGGCGTCATCCTTAGAAGAGGAGCGCGTGTAAGATATGTCAAAGAAGCCACGCGTGACTCTGCCTCTCAAGTCAAAAGTTACACCGTTGTAGTTCGCTACGCGATCATTCTGAGTATAGTTAATCGCGCCAAAACTCGAATTGAGTCGCGTCGGAGCGGAGTTGGCTGGCTTCCCGATCAAGTCGCCCGGCAAGGCATTGATGTCCACGCCATAGGAAACTTGACCTCCTGCGTTGCCGAGCCCAACAAGGTTGGCGGTGTGAGATCCACTATAAAGCATGGCGGCAACAAAGTGGCCACCAATTCTGTGTTCGAGGGCGGCCGCATAAATGTATGCGGTAGGAGAAACTATATTCGGGTCGATTCCCCCGATCGTCAAGCCTGCGCCCGGAATTCCTCCCGCAGCGTCCAGACAGGGGGCTGCAGGACACAAGGCCGTGCCTGCCAGTTGAGGGAATTGGAACCCAAACGGGGGCTTGCTACTGGTACCTTGGACAAAAACCGGTCGGTTGGCAGGTGCATTTCCCGAGAAAAACGTAGGCAGGATTAGACCCGGTGGATTGCCGCGAAATTCTTCCTGGATGTTGGCGGGGGTGAGCCAGTTGGAATACATACCGAATCCGCCGCGTAACAACCAGTCACCCTTTCCGGTGATATCCCACGCCGCGCCGATGCGTGGAGTATAGGCTTTGGGAGAATGATTTACCGCCTGCTTCGAGGGCTTGGCTATACCATTAGCCACCCGCTGCGGGAAGGTTGACCCCGTCCCAAGAATAAAGTTGCCAAAAACCGTGGCGTCTGAACGCGAATACGGGTTCCCCTGATCATCAAAACGGAAGCCAAGTGTCAACGTTAGATTGCGTCGCGCTTTCCAGGTATCCTCCGCAAATAGACCCCACGTTTTGGAAGCAGCGTTCCAGTTCCAGAGTTGTTGCTGTCCCGCGATGGGGTTGTACATCACCCCACCTTCGGTGGTAGGTGCATCTTGCGCCAGCTGCAACAAATTGTCGAAACTGAATCCCGGATGCGACCACGGGCCCTGGAACGGCTCCACATCGTCTCCAAACCAGCCTTCGTAGCCTACCTTCAACACGTGAGTTCCCCGCACATGGGTCAGAACATCGCGCCAGTGATAGTTATGCTGGATAAAATCGCCTTGGGCAAAGCCGACGCCATATCCGACGTTTTGACCGCTTACACCGATTCCAGGAATGGTGAAATCCCCGGTTTCACCTAGAAAACCCTCGATGCGATTCTGGGCAAAGATGGCTTCATTCAACGTTGTCGAACTAAACGTGTGCGCCCAGTTCGCTTGAAAGGCCCGCTGCGTGGTGTGGTTGGTGGTCGTAAATTGAGGGATCACGTTGGGCCCGCCATTGTGCAGAAGTGTTCGGAAGAAACTCCCATAAATACGGTCATTTTTAAAAGCCTTATCAACGCGAATAAAATACTGGTCGCCGTTGCGGAAGCTACTGGAATTGAATATTCCGGTGTCAATCATCGGAGTTGCACAAGGCAAATTGCTTGTCGCGGCCGTTCCGCACGTACCCGGGAAAATGTCGTTGGCGGTCTTCGATACGCCACTGACCGTCGCGCCAGAAGGCTTGTACGTATTCAAGATTTTGGTTCCAAAAGTGCTCGGAAAGTTGGCTTGGGCAAAAGCTGCAAACTGTGCGTCGGGAAACGTGAGAACTTGGTTGCCCGTGGATGCTGAGGAACGTAGCGGTTCGACGGCAAAAAAGAAGAAAAATTGGTGGTGGGGAATGATGGGACCGCCAATCGCTCCGGAGAAGTTGTTGCTGTGGAATGCATTGTACGGGTGGTCCTCGCCAGGCAAGGAATATTTCGCATACATTGATTGGTAGTTGAAATAGTCGCTGGCCAAGCCGTGGAATTGATCCGCACCAGATTTTGTCGTTTGCGCAACTTGAAGGCCACTCCCGCGTCCATATCCCACGGAAAACGTGTTGACCTGAATGTTCGTTTCCTGAATGGCGTCGGGGTTGGGCGTGAGATTCAAGACCCCCTGCCGAATGGCGCTGGTGACATCAAGCCCATCGACAATCCACATGTTCGCTACCGTTCCCTGGCCGTTGACACTGACATCAACGGCAGTCTCCGTCGAGTAATTGTCTACTCCGGTTCCAGGCGTGCCCGAAGACACGCCGGGCCCGCCGGCGAGCCCTAGTCCCGAGACGCCAGGAGCCAAGCTGATAAGAGATAGCATGTTGCGGCCCGCCATGGGCAGAGAGGACAGCTCCTGAGTTTCGAGCGTCATTTGATTCCGCGTCTCGGTAGTGTTCACGAGTGGATTTTCAGCAGTGACCGTCACTACTTCGGTCGCCGCGCCAACTTTTAGCGCGATAGGTACGCTTAGATTTTGATTCGTCTCAAGAGTGACGGTCGTGCGAACCGTGGAAAAGCCCGCAGCCTCAACCGATATTTTGTAGGAACCTGGGGCGAGACTCAGAAACCGGTATTCTCCTTCGGCATTGCTAGTAGTCGTCCCCAAAATATGCGTCTCAACGTTTTCAATGGTGACCTTCGCTTGCCCGACTGCAGCACCACTTGGATCGGTTACGGTTCCTTGAATACTTGCCGTAAACTGAGCCCAAGCCGAGCCAGTCGTCAGTAGAAAGGCGATGAGCAGCCGAATGGACAGGCCAATAGCGGAAGCCGATTTCGATCGCATGTGCCTCCACCCCCTATATCGCGAGCAAACATTTATGTATCACTTTGTGTAAACGTTTTCTCGTTTGCAGGGACATATATACCACTCAAAATAAGCTGTCAAGGTTTTCCTAGCACTTTTGCATTATGGAGTGGTGGGAGGACGGATCCCCGCAAATCTGGCGTCTTTAGCTCACGACTTCAACCAGCCACGGTTTTGCACCATCCCTGCTCCCTCTCGCAGGGTGACCAATCGATTCACCGGCATGCGTTTAAATACTTCAACCATGCCGTTGGGCCAGCGCACTTCCAGGTCGACAGTCGTATGAGTTCCGAGCCCGAAGTGCAAGCGGGGATCGTTACAAGAATAGAAACTGCACTGGCTTAGAACGCTCTGGGCCTGCGTTTTCCCGCCATAGTGGGCAAGAACCCGGGCACCGATCGCGCTCCGATTGGACTTAACACCCTCAAGTTTTACCTTTACCCAGTTTTGATTCCCGATGAGATCGTTGCGTAACAGTGAGGGAGTCTCGTTTAAGTTTACGATGAGTATGTCGACGTCACCGTCATTGTCGAAATCCCCAAAGGCACATCCGCGGCTGCAGTGCTCCTCAGCAACTCCAGGGCCCGCAGCGTCGATCAACTCTTCAAAAGTGCTGTTGCCGAGATTGCGAAACACTGCCCGAGGTGTTTTATTTTGGTATTGCGGCAGTTTTCGCTCAACCTCCGGGTAAACGTTACCTGTGACCATGAACAAGTCCGGACAACCATCGTTATCGAGATCGACTATTCCGGCGCCCCAGCAGACATAGCGTGTCTCCACTCCAACGCGAGAAGCGCGGGTAACATCGTCGAAAGCTCCCTTACCATCGTTGTGGTAGAGAACGTTGGCGTCATCCGCGAAGTGCGTCTTGAAAAGGTCCAGATGTCCGTCGAGGTCATAGTCGCCAATCGCAACCCCCATCCCCGCCTGTTCTTCTCCGTCGTCGCTGAGGGCTACGCCTCGCAACACTCCCTCTTCGCGGAACGTTCCATCATGGTTGTTCATGAAGAGCAGACTAGGAGTGGAATCGCAAGCAACATAAATGTCTGGCCAGCCGTCTTCGTCCAAATCCGCCGCCACCACAGTCATGCCATAACATTGTGTAGCCCGCGCGATGCCTGCCAGCTGGCTGACGTCGCTAAACGTTCCGTCACCGTTGTTTCTGTAGAGTGAGTGCCATCCTGTTGGAAGCCCGCGCGGCCCGCATTCGACGGGAATTCCTTTCCAATTACAATTCGTGTTCTCTCCAGGAACCGGTGCATGTTCAATAGAGAAACGGACGTAATTCGAAACAAACAAGTCAAGGTGCCCATCACGGTTGTAGTCCAGGAAGCTGCATCCCGCGCCCCACCTCGGTTGATCGTTCAACAGCCCGGCAGCCTTCGTCACATCGGTGAAGGTGCCATCACCATTGTTGCGGTACAGAATGTTTTGTCCGAAGTAGGTGCAGAACATGTCTTCAAATCCGTCGTTATTGTAGTCCCCGACGCAGACGCCGGAAGCCCAACCAATGGCATGGAGACCCGCCTTTTGGGTAACGTCCGTGAACGTCCCGTCGCGATTGTTCTTGTACAGGCGGTTAGTCGCTGCGGGGGGAGCGGCCTCAATACGAGTGCCACAAAGCAAAAATATATCCAACCAGCCGTCGTTGTCGTAGTCAATGAATGCACATCCGCAGCCGGTAGATTCCAAAATGTATTTCTTACTCTCTACGCCCCCGTAGATTGTCGGCGCACTCAGTCCGGCAGCGGCCGCTACGTCGACAAAGTGCGCGTTGAAAGGGCGGCCAGAAGGGGCGTGCCGTACCACGGGCTTAGCCTTGTGAGTCGCTACACCTTGCGCAAATGCCTGTTTGGCAGTCATGGAGACCGCCGATACGAGCGAAAATCGCAGAAAGGTGCGGCGCGTGCAGGTCATTCCGATAGCTTTCCTCTTTTGTGTGTTGCCAGTGCGACTGTCGCTTGTAGCCCAGGTTGAGTAAACATTTTCTCAAAGTTCGGCGGGCCAAGCGAAAGTCCTAAAGTCCTAGCGTGCTGCGGCTATGGCTGCGTCGGCTGCTGCCCCGGGGCGTCCTGTTCAAAGAGTTTGTAGCGGTAGCGCTCTCTTTCTTCTTGCGTAGCTTGTTCGCGAAGCTGGGCGAGACGCTGAAGCAATTCAGGAATCTCCTTTTTCTGTCCGGTTTTCCGCAACGCCTGGATCAGACGGTACACAGCGGTTTGATCTTTCGGATCGCTGGTCAGAGCTTTCCGGCACTGCTCTATCGCTTCCTTGTAGGCCCCGGTTTGCATGTACAGTTTGGCCAGGACGGCGCGAGCCGCGGCAAGTGCGGGCTGCAAGGTGACCGCCCTCCTTGCCGAGCGCATCGCGAGCTGAAACTCAGGTGTACCAGGATCAACCCCTTTTTGCGAGAGTACATCTGCCTGCAAGTAGAGCAGGAGCGGGTCGTTCGGATTTCGTGCCAGTTTTGACTGTATCGACGCCAGCGCGTGATCGAGATCATTCGCCTGCACAGCCACCAGGCCTTGAGCGGCAGCGCTCAAAGACTGATTCGGGTTCAAGTCGTATGCTTTCTCGAAGTCAGCCTCCGCTTTGTCGTATTGTGCCAGCTGCGCGTAGAGGACTCCGCGTGCCACATAGAGTTCCTCAGCGCTTGGCTGCAGCATCAATCCTTCGCTAATCACATCAACACCGACCTGGAACGATTCGTGCGCAAAGCAAATATTGGCAAAATCCAGATATAGGCTGACGTTTCGCGGGTCGAGCAAGAGAGCTTGCCGAAGCGTACTAACCGCCTGGGGCGTGTTTCCAGCGGATTCCGCGGCAGTCGAAGCAAGCTGCAGGGTGTTGGCATCCACTTCCTTGGTCTCCAGCAGCGGCCGCAGCGTGGAAAGTGCGTCCTCGGGCTTGTGTGCCATAAGCTGAATGGATGCTAGGAGGTGACGTTCCCGCCGATCGTCCGGGTGAAGTGCCACAGCCCTCTGAAAAGTCGCTGCCGCGTCATCGAGTCGCTTGAGTCTTACGAGGCAGGTGGCAAGAGCATGCAAGGCGTCGAGCTGAGTGTCGAGCAGCTGGCCAGCTTTTTCGAAATGTGGAACCGCCGCACCGCAGTGTCCCTGCCGGTATTCCAGCACGGCCAGCATGGCATGGGCCGTGGGATCTGCTGGACGCAATTGCAGCAGATGATTTAGCAGTGGCATGGCACTCTGGTTCCCCTCTTGGTACTCAATCTGAGCGGCCCCAGCCAGAGCCGCAATATTGTTTGGGGAAATCTTAAGCGCTCGCTGAAATGACGTCAGAGCTTGCTTGCCGTCACCTTTCCCGGCATAGGCAATGCCTTGCAGGGTCCATAATTGTGCATTGCTTGGCGACGCTTTTAGCGCGAATCGACTCAGTTCCACGGCCTTGTCAAATTCTCCGGCTCGCAAGGCCGAGCTAATGGGCTCGACTTGACTTTCCTGGATTTGGGAAAAGGCCAAAGAACGGCAAGCAAGCAGAAGAATGGCGAGACCAACGGACCTCTTAATGGATACCAGCGGACGTCGCATCTGTGCAACGACAGCATACTTCATTTAAGAAATCGATTGCAGCAAGTGTTTGACGGGGAGTCTCTCGCGCGCTATACGTAACTCGTGCGAGAAAACGCTTGCTGAGATTCGGGCGCCCGGCGGATTGTTAGCAGAGCGCCCCAGACTCTGAGGGGCACTCCCGCAAGCAAGCTCAGGAGGATTCACTGTGAAAACTAAGACCCGGCGCCAGTTCCTCAAATCAGCGGCGATTTCCACGACAGGTCTAATCGGGGTGCGTTCTCTCCGGGGGTGGGCGCGCCCCTCGGTAACGGCTTCGATCACTCCTCAACTTTCGGTTTTCGGTTACTCGCAGGTACAGCTGCTTGACGGACCCTTCCGGAGACAGTTCGACGAGAACCATAAGTTGTTCCTCAATCTCGATGAAGACGGTTTACTGAAACCCTTTCGGAAACGTCAAGGGTTGCCGGCACCAGGCCACGATCTGGGCGGGTGGTATGATGATGCCGACGACTTTAACGAGAAGGATAATTTTCATGCATTCATTGCCGGGCATTCCTTCGGTCAATACGTTTCCGGATTGGCTCGCGCCTACGCCGTGACAGGATCAAAAGCGACGCAGGAAAAAGTTCATCGCCTGGTGCGCGCTTTTGCCGAGACGGTAGAGCCTACCGGGAGGTTCTACGTCGATTACCGCCTGCCGGGCTATACCTTTGACAAGACTTGCTGTGGCCTCATCGATGCTCATGAATTTGCGGCGGACCCCATCGCACTGGATGTGCTCAAGCGAGCTACTGATGCAGTGTTGCCGCATCTCCCGGAGAAGGCCCTGAGCCGGACCGAGCAGGAAGCTCGACCGCATAAGACCATCGCCTATACATGGGATGAAACCTACACCTTGCCCGAGAATTTCTTTCTTGCCTATCAGCGCAGCGGCGACAAGCGCTACCGCGATTTGGGGGAGCGATTTATCTATCAGGAGTATTACGATGCTCTGGCGCAAAATCACAACGCCCTTCCCGGCAAGCACGCCTACAGTCACGTCAATACACTGAGTTCTGCTATGCAGGCTTATTTGGTTCTCGGTGATGAAAAATACCTCCGCGCTGCCGCGAACGGCCTGCGTATGGTTCAGGAACAAAGTTACGCAACAGGAGGATGGGGGCCAGACGAAGCGTTTGTGGAACCTGGGAAGGGACTGCTTGCCGAGAGTCTGGGCAAGACTCGCTCCAGCTTTGAAACCCCGTGTGGTGCCTACGGACAATTCAAGATCACGCGATATCTGTTGCGGGTGACGCGCGACTCTCATTACGGGGATAACATGGAACAGGTGCTGTACAACACGGTCGCGGGCACCAAGCCCCTTCTCGCTGACGGCACCAGCTTCTACTATTCCGATTACAACAGTGTGGGCGCCAAAAAAGTCTATTACAAAGATAAATGGCCTTGCTGCTCCGGCACTTTCCCACAGTTGACCGCCGATTACGGCATCAGTTCTTATTACCCAGCCAAAGAAGGTATTTATGTCAATCTCTTCCTTCCTTCTCGTGTCAGGTGGGTGCAAGGCGGCACGCATTGCACTCTGACGCAGCAAACCAGGTACCCCACAACTAATACAATCCAGCTTCAGTTGGACATGGCGCGTCCGGAAATGTTCGCGATGCACTTGCGCGTTCCGGCATGGGCGGACACAAAAACGCGTATTTCGGTTAACGGCAAGCGTGTGGAAGGTGATCTCGTCGCGGGAAAGTTCTTTGAACTGTCTCGCACTTGGAAAAATGGCGACCGAGTGGATTTTGAAATTGGGATGCCGCTCTGTCTTCAAGCGGTGGATCCGGAGAACCCACGGATCGTGGCACTGCTGCGAGGGCCGCTGGCACTCTTTGGTGTCGGGAATTTGCCCTCGAACTTTTCCCGTGCGCAACTCCTCGCCGCTTCGACCGCTTCTCAGTCTTCAGAAGACTGGCTCGTGCAAAGTGACGCTGGGAAAATCACATTTCGTCCGTTTGCGGCAATCGGTGAAGAGCCCTACCGTCTCTACCACAACGTAGGAGGCTAAGGCCGTCGACCCTGGCCCAGCCGTTCCATCATGCGCATCGGCGCACCCATTCCGGGTAAGAGATCGATGCAGCCCTCGTCCGCGTAAGAGTGCAGGGATTCCCTACGACCGTAGAATAGGCGTCCAAACTTGCATCGGCGTGGCCGCCCGATTCGCCCACGCGTAATAAGGCACAAACCTGAGCTCCACTTGCTTGGCCTTTGGCACATCGGCAGTGTACGGACGGTATAGAGCGCTATGCGAAGCAGATTTCTCGTAGATCGCTCCCATGTGCTTCAGCACCACGATTCCCCCTAGCAAATCGCCATGAAACTCCTCGTGAAACTTTGATGAGGGCTCATGGCGTATATCCAGAGAAACATCAAACAAAGGCACGCCCTCCGGCTGATCCAGTTGTTCGAGACAGTAAACGAGCGGACCCCGCTGAACCGCCACGCGGCCATAATCATCCACCACACGGGGGTTTGCTTCGATCACTTGCGGAGTCATGCCGAACTTCACGTCAATGAGATCGCCGGGCGACCAGCGGCGTCGCAACGCGAGATACTGTCCCGGAGTCGCTCCAGAGACTGGCTTGCCGTTGATCGTCACCTGCGTTCCGTCGGACCACCCGGGAATACGGAGATAAAACGTGAACTCCGCGGGCTTGGCCGGCGTGACAGTAATCTCCGCGGCGCCATCCCACGGGTAGTTTGTTTTCTGCACAACCTTCAGGCCGGTTCCATCCTCGAGATGCCAATCAAGCTGCGCATTGTCGTACAGGTGCAGATAGAGTCCGGCCTTGCTGGTACTGTAAAAATAGCCGGGCAAGGAAGCGAAGGTGCGCTCCAGGTTCGGAGGGCAGCACGTCGTGTCGTACCACGGATGGCGAATTTGATCGCCGCCTGACGGGTCGAATCCCAACGGATTGCGGTAACAATACAGCGTTCCATCGAGCGACATGCCGGAATTGATGCCGTTATACAAGGCACGCTCGACGACATCGGCATATCTCGCGTCCCCGGTGGCTGCGAGCATACGCCAGTTCCACATCATGTTGCCTATGGCCGCGCAGCTCTCGCCATAAGCGGTGGAATTCGGTAGCTCATAGGAATCGCCGAAAGCTTCGCCTTGGCTGCGCGCTCCGACTCCGCCCGTCACGTACATTTGGGCCGACACTAAGTCGTCCCAAAGTAGGTTGAGAGTCTTCCAGTACGATTGGTCACCGGTTTCGAGGTAATAGTCGGTGGCGCCGCAACAGGCGTACATAGCACGTACAGCATGGCCTTCGAGGTGTGTGCGCGACGTGAAAGGAATTCCGCTGAAGTGATAAACATAGCCACGCTGCGGTAGCTTGATGCGATCGTCACCCTGGAGGATATAGCCCGCTAGTTCGAGATGACGCTTGTCTCCGGTCGTGCGGTAAAGCTCGATAAGCGCCAGTTCAATTTCTGGATGCCCGGAAAGGATTGGCTTTTTATCGCCTCCCTGGCCAAAATTGGGCAACAGGTAGCCGTCGACGAAGTGAATGCTGGCGTCCAGCAAGGTGCGGTCGCCAGTCGCGCGATAAAACGCAATCGCGCACTGGATCATGTGGCCGAGGTTGTAGAGTTCATGGCCCCACCGTTGCACGTCAGGTGCCATGCGATCCTTCGCCCGCTCACCAACGTAGTACGTATTGAGGTAGCCGCTAGGTTCTTGAACTTCAACGACTTCCTTAATGATCTTGTCCGCCAACGCGTGCAGCTCAGGTCGATCACCGGACTGTAACGCGAAGGCCACAGCCTCTGTCCACTTATACACATCGGAGTCCGCGTAAACCGGCCCGCGCTGCGCAGCATCACTCTTACCTACAAGCCGCAAGAAGTTATTCATCCGCCCATTGGATTCGAGCAGCCTCTCCATCGACGGGATGCTCTTGTCGACATTGGTCTGTCGGCGCGCTCCCCAAAACCCTTGAGAGATCGTGACCGCGCGCACTGGAACGTTGTGTAACTTGGCGTAGGGTGACTTATCAACTAAAAGAATGCCCTCATCTTTCCAGTCTAGACTGGACGTGTTCGGGCTGTATCCCCATGACGACAGCAGGAAATTCGGGATAGGCACGGAACTCACCGTGGCCGCGGAGAGGGCAGAGCCTACAAATTGCCGCCGCGAAATCTGCGATCGTTTTGGCATGTTAACCTCCTCAGGACTGCATTTAGGAGAGACAAGGGTCAGCGCCGTGGCTGATTCTGAACGCACCGCTTAAGAAGACCAAAATGAAATAAGGTAAACGTTTACCATGCAACCCTGCGGATTGCAAGGTGCTCAGCTGCGACTCTGACTGCAACTGTTCGCGTACGTCAACCAACACCGGCAAGACGAAGCGATCTCGGTTTAGGGGACGAAACTCCTTGCAAGGATGACTATTAGGTGGTAAACGCTTACCATAAATCATCCGGCATGAATTTTGGTGCACTCATGCTTTCACAAGGACTATTCATGACCAGGAATCCCGCCTTCATTGCTGCCTTTTTCCCGGCAATGATTATCACCGCTTGTTTCACTGCGAAAGGCGCGGGTCCCGCCAAACTGCAGGTTACGCTAACGATACCTATTACGAGGAGGGTCGCGGGCGGATGCTGTTAGCAGCGCTACGAGAACAAGTGTTGGAAGCAAACCTGGATCTTGTCCGAAGAGAATTAGTGCTTTCGACCTTTGGCAACGCGAGCGGCATCGCCCGCGATGATGGCTTGATCGTCATTAAGCCTAGTGGTGTTCCCTACGAGGCGATGAAGCCGGAGCATCTCGTCGTGACCGACCTGCAAGGCAAAGTCGTCCAAGGCACCCTGCGGCCGTCTTCGGATCTTCCCACACATGCTGCTCTCTACCGCGCTTTCCCTTCCATCGGCGGGATTGCCCACACTCACTCGGAATACGCCACGGCCTGGGCCCAGGCCCGCAAACCGATTCCGTGTTTCGGTACTACGCACGCTGATTATTTCCACGGCCCCATTCCACTAACCGATTCCATGGCGGATGACGAAATCAAGGGTGAGTACGAGGCAAATACAGGAGTGGCGATTATTCGCGCGTTCAAGCAAATTGACCCCCAGGCTGTCCCGGCAGTGTTGGTGGCCAACCATGGTCCTTTTGCCTGGGGCGCAGACCCGCGGAAGGCAGCGGAAAACGCCTGGATGCTCGAAGCTGTCGCTCGTATGGCTTACTTCACGATTGGGATCAATCCGCGCGCCAGCTCCGTCAGTAAGACGCTCCACGATCGGCATTTTTTGAGGAAGCACGGCAAAGAAGCTTATTATGGGCAAGCGAGGTCAAAGGAATGACGCTGCTATTTGCTTCGGCGGATGCTTCACGTCTTGTACGTCTATCCACAGTTGATCTGGTCATCATTGTTTTCTATTTCGCTTTGGTGCTTGCTATCGGCTTCTACTTGAAGGAGCGGTCGAATACGGGCGAAGATTTTTTCATGGCCGGAAGAGAAATGACTGCCTGGATCGCGGGGCTCAGTTTCCTTTCCGCCAATCTCGGCTCGCTGGAATTGATGGGTTGGGCCGGCGCGGCATATCAGTACGGCATTCTGGCGGCTCACTGGTATTGGATCGGAGCAATCCCTGCGATGCTGTTCCTCGCCCTTGTGATGATGCCCTTCTACTACATTTCTAAAACGCATTCCGTGCCGGGCTATTTGAAGCTTCGGTTTGGAGAAGGGAGCCGCGCACTATCGTCCATCAGCTTCGCGCTGATGACGGTGCTGATGAGTGGAATCAACATGTATTCGATGGCGCTGGTCCTCAAGATTATTCTCGGGTGGAACATCAACTTCAGCATTTGGGTTTCCTCCTTGACAGTTGCCATCTATGTTTCGCTCGGCGGGTTGCGCTCGGCAATTTTTAACGAAGTCTTGCAGTTTATTCTGATTTGGGCTGGGGCACTGCTGATTCCCATACTCGGACTTGCCGATGCCGGTGGATGGGCTGCATTAAAAGCACGGATCGCGACAAACGCTTCCGCAGAGTACACGCACCTTTGGAGCACGCTGGGCAGATTCGACGATAACCCGATGGGCATTCACTGGACGGGAATCGTTTTCGGATTGGGAGCGATCATTTCCTTCGGTTATTGGACCACGGACTTTTTGGTGGTGCAGCGAGTGCTATCCGCTAAAGATCTTCGCGCCGCGAAAATGGCCCCGATTATCGGAGCAGGGTTTAAAATGATGGTTCCCTTCATCGTGATTCTCCCCGGTTTGCTGGCTCTCGCGGTTTTACCCATGAAGCTGACCGGCGAAGCGCAGGCCCTCGCGACCGGCGGCCATAGTTACAACGAAGTCCTACCCCTCATGCTGGCACGATATTGCGGCCCGGGCTTGCTTGGACTTGGAATTACCGCCCTGATTGCGGGGTTCATGTCCGGGATGGCTGGCAATGTGAGTGCGTTTACTACGGTGTGGACATACGACATTTACCGTGCGTTGATAAACAAAGACGGCAGCGATCAGCATTATGTCAGTATGGGCCGCTGGTCCACAATCGTCGGAGTGATTATCAGTGTGGGCACGGCCTATCTAGTAATGGATTTCAAAAGCATCATGGACTATGTTCAGGCGCTCTTCAGCTTTTTTATCGCACCACTATTTGGAACAGTCATTTTGGGAATGTTGTGGAAGCGTGCGACACCCGCAGGCGGATTCCTGGGATTGTTGGCCGGGACCTTATCCTCAATCGGAATGTGGGCATGGGTCAAGGTCGATCCCTCCGCGTTGCGCTACGTCGCGCTTTCCGCGCACGCGCGCGATATGGCGGAAAACATGTACCGGGCGCTGTGGTCCTGGGTCGTCTGCGTGTTGGTGACCATCGCTGTGAGCATGCTCACCAAGCCCAAACCGGACTCCGAACTGAAGGGCTTGGTTTACGGCGTGACGGATATTCCATCCGAGTCGTATGTCACGGTGTTCCACCGGCCGTGGTTCTGGGCCTCAGTGGTTGCCGTTCTCTTCTTGGTGGTTAACGTAGTCTTTTGGTGAGGCGCTATGAAAACTGGCGGTTCGCTTTCTATATGGTTTTTTATCGGAGTGTCACTTCTCGTCAATGGCCTGCTGATTTTCGGCGCAGGTGTGTATGAACTGTTCCATCCGCCAGCAGAGCAGGTTGTGCTGTATGGCTTGCACGCGAACGTCTGGTGGGGCGGGATACTGGCGGTGGTCGGAGGTGTTTACAGCATTTATTTTGCGCCGGGAAAAGGCCGCCTCTGAAGGAGAAAGCGACGGAACCGACCATGGCTAACATGCGGAAGATGACGATGGGCGTGATCGTGGGGAATCGGGGATTTTTCCCCGATCACTTGGCGAAGACCGGCCGGGAAGAGATGATTCACGTATTGCAAAATGCAGGCGTAGATGTCGTCGTGCTCGGGTCGGAGCAGAGCAAGCATGGGGCTGTGGAAACGTACGAAGAAGCAAAGCGCTGCGCGGAGTTGTTCAAATCCAAAGCCGATTTAATCGATGGTGTCATCGTCACGCTGCCGAATTTCGGAGATGAGCGCGCCGTCGCGGACACACTTCGGCTTTCAAGATTGAACGTGCCGGTGCTGGTGCAAGCCACGCCGGATACGCCTGGCAAAATGGCTATCACGCACCGGCGTGACAGTTTCTGCGGAAAAATGTCCGCCTGTAACAACCTCCGCCAGTTCGGAATTCCATATTCATTGACAACCTTGCACACCATGACGCCAGATTCCCCGGAGTTCAAGAAAGATCTGGAATGGTTTGCGGGCGTATGCCGTGTGGTAAAGGGACTGCGCAATTTGCGCATTGGTGCGCTAGGTGCACGACCGACGGCGTTTAATACGGTCCGTTATAGCGAGAAACTGCTGGAGTCGAGCGGGATTTCCGTAGAGACGCTGGACCTGAGCGAAGTGCTGGGGCGCATCAGCCGCATGAAGGATACCGATGAGCACGTTTTGCTAAAGTTGAAGTCCATACAATCCTATGTGACGACCACCGACATCCCCCACGCGGCGCTCATCAAAATGGCCAAGCTCGGAGCGGTTGTCGACGACTGGATGAAAAGCGCACAGGTGCAAATCAGCGCGGTTCAGTGCTGGACTTCGCTGGAAGAAAACCTGGGAGTCGTTCCATGCACAGTCATGAGCATGATGAGCGATTCGCTGCTTTCAAGCGCCTGCGAAGTTGACGTTTGCGGCGTGCTCGGGATGCACGCTTTACAACTGGCTTCGGAAACGCCCAGCGCGCTGCTCGACTGGAATAACAACTACGGAAACGATCCTAACAAGGCCGTGTGTTTTCATTGCAGCAACTTGCCGAAACATTTCTTCAAAGACGTGAAGATGGATTTCCAGGAAATCATCGCAGGTACTGTAGGCAAGGAAAATACCTTTGGCACGTGTGTTGGACGCGTCAAGTCCGGCGCCATGAGCTTTGCCCGATTTTCCACCGACGATGTCCAGGGAAGAATCCGTGGTTATACCGGCAGCGGAAGATTTACGGATGATCCCCTAGAGACGTTCGGCGGCGCTGGCGTCGTGGAGATCCCTGGACTGCAAGGACTTCTTCACTACATTTGCGAGAAAGGATTTGAACACCACGTCGCTGCGAACTTTTCGAGCGTCGCCCCGATTGTGCACGAAGCAACCACGCGCTATCTGGGCTGGGACATGTACGCACACACTGAGTAACGGTTTATTTCGTTCGGAGCGGATAACTAATCCCATGGCAATTGTGGCGGGAGTGGACTTTGGCACCCTCAACGTTCGCGTTTCCCTCGTGGATAGCGAGCGCGGACTACTGGCGACGGCGCTTGCGGAATACCCGCTCCATCGCAAGCGCGAAGATCCTGAATATGCAACGCAATCGCATGACGATCACATGCGCGCTTTGGCCATCGCCACCCGTGAAGCCTTACAGAAGGCCCGTGTCTCCGGCGATCAAGTGCAAGCGATGGCGGTCGATACCACCGGCTCCTCTGTGATTCCGGTTGGGAAAAATCTACATCCGCTCGGTGAATACTACCTCTGGTGCGATCACCGCGCCAAAACTGAAGCAGCAGAAATCACGGAAGCGGCACATCGTGAAGAATTGCAAGCCATCCAGTGGTGCGGTGGCGTGTATTCGTCCGAGTGGGGATTCTCAAAGCTGTTGCATTGGCTGCGACATAACCCTGCGAAGCGCCCGGAATTCATGTCCGCGTTCGAACACTGCGACATGATCGCCGCTACTCTCTGCGGCATTACCGAGCCGCGGGAAGTAAAGCGCAGCGTTTGCGCAATGGGTCATAAGTGGCTGTGGAATCCGCAGCTTGGTGGCCTGCCCTCAGAAGAGTTCCTTGTCAGCGTCGACCCATTGTTTGCAGGAGTGCGAGAGAAACTGCAGGGCGAATATGTAACCTCGGAGCACATTGCTGGCAGTCTCTCTCCCTTCTGGGCCGAAGAGCTCGGCTTGAAGGCGGGTACTCCCATACCCGTGGGCGCGTTTGATGCTCATTGGGATGCCATAGGCGCAGGCTGCCGCACCGAGGACATGGTGAATGTCATCGGCACTTCGACTTGCATCATTGGCATCACGCCGTCGGTAAACCTGGTTCCTGGTGTCTGTGGAGTCGTGCAGGGGAGCGTGCATCCCCACCGCACTGGAATTGAAGCCGGTCTCTCGGCCGTGGGAGACATCTTCCATGCAATTGCCGTCCGAGCCGGAACCGATGTTGCGGCGCTCAGTGGTGGACTCGAGAATTATCGCGCCGGACAAACTGGCCTTCTCCGCGTGACCTGGGACAACGGAGACCGGACGGTTCTTGTAAACCCGAATTTGCGAGGGATTACCCTCGGTTGGAACCTGCAGAGCACCGCCCAGGATGAACTGTTTGCGGCGATCGAAGGCACTGCCTTCCATACTCGGATCATCTTGGATCGCATGGCCGAGCATGGTGTGAACATCAAGCGCGTGATCAATGCTGGTGGCATTCCGCAGAAAAACAACGTGCTCAATCAAATCTACGCGAATGTGCTGGAGCGGCCGGTTCTCGTTCCGAGCAAGAGTGTCGTCAGTTTGGGTTCCGCGATTTTCGCTTTTCTCGCCGCGGGGACGTTCAAGACGGTGGAAGAAGCTCAAGATAAGATTTGCCCGGATCACTCGATATTTTCGCCTGAACCAGCGGCGCAAAGGGTATACAACTCGCTCTATCCACTCTATCAAAAGCTGTATTTCTCTTTTGGCCGGCCGCAGGACACGCCGTTGGGCGATGTCCTGCCAAAGTTGATACTTTTGGCCCAGCAAGCCAACTAGTGCCCTCGAACCTGACAGCACCGGCGAGACAGGCGCTCGCTCTACCAGACGCTCAACACCGGACATGGAGCGTCACGCGCTATTCCGTAGCTGAGATCGCGCAAGCAACCCCGCATGCCAGACTGCGGACTTCTTCCGATCACCAGCAATCCGCTCGCATTCTGCGCGAGGCCTCGGTCAACATGTCTCGAATCGGTCCGATGGCGATGCTAACCCGTGCGTGGGAAATAGCGGCGCTTTGCAACTCCTCGATGCCCCGGCTCGCTGCCTCTTTTTTCGCCGACTGCAGGCGCTCCTCCAAATCCAATTCAATCGGCAGGTCAGAACCGCTTGCGGGAATCACATCAACGAGCGTGAGATCCGCATGCACAGCCTTCGCAGCTTGGCTGGCGAACCGAAGAACTCTTCGGAGAATCCGCGTTCAAACCAATGGCGCAGACCCATTCCCGATGTTCGACCGGTCTGGCTTAAATCGTCTCCGCGTGCTGCGTGGTCAATACCGGACAATCAGCTTCGTTCAATACCTTCGCTGCTGTGGAACCAAGCAGCGTCCTGCGGAAGAGACCAGCGTGTGTGGGCATGATGTTGAGATCGAATCCGTTTGTGTGGGCGAGCTGTGAGGACTGCGCACACGCGCACCTCGCGCGCGCATTGTTCAGCTCACCGAGCCGGCCGCTTAATGAGGTACGGTGTCCAGCAGGAACGCGGAACCAACACCAGCGGCGGCGATCACGAGGCCTGCTTTGCCATTCTTCATTTTGGGAGCTATCGGGGACTTCGTTGATCGCCGCAAACTGATTAGTTCATTGCGATGGAGTTTCTTGACGGCGAAACCTCGAAGGTGCTCGCAATTCAAATTGCCAATGCAGTCAGTCTCTGACAGTGTTGGCTAAATTCGCTTCCGCAGCCTGTTCCTTATGGGAACTTTGTCTCGCGACCGATTAGCGTCCCCAACCGGGCGGCAAACCGGCGTGACGCAGCTCTTCTTCGAGATCGTCCAGGGCCTTCCGCGCCAGGCGCAACTCATCGGTTTCCACAAACTCCCGCACCTGTATTTGTACGGGAACGGCCGCTCCGCTGGTCAGGCCCGAAATGCCTCCGCCGCCAACGAACACCGTCTTGATGCGAGTCTGCCAGGCGTCTAGTTCAGCTTTGTGCAGGCGTCCACGGGCTCCCGCAAACCGCCTTCTCCACTGTTTCTCCAATTCCGCTTCGTCGACCTTTGCCGATGGCTCTTTGCTATCGGCAGCGAGCACACGTGAGCTGGGCGCTTCCATGGCGGCTGCAATGCTCGGGAAGTCGTCATTGGTGTAGACCTTCTTGGACTTCTTGCCCTCCAGCTCGCGACGTTCCCGCTCTCGTCGCGCCACTTCGCCCAAAGACTGCGGGCTTGCGAGCCCTGCCGTGGGCAGCAGGGCGATCACAACCCAAGCGCTCCAAGCTCCGCAAGAGAGGGCTCGCTTCACGGTAAGACTCCTAGCCTTAGGATGCGAAAAGACGGCTGCAGTGGCAAGCCGTTTCTGTTGGGACATGGGTTCTTAGCGGGCTCAGCGCGGAACCGGCATTCTCATGGAAGGAGTTGAGTCCATCTGGCTGCTAGATCCGCTCCAGACATGGACCGCCTCCGTACTACTCACTTTCTTTGTCTTATTCGCAGAGACAACGGTCAGAAAAATCTGGTTTGTCGAGACTCTACCCTTCCAAGATGGGTACGGCAAGGAATTGAGGATATCATCGCTGAGCCAAACGCGATTGCGTCCATACGAAATGCCATTCGAGGAGTAGGTCACAGAGAGCGTATATTGCCCGAAATGGGGCGCTGATTCTGGCACGCGGATGGTCCAGTGCAACTATTGGCACAATTTTGGCACAGTCGAGGCAAACACGACGGATCGGAGTAGCAGTAAAGTTGGAAAGTGCTTAGAATGAATGAAGCAATTCATGTCGGGGCGTAGCGCAGCCTGGTAGCGCGCCTGCCTTGGGCGCAGGAGGTCCCCGGTTCAAATCCGGGCGCCCCGACCACTAACTCACTGAAGCAGTTGAGGTTCTTCCTGCGGTTCTTCCACTACTCTCCAACTTGGGAACATTCGGGAACAATTGCTCTGCGAGCAGGTTCACAGCGTCTCTCTGCGCACTCCCACTGGCGTGTGTATAGATCTCCAAAGTTGTCGCCATATGTGAATGCCCAAGCTGAGCCTGTGCAACTTTCAAAGGAGTTCCTTGCGAATGCAACAACGTGCCGTGCGCGTGACTCCGCCGCGAGCGGAACGCCTTCTTGGCTTCTGGCAAATACCAAATGCGTCTGAGAGTGTTCTGCTGAACGCGAATAGAGGTTTTTAAGTTCACGCACAACCACGGGAGCCAATGGAACTTCATGCCTGATTGCCGTTACCGTCGAAGTGGAAAAGGCTGGCCGGGGCCAATGGGCGGTTTCGCGAACTTTCGGGCATGTGGAATACCTTCCGGGTTGTCCTCGTAACTGCCGGAAGTATTCCCGGCCTCGCTTGGAGATCACCCCAATCGCGGGATTCAGCCGGTCCAACCGCTCCAATAAATCTTGCTGGCACCGGCTGGCCCAGGGAGCCAACGAAAACTTAGAAAGCAGCGGCAGCGCCGAGACACGGCTTATTAATGTACTTGGAACTCAATCCGCCATAACCAGACAGCCGGAATCGCCCTAAAAAGGATTTGATGGCCTTGCTGGCTTATTGAATCCCAGCCAGCTTCGCATCAGCTTGCGCTGGCTGAGCCTCGGCGATGTTAGAGCCTATCTAGTCATCCTATTACCGGAATGGTCACTGACTTCGCGAGCTTAAACGTGAGCTGACTCTTGGCAGTCAGGAGAGTCACGTCCTTATTCGCCTTTGCCTTATCGGTGTCTTTGGCCTGGCTTTTCGAACCCGGGACCGAATTGGTCTCAAGCAGGTAGGACTTTCCGTGGATGACGACCGAAGCGAGCATCACCTTCATTTCGTGCTTTTTGACCTTGACGATGCGGCCGGTTACGTGTGCACCTTTCGGGATCACGGTCTTTCCCTCCACCTGAATCGCCGTGGTGAGGCTGGCGGCGAAGGTGTCACCGACCTTGTTCTTGTCGGTGGCTAGTGTTTGGCCCATCGTGGCGCTGATGACGGTGCCTTTCGGGACTGTAACCATCGTGGTTGGCTGCGATGCTTTGTTGGCTACAGGGGCAGGCTTTGCTGTGGCCGCGGGCTTCGCTGTATCGACTTTCTTGGCGGTGGTCGTGGGTTCGTTGGTTGCCTTGTTCGAGCAACCCGCTACAATCAAAAGAGCTGCTGCTGCCAAAGCGAGCCAGAAGTTCCGATGGACCTGAGAGTTGCACATTTGATACCTCCAAAAAGGTACCCTTGGGGTGAAGGGGATGAGGTGGCTGGTCTCACCCTTTCCCCATTTGCGAATCAATGCGAAACGGCGGGTATCCCTTCCATAAATCCTACAGAATCCTGTAGTTGGAGTCCTCGCACATTGCGACGCGCGTTTCCTTCCGAGCACCGGCCCATCGGCCAGTAGCCCATATCGCCTTAAAGCCTCAGTGGTCAGGTCAAAACCGGCCATATGATTTCCTGACGAGATGCCCACTTGAACGAAGCCGCCCGGCGGCGGACGCTGCTCGTGAGGCACACGGAGCCGTGTTGCTTGATGGTTGAGATAAGGCGCTACTTGCTCTTCAGCTCCACCACGACATTTTCCAGCGGCGTCGTTCCTATATTGTTCGTCGCTTGCCGCCCCGCATTGCCGAAATATACAGTGCCTGCCTTCGCGTCGCGCACTTCGCTGTGACCGTCCGGCAGCGTCACAGTAGCATGCGAATCCGTCAACACGATAATCACGCGCGGCCGCTTATCCACCATCGGCCCTGATTCTCCGGGCGCAAAATGAATCCGCACCACCCGTATGCGGCTGTTTTCCAGCAGCACTTCGTTGTGCTTCGGGTCCAGCTTCACCGCGTCATCGGCGACGGGCGCCCTTTCCGGCTGGTCACTCAAGTAAATGTTGACAAGACGAAATGCCCCGGCACCGGGCGGCACAATCATTCGCCCGGCCTCACGCGAAAAGAAACTCACTTTTTCGAACCGCCAACCGCCCAATGCGGTCGCATCCTGCTCAGCGGCCCGGAATCGCAGGAAGACGATACGCGCCGGCTCACTCTCACGCGCATATCCAAAGCCCTCGTTGTTTGGCGGGAAGGTTATCCGCTCTACTGCCACGAATTTGTTGTCGAGCAACCTCTTCTCGTGCTGAATTCCGTGCTCCCGCTCCCACTGCGTCTCGGATTGCTCCTGCTGCGCAAGCGTCGAGCCCGCGACCGACGCGACCGAGGCCGCAACCGCGCAAGCTCGGAGAAAACAAAAGCCTGTCCTCGTCGTACGAGTGTTCGTCGTCAATTCAATTAAAACCGAAGGGTGCGGCACCCCCGCAGTGCATCTGGGCCACCCGTCCGACGCCAGAAGAATTGGCTGAGCAAGATGCATCGTTCATTACGTTAGACGCTCGCGGTGTTCGAATCAACCAAGCACGTGCCCGTTGGCGGTTCGCTCGCAGCACGTTCCGCGTGTATCGTTGGCATAACCGGAAGTAATCGCCTAAGTCCTAACCCGCTTCTCGGACAAATGAGTTTTAGTACGAACTTCCACAATAATCGTTCATTTGACATAGAATGCGGCGCGGGGGCGCGTAGCGTTCCCGCCCCTTGGTGCATCCATTGATTGGGAGAAGAACCGAAAATGAAAATTGCAGTGTTGATTGCACGGATTTTGCTGGGCCTGATTTTCGTGGTCTTTGGGCTGAACCCGTTTCTGAAGTACCTCCCGATGCAAATGCCGCCGGGAACTGCCGGCCAATTTCTAACCGTGCTCTTCGTATCTCACTTCGTGTACGTGGTCGGCGCGGCGCAGGTCATTGGTGGAGTGCTGCTGCTCGTCAACCGTTATGTGCCGCTGGCTCTCACGATTCTCGGGCCCGTGATCGTGAGCATCCTTGCCTATCACTTGCTGATGGACCCGAAAGGGCTGCCGCTGGCGCTTATAGTGACGGTACTTTGGTTCATTGTGTTTTTCCGGTACAAGCAGAATTTTTCGGGCATTTTTGCGGCGCGGCCAGCTTGAGCCAAGCAAGGGTCGCGTCGACCTTAGAAAGTAACTGCCTCTAAGTTCTGGCAACGGGCAAACCGGGCAACTCAAACTGGGCCCAAAACCACTTCTCCGGCAAGATGATTTATCAGATGGCACTGACCGCCACGAAGGCTAAGCCAAAAGGTTTCGTTCCTATCCGCGTGGAATGAAGAATCGGATAAACTCCGGGACTATGCGCCCTCGCTTCATGTTAGCGGTCACTGTCACAATGGGAATCCTAAACCTGACCTGCTTTCTTAGTCCGCAGAGAGCTCCCTACTTTGCTACGACTCTTTGGGCGGAATTCTTGGTTGCCGTCGCCGGTTACTTGATCCTGTGGTTCTTCTGGAAGGGCCAGAATTGGGCTCGCATTTCTGTCCTCGTTGTTTCTGTGCTCTCCGTCATCAATTTAGTCACCCTGATTCATCCGTCCGGAAATGTCGCCCTCTACGATTCAATCGCAATAGCGTGGGCCCTTCTTGGGTTCCTTCTACTGCGTTGGCTAAATCTAGCGAATGTTCGCGACTGGTTTAAACGTGAGAAATAAATCGAAGGAATTGCCGTAAACTCTTGATTAAACGCGCTCATCGTACAAGTGGATTTCAAGTTTCCGAGAGGCGACTCGGGACCTTGGAAGCTTGCTTGCAGATTTCGTCGGCCTCAGCGAACATGAGCATCAGTTCCAAGTTCACAAAGCACCGATGAATGATGGTTTGAGCAATGATGGTCTGAGCTAGGTTGATACAAAAATGACTAAACCTTATTTTTCCGCCCTGTTCGCATTATTGCTTTTACCGTCAGTTTTGGCGGTGGCAGAAACCGTCACATTTCCAAGTGGAGAGATTACTCTGCACGGAGTGCTCTATAAACCCGAAGGAACTGGACCCTTTCCCGCAGTTATTTATAACCACGGGAGTGCGCCGGGCATGATGAGTAAGGAGGCATTCGCCGCGCTCGGTCCAGTGTTCGCAAGCCATGGATGGGTATTCCTTGGACCTTACCGGCGGGGGCAGGGATTGAGTGCCTCCGCAGGTCCGTATATTGGCGATCAGATCGCGGCTGCCGAGAAAGCCGGAGGCGTCTCTGCGGCTGCCGCAACGATGGTGCGATTATTGGAGACGGATCATCTGGACGATCAGTTAGCAGCCCTATCGTGGTTGCGAAAACAGAACTTCGTGCAACCGAATCGCATCGCAGTGGCGGGAAACTCGTTTGGTGGCATTGAAACTGTGCTGGGAGTAGAACGAGGAGGATATTGTGCGGGGATCGATTCAGCGGGGGGAGCCCAGAGTTGGGCTCAGGCACCTGAGTTACAGTCGCTCATGACTCGCGCAGTGCGAAATGCAAAAGCGCCAATCTTCTTTTTTCAAGCCGCTAACGACTTTGACCTGTCGCCGAGCAACACACTCTCAGCAGAGATGAACAAAGTGGGCAAGACGTACAAACTGAAGATTTATCCTTCCTACGGCGACTCTCCTCGGGACGGCCACAGCTTTGGCTACTTTGGATCCGACGTCTGGGCCGAAGACGTTTTCGGATTTCTGAACCAGTATTGCACCAAGTAAAGACCCTCGCGATTTTTTCGACGAATTCATTGAAACTGGTCAAGAACGCTCAAGTCTGATAAACGCCGTGGTCTCAATGGGTCGACGCAACACTCAGCTCGAACCCACCTTGCATTGAAAACAAAAGCCAAAATCGCTCGCAAGGTTAGATCAGCCGGAACGCTACCCTGGCTAGGTTTTGACCGATTACAGCCAAACAGATCGGTTCTCCAGGGGAAGTACTGTCGGATCAACTGATTAGATGGCGTTGCATCGACCGGTTGCGCCGGCAGCGCTAATCGGAAATCAGGTGGATCGGCCCCGCAAAGCATAGAGATGTCCGGTAACCGACCAATCTAGCGCTATTGTCAATTCAGCCCAAACGATTATTCTGAAGTGTGACTGAAAATCCAGACACAACCCCCAAGACTCCGCATAGGAAAGGCTCTCTCCGATCCTTCGTTCGATGCTTTCTCATCGGAGTGGCGCTTCTTTGGTCGCTTGCTGCGCTGCTCCTCGTGGCTGCCCGGTGGATCGACCCACCGACCACCGCGGTGCACTTGGAACGCCGCTTGCAGGCGTGGATTCACCACACGCCGTATCACGAACGGTACGAATTCGTCCCGCTGATCCAAATCTCGCCCGATTTCCAGCACGCGGTCATCGCCGCGGAAGACGCGCGCTTTTACCAGCATCATGGATTCGATTGGCACGCGATCCAAATCGCAGCGGAAGACGATATGGAAGGCCGGCGCATTCGCGGAGGGTCCACCCTTACCCAGCAACTCGTAAAAAACCTGTTCTTCGGGACGGGACGCTCGATCCTCCGCAAGGGCGCCGAGTTCACGCTTGTCCCGGTTGCCGAATTGGTCCTCGGCAAGCGGCGCATTCTGGAGCTCTACCTCAACGTGGCCGAATGGGGCCCCGGTGTTTATGGCGCGGAGGCGGCGTGCCGTTACTGCTACCGAACATCGGCGCGGAATATCGACCGGGACCAGTCGGCCCGTCTCGCCGCAATTCTGCCGTTGCCTCTGAAGCGACGGCCCGATCGCATGAATCGCTACAGCGGACTCATCCTGGAGCGGATGCGCCAATTGGGTTGGTAATCGCGCAACCGGCCTAGCGGAAGAGTGGGTACTAGAGTCCAGTTGATGTCCGGTTACGCGGTACTAATGAATCTGGAAGTTCGTCAGTGCGAATCTTGAGACCAACCGACCTTTTCTAGTTCGCGTGTTGTCGCTGATTCAATTTGACTTGCTTAGCTTACGAGGATCCTGCGTGACATCCACGTACTCGGTGGAAGACGGACCGAACCCGGTGATTTGAACGACAACAGGTTCGTCACCAGTCTCTGCGAAGTGATTCCGACATGGCGGTTCTGTATAGAAACTGCCTGGTGGCAGGGCTTTTAGTTTCGCCTCGTCAAACTTATCGCCGTACCCGATATGCCATATGCCGGAGATTACCGTCGCAACCCTGTCGTCACGATGGGAGTGCGCAGCGATGCGTGTATGCACCGGCACGCGAAGCATGATGGTGTATACGCCTGCTTGGTCCGGATTGCCCTTCAGAACAACGGTCTGGATTCCGCCGACGCCTGAGCTTCCGGTACCCGGATTGCCTACCTGTGGGAACTTGTATTCTGTGGGAGCAAGTCGTTCTTCGTTTACATCTCCGTCAGCAGTGCTTGCAACGTTATGAGCAACCGGCGGACCATCAAGAAACTTACGAATCAACGCCACTGTGTAAGCCGGTCGTTCTTCCATCAGCCAATGTCCCGAGCCTGCGACGACCTCTTCCTGCACGTTGATCGCTACATGACGCATGATCACAGCCTGCATGGGACCGAAGGACTTCTCTCCACCTACCGCCATCACAGGCATAGTCAGCTTCGTTTGTTCAAAGACCTTGTTGTCCTTCGCATCTTGCGAGAAAGCGGTGAACTGAGCGAACCCGGCCCGCATTCCACCTGGTTGGGCGTAAGTGGCAGCAAAGAAATTTCTGGTGGCGTCGTCAGGCTTGCCTGGATCGCCTGTAAAGTCATTCCATATGCGGTCGAAATAGATGCGCTCCCTACCTGCCACCAGTTTCTCCGCGTCCGGCCCATGAAAGTTGAAGTGCCAGACACCAGGACTTTGCAGGATCTCGCTCCACGGTTCAATCCCAGGAATCGGAGCGTCCATTACCACCAGACGTTCTGCCTTATCTGGATACATGGCTGCGTAGGCATAGGCCACCATGTTCCCGATATCATGGGCAACCACGAAAGTGCGGTCATACCCCAACCCGGTCACAACTGCCCGGATATCCTTGGCCTCGGTTTTCTTGTCATAACCGGTTTCTGGTTTCGACGAGCGTCCGATGCCCCTAAGGTCGGGAACCACGACTGTGTGGTCTTTCATCAGATCCGCCGCCAGCGGTGCCCAGGAATCACTGTTCTCCGCGTATCCGTGCAGCAGCACAACTACAGGTCCACTTCCCCCGGAACGCACGAAGATCTCCGCACCTTCCGGACTGTGAATCGTCGTGGCATGAAAACTCTGTGGCAGCGATGGATAGGTGTGGCCGAAAGCCGCAGGGGCAGCGAGTAACGTGGCGGCAAGAACAAGAACTCTTCCAAACAAAGTGTCCTCCTGGCGAGAAGTGCATTGTTTCACAGAAAGCGACACGTATCTAGGCTGGGACGTCCGGAATCAGCGGCTTGGGCTTCACCATCCAGAGTTACTTCGAGTTTGCCCTTCGTCACCTTTTACATTTTCTGCTGAGGCTGTTCCTAGCCTCTGCAGCGCAACCCAGCGCACTCGTAGTAACGACTGTTGACTTCTTCCCCGACAATAGCGACCGGTGCGGACCCCGGCGAGAAAGGTTCGCTCGGCCGCCAAATAGTCCCACAAGTCGGCGCTGGGTCGACTTTCTGAGGCTTCATCCATTTCGTACCTCTTTAAGAAGGATTTGGAGCAGTGCGCCGGTTTTTGGTGGTGCTGCGGCAGGAAGGGACACAGATCGCTTCCTACCGCGACTCGGGACCGCCATGACACTTGTGTGGCTGGAATGTTAAGACGATGTGTTCCTGCAACTACGCCGCCGCTGTGGTCGCTGCACCTTTCAGGAACGCCAGTAGGTCGGCGCTCCAGCGGGAAAGCGGACCGGGGACTTGTCCAGTTTCGCGATTCACCAGGCCCAGCGCAAAAGCGTAATCTTTTGGGGCCTAATTCACCGAATCAGCGTGGAACGCGTGCCGGTTGCGCGCTCGGGCTCCCTATTTTTCCCACGAGTTCGTCCAATCGTGATTCGAGCATGTCGAGTTTGTCCTGCTCCGTTCGCATCTGCTGTTCTGCATCCGTTTCTGTGGACTGGCGTTGCTGCGCAAGAATCGTTGAGGCCTCGAGGTCGGCCTTGGCGCGGTTAAGCGCATCTTCGACCTGCGCTGCGTGGTCTCCACTGTCCTCGTAATGTTTGATTTCGGCCGCTTCACTCCTAATGACGACCTGAACTTCCGCGAGTTTGGAGCGTGCGTCATCCAAGTGTTGCGACGCACGCGAAACGGACACTTGCTGAATTTGCAGGCGAGATAGCAGAATTTGGGCGCTTTGGATTCTGGTCAGTGAAACTTGTAAGTCCTGACGAAGTTGTCGGATCTCGGTCAGCAACGCTTGTAGTGTTTGTGAGTCTGACGAAGTCGTCTGGGCAAAGGTAGCCGTTGCCATTCCGAAGAGCACAACAATGAAAAAATATGTTCGCCGCATTGCAACCTCCTCGCTGCAAGATACACCCATCCTAACCACCAGACTGTCAGTGCACTGGTAAACGCAGCTGTAATCGGACAAAGGGTTATAAAATCTCAGGTAATACGAGCAATCAGGCAGAACCGATGGCACTACTGCCTTGTTGGGTTTTTGCCTGTGGATATAAGATGGCGCGGGAGAGTCAGGAGCAATCATGGCCCATCAAGCGCAACTGAAATATATCTTCTACATTGCCGCCACGCCGGAGAAGGTGTGGGAAGGCTTTGTGTCGCGCGAGTCGAACCGCATCATCTTCTCGGGCGCTGAGCTTCAAGCGGACTTTAAGCCTGGTGGCTTGCTCGCATGGGTGGGCGCGGGACCCGATGGCAAGCCGGTGACCTACGTCCGAGGGAAGGTCCTGCGGTTTGAGCCGCCAAAAGTCTTTCAATACACCTTCGCAATGGGCCAAAATGATAAGGCGTCACGCGCAACTATCGAACTGGTGCCCGAGACCGAAGCCACCAAAGTAACAGTGACGCATGACGAGTGGGCCGAGGATGACCCCACCTATGCTGCCTGCGCCGATGGATGGCCACGTATTCTTTCCCGCCTGAAGACGCTGCTTGAGACCGGGAAGACATTTAAGCCGCATTGATACAAGGTGGGAATGGTCTGAGATTTTTCGCCCGGCAGCATGCCGCCCACTAGTGCCGCAATCGTCGAAAAAGAATCCAGCGGGAAAGCGGACAGTGGACTTGATGTTCGGTTTCGCGACATGGCGAACGTAGTGACCTGTGGTAACTTCGCGGTGAAGCAAAGGGGCGGTAATGAGGAAAACGGTTGAGCAATCGGTTGCCCACTGTTCGTCGCCACAACTTCCGCACTGCAGAAAGCTCCTAATTTTTCCGGGACCTTTGCTCTTGCATCTCTAAAGGGCGCACACGTTACAAAGACCTTGCCTAAAATTCTGTTGAAAACTGCACAGGACGGCGATTCATTGGAAATCGTCGAGTCGTTCAGCTGAAGTCCTTCCAGGCAAATATTCGTTAAAGGTAGTTGTGGCCGGCTTTGACCGCCGTGAATCAGCCGCTCATTGTCCGCGATGGCGAACCCTTGACGGCCAACCCACAACTGAAACTTGCCACCGCAAAGGAAGAGGTCAGGGTTTCTACGGACGTGCTGGACGTCAACGTGATGACACAGGATCCCTCTCTAACGTTTGATGATTCGGCAGCAAACCCTCGACGCGAACCCCGGGCGCCCTGGAGCGCCGGTCTCCATTCCCGGCTTGCCAATTGAAACAGCTTCAGGCGGAATCAAAGCACCTCAGTATTTTGCGCCAGGTGTTGCAGGCGATCACGGCTCATCTGTTTTCAATGTTCTGTACTCCTGATACTGCAATTGGAATTACGCCATCATTTGCCGCTTGGCCAGCGGAACCACGCCTGCGCTGCGGGCCGGGTTGCTGTAACTCTGAGGAATCGGGGCGTAGGAGCGGGTCTTTCGGGTCGCGATCGGCAAGGGCCTGGACATCGATCCGGCGATGTGTCGAGCGGCTTCGCGCGCCAGCTCCATGCGCCCGCGTACGCGAAACTTGGCGAACAGCGATGAGACATGGAACTTTACTGTGCGTTCAGAAAGATTCAGAGAGGCGGCGATCTCTTTATTGGTGAGGCTCCGCATGATACCGGCTAGCACTTCTTCTTCCCGGCGAGTGAGCTTGAGTTGACCGCTGACACAATGTCCGGCCTGGAGAAGCTTTCCCGCTTTCTCGGTCAGCCCTCTCAAACCGTCGTTTTTGGCTGATACCATTACCACGTAATCGCTCGGGGAATGGCCGAGGACCATGCAGTGGATCGCCAGCAGACCGGCGGCCTGGTCCACGGGAAACCGCCCGTCCGGAGTAGCCTCCACTTGAAAATGGGACACGCCAGTGTTTTTTTCGTAGAAGTAATAGAGATCGCGGGTAATAAGTGCCAAATTTTTCATGGTAGGCGCTCCTTTCAGAAACCTCTCTCGCAAGTTGATCTGAGAACACACCTCACTACGACAATCAAAAGGCCGCAAGGTACGAGGACCGCCAAAGCAAGAAGGATCATCTTGCGTGCCGTCATAGTGTGCCCAGCGATATTGCGCATGCCTAGCTCAACCATCCGGTCAACTAGTGCAATGAGTGCACCAAACCAAAAATATAATAAGTGCTTTATTGTGAATTATTTAGATGTTGCCAAGGGCCTTGGATGTGAGTGCGTTCGACACACACTTGGGTGGGTACAAACTCGCTTCCCGGTCTGGAATTCCAGTGCGAAGGCGCAAAAGAGCTGCAGTTTGACGCGGGGCATTTGGACGAGCAGTCCGGTTTCGCCCCGTGGAGCGGGGACCTGGGGGCGAAAAATGCGCCAATCGAACCACCAGAATTTAGTATGGTTCCGAACCAGGCCTGGAGGGCTTGGTGTCGGTCTCTCCTGCTACCCCAGGCTGCTCAGAGATCTCGCGCGCCTCGATCCTTTCCCATTTTTCTGCTGATTCTCTTATCTTGACTTCTAGTTCTACTTCTGCCCGTTCGAATTCACCCTCTAACTCAGACTTTCCACTTAGTTCGTTTTCTCCGGGTTCAGGCCTCTCCACTTCGGGACGCATTTCATTGGTCGGTTCCGGCAGTTCTGGACCAGAGTCCATTCCAACACGGGTAGAAAATCCAGGCTCCAGGAGAACTGATCCTCCAGTAGCGTTCCGTCCGTAGACCTCGACAAGTCCGTCCACCACGTCCACTTCCGTGACGTTGTGCGCATTGACTTCCACTTCGAACTGGGTCCCGCGAACGGCAATCACGGCACTGGGGGTTCCGAGTTCGAACGGCACGGTGCCACCTGTCCGCTTGTAGATGAGCGCACGGATTCGTCCGAGAAGCAATTGGAAGTAACTCGGATCAGTCAAAGAAGGTTCTTGCACCCGCAATCTTGTGTGCGCCCTGAGCATCACCTCACTGCCGTCGCTCAGGCGAAGAAGTAATCTGCCGTTGCCTGTGTCAAGAATTGTGCCTGGAGGAAGCTGCTCTCCACGCGACGGATTAGTAGGCGACTGGTCCGGAAGGCTCAGACGAACATTACCCCTCCACGCGGCAATCGTGGCTCCAGCTATCGCAGCAGCGGCAGGCATCCTCGGCTGTTGCTCTTGGGCCACGGCCATAGCGATAGTCAACCAGGAGATCAAAGGGCAAAATAGGATGCAACGAATTGCCACAGGTCTCATTGAAGTACCTCACTGTAAAACTCTCGAGTTGCCGGCAGACGAATAAGAAAAGATGTGCCTACACTAGCATCGCTGCGGGCCTCAACTTTTCCTCCATGTTGTTCGGCGATCCGTTTGACAAAGGCCAACCCGAGTCCCCATCCGCGTGCCGTGTTTTCCTGCTCACTTCCGCGGTAGAAAGGTTCGAAAAGATGAACCAGTTCTTGCGGCGGAATCACGGGACCCGGATTCCACACCTCCAGTATGACACCGTTTCCGTCAATCTGGGCTCGTAGCATCACTTCGCTTCCGCGTGCACTGAATTTGATGGCGTTACTTACCAGATTCAGTAAAGCGCCCTCGATCAAGTGAGGATCGCCGTGAAGTGCCGGTAAATAACGAGCAAATTCAGTTCGGACCTTGATTTCAGAAGCCTGGGCGATAGGCTGAACGACCCGTGCCACTTGCTCTATCGTGCAGCCGATCTGGAAGGTCTCTTTGCGCATGGAGCGCGCCCCCGCCTCAAGCCGCAGCACATCGAGATATGTATTGATCATTGCTACCATCCGGCCTGACTCCTGGAAAATAGTGGCGGCCGCTTCACTGCTGGCGCGTTCCTTCGAATACCGGAGCAGATACTCCGCGAAGCCTTGTATCGAGACGAGCGGGGTACGAAGTTCGTGAGTAACGAAGCCAAGCGCTTCCGCGCGCGCACGATCTCGTTCCAACCTGACCGTCTGGTCAGTCGCGACCACCATGACTACTTCCGATGGGTCAGCAGCCGACGTGGATTTGAGTTTCACAGCCCGCAACTGCCAGAGTCCCTGACCTAGGTTCACCTCGGCATCGAGCCACACACCAGGAGTGACCAGTGACTTGCGGATATCGCCCCACGGTGCCTCGCGGAGACCTGCGACGAAATTGTCGAGACTTGAGTCCGCTCCCCACCCTTGCTTTTCGCAGAAGCTTTGCCACTGTGGATTGTGAAATATGAGCCGCCCATCGGATGCGAAGACGGCCAAGCCCTCTTGCATCGCTTGCAGAAGGGTTTCATCAAACGCATACAGCGAACTCAGCTCCGCTTGCAGGTGCCGAAGCAGATGCACCTTCCAATGCAAGTCTCCCTCCGCGGATTTCGCTTCTGCGCGCAAGGCCGCCGCCAGACTTTCTCTTGTTTCCGAGCCGGGCGTCTTCAGCGTCAGTTGTAGTTGCCGAAGGCCCTGCGTAAGGCCTTGGTCCACCACGACGAGGTTCTGCAACTGCGCCAACGGGCCGGCCAGCAGACCTGCACACAAAAGTGGTCCCAGTCCGATCAGCAGATGCATCCAAGCAAAAGCCAAGTAGCTCGCTACGAGACCACTTGCGAGTAATACCGCGAGCGCGATCAACCCCTTCCAGACCGGCCAGCGCAGCACCACGAAGGTGAAACTGGAACTGAACATACATAGAAGCAAAAGACTTAGCCATCCATTCAGAGGGCGCAAGCTCCTTCCGGCAAGGATGGCATCGACCAGATTGGCATGGATTTCCACCCCGGGCATCGGCAGTCTGCCACTGACTGGAGTTGGGATGCGGTCCCCTATTTCCGCGGAGCCGAATCCAATCAACACCGCTTTCCTTTGTAGTTGCCCGCCTGTCTTTCCTTCCAGTAGGTCCACGACGGAGACCGCGGAGAATGCTGGCGACGTCTCGCCGGGAGCTGTTTGGCCGCGGTAATCAATCAGCAGCAAACGCGGCGATTCGAACTCGGCGCCGGCAATCGCGGCGTGAGAAGACGTCTGCACCGCAGGGATGCGTCGCCCTCCGACTCGCACCTCGCGCCCGTCATCTTCGAGGGGCGCTCCTCTAGCAACGCGCGCCACTTCCAACGCAAACGCCCAGCGAGGGCCCTCGAGAGATAATTCCCGCACCGGGACGCTACGGCATATACTGTCGGGTCCCAGAGCAGCTTGAGCGTGCCCCACGGCAATGGCTTTCTCCGCGAACAGTGGCATCGGTTCGACCCAGAGGTGCCCTTGAGGTGAATTGCCGATCTTGCCCACAAGAACAGCGTTCCCCGCCTCTTCCAGCGCCGTCGCCAATTGGCGATCATCGCTTTCGTCCTCGGGTTCCGAGAGTAAAATGTCCAAGCCCAACGCCTTGGGCCGCTCGGCGCTGGCCGCCCTTACTACTCTTGCGAGCAGCGAGCGTTTCCAGGGCCATCGCCCGTAACGTTCAAGACTGGCGTCGTCAATCAACACAAGCGCCACGTCTGGCGAAGTGCCCTGATTCTCCCTTAGCCGGAAATAGAAGTCTCCCGCGCGCCGGCTAAGTTCTTCCACCGGATAACTGAGGCTGAGCACACCGACCATGGACAGAAGCAAGACATTCAGCAACAGCCAGTGCACCGGCTGGCGGCGCACCTGGTGCGGGCGGTCTTTTCCTGAATCGCTCATGTTTTTTCTGATTGCAGGTCGATTGCCAGGCGGCGCGCCTTTTCGTACAAGGTTTTGCGTTCAATTCCAAGCTTCCGCGCCGCCAGCGACTTATTGCCACGTGATTCTCGCAACACACGGACGATTTCCTGCCGCTCCATTTCCTGCAGCTTGCCCGTCAGCGTTGACGTCAAGTTCTCTGGGACCGAAGTTGCCTCGCTTCGCCGCGCTCGCTCGCGTTCCACTCCCTCGCACGAGATTCCCTCGGTCGCAGCGAAAATAGCCAGTCGCTCGATAAAGTTTTCGAGCTCCCTCACGTTACCGGGCCAGCTCATGGAAGCGAGCAGCGAAACAGCGTCTTCGCTGATATTCACTTGGCGCGCATTGCGCTGGTTAAAGCGCTCCAGAAAATGCTGCACGAGCAGTGGAATGTCCTGGGGACGCTCTTCAAGCGAGGGAAGTTGAATGGTGACGACGCTGAGGCGATAATAAAGGTCTTCGCGAAATTGCCCTGCCCGGATAAGCGCGCTCAGATCCTTGTTCGTAGCAGCCACAATCCGGACGTCTAGAGGAACAAGGGTGTTCGACCCCAGGCGTCGCACCTTCTGCTCCTGTAGAACGCGAAGCAATTTCACCTGAAAACTCAGACTGGTCTCCGAGATCTCGTCCAGGAAAATCGTGCCGCCGTTGCTGGCCTCGAATAGCCCGCTGCGGTGACTGTCGGCGCCGGTGAAGGAACCTTTTTCGTGCCCAAACAACTCGCTTTCCAGGATTGTCTCCGGGAAGGACCCGCAGTTGATAGGTGTGAAGGGCATCTTGGCGCGCGGGCTGTGCTCATGAATGGCCCGCGCCACAAGTTCCTTTCCCGACCCGCTCGCACCGGTAATGAGCACGTTGGCCGTGCTGGGCGCGACCCGCGCGACGATCCGATATACTTCCAGCATTTTCGGACTGCGCCCCACAATCGCCGTTTTGAGACCGAAGGTATCCTTCGGCGCAAAGGCGGGTGTGTGTCGCGACGCTCGCAACTTGCGCAACAGGGCGAGCAGTTCGTCAATCAGCAAGGGCTTGCTGAGATATTCGAGTGCTCCGCCTGCAACGGAGCGAGCCACGGTCTCGACGCTGGCATGTGCCGTCATCACCACACACTTACACTCCGGCTGCAATGTTTTCAGTTTTTCCAGAAATTCGAGACCATTGGCCTGTCCAATATAGATATCCAGAAGCGCCAGATCGATCCGGTTTTCACGAAGGAGCGGTTCGGCCTCCTCGACACTGCGCGCGGCGCAGCATACGTAGCCTTCCTCCGTCAAAACGGCATTCAACCAGCGGCAAATGGATTTGTCGTCATCCACGACGAGTATTTTGAGTTGCTTCTCCATGCCCTTACCCCAATTCCTGTAGTCTCCATACGAGCCAACTCTCCTCGTGAGGACCGACTAGAAATGGTACACAAGACTGAAGCGCTCCACCTGCGCCCGGAATGCTCCCGTGGGCTGAGCCAGGTGGAAGTAGGTATAGTCGGCGCCCACCTCCCATCTTCCCAGTATAAAGCGATTCTTCGCTGTGGTCTGCCACGCAGTCTGGTAGGGGGTTTGCAACAAAGATTCGGCACCAAACTGCGCGATAAATTCGCCGCGGTAGATTTTACCTGCAGCAAAACGGAATCCACCAAGTCCGAGGTGACTGTGATATTGGTTTGGACTGAAATAGCCGTGCGAAAATGTCCGCGAGAATGAAGAATGCGTGTATTGGTATCCCAGTCCTACAGCGAAATGCGAAACTCCAATCCACCGCAGCACTTCAGCATCTTCTCTTTGGGTTCGATTTGAGTCGGAAAAGTGCTGCTTGAAGAAATCGGCGCTGATCCGCCAGGAGCGCAGCTGCCAGTCGAGCCGGCTCCACCAACCCTCCGCCAACACGTCGAACCGAGTTGACCGGAAAGTCGGGGTAATCGGAATCCGGGAGAAACCTCCTTGCAGCCAAACACTCTGGAACGGATGAAGAATCAAGGTTCCGCGGTAGAGTGCCCGATTCGAATCGTCAGCAAAGCGAACGATCCCCGCTCCCCCTGCAACGAAGAGCCAGCGCGCCAACCGCACCCGGCCTTCATCATTGACGGTAAAGATGTTTGCTTTTGGGCCCTGGCTCACCCAAAGAGATTTTTCATCGATGCGCAAACTGTTCGTGACTTGGCGTCCCATCTCAACATCCAACCTCTGTCCAGCACTCAAGACACGGTTTCCTGCGTTATCGCTGAAGTAGCTTGCATCCGCTTCAACTCGGTTTAGCGCGCTAATCTCATGGGCCTCCGGAAGCGGTAGTTGATTCTTTTGTAAGTCATCCTTGTACTCCTGCAGGCGAATGCTGTTTGGATGGCGGGCCAGTGCTAGCTCCAGCTCGCTGCCGGCCTCGTCTTTCCTTTTCTGAAGTAGCAAATTTCGTACCAGCCCGATAGCCGCGGCCTCATCGTTCGGATCTGCTGCAAGCACCTCGCGGAAAAGTTGATTTGACGGCTCGTATTTCTCGCGAAAACTCAGCAGGCGAGCCAACTCGATCTTTGCCATTCGGTTCGAGGGATCGTCGCGCAGGACCCCGCGGAAGATTTCCAGGGCCCGCCCGTCTCGGCGCTCATAAACATAGGTCCTACCCAGTTCGACCCGGAGCTGAGAATTCCCCGGAAATCGTTTAAGTGCTTCCTGCAGTGTTTGTATCGCCTGCGAATAGCGCCGATGACGCAGATCTGCCTGTGCTGCAGCAATGCTCTGCTGGACCGAGGGCCCTTCCTGACCGTGCGCGGGCTGGACCTCTCCCGCGAGAAGTATGGCGGCAAACGCGAGACTTACACAGAAAATAGAACTTCGAATCATGACTTCATCATTCACCACCCAACGACCTGTGCTACTGCCAATCCTTGCCGCCGGCTCGGAAATGCGAGGCCATAAATGCCTTTGCGTCCTCCCCGACGAGGCGTGGATCTGGGGCGATAGCCTCATTGTAGCCAACCTCCAAGACGGTCCTGTCTCCGCCATCATGCCCTATTACAAAGCACACAGTCGAAAGACCCTGGGTCTCAAATCAGGGTGTGCTGAAATCAAAGGGGTTAACGTAATGAGCCCCGAGCGATTTTCATGAAGTTTCGCGGGCCGCAGGCCCTAATTGAAAGTTAGCCTGACCAGGGCGTTATTACAACCTTGATGCTCTCTTTGGCGTGTCGAAAACACCTCGCTCACCAACCCAATTAGGAGATGCGATGAATGACGTCGATAAACGAGTCGTGGACATTTACTGGTGCGCTCCCCCACCCTCGTCCTGACAATCGACGATCAATAGGGCACTTTCATCGCCAAATGCGCGGAGGCATAACTTCTGCATATTCACTGGTCCTAGTTTGCCCTGGCTGGGTCGATCCAACACACCCTGTATTGACAATACCCCAACGCAATGACGCGTCATCTTCGATGCCTGGTTCCCTCGCACCTGACCGCCACGTTCTGACTTACATGGCCCGTAGTTAATCCCAGCCTGCTGTCGCACCCATTCATGGGCGATTAGCGTGCAATAAGAGTTCCCGAGAGTTCCCAAACGTTGCGATCGGCACCGTGAAATTACAAACAGTTACCTCTGACTGCTCATCTGTCACGGCACCGGCCCAGAAATTGAAGGTTCGGCGAGCTCGGAATCGGAGGACATATCCGACGCCATCAAGAACAACGTGTCACATCCGGGGCACCACTTCTTCTTCTTCTGGGTGAAGTCCCACTTGCAATTCGGGCATTTGTGGCACCGCGGCCGGAATCTCAACAACGGTTTCTTCCCAGTCCAGCTGTTTGCGGCCCTCGATTTCAAGCCGCATCGCCGTAGGCAAGCCTTGCCTACACTTGTTCTTTGGGTTTCGCGTTCTCCCGCGGAAGCCGTCACGGGAATTCACGACGAAGGCAACTCTCAACGCGACCACATCGAAAAGCGGACCGGCAACCTGCGGTCGGATTGGGGCTTTGGTAGTTTCGACGTCAGACAGGTTGCTTGTTAAATGCAACTTATGCGCTTCCAGTTGGGCACGGGAAGCGTTTTCTTCGTGGTTTGCAGGGATTGGCGAATGCGTCGTTAGGCGGTTGGACGGTGAACTCGATCGTGACGTTCGAAGGCGGCTTTCCGTTTTCGCCGCGGCCCAGCTACAACCAGTCAAACAATGGGGACACGCGAAATCCGAGCGCCCCAACCACTTGCTTCTTTGTTTTCAATGTAGTGTTTCTACTACGGGGCGAAAGAGTAGGTATATTTCACCGCAAATCGGGTCTCGCGGACTTGCGGGGGATTCGCCGGAGCGATACTGGCGAATTGCGTTCCGACGTTGTAGATGATGTAGAGGTCGCTGTCCGGGCGATAGTTGTACCTTAGGCGAAGATTGGCGCTGACTGCCTGCGTGTTTGACGTATCCATCTGAAGAAGACTGGTGAATGTCAGAAAACGAGTGAAGGAGTAGTTTGCCTGCAAGCTTGCCAGCAGTACTGAGAAATTGCCGTTAGGCAAAGGCAATCGAAATCTATTCCAGGTCTCGGAAGCAGAGATCGAAAATTTGACCGTCGGGCGATAATTGGCCCGCACACGGAATTCATTCAGAGTCCCACCGTAGTAGCCGCCAAAGCGTTCGAAGAAATTGTATGTAAATCGGCGATCCTGCCCGGATCCATAGGTAAGCTGATGACGGGCGAAGTGGTAGATGCCGTTCGGAATGAACATGTTCTTGTAAATATGAAAGGGCGTTGTAATCAGCTGCGTGAACACGTCCGCGATATCGTTGTCGGTGTACGCCCCGTTATTGAACTCGGCCCGGAACGTGCCCTGCCATTCTTGCGTCGAAACTTCGTTACGCGTATCGGGCGCATGGAGAATGAATCCCTCAAATTGCAACTCGCGCACGCCACTGATCTGGGGCCTGACCTTAAAGGTAAAATCCCCGTACGTTTCGTTTGAGCCGGTTCTTTCGATGAAACCAACCTCCGGGTTGAAGTTTGGCCCGATTTTTCTCCGCTCTACGATCCCGTCCAGCCAGTTTGACCGATACGAGAGCGAGGCCCCGACATCGCTCGCCCCGCCAGGGTCTCCAGGGGATCGGGTTCCGGCCACATGCGCGTCAACAAACCAGTCTTTGAAGAAGACCAGTCGCGAGTCAACACCTCCCGTCTGGTTGAAACTGTCAAGTACGTTTCCTGACCGTTTATCTGTGCCCATCACACCGATATAAGAACCGAGCCATAGAGACTCTTTCAGTCTTGCGACAGCATAGTTTGCGTAAGGATTTGGACCACTGGAACGAGTGTTGACGCCCATTATACCCACCTCCATCCGACCAAATGTCCCGGTCAGTTTGGCTCCGCCATTGATGGGCACCTGTTGGCCGGTTATTGGATCAATCCCAATCTGACGGCTAAAGAACAATTGATCCTGGTCGCCGATATCGAAATTGAAGATCCCTGCGTTTTCGAGGAAGAACTGGCGCTTCTCCGGAATGAAGACTTTAAACGGCGTCAGATTGAAAGGCTCGAGATCAACCTCGGTATCGGCAAAATCCGTGTTTCCCGTGAGATTCAAGACGAGGTTTGAGGTAAGGCCGTACTTAATATCGACTCCGGCCGTCAGCGGGAATTTGGAGTCCTGCCCTGTCTGCTTGTCATACCCGGCAAGGCCGTATGGTTTCACGGTGAAGAGTCGTCCACTTCCGATGTCCTGGATGCCCCGCAGCTCTCCTGCTTCCGAGACCTTGGTGATCCCAAAAGTTCGCCGGTAAGCACTCCAGAGGTCTTCTTCGTTCTTTCTACGGATGAAGCGTTTCAAATTCAGACCCCAGACCACATCGCTTGAGTGATTGAAATTGAGGGTGGTGAATGGAATTTCTATTGCAGCGGTCCATCCGTCAGGAGTGATGCGCGCCTCTGACGTCCATACTCCGTCCCAACCCGGGTCGAAATCTCCTCTATCGGTGCCGCCTTGCTCCTCCACGATGAGACCATCGTTCTGGGTGCCAAGTGCGTTGACCTCGAACACGTATGCTCCGCGGCGATCGTGGTTTGAATCGATCAGGATTTCGAAGTGGTCGTCCAAGTCTTGGCTTACGTCCCTGCGAAGTTCCGTAGCGATGATCCGCGAGGGCTCGGAGTCCAAGCAATGAATCCCGAAATACACGGCATGCTGAGTGTAGAGAATGCGTACTTCCGTCTCCTCGGATGGTGCCTCACCTTCGTGGGGCTCGCGCTGGCGAAAATCAGTGATGGGGTTCGCCGATTGCCAAAGCAAGTCATTCAGGGTTCCGTCGAGCTTTGGGGCTTGGTTGACGCGGGTTGCTTCTGCACTAATCCGAACCGACCCGCCCTTCGCGGATGGAGTTTCAGCGTTCGCGCCAGACGGTTGAAATAACGAGAGACACAGACTGAGAAGCCAGCAAACTAAACCGAGCTGGCTACGGGAGAAGTTGCTCATGGAACCTGGATTTGCCAGGCTGCTCGACGGCTCATCGGGCCGAATCCATCGTCCCGAAAGCTCATCGGCCGCCGGGGCCTTAGCCTTTTGACACTCTATTCCGGCACTCCATAGTTCCATGTTCGCGCGGGTTCCAATCCCGAAGCCGACACGCCGACGTACGAGCTCGTTCCAAAGAAAATGCCAGTGCGCACGCCCACTCGAGAGGGGATATTTGCGGACAGCGTCCGGGTCATTTTGTTGGACCACGCTGATAAATCCTTCGCCGGCGAGCGCATAAATGCGCCTGCGCCCCCCGTCGTAATAGACATCGTCGCACGATCCCCCTCCCCGGGACTCTTGCAACCTCCTGACGAGTATTGGTATCAAGTTTCAGTGCGAACGGAGGTCTCCGAGTGACAACGAAGGGCCGCTGATCGTCTTCATCGAGGGCCACTAGATCGTTTGCTTTGACTCCGAGGTCCTTCCCGACTTGGGCTTCCGTTGCCGCCAATCGTAGCGATGCCGCCCACGACGCGGGCAAAACCCGTTTTGAATCCTCATCCCATCGAAGGTTATCGGTATCGGATTCCGCACCGAAGTCGCTACCCTTGCAAAGAGCGTATATCTTGCCGTCATAACCTAGACCGTTCCGTCTCCCACGTTGGCTACGAAGATCTTGTCGAATCCGGGAAAATAGAGTACGCCACGGGGTTCGTTCACCCTTTGATGCTCTGAACGACCTTGGCCTCAAATGTATGACCATCTCCATTGAATTGTTACAAATTGTTACCCAAGGCGGCATAAATTAGCAGCCGGCGCTTCGGGAATGCCGTGAAATGATCGATACGACCGGTGACACCTGGCATCGGAGTTCGTTGAATGAGCCGCAACGGCGCCGGCAGTTCGTATACCAGCTACCGTTCCTCGGGCGGCCGAATTGCTACGAATGCTTGATAGAGCAACAGATCGTAGATGATTTTTAGTGTGCCGGCGATGAAGAATGGCACATTGATCCAAGAAGGCCGGGCAAACATAAATCCCACGAACAAGGGGCTGATGGCAGCGCCCATCGTTCGCGCGACGCCAGTGATTCCAGCGGCCGCCGAGCGTTCTTCCGGGCGCACCACGGCCATCGTGTACGACTGCCTCGTCGGAACATCCATCTGACTGATGCTAAAGCGCACCAGAAGAACCAAAACCGCCAGCGAGAGGCTGGGCATTAGTGGCACAAGGATGAGCAAGACGTTGGAAGGGAGGTGCGTAACCACCATCGTGTTGATGAGGCCCAAGCGCGAGGCCAGACGGGACGCCAATAGTGCGGAAATCCCCGCAAAGATATTTGCCCAAAAGAAAATGACGCCGAGTGTTCCCGGGTTTACACCGAATCGCAGGTAGAACCAAAACGCCGCAAAGCTCTGCACCACAAAACCACCGGCAAACGAGTCCAGGGCGAACAAACTCGAAAGTTTCATAACCATTGGCCGGGAATGGCCGATCCCCAAGAAGCTCCCGATCGTTCCGGGCAAAGCCGATCCTTCTTGCGGCAAACTCACTTCCGCCGCGGGTGAGAGACGAGTAAAGGAATACGCCAAGATAACGCCCAGAAGCGAGTACAGAACCACCACCACCCGGTAGGTTCCCACCGGCGTCCAGGTGGTTCTTTGCAGTGCATGTGTGACCGTCCCGCCGAATAGTGCTCCCATCGCCGTGGCTACCGATCCGGTTAGCGTGTACCAGGCAAATGCCTCCGTCCTGGTTTGCTGAGAAACCACATGAGAAAGCGCGGCCTGCTCAATCGACAGAAACGGGCCCACTTCGTTACCGCTTGGACTTATGACGCCAATCGTGCCGGCGATAATCAGGAGCAAAAGATTCTTGGTGCAGGCAAAGGCTAGGCCTGCCGCCGCCATGAGAATGGCACCAACAATAAGCATGCGACGCCGGCCCATCCGATCCGCCCGAGTCGTGAGAAAGAGTGAAACCACAACATCGCCGACGAGCGTGAGGGTGAGAAGTATACCGGTTTGCGATTCGCTGAGTCCCAAGGCGATTAGGTAAAAGACCAGAACTACGGATAACGACCCGTACGCGAACAGGCGTATGAATCGTGTAAGGAACAATAACCATCCATCACGCGTCAGTCCTTTGAGCGCGCCGGGTGCTGCGTCGATGGTCAACATCGTAATTCGGTGGCTCCGCTCCGGATCGTCGAAGGAACCGGTATGCACCTTATCGAGAGATGCGTTCAGCTACGGATTGATTACGGCGTCGTATACGACCATGCGCGCCACGGCTTTGCCGTCCGCTTCCTGCTCCGGCGCGTAGACACGGTGAGTGTCGGGGTCCACTGCCAGGGTGTGCACCTTTTTTTGAACCGGAAAATCCTCCAGCTTGCGGTAGTGATCGGGGTCGTCCATCTGGAATACCGATATGGCTCCGCTCGAGCAGGCCACGTAGATTCGCCTGAGTCCAGAATCGAATTTGATGACATCCGGGCCGCCAGCCACCGGAAGGAACGCGATGGGTTGGTGAGTGTCGAGATTAAAGACCGTCATCAAGTCGTTGCCTTCGCAGGCGAGGAAGGCACGATGATGCTCTGGGTCAAGGGTCATCCCGTGATTCCCTGCGCACCGCCCCACCGGATAGCGGCCGGCGACTTCATCTGTAGCTGGATCGATGACCGCGAAGATATTTTTGTCCTGGAGGTTTACGTAAACCCTCTGGGCGACGGGATCGTACTGCGGCATTCCCGTTTCACTGTCGAAGTGGAGTGTCTTAACGATATTATCTGTGCGGACATCTACGATGGCTTCCGCTTTGCCTCGTTCATCGGAAACGTAGAGCTTGTGGAACGGTGCAGCGTAGGCGCTGCCGTCCGGTTTGGCTTCGGTGGGAATTTTCTTGACTACCCTCATCTGACGAAGGTCCAGCACACCTATGGTGTTGTCGCCAGCGTTCGACGTGTATGCTTTCTTTAATTCGGGGACGTACTCAACGCCTTCAGCACCCGGCGTGTCGGTCACCGTGGCCACAATTTTGTTTGTGCGCAGATCGATGACGTACGTCTGTCCTGCAGCGAGATGAGCTGAGAGCAAATAGTGATCGTCGGGCGTAATGGTGAGATAGTCGAAGCGCTTGCCTGGTGGTCCCGGCAAATCGAATTCGGCCACCTTCTTGAGAGTAAGGCCACCCGGACTGGCTGCGAGTGCCATAGCTCCGGACAAGGCGATAAATCCGGCTATCAGAATTCGTTTCTGCATAAAAAGCCCCCAGTAACCTCTTCAGAATTTTGTTGCTAGTGCGCCATCGCGTGGGCCGCGACGCCCTTGCCGAGTTCGTCGAGAGCCGCTTTAAAGCCAGTGGCTAGCTTTTCTGCCGGACCTCTGCCCCAATAGTGGAGAAAGATCACGATGGGCCGATCCTCGGTCATGTGGTGGTGAATTGCGACTACATCGAGACCGTTCTTGCGGAGCGCTTTCAGCACCGGCGTGACTTCGTTTTCAAGCATAGCGATGTCGCCAGCGATCGCAGCGTCGCCTTGGGTTCCGACAAACGCGGCCCACGTGTTCAGCCCCATGCGGGTATTGATCGCCGCACCGTGGTCTTTCATGGCAATGTCGTCACGTCCGATAGTGATTTTATAGACAGCGCCGGATTGCTCGCCAGGATGGCCAATGAGCTTGGCTAGTTTTTCTGTGTCGAGCGGAGTACCGGTGCCAGAACCCGGCGCAGCAGCCGAGGGAACGACATGGCCGATTAGATCCAGTCCCGGCTTCACGCGGCGGGCAAGGTCAGCTGCCTTGCCCAGGCCGTGTACGTGCATGAAGTAGACGTGCGGATCGTCCCAAAAGAAATGGTTGTGCAGCGCGGTGACATCGATTCCGTTATCCAGCAGCGCGGACATGACGGGGTTCACTTCTTCCTGCAAGAGCACCAGATCGCCCATCATCACGTCCGAACCGTCGGTACTTTTGGTCAGCGCAATCCAACCACCGAATCCAAAAGGCGTCGGCGTCGAGAAACCCTGAATGGAGATTTTCAAGTCACTACGCGGGATGTTGACCTTGAGCACGCCCGTCTTGAAATCACCCTTCCGGTCGAGAAATCTTAAAACCTCCTGATAATCGCTTGGCACGTCCTGGGCGAAAGCGCTCAGGCCGCAGAACAGCAGACCAATACTCCCGAATAAAACCACTATTCCTTTTCGGATCAAACGAGGCATGTGTCGAACCTCCTAGTGTTCGAGTTTGAAAATCCAGAAATTAGTCTTGCTACTGCTTGTTGGACTTCTGACGGACGTATTCATACAGCGCGTCGTAGAGTGGGTATTCCTTCGCAGACGCTCTTCATCGCTTATCCCAGGAAGCGCGAAGCCCCGAGCGATGGCGCGCAATCCAAGACCCTCCGCAGCGATGTGTTCCTGCCCTTTGACGTCTGCCCCTCGTACCCTGAATGCGAGACGGCGAAGTGCAGGATCATTGAGTTTGTAATCCTCGACGATAGCCTCAAACGCACAGCGTTCCCCCCGATGATTCAGCTGCACTTCAGGGAACCGAGCTGCGTCAAACGGGATGGCCCCTTCTCTGCTAGCGATTTCGAGAAGCCGGTCTTCGGGCGCGCAGAGGAACTCGCCGTGTGCGTCAATGAATCGCCGAATGAGCCAAGGGCAGGCGACGCGGCCCACTTTAATGTCTGTTCTCGTAACCCACCTCATCAAGAACCCCTCGAGCGGGCCCCATGTAGACCGGGCCGCCGCTGGACGAGACAGCTCTCAGGCTACTTCTCTGAGCCTTTCAAGTCCGGCGAGCTCTGTCTCGAAGCAACATGAGTCCCAGCACGCAACTCGTCGGTGCCTCGCACAGCAACGTCATCTCCCTCTCGCAAGTCACCGAAGACCTCTGTCAGCTTTCCGTCCACCTCGCCCGTTTGGACATTCACCCACTCTGCGCTGCCACCCCGGATACGAACGACGAAAACAGCTTCTGTGGTTCGGACCACAGCGGATGTTGGAACGAAAAGAGTGGATTGCGATCGACTGAGAGGCCAAAGCACTTCCGGAAACATGCCCGAAGCCAGACGTCCATCCGTATTCGTAACGTCCAACTCGACGGGCATCGTTCGCGTTTTCACATCCACCGAATGAGCAATCCGCGCAACTTTTCCAGAGAAAGCTTGATTCGGAAAGGCCGGGACACTGAATCGGACTTTAGCTCCTTCCTTTATACCGGCCACATATTTTTCGGGGACAGGAACAAGGAGCCGCAAACGTGAAATCTTTTCCACCCGCACGATGGGGACTCCAACACCGGATCCGCTGGACGGCCCCACGAGCGCTCCTGGATGAACGTTCCTCTCTGTTACAACGCCGTCAAAGGGCGCCCGCACCTGGAGATACCCTTCTATTTCGCTGACTGATTTCAATGCCGACCGCGCCGCCTGGGCACCTTCGCGGACGGATTCGAGCCGTGCACGGTCTGCCTCGACTGCCTTTTGCGCAACCTCCAAATCATTTCCGGCGACAACACCTGGAGTTGCGGAAGCCGCCTTCAGTCGTTGGTAGGTGCTTTCATCCGAGGCAAGCTTGGCTTCTGCTTCTCCCCGTTGAGCCTCCGCTCCCTGGAGTTTCGATTGCGCCTCGGCGCGCTGGGCGGCAATTTCAGGAGCCAGCAGACGGGCCATGAGCTGTCCTGCTTTCACAACCGATCCGCGATCCACGTTGATCGAATCAACGAATGCGGTAACTTTGGGATAGACGGCGACAACCTCATAAGGCTGCAGTTCCCCTGGCAAGCGCGCGGTGATGGCAAGCTTCTTGGATACGACCTTGGTAACTTCCACAGTAGGAGTGGACGCAGTCCCTTGTGCATTCGGTGCGCTGGCGGAGGAGGCCGAGTTCGAGCCGCAGGAACTGCACAAACAAACGCCACCGGCGAGGACAAGATTAGATAGAACCCTCATTCGACTCATAGAGCCTCTCCCGGCAAGGGATTCCGATTCCGCGGCGGCCCGCTGGCGAACGCGCTTTGGGGATCCTCAGGATCCAGTGACAGCGATTGCACTCCAGCTCGCTCCTGAATTATGGAAAACACCAGAGGCAGGATCAGTAGAGTCCCAGCGGTAGCAAACAACAACCCGCCGATGACGGCCCGTCCGAGGGGGGCCGTTTGTTGGGCCCCTTCCCCGATTCCCAGCGCCATGGGAATCATTCCTGCGATCATGGCCATACTGGTCATCAAGATGGGTCTCATACGAGTTTGCGCGCCGTGGATCGCGGCGACACTTGAGGTGTTCCCGGCACGCCGGTGCTCCTCGGCGAAAATGATAAGCAGAATGGCGTTCGCGACAGCCACCCCGATGGCCATAATGGCACCCATGAAAGACTGCACGTTCAGAGTGGTCCGGGTGATCAGAAGAATGAAAATCACGCCGCAAACGACGGCGGGAATGGTGGACAGGACGACGAATGCCAGTCGCATCGACTGGAAATTCGCCGCAAGCAAAAGGAAGATGACCAGGACCGCGAGCAGAAGTCCCACTCCCAAGCTCGACAATGTTTGCTTCATCGGGCCAATCTGCCCGCGCACGTTGACCTTTACGCCGCGAGGTGGGACTCCAGCGCGTTGGATGGCTTCATCCAACTGTATCGATACGCGACCGAGGTCCGCACCCGACACGTTGGCGGTAAGTGTCACCATCCTTTGTCCGTTTAGACGGTGATATTCCCCGACGACAGTGCCGTAGTCCACCTGAGCCACGTCGCCCAACAACGGATGCGAAGCGGTGCCCGGCATGACGGGAATGTGCTCAACGTCCTGGATGGAGGTCATCTCCGACTGAGGAACTTGCACCTGGACTTGATATCCGACACCGGACTTCGGGTCGGCCCAGTAATTCGGAATCACAAACCGGCTCGACGACGTTGCGGCCAGGAAAGAGCGGCCTACGCTAGCCGCGGTAACTCCCATTTGCCCGGCACGCTCCCGGTCGATGTTGACGTCCAGGCTCGGATAGTCCAACGGCTCGTCGTACTGAAGGTCGCGGAGTGCATGAACCTGGGCGAGTTCGCCACGAACCTTTTCAGCGAACGCCCGGCTCGCGCCCAGGTCTGGTCCACTTACGTTGATTTCCACCGGGGTAGGCGCACCGAAATTCATGATCTGGGTCACGATGTCCGCCGCTTCGAAAGAAAACTGGCACCCTGGAAATTGTGACGGAAGCGTTTTTCGCAATTGATTCTGGAACTCGTCCACACGGATCTTTGAGTCCGGATTCAGCGCAACTCGCAAGACAGCTTCGTGCTGGCCGCTCGTCCATAGGTAAATCGTGTTGATGGGGTAATTCGGTGGTGGTGCACCAACATACCCCAAAGTGATCGTCACATTCCCCGGCCCAGCATCCTTTTCGATGGAGCGGAGCACGTCGAGAGATAATCTCTCGGTCGCTTCTACGCGGCTTCCTATGGGTGCTCGAAAGCGCAGCAAAAGTTGGCCGGATGAGACCCGCGGAAAAATTTCTCTTCCGAGATACGGACCGACGAGGACGATGACTGCGAGTGAGGCAGCCGCATACAGCGAGACAACGATGCGGCGGTTTCGCGTCGATCTCTCTAGAATCCTTCCGAGCCTTTCGCGCCATCTGGCGAGGAGTGAGGGTGCACCTTTTTCGTCGTCAGGGACATGGGCGCGGAGAATCCACGTCGAGAGCACCGGCACTAGCGAGCTGGACAATAGATACGAAGCGGCCATCGCGAATCCGACCGCCAGAGAGAGCGGAATAAATAGGGAGCGGGAGACGCCGACCATAAGGAAGGACGGCACGAACACCGCGAGCACACACAGCATGGCGAGCAAGCGCGGAATCTGAACTTCCTTGCTTGCCTCCAGCACGGCGACCGCCCGCGCTTGCCCTTGACCCAAGTGGCTATGAATGTTTTCCATCACCACCGTGGATTCATCGACCAGAATCCCGACGGCCAGTGCCAATCCGCCGAGCGTCATTATGTTGATGGTCTGTCCTGCACCCCAGAGGGCCACGACGGCAGTGAGCAACGCAAAGGGGATGGTGGCGGCCACGATCAGCGCACTACGCCAGTCGCGCAGGAACAGCAGGACCACGATGCCGGTCAGCAACGCGCCGAGCAAGCCTTCTCGCACAACCGACAACAGAGAATTTCGCACATACGAAGACTGGTCAAATTCGTAGTCGATTTTGATCTCCGGCGGAACGGCGGATTGGAACTGCGCGAGATTCGCTTTGACTTCGTTTACGACGCTCAGCGTCGAGGCATCGGCGCGCTTGGTGACGGGAATGTACACGGTCCGCCGCCCATTCACCTCGGCATAACCCGTGACGATGTCGCTGGAATCCTCTATCGTGCCCACGTCGCGGAGAAGGACGGTAGGGCCAGAACCTGTGCGAATTGGGAGATTCTTCAGGTCCTTAATATTCGTAACCACGGAATTGATCGGTGCGAGTCGCAGCAAATCGCCGGTGCGTACGTTCCCCGCCGGCACGATGGTGTTTCCCGCATTCAGTGCCTGGATGACTTCCTCGGGCGACATGCGGTAGGCACGGAGGCGATCAGGGTCAACACTGACGACAATCGTTCGTGCGGCACCACCAAAGGGAGGGGGGGCGGACACTCCAGGCAAAGTCGCAAACAGCGGCCGCACACGGTTCAGCGCAAGATCCTGGATCTCCGCGACACTCCGCGTCGCACTGGAAAAAACCAGATAGCCGACGGGCACGCTGCCTGCGTCGAACCGCATAATGAATGGGGAAACAGTGCCCGGCGGCATAAACGCGCGGGCGCGGTCGACGTAGCCGACGGTCTGAGCCAACGCCTGGCTCATATCTGTTTCGGGGTGAAACGTGAGCTTAACCAGGCCGACATTTTGAATGGATTTCGATTCCACGGACTCAATCCCGGTGATGTACAGGAAATGATATTCGTAGTAGTAGACGAGATAGCCTTCCATCTGCGAGGGAGACATGCCGCCGAACGGTTGCGCCACGTAAACAACAGGCAGGTTTAGATTGGGGAAGATGTCGATCGGCATTCGCGTAAGAGCAAGGATCGAGCAAAGGGCTATGCCGATGACCGCCACGATGACCGTGAACGGGCGGCGAAGTGCAGTGCGGAGCAGCCACATGCGTTACGGCCCTCCCTGGGTCTTATCGTGGAGAAACTGCAGGAACGGCTGAAGATCGCCTTCTGACGCCGCGACCGCTGCCAGATTCTGCCAGACCGCGAGCCGGGCAAGAGCGTCGTCCGTTTCCGCCTGCACCAGGAGGCTCTGCGCGTCCGCAACATCGACGAGCGTCGCGAGACCAGATTGGTAACGTGCTCGCACTTGATTCTCGGTTGTGCGCGCCGCGTCCAATTCCTGCGGCGTGTTCTCAGCGACACTGCGAGCCCCTTCGAGAGAGGCTTGCGCCTTCCGCCATTGACCTGTCAGGTCCTGCAGGGCTTGATCGTAGCGAGCTGCCTCAGCACGCTCATTCGCCGATGCAACCGCCTTTCGAGATCGGATCGCGAAGATGTCCAATGCCGGAAAGGTCACGGTCAAGCCAACTGCCCAGTTCGAACGGTCCGGGCCTAGGCCTGCCGTTCCTCCCTCGAATTTGCCTGTGGGGTCCCACCCGCTACCGCGTCCATACACCGACGATTGAAGATAGAGCTTCGGATAGTAGGAACGGTCCAAGATATGGATCTGCGCCTGGGCTTCTTCCACCCGGGCGTGCTGCACCTCCGCGATCGGATTGTTCTTAAGCAGAGTGGTGTGTGGAGATCCGTCGGGAGGCGGACCAAGCAGAGAGCTTTCTTGTACCTCTACCGAGGTATCCGGCAATCCGAGGATGTCGGCCAATGCCGCTCTGCTTACTTTCTGTAGTTGCCTGGCACGGGCCAAGTTGACTTTGGCGCGAGCTAATTCCGCATCCGCACGGGAAGCATCCGCTCCCGCACGAAGCTGGTTATCGACCAGCACCCGGACGGCCTTGTCGAAGGTCTCCCGCCGTTGCACGTCCGCCTCGGCGGCGTGCGCTGTTTGCTGGGCAGCCAGCATCGTCAAATAGGCATTCACCGTGGCGACGGCCACATCGAGGCGTGTCAGCGAAGCTTCCGCAGTGACTCGATCCCGAACGGCACGCGCGGCGTCTACCTTAGCTCCCCGGTATCCAAAATCGACCGGCTCCCAGGAAAACAGCAGCCCGGCAGCGCTTCCCCACGCGCTGTGGTTTGAGAGTGACACCGTAACGGGTCCGGAGATCGGCGCGATGATGGATTGCGGTAGAAGAAGTCCCGTAATGTTGTTGTCCGTCGCGCGATTCATTTGCCAAACCACATCCGCGCGAGGGAGGTAATTCGTTTGTGCCAAGCCAATGGCTGCCTGAGCCGCGCCGACCCTCTCTAACGAAGCGCGGACAGCCGGGTAGTTCTTGAGAGAGAAATCAACTGCCTGTTCGAGCGTAAGGGCCTTGCTCGCTCCACCGGCTTGCGCCAGGATCGTCGGCCCGACTAGCACACACAGAACCAGGGTGACCGCAATCCATCGGAGGTAGGTGCGACAATTCGTTAACACGATCTGCTCTCTCCTTTCACAAACTCCGTTCGGCGAGCTGGCCACTCACGCGAGCGAGTGGTAGAGCCCCTCAATCAACTGCATTCCGCGATCTAGAAGGTCCTGGTCCGGGATTCCTTGTCGCGCCCAACCCTTGAGTACCTCATCGATCCCATAACCCTCTTTGCGACCGAACTTGCCATCGGCTAAGTCCGCGTCATGAATCACCTCAGAAATAACCTTCATCCTCCGGTCGCGAATCCTAAAGTCTTTTTGCAGGACCTCGAAAGTGCAGTAGTCGCCGCGGTGCCCGAATCCACCGCGGAACATGTCAAATGGCACGGCTGAGGGCGGTGTTTGTCCTTCCGGCGCAAAGGCAAATCGTGCCCTGGGGTCGATGAAGCTCCGAATCAGCCACGCGGACGCGGAGCGATCCACGCCCGGCCTCGGCCTCGTGACCCAGATTCTGCCCTTGTAATCCCGCGGGTTGATTCGCGTTGTCTCGGGCACCGGCGTCGCCACGCGCGCTTCGTCGGCCCGCGCAAACAGTTCCCCGACACGCTTCTGCAAGGGACTGACGAAGAAATCGACCTCCACAATCTCCTGGAAACGGCTCCGTAGCCGGCTCAGACGACCAACGGCCCGCTTCTGTACCGGCATGGAAGAAAACTTCTGCAGTTCGCGAATCAACTCCTGGTATTCGCGCGCGCGGGCCTCCGCAAACCGCCCGATCAATTGGGGAGTCGATATGTTGTCGATGGAACGTACGTGAACAATGGAAGCGTCACCTCCGTATTTGCGAATGGCCGTTGCGAGCCACTGAAAGCGCTCCTCGTTCGTGGGATTGCTGGGCAGCAGGTACCCTGAATTGCCAAGCGGCACGGTTCCGTAGCGTTGCAGCTTTCGCCAGACCTCCACCCGCTGACTGGCTCGCTTCGTGGGCAGCGTGAACGTCAGCAGCAGCCAAGCCGTGCTCGACTTTGTGCGTACATCCATTTCTATCTAATGTTATGTATCTAACAGAGGGTACATCATTTTTCTGAAGAAAGCTCGCGCAGAATGGGGGAACAGCGTAAAGTGGCGGAGGATCGGGGTATGGCTTGCTGATCGAGTCTTGTCAATCGAACATCGGGCGAACCATGGACTTGCCATCCGAGGTTAAGTCGAACCGATGATGCGGCAGCTTGGCGGCGAACCTCTGGCCCCGGACTTCCATATGTTTCTGTTGGAAGGCCCCCGGCGAGGCACACGTGCACATTTACTCGATGTGGGTTTCTGTCACTTATGGGTTTCGAAGCAGTCAAAATGTATAGCGTCGTGACCAGGCTTGCCAGATGAAGCAGGACCCCCCATTTCAAGTGGAGATCAAGGACGTGGCGGCGGGTCTGTGGATATGGCGTCTCGAACATCCTGCCTGGAAGCCGGGTCAGGGCTGGGAGCCGCTCGTGGCCTCGACGTGCGTCGAGTCAAGGGGCGAGACACTGCTTCTGGATCCACTTGCTCCGCCCGCCGATGCGACGGAAGTGTGGGAACGGCTCGAAGCGCATCCGCCGACTGCGGTTGTCATTCTCAAGCCGGATCACGTTCGGCACGTCGATCTGTTCGTACGAGGCTACGGTGCTCGCGCGTTCGGCCCGCGCCTCTTTTTTCGCAACGACATCCCCGACACCGAGCTGGAGTGGATCGAGCCAGGCAGCCAGCTTCCGGGAGGGATCGTCGCCCTCTACGACGGACGCGGCCGCAACGAAACCCCACTGTGGCTGCCCGAGCAACGTACCCTCGTTTTCGCCGACGCGCTGACGGCGCCGAGGGGCGAGTTGCGTGTCTGGGCGTCGCCGTGCCATGAAGAACGAGCGTTGCCCGCCCTACGCGTGCTGCTGGAGCTTCCGTTCGAGCACGTGATCGTCTCGCACGGCGAGCCGGTGCATACCCGCGCCGCCTTTGAGCGCGCCCTCGAGCTCCCTACTTGGAGCGGATAGCGCACCAGGCGGCAGTAAGTGACGTGCCTCGGCGCCTGACGTGGACTAGGTTGCGCGGCGTCGATCGAAGCGCCGGGAACGCAACTCCCAGTTTATGCACATCGGAAACTTGACCGAACGAGCGTTCATTGTGCGGGCTCGGCACGGCTACTGGGTACCGCCGGCGCCTTTGACGCGCGGGCTAGGCTCCGGGCTAGAAGGCTGGGACGACTGGTCTGTTTCGCTTACCGAGACATCTGGCACTGCGACTTCGACGACTGCGGCTTGAGGGACGGCTACGTTGCTATGCAACACCGCGCCATCTTCGATCACGATGCCGCGGGTCTCCAGGTAACCTGTGAATTTACCGGTGCTCCGGATGTGGACGCGCTCGCAGGCCTTGAGCGTGCCAATCACTTCGCCACGAATGATTACTTCACGGGCCTCGATTTCGGCGCTGACCCGCGCGTTTCGGCCGACTGTGAAAGTCCCCGTGCCGAGGCTAATTTTTCCATCGAACTCGCCATCCATGAACAAATCACCGTTACCGGAGACTTCCCCTTCGATCTTGATCCCCTGACTCACGGCGGCTGGCGTCCCCGGAGAATCCTGCGCCGCGGTGTCAGCACGCTCCGCCGAGAAAACAGGCGAAGGCGAAGTGTCAGGCGAGGATTTTTGATTGTTGTCTTCCGCCTTACGCCACATTCGAACACCTCCATGTCTTGGACAGAGCTTATCACGACCAGGTTGCACGGTGACTAAAGACAAATCATCCGTGGGGGTACTAGCAGCAATTTTCCCATCTGCGCGATTTGCAACGCCGAGCGTGCGGAACGCTGTTTGATGTAGCTGGAGCCCCCTAACCTAATCGCTCAACAGCGCAACGCGAGCGTGGGGAAGCAACTGGCGGCCATCGCCAGAATTTTGGAGGCGTCGTGGGAGCCATGTCATTTCATCGAAGTGCGCCCGACTTAGCAGTTCCAGCGTTCCAAGGTTGGCCGAAACAAAGGCCAGCCCGGCAACCCACGCCGTCTTTCGCGGCCGCGAGGAAGAAGTCTTCGCCGGTTTAGATGAAGCGCTTCAAATAAATTCCGATGCCCATCACTGCCAGGAAATAGATGGCGATGATTGCCGATTCGACGGGGGCAAGATGCACTAACCGTTCCCGAGTTCAGCGAAGCCAGGAGCACATGTGGTGCTGGCAGGTACAGGCGGCGGTCAGGAAGGCTTTGGCGCTCGGGGAGGCCCATCTGACCGCTCATCTTCCCATGGCCGCCTGCCGGGCTCGCCTGGAAGGGCGGGAACGTCGTGGGCAAGGACTACGGGCGCGTCATCGAACTAAGCCCAAACTCCGTGGAGGGCCACCCCACGGTGCGCCAAAGGCCTCGACGACCAGCGGTGCTCTCAGAAAAGCTGGGGGGCCAAATGCTGCTAAATTAGATCCAAAACCGTCTACCGCGAGGCAGAACAAAGCTAAACGGGCCAACAAGATAGACTTTCTGGGACGGCCTTGAGCACGGGAGGTCCCGGTTCAAATCCGCGCGCCCTGACCAATCGCTTCCTTTGTTAAGGAACAACTTTGAATCAATTTTATGATGCTAAGATCGCGCCGTTGAGCCACTACCAAGAGGGACGACAGAAGGCCACGGTCAGGCGGAAAATGGATCTCCACCATAGACACACTACCACCAAGGCCGTGCCAGGATGGCGAATCCCGCCGCCACCCGATGGAAGCGTCTCTCACCAGAAAGGGAGCTCTAAAAAAATGCAACGGATCCCCATTCCCTCCAAGGAAATTACCCAGGTTGGGTACCAGGAACGCTCTGAAACTCTCGAAATCAAATTCGAGCCCGGCGGGGTGTATCAGTTTTTTAATGTTCCTGCGGATGTCTTCGACGGACTGATGAATGCCGCCTCCAAAGAGGGATATTATCAGTTGAAAATTGGCAAGCGATTCCCCTGCTCACGGGTCGGGTAAAGCTATTTGGTTCCGGCAGAGGACTTCCGGCAGGGACGGGAAGGCAATCTCTCCGGGCTATAGCGGTTGGCTCAACTGAGGGCTCCGCCGCAGGAATTGAGCCTGCGCTGATGCCGTTGGAATTTACTCCGTCCCAAGACTCCCCGCTCAACGAACACCGACGTGGCCGCTATTGCTGTCCCCGTTGGGGGAGAAATTGCCAGCTCTCTCGGAACACGGCATTCAGCAGTTCTCGAGATCGCGCTTCCTTCCGTAGCGAAACGCCAGCCCGACCCCGAGGGTCATGAATCCAATGGGAGGGACCACCAGCACGAGGACACCCTTGCTGATAGCCTTCTGGCCGTCCTTGGAGGTTGCCGCGGCGGAACTGCGACACATGGCACAACCCTGGCTAAACGCGGGAGTAGCCCACAAAAAGAACGATAAGACGAGAAGCGCGGCGCGAGCTGTCATTTCACTCCCAGATAGAGAATGCGAAAAGCATCCGGAAAGAAAAAGATGGTCATCAGGATCAGACAAGCGACCACCGAACACATTGTAAGCCACTTCATGCTCGATACCTCGTACTTTAGGTGCATGAAGTAGCCGATGATCAGCGCGGCCTTCACAAGCGACAAGCCCAGCAAAATGGTCAACATTTTCCCGGGCTGCATATTCTGATAGGTCAGATAGACTTCGATGGCGGTCATCAACAGCAGCGCGCCCCAAACCCAAAAGAACAGCGCTTTGCCGTGATGGCGGTGCTGCTCGGCGACCCGTTCCGCGATAGCTATTTGAATGGTATCCATATCCCTCCGGCTGCTAGAGAATTTTCGCGGACATCAAATAGACCAAAGGAAAGATGAACATCCATACGAGGTCCACGAAGTGCCAGTACAAGCCGGCCACTTCGACGTCGGACGAGTCGTATAGCTTGGGCTTCAACCACAGAATGATCGAGCAGACAATCGCGCCGATTAAGAGCACGTGCGCGCCATAGTGAAAGGGGCTATAAGCCGGCGTTGCCAGCCAAGCGACCAGCCAGAGGACCAGCAGGATGGGGATGAATTTGCGCCGCAGCGCGACCACGCCGAGATAAATCACGCCCAGAGTCACATGCAGCATGTGCATCCCCGTCAGCCCGAAGAAAGTCGCGCCAAACTGCGGCACGGTTTTCGATACGTTAACAAACTCACTGGCGGCTTCACGACCCGGCACTTTAGGGAACATTGGCAGAGTCAAACCTTCCGCGATCAAGTTGCTCCACTCGCGGCCGTGAAGAACGATGAATCCCGTGCCGCAGAGCATAGTGGCAAGCAGCCACAGGCGCTGCCCTTTGGCATCGCCATGGACGGAAGCCCTCACCGCCAGCACCATCGTCAAGGAACTTGTAAGGAGAAACGCCGTCATGATGGTGGCGTTGACGATGCTCTCGGAATGGAAAGGCGTGGGCCAGCCTTCAGTCGAAATGCGCCCATAGCTGTAGGCATAGAGCAATGCGCCAAACGTCAGCGAATCGGAGAGCAAGAATAGCCACATCCCGATTTTCTTGGAGTAAGTGCCAAACAGCGACGGTTCATAGACCGACTGGATATCGTGCACTGCGGAATCAGCCATGCGTCCGGCCTCCTGCTCAGAAACGTACGGTTAGCTGGCAAACTCTAGCAAACACAAAATATAAATCCACAGCGCGGCCATGAAATGCCAGTACCACGCGGTCAAATCCACCACAATGCTCCGTGTAGCCGCGGAGCGACCGAGAAGCGAAGCGATGCCTGCGACGAACAGGGCGAGAACACCACCCATCAAGTGAATAGCGTGTGTGCCGGTCAGCAGATAGACAAAAGAGCTGCTTGGGGTGGTCGCCACATAAAAGCCATTGGCGGCCAGTTGCCGCCAGGCCGTCCACTGACCGAGAAGGAAAGTGAGGCCAAGGACCAGAGTCATTGACAGCCAGGGAATCCTCATTGGGTCACCGGCGGAGACTCTTGGATGGGCTGTGTTCGGCCGAAGAGCTGCCTGACCCTTAATCTGGCGACGCGCCAGCTCGATGAACACGCTGCTCAAGATCAGCACGCCTGTATTGATCAGCAGCAGCTTGGGAAGTGTTACCGGGATCCAGTCGCGTACCAGCGTATTCGTGCGCGGATCGAGCGTGGGAAGACCCTGACGCACAATGTAGGCGCTTGTGAAGGAGACAAACAGCATCAGCACGGGCGTCAGCGCGACCAGCAGCCCAAGACGCGCCCGGCGCAGGCGCGTTGCGTAATCCGGCAATCCCGGACCGGAATCATCACCACCGCCGCCCCGGGTGGGAGGCAGGATGCCACCGTCGCCCAATGCGATTCTAGGATCTTCTACCATCGCGGTCGTGGAGAAACTTGCCATATGGTGATCAGTGTGCCGGCCCGATTTCCGGATCGCTCTGCATCACGTAATCGCGGGGCGCCCCGGGCACGTTGTACTCGTAAGGACCGTTGTGAACCACTGGCGTGTGCCCGCCGAAATTGTCGTGAGGAGGCGGCGTCGCTGTGGTCCACTCGAGGGTGGTCGCTTCCCAGGGATTGTCGCTGGCCTGCTTCCCCTTGAACATGCTCCAAAAGAGATTCACCAGAAAGATCAATTGACCCGCGATGGTGACGAACGCCGCATAGGTGATGAACTTCTGCAGCGGAATCAGTCCGTGGAGATAGGTGACCTCCGTAAGCTGCGAATAGCGGCGCGGCATCCCCGCCATACCGAGATAGTGCATGGGCATGAAGATCGCGTACGTCCCAATGAAACTGAACCAGAAGTGCCAGCGCGCCATGGATTCGTTCATCATGCGTCCGAACATCTTGGGAAACCAATAATAGGTTGCCGCAAAGATGCCGAAGATGGAGGCCACTCCCATGATAAGGTGAAAGTGAGCCGGCACGAAATAGGTGTCGTGCAACTGAATGTCGAGCACGGGTTGCGCCAGGAAGGGGCCACTGATCCCGCCGGAAACGAAAAGCGAGACGAATCCGATGGCGAATAGCATGGGCGAAGTAAAACGGATCCGCCCGCGCATGAGCGTACCGAGCCAGTTGAATGTCTTTATGGCCGAAGGGACTCCGATGCCCATGGTCATGATGGAAAACGCGAAGGCGGTATAAGGGCTCATACCGCTCATGAACATGTGATGTCCCCAGACCATGAAGCCCAGGAAACCAATGCCCAGGATAGCGTATACCATGGCTTTGTAACCGAAGATCGGTTTGCGCGAGAACACCGAGAGCAACTGCGAGCACATCCCCATGGCCGGCAAGATCGCGATGTAAACCTCCGGATGGCCGAAGAACCAGAACAGGTGCTGCCACAAAAGCGGCGAGCCACCCTTATGCCCGGTTAGCTGGCCGTTGATGGTCACCAGCGGCACGAAAAAGCTAGTGCCCAGGTTGCGATCCATCAGCAGGAGAATGCCGGCCGAGAGGAGCACGCCGAACGCGAGCAGCCCCAGGATAGCGGTGACGAACCATGCCCAAACGGTCAGTGGCAGGCGCATCATGGTCATGCCCTTAGCTCGCATATCAAGTGTCGTGGTGATGAAGTTCAGCGCACCCATCAGTGCACCGATGCAGAAAATAGCAATACTGATGATCCACAAGTCCGCGCCGAGTCCTTCGCCCGGCCCGGTTGATTGCATGGCGCTCAACGGCGCGTAGCCGGTCCACCCGTGCAGTGGCGCCCCGCCGGCCACGAAGAAAGCCGCGATCATTACGATAAAGCCCAGCAAGGTTGTCCAGAACGAAAGCATGTTCAGCACCGGAAAAGCCATGTCCGGCGCGCCGATCTGAATGGGCAAGAAGTAATTCCCGAAGCCACCCTGTGGCGCGGTCGTGAGCACAAAGAACACCATGATGGTGCCGTGCATGGTTACCAAGGTGAGATACGTTTCCGGCTTGATGTCGCCCAGGAGCGGCAAAGGCAATGTGGGCCAGATCAAGTGGATGCGCATGAGCAGCGAGAGGAACATGCCAACAAACACCGCCGCCAGCGCAAGGAAGTAATACTGGAGGCCGATAACTTTGTGGTCGAGACTAAAGACCCATTTGCGGACGAAGCCCTGGGGGGCCGCGTGCGCGTGAGATTCCTGGGCCGCGAATTCGTGAGTAGCCATGTTATTGCTTCTCGGCCTCCCGTGCCGCCAGCCATTTGTCAAACTCCTCCTGACTGACGACCTTCAACATGCCGTGCATCTTGTAGTGACCGAGCCCGCAAAGCTCGGCACAGAGAATTTCATAATCTCCGGTTTGTATGGGCGTGAAATGCATGTGGATCGCGAGGCCAGGCACAGCGTCCTGCTTAAAGCGCATGGTCGGAATAAAGAAGCTGTGGATGACGTCGTGGGCACGCAAAATCACTTCGATTTCGCGGTTCACCGGCACTACCATCGTTCCCGTCACGACATCGTCTTTGGATGCGCCGTCTTTGGTATCGAGACCCAAAGCTGCTTCGCCACCGGCCGAGGCGTCTTCAAGTTCTGGATTTGTCGCGCCAAACTTGCCGTCGGGCCCGGGATAGCGGAAATACCAGGCGAACTGCATCCCCGTCACTTCCACACGCACGGCATCCACTTCCGCGGGACGGAAACGCTCCGAAGCCCAAATGGAACTGCTCATCAGGTTTAACCCCACGAAAAGGATGGTCGTGAGCAAGGTCCAGACGATTTCCAATTTCGTGTTGCCGTGGGAATACGTCACCTTAGAAGACGAAGAACCGCGGTCACGGTAAATCCAGACAAGGGCGCCCAAGGAAACCTGCGCAGCGACGAAAACAATGCCCATGAGGATGAAAGTCGTCGTGAAGTGATGATCGATTCCGGCGGCCGCGGCAGAGGCCCCGGTGGGTAACCACCATGTCTTGGCGATGAAGAAATACGTGCTGGCGAAGGTAATCAGCCAGATAATGATCAGAAGAACGAGGCCCATGCCGCACGACCCCCCGAGTTGGATTCTCGCCCTTCCCCACTGAGGCCCGCTGCGAATTCCCGGATCAGAGAAGTGGGGAAACGCAAACCGGGGCGAATATATCACAGCTTATTCTGAGCGCAAGCGGGTTCTTGTATCAGCTCTTTTTTGCTGGCGAAGCTTCTTCTCGCGACGAGCTGCAAATCCTTGCCGGACAACTTCAGCAAAGACGCATTGACGAAATTTTTTGTTTTGAGTAATATCCGTTTCGTTTCTGGGGGGTCCAGCGAAAATGTTGAGGACCTCGCGATGTTTTCGTATCACACTTTCCCAATCCGACGGGCCCCGCACGCTCGCAGTGAGGGCGCGCTCTCGCAGCAGTTTGTCCACTCCATCCGCAAAACATTTTGAGTCCTGGGGACTGCCGTCTTCCCTCACCGCGGACAAATCGAAATCATTTCTGAAACGATGTGGAGCTCCGGTCCAGGCTATTTTTGACCGCGACCAGACTGCGGTGACCGGGCTCATAACCGAAGGGGGAACGGGCGGCGCTTTCAGGGGCCGCCGATTATTTTCGAGGACAGCAACCCAGGAGGTATCGCATGGCGGGCCCGGAAACTGATTCGGCCAAACCAAAGCCAGACGCAGCGAAATCATCCGCTGCCGGTGGCGGAGATGCAACCAGGTATGTTGGTACGCCTGCCGTGGGTACGTCCAAAGCAGCAGCGGCGGGCGGTTTGGCCACCGTGGGTCCCGAGCCAAGTGAAATCAACCAGCGGCGTCGGCGGCTGGTGTGGACTGCCGTCACCGGATTTTTGGGCGCTTGGTTCATCGCCTTTCTTCGTTTTTTCCTGCCACGTACGCTCTTCGAACCCCCCACCGTGTTCAAGATCGGTTACGCTTCGGACTACGCCCTCGGCGTCGATACCAAATGGCAGCAGAAGTACCGCATATGGGTGGACCGCACGCCGGACCGCGTGTTTGTCATCTACGCCCGCTGCACTCACTTGGGCTGCACACCCGATTGGAAGGCCAGCGAAAACAAGTTTAAGTGCCCTTGCCACGGGAGCGGATACGACAGCGAAGGTGTCAACTTTGAAGGACCGGCACCGCGTCCAATGGATCGCGCGCACGTGGAACTGGCGCCAGACGGACAGATTATTGTGGATACCTCCCGGCTCTACCAGTGGCCCAAGGGACAACCGAGCCATTTCAGCGATCCAGGATCATTTTTGCAAGTGTGATTGAGGATGCCGTGGGGTCGTGCCTGGAGGTGAGGGAAAAGCAGGAACGGATCGAGACACGCTAGGACCGGAGAGCAGAAGATGCCCGAAGAGAAAACCACGAACGGAAAAAATGACAAATCGGTTGGCTTGGTCGAGCGCCTCAAAGCGGGCGTCAAGGAGGACCTCGAGTCCCTCAGGACGGACCTGCCTGCAAAAGCAAGAGAACAGGTCGAACTGCTGAAGAAGCCCAGCAAGACTCAGGTTTTCACTTCAATCTTCCGGCACAAGCACGACGACACGCCGCGCAACCGTGCCTTGGGCGTGCTCTCCAACGTTTTCCTGCATCTGCATCCGGCCAAGATCAATCGTGACGCGGTGCGCTACAGCTACACATGGGGGATGGGTGGTATCACGTTTTATTTGTTCATCGTGCTTACCCTTACCGGCGTACTGCTGATGTTTTACTACCATCCCAGCAAAGTGCAGGCATTTAGGGATGTGCTGTACCTGGAACACGATGTGCCGTTCGGCAAATTGCTGCGCAACATGCATCGCTGGGCTGCGCACTTGATGGTGATCGCCGTCGAGCTGCACATGTTCCGTGTGTTTCTCACCGGGTCGTATAAGAAGCCGCGCGAGTTCAATTGGAACGTGGGCGTGATCCTGCTGGTGCTGACGCTGCTACTCTCCTTCACCGGTTATCTGCTTCCCGACGATCAACTCGGCTTCTGGGCCGTGACCGTGGGGACAAACATGGCGCGCGCCACGCCTCTCCTCGGACACGAAGGTCCCTTCGGCGCGCAGTTAGGCATGACGCCGTACAACGACGTTCGCTTCGGCCTGCTGGGCGGCTCGATCGTGGACGCCAACGCGCTCCTGCGCTCCTACATTTGGCACTGCATCGGCATTCCCATCATCGCTTCCATCTTCATGGTGCTGCACTTCTGGCGGGTGCGTAAGGATGGCGGCATCTCCGGCCCGGCTGCCGTGGTGCTCGACTCCGAGATAAAGGAGGCGAAAAAATAGCCATGGATTGGAAGCAACTATGGGAAATTCTCTCCGCCGCGGACAACGTGCCAATCATCGCCATGATTCCGCTGCTGGCTTTCTATATGTACCTCGCGTGGAGACAAGCGCACGCCAATGACCTGATCATTGCCGAGCTCGAAGGCAATGCGGCGCTGGCGAAAACGCATCACCGCAAGGCGTGGCCCTTCAAGCCGGCGTGGGCGAAAGAAGTGCATGTCTGGCCGTTTCTGCTGCGCGTGGAATTCCTCGCCGCCATCATCGTCACCATCATCCTGATGGTTTGGTCCATCACTTTGAATGCCCCGCTGGAAGAACCGGCGAACCCCAACCTGACCATGAACCCCGCGAAGGCACCGTGGTACTTCCTCGGACTCCAGGAAATGCTGGTTTACTTCGATCCCTGGATCGCAGGCGTGGTCATGCCCACGCTGATCATCGTTGGTCTGATGGTGATTCCCTATATCGATACCAACCCGTTGGGCGCCGGCTACTACACCTGGAAGCAACGCAAGTTTGCCATCGGAACTTTTCTTTTTGGCTTCATCATCCTGTGGGTCTCGATGATTTTCATCGGCACGTTTATTCGTGGACCCGGATGGCAGTGGTTCTGGCCGGGGCAGACTTGGGACCACAACCGGCTCATTTATGAAGTGAATCGCGACTTGCCGGATCTCTTCGGTATCACCTCGAATTGGGGCAAAGGCATCTTCGGGGCAGCAGTAGTTGGAGGCTTTTTCGCCATTGGCGGCATGCTTGTGCACGCATTTTTCCGGCGGCACAACGCCAAAGATTACAAGCGCATGAGCTTGCTGCAGTACTCGATCATGATGACCTTTCTGCTCACCATGCTCGCATTGCCGATCAAAATGCTGTTGCGGTTGCTGTTCCACATTAAGTACGTGTGGATTACGCCTTGGTTCAACGTTTAGGAGGAACTGGTGCCCGAAAAGCCCATTCCCGAAAACGACCCGGTAGTCAGCAAGTCGCTCGCGCCGCATTACGTCATCTCCATGGTCATCTTGATGGCCACGCTGTTCTGGGCACTGTGGGACGAGGACTTCGGGCAACGTCCGTGGAAGGCCTTCCAGCATGAGTGGAAAGACCGCTACTCGACATTCCTAAAGACTGCCCGATCGCAGTCGAGCGAGTCGCAAAAAGACGTCGAGAGCAGTCCCGACTACCAGAAGCTGAAACAAGATTACGAGAATGCCAGTCAGAACGCTGCCCCGCGCATCAAGGAAATCAACGAAAAGCTGCGCGACCTAAGCGCGCAGATTTTGGCCGTGCAAAGCGTTTTCACCGACCGGCGCGCCTATGTGAGCGCCTCCACGTATGACATCGAGACCGAGACAAGTCTTTCCGCAAAACAACGCAAACAAAGGAATCTGGACGAATACAAGAAAGAAAGCACCGCCGCCGAAATGCCGGACGGTAAGAAACAGACTTTTAAGGATTACGACGAGCTCGAAAAGACTTATAACGACTTGAAAAACGAGCGCACCCAACTGAGCGCGGAGCTCGGCGAATTGATCAAGCCGGTCAACGAAAAGAAAGAATTGCTGGATGCCTACGTCACCGATCACATGGTGAACCTCACGCCCCCACAACTCGTCGGCCTGCAGAACAAGACCGAAGCCTGGACGCCAAAAATTCTGCAGATCAACGTCCCTGAAGCCAATATCGTGGACCGCTGCGAATCCTGCCACATGGGGGTTCGCGAGCCGGTCAAGTTGACGGCCACCTCCATGTCAGCGAAGGACAAGAAACCGGACGAGTACGCGCGCGCCTTCACCAGTCATCCGGAACGCGAACTCTTGAAGATTCACGACCCGGAAAAATACGGCTGTTCGCCTTGCCACCAGGGCAACGGACGCGCAACCACGGGCGTCGAAAAAGCGCATGGCACCTACGAGCACTGGCTCTGGCCTCTGTTCCGCAAGGGAAATATGGAAGCCGGTTGCCAGACCTGCCATGCTGCGGACATGGTGCTGGTAAGCAACGAAGTGGGCTGGACGCTCAGCGATGGCAAAGATCTTTTCCGCCAGCGCGGCTGCATGGGCTGTCACCGTTACGAAGGCTATGACAAGGAACCCGAAGACCTGCTCTCCGTCGCACAGCAGATCAAGCAGCTCGACCAAGAGAAGAAGGACAATGTTAAGCAAGCGGATGATTTGATGAAGGAAGCCGACAAAGCCGAGAGCAACGAGGAGGCCAACCGGCTGAACGACCGCGCCGTCGCGCTGAAAGTCACAAACAGCAAGCTGGACCTGCGTATCGTGCAGCTGGACCGTTCGACCAAGAGCTTGCTGCAAGACCTGAAAAAGGTTGGGCCCAATCTTAAGGACGCGCGCCTCAAATTAAACAAGAATTGGATTCCGGTTTGGCTAAAGAAGCCCAGCGACTTCCGCAGCTCAACCAAGATGCCGAATTTCCGGCTCAACGATGAACAGATCAAAGCCATCTCCGCGTACGTGTGGCAGTCGGCGCTGACGGATCCCTTGCCCAAGCACAAACCGGGAAACGCGGCTCACGGCCAAGAGCTGTTTGAAACGCGTGGCTGCCTGGCATGTCACTCCATCGGCGAGGGCGACCAATTGCAGGGCGGAACCTTCGCCGCGAATCTTACCCGCGTGGGTGAGAAGGACAGCTACGACTATCTGGTGCGTTGGGTTCACAACGCGCGTGAGCGCACGCGTCCCTACTGCCCCTACGAAAAGAAGGACATCGGTCCCGAAGATTACAAAAAGAAGGGTCTGCCCTATATTTTTGACCTGGAACACAGCAGGTGCCCGAACGATGGACACGAGCTGCAAGTGCAGAACATGACCGTGATGCCCAGTTTGCGGCTGTCTCCTCAAGATGCGGAAGACGTCGCCAGCTATCTGGTGACGTTGAAAAAGCAAGAGGCCTCCGCGTATGCCGACGCATCATTCATGGACGATCCAAATTTGAAGCCGGAAGGCAAGAAGTGGGTTCGCCACTTCGGCTGCGCCGGATGCCATGAAATTTCCGGCCTCGAAGACGAAGGCCGCATTGGTACGGAGCTGACCATTGAAGGCAGCAAACCAATTGAGCGGTTGGATTTCGCGTTGCTTACAGAAACGGCGCAGCGCGGCGGCCGCGAACCGATCACCGATCCAGACGATCTAGCGCGGTTGCCCGAAGGTCCAGCCAAACAACCCTGGTATGACCAGAAGGGCTTCTTCGAACACAAACTGGCCGAGCCGAACATCTGGGACCAGGGCAAGGACAAACCGGAAACGGAAAAATTGAGAATGCCGAATTTGCACCTGACCAAGGAACAGATTCGCGCGCTCACGACTTTTCTGTTAGGCAGCCAGGAGAACCCACTTCCCGCCAGCTATCAATACCGGCCCATGGATTATCGGCGCGACATTCAGGAAGGCTGGTGGGTGGTCAAGAAATACAACTGCATGGGCTGCCACCAGCTCATTCCCGGTCAACGCACTTCGCTCATGTCGATGGCACGCTATCAGGGCCCCGACGGACAGGAGACGTTGCCACCGAAGCTCCTCACCGAAGGCGCACGTGTTGATCCCGAGTGGTTGTTGCGTTTCCTGAAAAACCCGGCGTTGAACGGCACGGACACCAATCGCAACGGCGTGCGCTCGTACCTGCAAGTGCGCATGCCAACGTTCTCTTTTTCCGAAAATGAGCTAGGCAAGCTGGTGCGGTTCTTCCAAGCACTGGCGCGCCAGCCCTTCCCTTACATACCGGAAGAGGTCCCGGTGCTGACCACGAAGGAAACAGAGATGGCGCGGAGCCTGTTTAGCAGCACGGCAGCGCCCTGCTTGAAGTGTCACGCCACCGGCGATCCGGCTCACGACCGCACCGCCACCGCCCCCAACTTCTTGCAAGCACGCGGCCGCCTGAAACCCGATTGGATGGAGCGCTGGATCATCGACCCGCAGGCCATCAGCCCGGGCACCTCCATGCCTTCCGGCCTTTTCAAGCGGGAAAACGATCACTGGGTCTTTTCTGGTCCTACTCCACCTTCGTTCCGAGACTATGATAGGGATCAGACCAAGCTGCTGGTGGATTACATCCTCCAGCTCACCGCGGATGAGCAGCGGCGGGTTGGCGCTGCGATGGGCCGCGCGCGCGCCTCCAGCGGCAGCGCTCCTTCCGGGGTGCAAGCGTCTGGTAACGCCGGTCGCGGCGGCCAAGAATAAGAAGTTCCATTTGTGTGAGTCTGCAAATTTCTAGATGAGGTGCGCGACAATATGAAAGCGAAAAAATTGCTCACGATTTATTGCCCGCCCGCCATGCTGGGCCTCGCGCTGCTTGCGGGATGCGGCAAGAAGGAATCTGCGGAGGAACAGCCCGCGGCTCCCGCCGCTACCGCGCCAGCGGCGCCGGCCACGCCCATCGATCCCGCCACGGCAGCCACGATCATTGGCGTTGTAAAGTTCGATGGTCCCGCGCCAAAGGCCGCGGTGATTGATATGAGCCAGGACCCCGCCTGCAAAGGTACGAACACGGCCGAAAACGTAATGGCCAGCGGAGGCCACTTAGCCAACGTCTTTGTCTATGTGAAAGAAGGCTTGGGCAGCCGCACTTTCGAGGTTCCCAAGGAAGCCATCACCCTCGATCAGAGCGGCTGCAAATACCATCCCCATGTGCTGGGCGTAGTGGCCGGTCAGACCGTCAAGATCGTCAACAGCGATCCCACGACCCACAATATTCATCCCACGCCGAAGGATAACCGCGAGTGGAACGAGTCACAGCCTCCTCAGGCCGCACCTATCGAGAAGACCTTCGCCCGCGAAGAAATTATGCTGCCCGTGAAGTGCAACCAGCACCCGTGGATGCGCATGTTCGTCAACGTAACCAAGAATCCGTTTTATGCGGTCACTGGACCGGACGGCAAGTTTGAAATCAAGGGCCTGCCGCCTGGCGATTACACTATCGCCTTCGTGCATGAAAAGCTTGGCGAACAGGAGATGAAAGTCACGCTTGCCGCGAAAGACACCAAGACGGTGGATGCGACGTTCAAGCCCTGAGACAAGACGTATAGTCGCAAGTGTCATTCTGAGCGCATGCGCTGAGGTGGCACGAGGAATTCAACTGTAAGCATGGCAAACACACGCGGCTGAGGTCATCGGGTCACGACAGGAACTGTCGCGATGAATGAATGTGAGGAGGTCCATTGCTTCCCGTGATGCTCTTGATTTCCATCCTGCTTGGCCTCATCCCTCTTGCGGGGATTGGTTGGATCATCGTCACCGGGACGCTCACCACGGTGGATGGCCTGTTCGAAAGCCTGATCATGCTGAGCATTTCCGGGATCTTCTTCCTGAATGTTTTCTGGGAGCTTCGCGACCAGGGGCTCCTGGGGAAGAGCAAAGCAGAGCCCGCCAAGCGGCCGCCGACCTCCGAAGAGAGCTAGAGACCAATAGGAAGACATGGGTAGCCCTCCATCTCCAGAAAATGGTGATCTGCCAGCGTTTGCCCCGGAAGATTCATCGGGAAAGGCCGCTTCGTCGCCGCATCACAAAATGTCCCCGCGGAATCGCGCGCTGTTTTTCCTCACTGCCTGGTTGATCGTCCTCATGCCGTTCCTGTTCTGGTGGAACACCTGGTTTGGACGCCAGCTCTCCGATAAGCAGATCGGCGAATTCCTGAACGATGAAAAGCATCCGCGGCACATCCAGCATGCGCTCGTGCAGCTGGGCGAGCACATGGTGCGGCACGACCCCGGCGTGAAGCCTTTGTACCCGGAATTGATCCGGCTGGCTTGGCATCCCGTGGAGGAAGTGCGCAACACCGACGCCTGGGTCATGGGCCAGGACACTTCGGGGACGGGTTTTCACGAGGCGTTGTTGAAGATGCTCGAGGACTCCTCTCCCATGGTGCGCGGCAATGCTGCGCTTTCTCTGGTGCGCTTTGGCGATTCGTCCGGGCGGGCGCAGATCGTCGCCCTGTTGCAATCCGCGAGAATTATCGCATCTCGTTCCGGGCGCGTGACCGATGTGGACCAAGCGGGGACGCCCATCCACCAAGGCGGTCTGGTGGCAAAGCTGCAGGATGGCCGGCAAACAACGGAACTCCGCTCCCCCATCAGCGGCCGCATTCGCACGATCTCCGTCGCGCCCGGAACGCACATCGCCGCCGGAACTGAAATCGCCACAGTGGACCCTGGCGACGGGCAAGTCTGGGAAGCCCTTCGCGCGCTCTATCTCATCGGCCAAACCGGTGACCTGCCCGCCATCGGTCCTTACCAGCGCGAGCTCCCCGAAATCTCTGACCGCATCCGCCAGCAAGCCTTGCTCACCGAAAAATCCATTCGTGACCGCGCGGCCGCCCAACAACCTTGAGCGAGCTTTAGCGGCACCGGTCAAGGACCGGGGATGAGGTAAGGCGAGCTAACCACCGGTTGCGAGGATCTCAGTAGGCCATCGGGCCAACTTCTTTTTCTACTTCCGCGATATCCACCATGACGATGGCGTCCCATGGGCAGCCATCCAGGAAGCAGCCGTCCGGGCCTTTGCTGAGGCACTTCTTGCAGCCGATGCACTGAATGGGATCAATCTGGATGCGCCCGAACGGCGGATTGTCCTCGTCCGGCACCCAGAACATGCAGTCTTCCACCGGGCAGTACTCCACGCAAGCGGGCGATCCGGCACAGCCCGTGCAGCACTCGGTGATAACGGCAAGTTCCTTGGGCTTCTTCTTCCGCGCTGTGACAATGCCCTTCGAGCGCGGCTCCTGCTTCAGCTCGTCGGGCACCATTCCAGGAGTTTTTAGCACTTCCGGTGCGTTAGCCATGTCTTGTGATTTTACCCTCAATGTCAAGCCTTTGTCAGTGTGGTTATTGCCGCCAGTCCGGTGCTGCTACAATGCCCGTGCAATCCGATTCATGTTCGGCCGTACACATGTTCCCCAAGTCGTTCTTCAAACATATCGTACCCGCATTGCTCGCCGGACTCGGGTTGCGCCTTTTTTTCATCTGGCATTTCCCCTTCTATTCCGGTGATACCGCCTATTACGAAGAGCTTGCTCGCAACTGGCTGTACCACCGCGTTTACGGCTTCTACTCAAACGGGCAGCTTCTTCCCTCGGATGCGCGCGCGCCCGGCTATCCCGCATTTCTGGCCGGCATTTATTTCCTGGCCGGAACCGGCCGGAAGGCAGTCATGCTCGCACAAGCTTTCGTCGACCTCGCCACGTGCGTCCTGGCCGCGGGTGTCGCCGATGGTCTGGCTGCGGGCACTCTCGACACGTCCCGCGGGCGCGTTGCGGCGGCCGCACTCTGGCTCACTGCTCTCTGTCCTTTCACCGCCAACTACGCCGCTGTGCCGCTCACGGAAGTCCTGGCAACGTTTTTCACCACCCTCGCGCTTTTAATCTTTCTGTCGCCAGCGGCCATGCAAATAAGCCGCATCGCCTCGAACCGCGATCTGCTCTGCGCCGTGCGAGTCTGGTTCGCAGGCGGGTTCGTTATTGGTCTCGGTACGCTCGTCCGGCCCGAAACGCCCCTGCTTCTTGCTGCCGCCCTGATAGCGCTTTGGCTCCGCTATGGTCGTCCTGCGAATTGGAGAGGACTCACGGTCGCAACGTTGTGGATGATCGTTGGTCTGTTGCTGCCGTTGGCGCCCTGGGCCGCTCGCAATGCGGTCAGTCTTGGACGCGTGCAGTTCCTCGCCCCTCGCTACGCGGAAACGTACGGCGACGTCCTGCCGACCGGCTTCTACGCCTGGACGAAAACCTGGATGTTTCGTTTTCGCGACGCTTATCTATTCACCTGGAAACTGCCCTCGCAGCCAATCGACTTGAACAATCTGCCTTCCTACGCAGTGGACTCTGCCGAAGAATTTTCACGCGTCGCTTCCCTGCTGGATCGCTACAACCGCACCCACGGGATGACCCACACATTCGATCTGGAGTTTGCAGAATTGGCACGCCAACGCGCAAAGCGTCATCCGATTCGTACCTATGTATCGATTCCCATCGAACGCGCCGCGGCGATGTGGTTTACTCCACGGATTACCCTGCTACCCTATTCCGGCCGACTCTGGCCTCTGGCCGAAAGTCATCGCAGCAATCCCATCGACTTCGAGGTCACGCTCGGCTTGGCGCTGCTCAACGTCTTGTATATTGCACTGGGTCTTGCCGCCGCGTGGTCCGGGCGCCTGAATCCTGGAGTTTTGTTGATCGTGGCCTTCATCGTCCTGCGCACCGCATTCCTTACTCAACTGCAGACCTGTGAGCCACGCTACGTTCTGGTCTGCTTCCCTGCTTTGCTGGCAATCGGCGCACAACGTTTCCACCGCGTGCGCGCCGGCTAGTGTGTTCGCTTTACTGCACCTTCACGGAGACATCCGTTTCTTGGTTTGGTGCAATCTGCACGCTTTCACCACCCGCAATATACCTTTGCAAAACAGCCGGGTCGGCCCATTCCAAATCCCAGCCGTCTTCGATGGCCAAGAGTGTGTATCGGCCTGGCACCACAAAGTTCAGCGCGAAACTTCCGTCCGAATCGGACTGGTCCCGCCGGAACAGCGCGGGGTTACCTTTCAAATCGCGTGGCGCGAGGACAATCATTACACCAGATGCGGGTTTGTCCTTCTTGAAGGCCACGCCGGTGATCCGGCCGTTTCCCCTCGAAGCATTGATCGTGATGCTCACGTCATGGGCCGTCGCGATCTCAAAGGAACGCCCGGATGTTTTTGCGGTGGCAGAGGACAGACTCCGAATGAAAAGTCCTTGTGGCTCGATGATCATGATCTCGTAGTTTCCCGGTTCCAGCGGATTTTCCTTAAACGAAAACTCGCCCGTCCCGGACACGGCAGTGTCAAAATATTCGCCTATCGCCGAACTTCGCAGCCGCACGCGCGCGGACGGCGGCAGCGGGGAACCATCATCGACTCGCAAAACCCCGCTCACCACAGGCGAGGAGGTGCTTCGCGTCACGTCTACCTCGGCATCGTCCTGGATCTGGACGCTTTGGGAGCGATGCGTCATGGCATTCCCGTGTTGTGTGTTCAGGACAAGGTTGAAGCGGCCTTGCGGCACACCGGTAACTTCCATGAGACCGGGAGCCAGTTGATTGACCTCGGCGGGAAGAAAGATCGTGTCATTGTCCGCCACAGTTTGCGTCACCGTCACACCCGTACCCTGATTGGAATCCGTTGCAGGAGTCCTTACCAACACGTGCATGGCAGGAACTGGACGCATGCGGAAATCCGCGATCGCCAAGTCTCCGGAGCGAAGCGCAATCGGTGCAGCGCCGGGAAGGTCACTGGCATTCGAATAGAAAGCAATGGGGTAGACGACATCGAGGCTTTGGTTCTGCTCGTTGAGAGGCTGAAGGCCGCCCGCGTTCACATCCTGATTTTCTTGCTTCACGCGATGGCGAACACCGTGCTGCGCGTACCACGGCTGTGCCAAAACGGCAACAAAATACGTTCCTGGGTTCAAGTCGCTGAAGTGGTAGTGGCCTTCGTCATTGGTATTGACCCGCCGAACCAAGAGTGTCCGGCGTTTTCCGCCTGTAAATAGCTGGTGGTAGAGCATGACATCCGCATGACGGATGGGATCATCCGACTCATCGACAAGGTCTCCGGAAATGGAAGCGCCGGCCCGCAAACCGAAAATCAGATTCTCCGATTCGCATCCCGGCCCAACGATGATCGCGGTCGTAAAACTCTCGTGCTGCTGATACATCTGCTCGATGTAACCGCGACGGCGCGCGGAGAGGACATACTTGCCCGGCGGCAGGCCGGCGAAGGCAAAAACTCCTTCCGCATCCGCGACTTCGACGCGGCCAGAATCCGGGGAGTTGGGATTATCGAGAGAATTCGAAGGATTCAATGCAAGGGACGCGCGCGCGAGCGGCTGCCCGGTGATTGCGTCAATGACTCTGCCTTTGATTCGAAACGTGGATGGCGTGGCCGGGGCTGGCGGAGAAGCAGGAGGCACATGGGCCTGCTGAAAGAATGTCATTAGAAAAAGAACCGCTAGCAATTTCTGGACCAACATACGGGCTATTCTCCAACTCTTGCCAATTCCAAATCGATCTTTGCCGATTGATCCGGCAAAAGCATGACTTCACGTGCTTTCGAAAGATATTTCCGCAGGATTTCCGGATTTGAATATTCGAGCCGGTCCGGATGATCTACGGCAAGGATCTTGTACACGCCCGGCGAAAGAAAGGAGAGTTGGAAACCACCGGTCGCATCGGTGGGCTGCAATCTGGGAGTCGCGGAAGCATGCTCCGAAATTGCCAAGATGGTAGCGCTCAGAGGCCGATTGTCCAAGGAGACGGTCCCGCTGAGGGAAGCCACATCATCGCGGAGGGTGATCTCGATGGGCTGCGGCGAGCTGCCGGGCGCAACAGACAGGTCGGATTCCAACAAATCTGTCGTGCCAAACATAGCGGATTGCACATACAGGGGACCGTTGGGATTGACCTCGACACGGTATGTTCCGGGAGCGATATTTTGCAGTTCAAGCGAAGAAGCGCCTGTCTCTCCGACTTGTTGCGAGCCGTATCTGCGCTCAGACAGGCCCTCATTGCGGGCCACCAGCTGGACGTAGGCTGGAAAATAATTTTCCTGCTCGCCGAAACGTTCCGTACCGGTTCGAGAAGTGATCACGCTCATGCGAATGGGAATATTGACGGTGGGCAGAAGGATGACATGCACGCCGGAAACGTCGGCATTGACTGTGAGGGGAACGGCGGCGGTCAGAGAATGTCCGTGACCATCGGGTGCATCGGCTACGAGCGTGTAAGCACCAGGAGGAACCCAAGGGATACGGAAGGAACCGCTGGCGGCATCAAAACGCGAATTATAGGTGAGGGGAATTCCCGCGGAATTGCGTAGTAGAAGACTAACCGACTCGCTCGGCGAGTAGCCGCTGAGCGTTCCCGAGACGCGATAAAGGGGCTGCGGGGAGAGTGTGAAATTGATCTCGGCTTTCTTGCCGGGAGCGATGGAGATGGGAGCCGCCGCGGCAAGCTCGGATCCCGTCGGATAATAGACCAGCGGAATACCCTGCGCGCCAGGCTGCGCCAACTTCGCAGGGAAAGTCACCGGATTGCGGCTCGGGCCGGCGGAGAGAAAATAGTTACCGGGCGGCAATTCGGCGATGCGGAAGTTTCCGTCTTCGTCGGTTACGGCTCCGGTCCGTTGTTCCCATGCCTTTCTGCCGTTTTGCAAATGCTGTACGAGCAGCTCGACCGGCAATCCTTCGATCGGTTCGCCATCGTCGTCAATAATGTGCCCATAAATGACACCTTCTGGAATCAACTTGAGAACCACCGGCGAACTGTTGGGTCCGGTAGTAGCCAGACCCTGGCCGCGCTCACTTGGTTGAAAATCGTCTTCGGCGAAGAAGCCCGGTTTTCGCACCGTAATGGTGCTCTGTCCAGCGGGAAGGTTGTCGAACTGAAATCTTCCATCCGCTCCGGTGAGCATAGAACTCTGTCCATTGAGATAAACCTGCACGAGCACACCGCGGAGGGGTTCACCGGTGAGCGAATTGACGACCGATCCGCGCAAGGAGTATTTGTCGTCGTTCGAATTCTGCGGCGAGACGAGCGAGGAGCTGTCGTGGGTCTCCGCGGATGCGGAGCCGACCATAACTGCTAGAGGGCGCTCGAAATACGGCCCAGGCAGCAGACTTGTGGTGAGCAGCACGAAGAGAACAGTTCTAGGCAACATAAACGAAAGCCTTTGCCAGTTTCAAAAACTCGATGATAGTCTACAACGGCTCTGATGCTGCCCAGGGCCGCGGATTTGCCTGGCATTTTCTCCCTTGATCTGACGTCTACAAACCGAGGAGGAATCAGCGGAGAAATAGATAGCGCTTGACAAGAACGCAGCAAGGAAGTATCTCAGCGACCGAAACGCAAGGTTTCCCGGATAAAAGTGCGGTGGCGCAGCTAGGTACTCCTACTTTTCGCCGGCGGTTTTGGGAAATTTGGGCTCCCCGAAATCTCGAAAAAAATTTGTATGCTGGAGGTTGGCCTGTGACTTGGACACAAGTTTATGATCCCCTGGGACATTGGTGGCTCTCGACGCTCGTCGCGGCGCTCCCCATCATCGTCCTGCTAGGTCTGCTGGCGGGTATAAAAGTGCGGCCACATCTTTGCGCCGTTGCTGGCGCTGCAACCGCCGTCATTTGCGCGATGGTGGTCTTTGGAATGCCGGCGCGCCTCGCTGTTAGCAGCTTTTTCTATGGCTCGGCCTTCGGCCTCCTCAAAATCGTGTGGATCGTCATCGCCGCCGTTTTTCTCTACGACATTTCCGTTGAGACCGGGCAATTCGAAATCATGAAGCAGTCCGTCGCCGCCATCACTCCGGATCGACGCTTGCAACTTCTTCTGGTGGCCTTCTGCTTTGGCGCATTTATCGAAGGCTCCGCGGGATTTGGCGCTCCCGTCGCTATCGCCGGCGCCTTCATGATCGGCCTTGGCTTCAAACCATTTCAAGCCGCCGCGCTCAACCTCATCGCTAATACCGCACCGGTCGCCTGGGGCGCTATCGGCACTCCCGTGCACGCGCTGGCAAGCGTGACGGGGCTGCCGGAGAGCGATCTGAGTGCGATGATCGGCCGCATTCTTCCCATCACCGCGGTCATCGTGCCTTTCTGGCTGGTTCGTGCCATGGTCAGCTGGTCGGAGACCTTCGAGGTTCTTCCGGCCATCCTCATGGTCGGCTGCTCCTTCGCCGTCACTCAGTGGTTCTGGGCCAATCGCATGGACAGCAACCTTGTGGACATTGCCGCTGGAGTCGTTTCCCTGATAGCCACGATGCTCTTCCTCCGCGTGTGGAAGCCGAAGCGAATCTGGCGATTTGAGGGCGAGCGCCAGGAAGATGCCGCCAAGGCCGCGCGGAACGAAATGGCCAAGCACTACTCAGGTGGCCAGACCGCCAAGGCTTGGCTGCCCTTCGCGATTCTCTCCGTCATCGTGCTCGTCTGGGGGTTGCCCGCGGTAAAATTGGCTATGAATCAGGCTACGACGCCCGCCTTCAAGGTAATGATGCCCGACGGCAAACCTCGCCCCGGCCCGGCGGGATGGGACTGGCCGTATTTGCACGCTAAAGTGTTTCGAACGGTCCCCGTTGTGCAGAAGGCCACCGCCGAAGCCGCGCGTTTCGATTTCAATTGGCTCACGGCCACGGGAACGGGCTGCTTCTTGGCGGCTATTCTGTCTGCCCTCCTTCTCGGCCTCGGGCCGGGCAGAATCTTCCAGCTCTTCGGCCACACTCTTGTCCGATTGCGATTCGCCGTCGTGGCAATGACTTGCATGCTCGGCCTGGGCTACGTCACGCGCTACTCTGGCATGGACGCAGTTTTAGGTCTCGCTTTCACGCGCACGGGGTGGTTCTTTCCTTTCTTCGGCACTTTCATCGGCTGGCTGGGGGTAGCCCTCACGGGCAGCGACACGTCTTCGAACGTGCTCTTCGGCGGCTTGCAGAAAATCACCGCTCAACAGCTCAACCTCAGCCCCATTCTCATGTGCGCCGCCAACAGCGCTGGCGGCGTGATGGGCAAAATGATCGATGCGCAATCCATCTGCATCGCCACGGCCGCCACCAACCAAGTCGGCAACGAAGGCTCCATCTTCCGTTTTGTTTTCTGGCACTCCGTCGCGCTCGCAGCCATCGTCGGCTTCATCGTCATGCTGTACGCCTATGTTTTCCAGCAGGCCATCCCCAATGGGTTGAACTTCATTCACTGATGGGGCAAGCTTCTTCTTTCACTCCGGTGGATGAATCCAATGGAAGCGCGCATTCTTGACCAGTTTCGAGCGATCGTCGGCGACCGCGGCCTGATTTCCTCGCCGGAAGAACTTCATACCTATGAGTGCGACGGATTAACCAATATGCGTGTCATGCCTCGCGCCGTCCTGCTGCCAAATTCCACAGAGCATGTTCAGGGGATCGTTCGAATTTGTCACCGTGAACGAATCCCCTTCGTGGCGCGCGGCTCAGGCACGGGCTTAAGCGGCGGTGCGCTTCCTGTTGAAAACGGGATCGTCATCAGCCTGGCGCGAATGAATCGTATCCTGGAAGTCGATTTCCCTAATGCCCGCGTGGTCGTCGAACCCGGGGTCATCAATCTTGACGTCTCCGGACGCGTTTCGCCGCGAGATTATTTTTACGCCCCTGATCCTTCCTCGCAATCGATCTGCAGCATTGGCGGAAACGTCGCGGAAAATTCAGGCGGCGCACATTGCCTGAAGTACGGCTTTACCACAACGCATGTCCTCGGCCTGGAAGTCGTCCTTTCCGATGGCTCGCTCGTCCATTTCGGCGGAAAGACACTCGATGCTCCCGGCTATGACCTCGCCGGAGTTTTCGTGGGTTCCGAAGGCACTCTGGGCATTGCCACCGAAATCATTCTGCGCCTCGTGAAGCGGCCCGAGTGCATTCGGACGTTGCTCGCCGCTTTTCCCTCCACAAACGAAGCGGGCGCGGCGGTGAGCGACATCATCGCCGCCGGCATGCTTCCTGCCGCCATCGAAATGATGGACAACCTGGCCATCCAGGCCGCGGAAGCAGCGGTCCACGCGAACTATCCGAGCTGTGGTGGCCTGCTGCTCGTCGAACTCGATGGTCCGCTCGCGGAAGTCGAAGCCTTGATGACCCACGTCAACGAGATTTGTCGTTCGAATGGTGCGTCGGAAATTCGCTTGGCGCAGTCCGAGGGAGAACGTGCACTTGTTTGGAAAGGACGCAAGGCTGCGTTTGCGGCGATGGGGCGGATCTCGCCAAATTATATTGTGCAAGACGGGGTGATCCCGCGAACGGCGTTGCCGCAGGTGATGAGCGAAATAGAGCGGCTGAGCCAGGAGGCAGGCGTGCGCGTCGCAAATGTGTTTCACGCCGGCGACGGCAATCTCCACCCGCTGGTTCTCTACGACCGCCGCATCCCCGGTCAGGAAAAAGCCGCCGAAGCCCTCTCCAACAGTATTCTCGAATTGTGCATCGCCGCTGGCGGCTCGATCACCGGCGAACACGGTGTTGGCGAAGACAAAAAGAAAATGATGTCGAAAATGTTTGCCGAGCCCGATTTGGTAACCATGCAACGGGTCCGCTGCGCTTTCGATCCGCTGCAGCTCGCGAATCCCACGAAAATCTTTCCCACTCCCCGCCTGTGCGGCGAAAAACCAGGGGAGTACGTGCCCCACGCGATCGAATCCGCGGGAATCGCGGAGCGCTACTGACGCCGACCGATGGACGCCGCAACCAAATCCGAGGCGAGCGGGTTGCGTCCGGCGCTGCGCCACAAATTCATTGCCCTGGTCGGGAATGAGTATGTGCGGGCGGCGACCGCCGCGGATGCCGTCGTCGGAGCGCAACCAAAGCTGGTGATTGAACCAGGAACGGAAAGAGAGCTTGTCAACGTTTTGCTGCTTTCGAATTATGCGGGTCTGGCGGTGATTCCGCGAGGTGGCGGGACCAAGCTGGGGTGGGGAAATTCCCCCGCGAGTGCGGATTTGATTTTGTCAACGGCGCGAATGACCGAAATCATCGAGCACGCCTGGGCCGATCTTACCGTAAGTGTCCAGGCCGGCTGCACCATTCAAAGATTGCAGGAAACGCTCTCCCAACATGGCCAGCGGTTGGCGCTTGATCCGCTGTGGCCGGAAAAAGCCACCGTGGGTGGCGTGCTCTCCACCAACGACAGCGGTGCGCTCCGTTTGCGTTTTGGCGCTCTGCGCGACCTGATCATTGGCGTCACCATTGCTCTCCCCGACGGCACGCTCGCGAGCAGCGGCGGCAAGGTGGTGAAAAACGTCGCCGGTTACGATCTTCCCAAGCTTGTCACCGGGGCTTTGGGGACTCTCGGCGTCATCACCCGCGCGGTGTTTCGCCTCCATCCGCTTCCTCTCAATTCGCGCTCCTTCAGCGTTTCCACGGTGAATGCGGAAGAGACGCAGAAACTTGTCCTGGCGGTTCAGGATTCGAAACTCGCTCACGCCTTCCTGCAATCCCATTTTTCGGATGACGCTCCACCCGTCTCGGACATTCTGTTTGAAGGAACAGACGCCGGGCTCACTGCCCAAGAGGCGCAACTGCGAAATCTATCCGCACCGGCAAACATTTCGGAAACTTCCACCTCAACCTGGACGGCCCGCGAAGACCTTTGGGCTTTTTCGGATCCGGCAGGCACGGCCATGGCGAAAATCAGCATCTTGCCGGCAAACCTGGCGCACACGATGGAACTGGTGGCACACTCGGCAAACGCCCATCAGCTCCAATGGAAAGCGCTGATGTACGCAACTGGCCTCGGAGGGCTTCGTCTGGAAGGCAGCGCCGGCTCGCTGCGCGGGGCGCTTCGGACGCTGCGCGGCGAATTGCAAGGCCAGCATGGTTCTCTTGTTGTGCTCCATCGTCCAGACAAGATGCCGGCGTTCGACGCTTGGGGAATGGCCGGGGATGCACTCGCATTAATGAAAGCGGTGAAGCAACAGCTCGATCCCAAAAACACGCTGAATCCTGGACGATTTGTCGGGGGAATCTAAGCTTTTGGAGTGCGGCGGCCGCGCGGCCGCTTTTGCGATGGATGAAATGGCTCCCAACTCAAACAACGCATCCGTTTTCGACGCGCACCATCCGCCTTCGAACGAGATCATTGAAAAGTGCGTCCATTGCGGATTTTGTTTGCCGGTGTGTCCCACCTATGTGTTGTGGGGCCAGGAAATGGATTCGCCGCGCGGACGCATCTACCTAATGAAGATGGCGAGCGAGGGCGCCGCGGAGATGAATTCGACGTGGGTGAGCCACTTCGATAGCTGCCTAGGCTGCATGGCTTGCATGACCGCGTGCCCTTCCGGCGTGGACTACGGAAAACTCATCGAGGCAACACGCGCCCAGATCGAACGAAAGACCGAGCGCTCCCCAGGAGAAAAACTCCATCGACGATTTATGTTCGAAACTTTTACCCGGCCAGATCGTTTGCAGCGAATGCGCTTGCCGCTGCTCGTGTATCAGAAATCTGGACTGCAAGCCGTCGTGCGTGGTTTGCGTCTGCTGAAGTTGTTGCCGAAGAAAGTGCAGGCGATGGAAGCGCTGCTTCCGAAGCTTGGACTGCGTGAAACCGTTGCGGAGGTCACGCCGGCCGCCGGCACGAAGCGCCGCCGGGTTGGTCTGCTGCTCGGTTGTGTACAGCGCGAATTTCTCCCACAGATCAATGCCGCCACTGCTCGGGTTCTCGCCGCCGAAGGCTGCGAAGTCGTTGCGCCGCAGGAGCAGCCGTGCTGCGGAGCGCTGCTGGTACATGCCGGAGAGGAAGCCGGAGCGGTGGGGCTGGCGAAAAAGATGATCGACATGTTCGAACGCGCGGACGTCGAGACTGTCGTCACTAACGCCGCTGGATGTGGCTCAAATATGAAAGAGTACGGCCACCTGCTCCGGGATGATCCCCATTACGCGGATCGAGCCAAGGTTTTCGCGGCCAAGTGTAAAGACGTCAGCGAACTATTGGCCGAACTCGAGCCGCGCGCCGCACGACAGCGGCTCAAACTGCGAGTGGCGTTCCACGATTCGTGTCACTTGCAGCATGCGCAAGGCGTTCGTTCACAACCCCGCGCTTTACTTTCCGGGATTCCCGGGCTGGAGCTTGTTGAAATTCCCGAAGCCGCCATCTGCTGCGGCTCCGCGGGAATCTTCAATCTCGTGCAGCCCGACGCCGCCAACGCGCTGGGGGACCGCAAGGCCCAGCTCATTGAGCCAATAAAGGCCGATGTGGTGGCAACAGGAAATCCCGGATGCATTTTGCAAATGCAATCCGCACTGGCGCGTCAGGGCCAGAAGATTCCAGTCGTGCACACCATTCAACTTGTGGATGCGTCCGTCCGTGGCGAGTCGATGGAATCGCCCTGGAGTTAATCCATTCCTGCAACCGCTAGTCGAAGGGAATGCCGGTTTTCTGAGAGATGTCCCGCAACTCCTCGACCACCGGCAGAATCAGCGGCACACCTTTCTTGCGCCGCGCTTCCTCCATCTCGCGTTCGGGATCTCCCGGAAGCAGCGGACCGTTCGTGCCCGGCGCTGGTTTGGTGGCGCGAAAGACACGGATGTAGTCGTCGATTTGACGCTTAAAGGAATCACCATCCATAAAGCCGTCGATGCGCATCGCGCCGAAGAAATGGCCGATGCCTTTCCCGACGCTGCGTTTCGGTATTTCCTGGCGAAGGGCAAAGGGCGGCGTAAACGGCCCCCAATTCGCCCCGCTGAGCACCCCGCTCAGAACGTCAACCATGATGGCCAGGGCGTAGCCCTTGTGTCCTCCGCGGTCGCGATCCGAGCCCAGCGGCAAAAGCGCTCCGCCGTTTACCATGTCGTCCGGCTTAGTGGTGACATGACCCTGTCGATCAACGCTCCATCCTTCGGGGATCTTCTCGCCTCTCCGCCGCGCCATTTCGATTTTTCCGTAGGCGGCGGCGCAGGTGGCCATGTCAATCACGATGGGCGGTTCTTCCTTGCCAGGGAAGGCGATGGCAATGGGGTTGGTGCCAAGCATGCGCTCGGCACCCCACAAGGGCGCGACCAGCTTGGTCGAATTTGTCATCGCCCAACCGATCAGGTCGCGCTCCAGAGCTTTAAGCACATAGTAGCCGGCGATTCCGTAGTGGTTGGTATTCCGCACGCTGACCCAGCCCGAGCCGGCTTTCTCCGCCATGTCCATGGCCATGCGATTCGACTGCGGGCCCACCACCAGTCCCAGGCCATTGTCGCCATCCACGGTTGCGGTACTCAGTGTCGAGCGCACGATTTTGATTTGAGGCCCGGGATTGATGCGGCCCAAAGCCAGCATTTCGAAGTAGGTGCGCAGACGGGCGACGCCGTGGGAATCAATGCCGCGCAAGTCCGCGCAAGCAAGCACCTCGGCAGCCTGCATGGCATCGGTCTTGGGAACTCCGAAGTGCAGGAACATACGGGTGCTGAATTCACACAAGGCTTCGACAGGGAAGCTTTTTGTCTCAACGTCGGTCATGTTCATCCTCGACCATCGCGAAATCTACGCCGGCAGGGTCCGCCCGGGCACAGGCTCGGTTAGCTCGTGACGCACCGAAGCCACTGTCAGCATCAATCTCCGAGCGCGCCCAAATTTACCACCGACGGGGCACCACAGAAACGCCAGCCCCATCCGGAGAGAAAACTGCCAAGAGCAGTCCGCCCTAGAGGAGATAAAAGTACGAATCCATCTCGTCAAGCGTCCACCCTCCCCGCGAGGCCCAGAACCTTCGAACTTGATTTCGAGTGAGCGGCGTCGCTTTGGCGGGCTGTGCTTGCAGGTGGATGCCAGCAGGGGACATGCCGCCGGACTATATCAAGAGCCGTTGCCGGTGGAAGGAAAAATCGATGGGCTTGAAACGCTCAACCAGGGGCTCTAACGATAGCCGCGGACGAAGAAATAAATCGTCATGGCCGTTCCCACCAGGATGACGAAGGACTTCACCCAGGCTTGCGGGAGCCTTTGGGCAAAATGAGCGCTCGAATATCCGCCAAGAATGGAGCCGGCGGTCATCACCATCGCCTGCGGCCAAAGGATCGCCCGTGTGGCGATAAAAGTAATCGTGGCAACACCGTTGATCACGCCGCCAAGCCTCACCTTGAGTTTGTTCATGGCGTGGATGTCGGTCATGCCCATTGCCGCGAGCATTGCTAAGTTCATGATCCCAATCCCGCCGCCGAAGTAACCCCCGTAGACCGCTACGAGAAGTTCGAAGGTCGAAGCACCTGTCACTTTTGCATTCGATGCGTCGTGCGAAATGCCGGCGGAAATGCGCCCGGTCAGATGCTTGCCAAAGGCGAACAGCAGCGTCGCACCGAGGAGCAGCCAGGGAAGAATGCGAAGAAAAGTTTGCGCGGGGGTCTTGATCAAGAGAAATGCGCCCGCCAGCCCTCCGACAATGCTGGTCGCTACGAGGGGAATCATGACGCGGCGTGAGATGTTCAGCTTCTGGGAGTACGCTCCGCCGCTCGCAGTCGTTCCTACCCACAGGGCAAGCGTATTGGTGGCGTTCGCCGGGATGGGCGGTACTCCGGTGAACAGGAGCGCAGGAAAAGCGACGAAACTCCCTCCACCAGCCACCGCGTTGATCGCTCCGCCGAGGGCGCCGGCGAAAAACAGGAAGATGGCGTTGTGCAGGTTCAAACTGAAGTTTTACCACGATTGAGCTTTGCGCTCTAGGGAGGAGCCGAGCCCCAGGGTTGCGGAAAGCGGTGAAACCGGCTGGCAAATTCCGATCTCGCTAGTGGCCGCATGAGTCATTTCTTGACAACGCGGGCGGAGGCGTATATGAACGGGGGATTCCAAGGCCCTTCCCGGCACTGAAGACCTGACTCCGCACCCCCCAAAGTGAGTCAAAGGGGGGATTCAAGGGAAGGGAGAAGAGACGTCCAGTGAGGTGTGTCTTGCCGCATCGCTCGTGCCAGCGATGAGCAGCGCCGCGCCTCGATACCCAGGTCGAAGTTGAACAGGAGGGAGCATGGCCAGCCGTGCAGACGCAGTTCCGATGGGTGGTACGGCCGAATATGGCATTTGGCGGGTAATCCTCGCTTCTGCTGTTGGCACCATGATCGAGTGGTACGACTTCTATATTTTCGGCAGCCTGGCTGCTGTCCTGGCACTCAAGTTCTATCCACCGGGAAACGATACTTTCGCCTACATCGCCTATCTGGCGACCTTCGCAGTGGGCTTCCTCGTGCGTCCGTTCGGAGCGCTTTTCTTCGGACGCATTGGCGACCTGGTCGGCCGTAAATATGCTTTCCTCGTGACACTGACCATCATGGGCGGTGCTACTTTTCTGATTGGCCTAATGCCAACATACACCAGCGCCGGCTGGTTCGCTCCTGTCACCTTGATTCTCATCCGGGTTTTGCAAGGGTTAGCCCTCGGCGGGGAGTACGGCGGTGCGGCCGTTTACGTGGCCGAGCATGTTGCCGATAACAAGCGTGGTTTCTACACCAGCTTCATTCAGATCACTGCCACCCTAGGTCTTTTCGTATCGCTTCTGGTAATTCTTGCAACGCAGTATTCGATGACCAAGGACAATTTCAACAATTGGGGCTGGCGCGTTCCTTTCTTGATCTCCATCATCCTGGTCTCCATCTCGCTTTACATCCGCTTGAAGATGAAGGAATCACCGATCTTCGCCTCCATCAAGAGCGCGGGAATGACCTCTACGCAGCCGCTGACGGATGCTTTTGGGAAGTGGGAGAATCTCAAGCGCGTCCTCATCTCTCTTTTCGGCGCCACGGCGGGCCAGGGCGTAGTTTGGTATACCGGCCAGTTCTATGCTCTCTTTTACTTGCAGACCATCCTCAAGGTGAACACCAAAACCGCCAACATCATTATCGCTATCGCTCTGCTCTGCGCCATGCCATTCTTCACGGTCTTCGGCGCGATCTCGGACAGGATCGGCCGCAAGTGGCTCATGCTGGGTGCGTGTCTGCTCGCCGTCGTCACCTACATCCCGATTTACAAAGCGATGCAAAGCGCTGCGGGTAACAACGTTGTCACGGTAAAATCCTCAAGAAACAAAGTTACCGGGGCCATCAGTCTGACCCCCATAACCATCGACCCCGCTACCAATGCTCAAGTCCCCGCGAAAGAAGCGCCCAACCCGAATGTGCCCATGCTTGTTTTTCTGGTCTTCATCCAGGTGATTTACGTCTGCATGGTCTACGGCCCTATCGCGGCCTATCTCGTCGAGGCTTTCCCGGCGAAGATACGCTATACGTCTCTTTCGCTTCCCTATCACATCGGCAACGGCGTTTTTGGTGGACTCCTGCCGCTCATCGGATTGTCGAGCTGTGCGGCGACTGGCAACATTCTTGCGGGTCTCTATTACCCGATGATTGTCGCCTCGATGACCTTTGTCGTCGGCGGCCTACTGCTCCAGGAAACGCACGGCCACAAGATTTGGGACGAGGTTGGCGGGATGAAGTAGCGACCTTCATAGATTGACTCGCGTGGCTGCGCAGTAGCATCATCGGTTCGGGCAAGTTCTTTCTTTTCCTGAAATGAGCTTGCCCGAACCAGGCTGTTCCTCGTTGTAGCGTCGCAATGAAATCGATCCTCCAAAGGGAGTTGCTGCCGTGGCCAAAGTTCGCCAGAAAACAAAAGCGAAGACATCCAGGAGTAAGAACAAACTCACCGAAGCGCAAATTGCCGTTCACTGGAAAGAGGAGGAATACTTTCGCGCCTCCAAAACGTTTCTTGCTCAGGCCAATCTCGCCGATCCTGCCTTCGTCAAGAAATTCAGCGAAAAACAGTTTCCCGAATGCTTCGATCATTACGCTTCCCTCCTCGATTGGGACAAGCCCTGGCGCAAGACGCTCGACACCAGCGATCCTCCCTTCTGGAAATGGTTTGTCGGCGGAAAACTAAACGCCTGTTACAACTGTGTTGATCGCCACCTCGCCAGATACAAGAACAAAGCCGCGCTGATCTTCGTCCCCGAACCGGAGAGCGAATCTCCCACCGTTATCACCTACCAGGAACTCTACAAGCGTGTGAACGAAGTTGCCGCGATGCTGCGTGATTTCGCCGGACTCAAGACCGGCGATCGCGTCACCATCCACATGCCCATGATTCCGGAGTTGCCGATCACTATGCTGGCCTGCGCGCGCCTCGGTGTGGTGCACTCCGTCGTCTTCGGCGGTTTCAGCGGCGAAGCTTGCGGCCTCCGTGCCGCCGATTCCGGCAGCCGCGTGCTGATTTACGCCGACGGCTATCACCGCAATGGCAAGTGGGTGGATCATAAAGCCGGCGCAGATATCGCCGTGCGAACCGCGACGAAGGAGGGTCAGGAGATTGACAAAGTCCTGGTGTGGAAACGCTATCCCGGAAAATATACTTCCGAAACACCCATGATCATGGGCCGCGACTTCTTCGTCGACGAAGTCCTGCAAGGCTATCGCGGCCAGATCGTCGAGCCCGTCTCGCAGGACGCTGAGGCTCCGCTCTTCCTCATGTACACCAGCGGCACGACGGGCAAACCCAAGGGCTGCCAGCATCGTACCGGAGGTTATCTCGCCTACGTCGTCGGCACCGCCAAGTATTACCAGGACATTCATCCCGAAGACGTCTACTGGTGCATGGCGGACATCGGCTGGATTACCGGGCACTCTTATATCGTTTACGGCCCGATGGCTCTCGCCGCCACCGGCGTGCTCTACGAAGGCGTTCCACAATTCCCCGATGCCGGCCGTCCCTGGCGTATCGCCGAACGCCTCGACGTCAACATTTTCCACACTTCACCCACGGCCATCCGCATGCTTCGCAAAGCCGGCGGCGACGAGCCGAAGAATTACAACTACCGCTTCAAACACATGACCACCGTCGGCGAACCCATCGAGCCGGAAGTCTGGAAGTGGTATTACGAAGTCGTTGGCAAGCGCCAAGCCGTCATCGTCGACACCTGGTGGCAAACCGAAACCGGCGGCTTCCTTTGCTCCACCAAGCCTGCGCTCGACCTCATGAAGCCCGGTAGCGCGGGTCCCGCAGTGCTCGGCATTTATCCGATCATTTGGGACGAGGAGGGCAATGAAGTTAAAGCAGGATCTGGAAACGCCGGCAACATCTGCATTCGGAATCCCTGGCCAGGCATCATGCAGACCATCTGGGGCGATCCCCAGCGCTTCGTCAATCAGTATTACAAAAAGTACAACAAGAATCCCAAAAGCAAGGACTGGCGCGATTGGCCTTACTACGCGGCAGACGGTGCCATGCTCTCCGCCGACGGCTACTACCGCATCCTCGGCCGCGTCGACGACGTCATCAATGTCGCCGGCCACCGCCTCGGCACCAAGGAAGTCGAATCCGCCTGCCTCACGATTTCCGAGATCGCCGAAGCCGCAGTCGTTCCCGCCGTGGACGAAGTCAAAGGCCGCGTTCCGGTCGTCTACATCTCCCTAAAGCCCGGCGTTCCGACCACCAAAGCCATCCAGGACAAAGTCGTCGCCACGATCGAAACGATGATCGGCAAAATCGCTCGGCCCAAGACCGTCCACATTGTCCCGGACATGCCCAAGACCCGCTCCGGAAAGATCATGCGCCGCGTCCTCGCGGCCATCTCCAACCACATGGACACCGGCGACATCACTACTCTCGCGAACCCCGACATCGTCGAGCAGATTCGCGAGCTCGTCCAGGGCCGTAACGTCGGTCCTCTGAAAGAAGGCCCCGAGGACATCAAGCGCTTCGGCGACGAGCTCTAAGTTGTATCGCGACTCATACGCGCGAAAAAGAAAAACCAGGGAGCAGGCGGACAGCCCGCTTCCTGGTTTCTGTTTAAGGGTTGTCCCTCAGAACGAAACGCGCAAACCCAGTTCGATCCAGCGACTCCCCTGCGTGCGATTAGCGGGAATCAGTTCCGAGCTGATCACGCCAAAAGTCTCCGGGCTGTTGATGTTCAGCGATGGATCGAAGAAGTTCACGTGGTTGAACAGGTTAAAGAAGTCGGCGGAAATCTCCACTTTGAAACGCTCGTGGAACGACGTCGTTTTCCCCAGCCGCGAATCCAAATTCCACAAGCCAAGGCCGCGAACGGGATGTCCTGAGCCGTCTCGGCCGTCGGTGCTCACGCCCGGGTAGCGAAATTTCATGGAAGCGGCTCCCGGATCAGAGAATAGATTTCGTCCGGAACCTGTGTCAGTGGGAGCGCAGTTTGGACCATCACCAGCGCTTCCATAAGTCAGTCCGTTGAGACCAGCGGATCCGCAAACACTGCTGTGAGCGCTGGCTCCCAGCGAACTGGGATCGACCGTCGCAATCATGTTGACGCCGTTGGAGAACGGCCCCCCGCCGAAGTCGCCTCCGACAACGGGTATAGGCAACCCGCTGTTCGCGCGGAACACACCGGTCACATACCAACCACTGATGATCTTGTCGAGCACGCTGTTGCTGAAACTGAACTTGTGCCCTTTGCCAGCGGGCAGGTCATAGTTGAAGATAGCGTTGAACACGTGAGTCCGATCGAACAGAGACGGTCCGTATTGGAGGTTGGGATTGAAGCTGGACGCGTAGGTGCCGGCGTTGTTCTGCACGCCGCCTAGCTGATCCAGGGATTTCGAGAACGTGTAATTCAGATCGAATTGCAGACCGTGCGACGGCCGCTTGCGTAACGTGAATGTGGCCGCGTGGTAGTTCGAGAGGTCAATGTGAGTGCGCACGAACAGGGCTAGGAATACCTGAAGATTGTTGTAAGCGGTCTCTCCGAGCAACTCACGGTCAAACCCCATGGATTGAAAGAGCGCGTTTACCGAACGAGCCTGGAAGGCGCCTCCATTTTGGGAAACAAGGCACTGCGTTGCGGTGAGCGTGGGGTCTCCGCAACCTTGAGCAAATGGGCCAGAGGCGGACGATGCCCCAAAGCCCGGCAATTGGTTTTCGAACCACGGCTGCGGTGCGATGTTCGCCAGCGGCGTATGTGCGGAAACTTGCGCTGCGACCGCGTCGAACGCCTGGGCAAATGTTTGGCCGGACGCCTGGTCCTTCAACATATAAGGAGAGGAATCGAAATCGATGCTGTTGGGAAGACTTCGCCCCAGCCGTCCGATATAGCCGATCTCCATCAACATGTTGCCGGGCAATTCTCGCTGCACGGTAAAATCAAAGCTGTAGCTCCTGCCTACCTTGAACGACGGATCGAGCGAAAAGGAAAGAAACTCGCCGAACGGGCTGGCGGGCTTCACAGGTGATGTAACCGTGGGAAACCCAGGCACCGGTATAGTCCCGTCCACACCGACCCGGAAACCGGATCCTCCGATGTCATTTGTGCCCGCCGCGGCGTTGCAATTGGCCCCTGCCGATGCGCCATTGACGTTGCAGAGAGGTGACTTCAGGACCAGCGTTTGTGCAAAACCCACGCCAAGCTGTGGGATTTCCACGCTTTGTACATTGTTGATTCGGTCATAGTAGATGCCGAACCCTGCCCGCGTCACGGTCTTCCCGCTGCCGAACAGGCGTCCGAGAAAACCATCCGAATAGGAAGGACTCCATGCCAGCGATGCGCGCGGACCTAGGTCAAGATAGTCCGGATTGTAGATATTGTTCCGTCCAGACTTGGCGATGGGGAGATAGGCTATATACAGGATTGAAGGCTTGCCCGTTCAGAGCGGCTTGCTTCTTAGAATTGATATAGCCCTGGGCCGTCAGGATCTGACTGGTCGCCGCATCCACGATGAACGTTTGTTCGTTGCGGGCCTCGTGCGGAGGCGTCTGCCATCCGTAGGAAAGACCATAGGTGAGTGTGAGGCTGGGCTTGAACCTCCAGGTATCCTGGACGTACATATCATAGGCTTGCATGTTTGCGTTGGCGATCAATGGAGTGCCGAAGGGTAGCGGATTCAAGTTTCCATCCCGCACCGCAAGCACATTGATGTTGTCGACGACGCCAAGCGTTGCGGCATAAAGGCGATCCCACTTCTGTACGTCAGCACCCTGCAAGCAGAAGGATTGACCTGCGAGATTGCACGTCGGAGGCCGGTTGACATCCGGAATCGGGGAGGCGCCGCCATTGCCATCGGCATCCATTAGAGCTACCAGCGAAGCCAGCGAGCCAACCACCTTGTCATTGCGTTGCGCGGTGATCGGGAGCCACCGGATGCTGCCCCCGGCCACGATGTTGTGTCTTCCGTTGATCTTCGAAAAATCATCGATCAACTGCTTGGTACGCTGGAAGTTGCCCTGTGTGCGTGCACGTTGCGTATCCACGTCGATCGGAACGTCGAGCAACCCAACGGTGCCAAGCCCAGGTGCAAGTGCCACCGGGCCCCCTGACGAATCGGTGCCGGGGAGCGCAAGTGAGGCTGCCGATGCGCTCGGGGAAAGACCCGGCAGGAAGATTCGGCTGCGAATCCACCCATATCGGATCACGTTGTTGGTGGTCGAGTTAAAGGCATAATTGAGGGCGCCGATGACGCCATCCCCACGCGTATCGTTGCCGGTCGTGGCGATAGTGGGTTTGCCAGCGAGCGCCGCTATCTGGGTCGGGGTGATTTGCAGGTTCCGGGAATAAATGTACCGGCCGAAGAAGTGCATCTTGTCGGTGAAGTTATGATCCAACCGGAACGTGATGTAGTCCTGTTTAATCGGCGTGGTGACCGATGTGCGCAGCCCAAGAGTGTTATTCCCATCTACTCCGGGAACGCTGGAGTCAGTGCCTGCCGGGTTCAGTTTGTACAGGGCTTGCACTGTCGGGCTGATGCCAATGCCCCTGGGATCGCAAGCGAGATTGCCGCCGGGGCCGCAATTGGCTGCGGTGGCCAGGTCATACTGCCGGAGTACTCCGCCGCCATCCTTGAATTCCAGAATGCCGTTGCGCAGGCTGTCGGTCGGGACGATGTGCGTTACCGTCTGCCCGGCTGGAAAACGCCGTTTTTCATAGTTGCTGAAGAAAAACGTTTTGTTATGGAAGACAGGACCACCTATGCTGACTCCTTCGCGGTTATCCTTGAACGGCGATTTCTTCTGGCCCACACGGTTGAGGTCCCAGGAGTTGGCATTGTAACCATCGCTCTGATGGAACCAATAGCCATCCCCGTGAAGTGTGTTGCCGCCGCCCTTGCTGACCAGGGGGATCTGTCCACCGGAAGCACGGCTGAACGTGGCATTTGAATTCGTAACCCCAACCTTAAACTCTTCCAGGCTCTCCACTCCCGTGGGAATGAAGTTTTGCGCGTTCGAGCCGCCCCCAACGGTATTGTCCGTTATGTCGATTCCGTCCATAACAATTGTGTTCTGGTCGCTACGGGCGCCTGCCACTGTGCCTCCTTGGTTGCCAAAACCGCCGTTCGCCGTCGTGTCATAGGGTGTAGTACCAGGTTGAAGGGTCAATAGTTCAGAGGCATCACGCTGCAGCGTTGGCAAACGCACGAGTGTCGTACCACCCACGACATCGCCGAGTTGCGCGTCCGTAGTCTGCAATTCGACGCGCGCCTCCGTCGTCACTGTCACCGATTCCGACGCCGCGCCGATCTCCAGTCTCACATCCACGTTGTAACTCCTTGACACCTCCACCGTAAGCGAGGCCACATCCGCTGTCCGGAAGCCATCCTTTTTTACTGTAACTTCGTACTCGCCCGGTGCCACGTTCACAAAGGTATATTGACCGGCTGAATTGGTCTTCTGCGTTGCTTGGCCGTTGGTAGCTCTGTTGCGCAGTACCACTGTCGCATCCATAATCGCAGCTCCGCTGGGATCTGTGACCGTTCCAATCACGGTCCCAGTCGTTACTGTTTGCGGCTTGGCTGGTTGCGAGATGGTTTAATAAATCAGAAACAAACCGGGAAAAAAGAAAAATACGCCTATCTTTTTCACGTACCCACCCCTTCTTAATTTTTTGGCAATTCAAGAATATTGGGAGAGAGAGGAGTGCGAGCACGCCAGAGCACAGACACGCAAAGCAATGCCGGAGCGCTCGCTTGGCTAACCACCGCGTGCCCACACACCACTTACTCAACCACTCGCAGTGATCCCACCCCGCAGGCGCGTTCCCACCAGAAGGCGAGAAGAATAGCGTCCATACATGTCAAGCATCCAGGAGCGGTCAAGATAATTTATGCAATATCCGGAAGCTCTTTTCCCCATCGGCAGTCCAATTTGGCTTCCTTGTGCGTCACTGGATTGAGAGCGTTGTACCGCATGCAGTAAGGATGAAATGAGCGCAAGATTGGAGGGGAAGCATTCAGCTTTGTTTTTTGTCAACGAGAAGAAGGAAAGGGTTTCTTCGGCAGGGCATCAAGTCGCTGCTCGCGAATCTGTAAATTGCCAACCAAATCGTCCCTTGATGCAGAGATTTCCCTGCGTGACCGAATGATCCAGCGGCGAGCTCACTTTCACGATTTGCCCCTCCTGCGCGTGAACCGTAAGTTCGCAACCCACACCGCAATACGGACAAATCGTGTCGGTCTGCGTCTGCTGAGTTTCATCCCAAGTCCCCGCCGCCCGCCTGTCGTACTCGGTCTTGAACATCAGTGCGCCCGTGGGGCACACGCCGATGCAATTGCCGCAATAGACGCACGCCGATTGCGGCAGAGGAATATCGAACTCCGTGGAAATATGCGCGGAAAAGCCTCGCCCCGCGACGCTAATCGCAAAGGTATTCTGCGCATCCACTCCGCAAGCCTCCACACACTTGTAGCAAAGGATGCACTTCGAGTAGTCGCGCATGTAGAGTTCGTTGTCGATTTTCGGCGCCTGCGCCACCGTCTGGGCCCGCGCGCCGAATCTGTCGGGGCGCGCGCCGTATTGCTCCATGTAAGCTCGCAGCGTCGGCGCGGTCGAGACGTCCACGGATGACGCCAGGAAGTCCAGCACGAGCCGGCGGCTGAGTAGCACGCGCTCGGATTCGGTGTGAACGGCCATGCCCGCTTCAGCTTTCCGCGAGCATGCGGGAACGAGCGTGCGCGATCCCTCCAGCTCCACCACGCAGACGCGGCACGCATTCACGGGAGTGAGCGTTTCAAGAAAGCAAAGCGTAGGAGTATCGATGCCGAGCTTGCGCGTCGCTTCCAGAATCGTGGCGCCCTCCGGAACCGCCACACGCTTTCCGTCGATGGTGATTTCAATCTCACGGCGCGGAGCTGCCGCGGGGATCTGCGGGACCGGTGCCCGCGGCACAGGGATCAGCGGAGATGGCGCTTGGGACGGCTCGCTCATGAAAATAGGCTCCATCGATTCATCGCCGAAAGAATTGCGCCGGAGGCTGTTTGCCCTAATCCGCAAATGGAGGCATCGCGCATTGCTTGTGCAATCTCCTGCAGAGTGTTGCGCTCTTCGGCGACTGAACCAATCGTCTGGCGGCGAACCAGCCTCTGCAGCACCTCTTCCTGGCGAACCGAGCCAACTCGGCACGGCACGCACTGCCCACAGGTCTCGTCCCTAAAAAACGCCGCGATGCGAAGAAGCACCTGCTGCAGATCCGTGGAATCATCGAACAACAACACTACTCCGGAGCCGAGCGTAGCACCGATCGCGCGCGTCCCTTCAAACGTCAAGGGAGTGTCGAGTTCCATCGGCGAAACAAAGCTGCCGGCCGCGCCACCGAGCAAAACCGCCTGCAGACGCCCCGTCCCTCCGACACCTCCCGCCATGTCGATCACGTTTCGAATCGTAGGTCCGTAAGGCGTTTCGTAGACACCCGGACGGACCACGTGACCTGAAACGCAAAACAATCGATACCCGGCGGAATTTCCCTTGCCGATCCGCGCGTAAGCGGCGCCGCCGCCCAGAATAATCTCTGGAATATTGATCAGCGTCTCGACGTTGTTGACGACCGTTGGCAGGTGAAACAGCCCAGACTGCGTCGGAAACGGTGGTTTATTGCGCGGTTCACCGCGGTAGCCTTCGATCGAATTGAGCAACGCCGTTTCTTCCCCGCAAATGTATGCTCCCGCCCCGCGCCGCAGCTCGACATCAAAACGAAGTCCGCGGCCGAGAATGTCCTGCCCCAAGAGCTTCTGCGCTCGAGCGGCTCTGATGGCGTGATTCAGCCGCTCCGTCGCCAGCGGATACTCCCCGCGAACATAGACGTAGCCCTTCTGCGCGCCCACCGCGAACCCGGCAATCGTCATCCCCTCCAAAACCGCAAACGGATCGCCCTCCATCACGATACGATCCTTGAAGGTGCCCGGCTCCGATTCATCCGCGTTGCAAATTACGTAATGCGGGTACCCAAGATGGCGCTGCAAATGCACCGCTTCCCATTTCTTCCCCGTGGGAAATGCCGCACCCCCACGCCCCAGCAATTTCGAATCGATGACTTCCTGGATGACGCGTTCCGCGCCAAGCTCGAACGACCGTCGCAATGCTTCATAACCGCCACGCTGCAGATAATCCTCAATGCTGGACGGATCGACTTGTCCTGCGCGCCGCAACAGGCGCAGTTGCGCCTGCCCCGCTTGTGGCACCGAGAGCTTCGTACTCAATGTGTCAGGTTCTGCCGGAAGCCTGCCGTTCACGGCATCTTGCATGGTGGAAATAAGATTTTCCGTGGCCGCCGGCGCAACCACGCGCTCTCGCGCCGTCGTTCCCGCCGCGCTGATCAGCGCCGCCGGAGCGCGTTCGCAGAGCCCTAGACACGCGCTGCGTTGCCAGATGGTTTGCCCGCCTTCCGAAGGCGATCCCGCCGGCCCAAGTTTGTGTTCCAGTTCAGCGCACAGCGCGCCTGCGCCGCGAGTCATGCAAGCAATGTCGTCGCACACATGCGCAGTCACCGGAGGCCGCGGCGACAGCGAAAACATTCCATAAAACGAAGCGACGCCATGCACTTCGGCTGGCGCCACGTTCAATCGTACCGACGCATAGTTGAGCGCACCGGGACTGATCCAGCCGATTCGTTCTTGAATCGCATGCAGCACGGGGAGCAGCAGATGCCGACGCGAGCGTGCCGTCCCACCACCGAACACTGCGCGCCCATCGCGCTCGATCTGTCTCGCTCCGCCGTCCCAACTGGACTCCGGTTCGCCGAGCAGGGCGTCAATAGCAGCTTGTTCTTCAGCGCTTGCTGCTGCCGCGGTCAGATGCAGGTCCACTCATTTCTCCGCGTATTTCTCGATGCGAATCGCCGTCGCCTTGAACTCGGACGTTCCGGACTTGGGATCCACGGCGTCAATCGTGAGATCGTTCGTCGCTACTTGCTCGTGAAAATGGACCGATAGAAAGGCCAGTCCGGGCCGCAATCCCGAGTCGAAGCGCACCGGAGCGATTATCGACCCGCGCCGCGAACTGATGCGTACTTTTTCTCCTTCGCCCACCTGGTACCGCTCGCCGTCTTCCGGCGAGAGGTCGATGGTCGCGGCGCGGCGCAGCGGAGATGGAAATCGCTGGCTTTGCGCACCGGTGTTGTAGGAATCCAAATACCGCCCGGTGGTCAGCCGCATCGGATACTGCTCATTCAATTCGTCCACGGGCGGCTCGAACTCCACTGCATGGAACGGTGCGCGCGGACCGATCAACGGTTCCTGCCAGAGCCGGCTGTGCAAGTACATTTCGCCGGGATGTGTCTCGTCGTAACACGGCCACTGAATCCCGCCAAGTTCCTCCAGCCGGCGGTAACTCATGCCCGCATGCATCGGACTCAACTGCCGCACTTCGTTCCAGATGGCTTCAGCGTCCGGCATACCCCATTCGTGTCCGAATCGGCGCGCAAGTTGATAAATAATCTCGATGTCGTCCGGCACACCATGGGGCAACGGCACTGCTGCGCGCACACGCTGCACGCGCCGCTCGCTGCTCGTCACCGTCCCTTCGGTCTCGCACCATCCGGCGGAGCCGGGCAGGACCACATCGGCCATCTCCGCCGTCCTCGTGCAAAAAAGATCCTGCACTACCATGAATTTCAGCCCGCGGAGGAGCTTCACCGCGCGATGCCGGTCGGCCTCCGAATCCACGGGGTTTTCTCCCAACACATAGAGCAAGGTCAGTTCCCCGCGCTCCATAGCATCGAACATCGCGCTCAAATGCCATCCGCGCTTCGGCTCAATCTTGGCGCGCCAGGCGCGCTCGAATTTCGCTCGCAGCTCCGGATTCTCCAGGTGTTGGAACCCGGTCAAACGGTCCGGAATCGCACCCATGTCTCCGCCACCCTGCACATTGTTCTGCCCGCGCAGCGGATTCACGCCGCTGCCATATCTCCCGACGTGTCCTGTCAACAGCGCCAGGTTGATCAGCGCCACCACGTTGTCCACTGCATTGTGATGTTCCGTAATCCCGAGCGTCCAGCAAATCTGGCCGCTCTTAGCCTTCGCGTAAGCATGCGCCGTCTGCCGAATCGCTTCCGCTGGCACACCGGTCTCGCGCTCCGCTCTGTCCAGCGTGTATTTCTCCACGCACTGGCGGTAAGCCTCAAATCCACTCGTCGCGTGCCGGATGAAGGCCTCATTGGCCAAACCGGATACGATGATCTCCCGACCCATGGCGTTGGCCAACGAAATGTCACTTCCCACGTCAAGCCCCAGCCACACATCCGCCCATTGCGCCGAACTCGTGCGCCGCGGATCCACCACGTACAATTTCGCTCCGTTGCGAACCCCCTTCAGGACGTGGTGAAAAAAGATCGGGTGTGTCTCGCGGGCGTTCGAACCCCACAGCAGGATTACCTCGCACTCTTCGATTTCGCGGTACGAGCTCGTTCCCCCACCGGCTCCGAATACCGCCGCCAGACCGGCGACGCTGGGCGCGTGTCAAGTTCGGTTGCAACTGTCGATGTTGTTGGTACCGATCACCGACCGCACAAACTTTTGTGCCACGTAATTAAGTTCATTGGTGGTCTTCGAACAACTGAACATCCCAAACGTCCGCGGGCCATGTTTCTCGATCTCCCGTCGAAACCCTGCGGCAACCCGGTCCAGAGCCTCGTCCCAACTCGCCGGGCGATGCTTCCCATTCTCGCGAATCTGTGGCGTCGTCAGTCTTTCCTTCCTCGTGTTGCTCATACTCGCCTCTCCTGACAATTTCCGCGTTCCATGATACGCGCAAGCTCGGCAATTCGGACATTGCTACTTTGCTCAAGCAGAACGCTCTTCTACTATGATACCGCCTCACCGCGTTGACTTACCTTGCGGCTGAACCAGAGATGGGCGGCAAATGAGTGATTGCCGCTTCCCGTTCACTTACAGGCTGGAAAGACAGTTAAACGGAGATGGTGGGCAGCAAGGCTCGTAAGGCGCTGGCAGTTCAGTCTGTGCTAGCGCCCAATAGACCAATGACCGTACCGAACAGCTGCGTCGAGAAACTCGGCGGTGGAGGCATGGGCGTGGTGCACAAGGCGGAGGACACGGCGCCTCCACCGATTCGTTGCACTGAAATTCCTGCCTCTCCCCCATTATCAGTGGGTCGCTAGAATAGCGCTGAGTGCAGACCCAGCGCTGGCCGCTGCTGCTGGAGAAATCTATCGAAACTCCGACCTCCAGACCTCCCTGCAGAACTTGCTCGACCACCTTCCAAAGCGTCCGCTTGCCGGCGAGCAGCCCTACAGGATGCGAAGCTGTTAACTCTCTTGGGAAGGAAGAACGAGGCCGTGAGCTCGTTGCAGAAGGCGTTCATGGCACGGGAAGGCCAGATGATCTGTGTGAAGTGCGATCCGGTCCTGGTGCCCTTGCGCTCCGATCCGGATTTTCAAGCGCTCGTTAGGAAAATGAACTTCCAGGAATGAGCCTTAGTCCCCCAACGAAAAGATTTGATCAGACGCCAGGGTTCAACTCCTGCGCAGATCCGATGCGAGAAGCTGACCTATTGTGAGGCTCCACAGCGGAGCTGGACTTCGGCGGCAAGATCGGGATCCATCAATGCGCTGCGCCCATGTAAGCCAGAGCAAACCTGCACGGCCGTGATTCCTGAAGCGCCCCGCAAATCCGCACCCGCCAAATTCGCTCCATCGAGTTCAACACCGCGAAAAATCGCGCCCGTCAAATACGCTCCGCGCAGATCCGCCTTCTTCAAGTCGGCGTCCAGCAGGATGCTCCCTTTCAGAACAGCGCCGGTCAGGTTCGCTTCTCCAAGCTTCGCGGAAGACAGGTCTGTCTGCTCCAGATTTGCAAACGACAGCACCGCGTGCTCGAGTTTCGTATCGCGCATGTCCGTGCGCGAAAGGTCGGTCCGCAGCAGTTGCGCATTCCGCATATTCACGGCGTAAAGCGATGCCCCGGAAATCTTTGCATTCGAAAGCACTGCATTTTCAAACGTGCCGTATGAGAGATCGGCAAACCGCAAATCCGACGCCGTCAGATTTGCACCGGTGGCCTTGGCGGACACCAACACGGCGTGTGTCATCTGGGCGCGATCGAGTATCGCGGAGCGCAGTAGCGCTTCGCGGAGATTCGCACCGCGCAGGTCCGCCTCGGATAGATAGGCCCCCTCAAGATTCGCGCGCCACAGTTTTGCATTGGTCAGAAATGCCCGGTAGCCTCGCGCAAACCGCAAATTCATCTGATTCAGCCGCGCGCCCACGATTTTCTCCACTGTCTCATCCGTCCAGACTGTGCCACGCGGCGGAGGTGACGACAGCGTCGCTTCCGTCAAATCCGCGTACGGGCGGTAGCCTACCGACTGAAACACCATCGCCGCCCAACGTCTCACATCGCCCGGTGATTCTTCCGTGGCCGTGCTCCTGTCGAAAGGCAACCCCCGGTTCACGCCAAGAGAAAAGAGAAAAAGGATGCAGCCCGTCGTCAGCGCCACGCGCGTGGTTCCCAGAATCATTCGTAGGATGTTTTTCGACTTGGGCATACGGATGTCACCCGGTCGCAGCACTCGCGACACGACAAAAGGCAGACACGTCGCGCTTGCCACCGAGAGAGTCATCAGCAACACATGCAGTAGCGTCCCCCGGAAATCCTGCCGCGGCAGATACCGAAACCAGTAGAGGAACAGCGTCGATGGAACAATCCAATACGCCAACACCGTCGAAAGCACTGTTTCGAACGCGATCATCGCGGAACGCGATTCCCCTTGCCACCGAAAGTGTCTGCGCACCAGCCCCATCAGATACCACGGGCCATCTTTCTCCAGCGTTTGCCCATCCGGGAAAACGGTGGGGAGCGCGGCCATGCTTCCCCACAACCTCAGCAGCAGAAAATGAAATCGCAGGGAGAGCGCCAGAAGAACCAACGGGCCACCGAGATAAAGCCCCGTCATGGGAAGCACATTGCCCAGTCGCAGGAAGGGCAGCGCCGACGAATTCAGCAGCAAGCGCACGTCGGTGGTGAACGCGATCAGCAGACAGCAGAGAAGGCTCGCTCCCACGGTGAGGAAATAAAACCAGCGCGCGACTTTCGTCGCATCATTGATCGCCTTCGAACTGTTAACCGCGGAAATCGATTCGGGGAGCACTGCATCGAACAGATTCGTCCCCCCCAGCCGGCCAAGCCAGAGACCTTCCGCACCATACAGATTGGCACCCATCAGATTTGCGCCGCGCAGTTCCGTGCCCAGCAGGTTTGCATTCTGTAGATTCGAGCGGACTAGGCTGGCCCCGCGCAAATTGGCCATCGAAAGATCCGCGCCCGCAAGGTTCATTCGGTGCAGATGCGCGCCCTGCAAATTCACACCGGTCAGGTCCGCTTTGGTTAAATTCACACCGCACAGATCGGCCTTGACGCCCGATTCTCCGCCCGATTCCACCCACATTTTGTGCTGATCCAGAATCTCGGCAAGATCGAGGAGCGAGATTCCGATGGAATCGCTTCCGCTCAAAACGTCTCCTCCGGCGGGACGCTCAGTTGCGATTTCGTTCTTCAGTTCTTCAATTTCTTTGACTGCGTCTATTTCCAGGCCCATTCTAACATTCCCCCCCAACTTTCTTTGCCCGCTCTCACCCATGCTAGCGCACTCCCACGGCTCAAACCGGGCGCGCGATCGCGCCTGGCAACCTTTTCGAGTTCTTTGCTTTCGAATTCTTCCGGGTATGGTGCGAATTCCCCGTTATAGTTCGCTCTCCGCTGGGCTACCTTTATCCTCTCCTATCCGCGCCGAAGAAATCGCCTGCCCGCAAGTACAGGCGGCGCAGAGGTAACGGGGGCCGGATGGGAAGACCAGCGACGTGAGCGGATTCGAAGACGGGGACACAGCGAGTAGCGAATCATCTACGAACGAGGGGGAGTGGAAAAATACCAGATTCGAATGGCTACAAGAAAACAGTGCCGGGGTAGCTTCGCTGAGGGGCCAAGGCACCCCGGCTTATCCTGCCCGCCTCCGCAGTGAGCGAGCAAGAAACTCGTCAAGAATTCCCCCTGCCGCAGAGGCAGAAAGGTGTTCAAGAACTTTTATGAGCGCAGGGCCGTGAAAGCGCTGCAAGTTCGGCCTGCGGATTTTTTGCCGCCGCAAAATCTTGGGCGGCCGTGAACCAGGAAGCGCGGGACTTCCCTTCCCGGAACTCTCTACTTATCTTCGTCGCCGCGAAGGAATTCGTAGCGCTCAATGGCGGCAACCACGCCAATTGCGCCTTCTTCGCGAGGCTCGGTGCGCTGCACGCGGCCGAGGCAGCGGACCCGTACAGGTCCGGCCAGAGTGATCTCGTTCGGAAGGGTCAGAAGAATCTCAACGGGCGAGCCTTCCCTGACATCCTTGGAAAGGAAGAAGTAGACGCCGCGGGAGCTGACGTCCCGTGACTCGGTGCTAGTCTCACCCACTGCGGCTCCCGTGGTCCAACGGACGGTGAGCGGCAGCCGCATGGAAAAGCGCTGGGTAGTGCGGCGTTCAGAACCAGTCAAAGAAGCCTCCTGATCGAAGGAAAAGTGTATCCGGGTGAGACCCAGGGAACAATAGGACTCCGGATACAAAATCGATTCAATTTTAAGAAGTACCGATGTACTAGAACGGAGCCGAAAACCGGGACCAACGATGCGCTAGCCCTCGCCCGCATCAGAAGCCGCGCCCTTTCGGGATCCTCACTAACCATAACTAAACACTGGTATTTACCTGCGAACAGAGGTGGGAAAGGTGGGAGCCTATTCCGACCGCCTCGGGGGACCCGTGCGCACACCTTAGGCGCTTGCCGTGACGAAGACACCGATACGGCCTGGGATTCAGGCTCAGCCGCAGATCCCGAGTCCGACTCACCAATGCTCGGAGCCCCCCATTCCGGAAGCTGACTCCCAGAAGAAACCTTCATGACAAACAGTTCGAGCGGCCACGACCGGAGCGTCTACGAGCTGGTCTGAACACCAGCCTACCAAGAGCAGAAGGAAGGACAACTGGAGGCAAATTGGCTGTCGCGTTTTGCCGCCGGGGAGGCGAAGATCGCCGCGGTGCGAGCGTTTCGCCGAGGGAGATGGAGGGAGCGTGGAACAATATGTGTTTGTGCGGCTGCATGCGCGTGAAGGGGAGGAGAGTATGGTGGAGGAGGTGTTGCGCAAGGTGACAGGGCTATCCAGGGAGGAGGTCGGCTGCTTGAGTTTTCACATCTTCCGCTCGATGCGGGACCGGCGGCTCTTTTTTATTCATTCGCGGTGAGTGGATGCAGCGGCATTCCAGGAGCACTCGGGATTGCCGCATACCGTGCGATTCCTCGAACGGGTGGATACGCTGCTGGATCAGCCGCGCGAGGTCACGAGGACGGAGATGATTGGCTGAAGCAGCGGATGCCGGAGCAGGTGAAGGATTGGCTATTGGGAATATCTAGATGGTCCAGAGGATGTCGAGTTTTTTTGGACGCGGCGAAGTCCTAGTCGCTTGTGGTGTGGCAGGCCCCGCAATGGGCGGCCAGGCGTCGACAAAACGGTCGGACTCAGGCCGTCTTTGCGGCGTCTGTCCCGGGACGCGAGCCGCGGTTTCTGAGGGCGCTGACAAGACTGCCCACAGTGGCGGCGCGCCGAGAACGCCGACATATCCGAGGGCCAGATGAACGACCTGTTGCTGGGAATAAACCATCCATACTCCCAGCACTACACCTGCTACAAGGACTGAGCACGGCCCTCCAGGAGCTCAGTTTGATTTCCTGGTCCCAAGCAGCGACCTCTTCCGGATACTGGTAATCGAGAACGAACTGGCGAAAGCTCCGGTTCATAATGTGGAACTCGGACTCCTGCACGCGATGAATGAATTCTACCGATAAACCTGGACCCGGCCGGAATTCTGTGCGTCGTGTTGGAAACGCGGCCAGGGCGAGTCCATAGGAGGAGATCCGGCGTCAGATATGGCGTAGGCGTAGCCCTTATCGGTAGTGAAGAAGATGGTTCCATCGGAAGCTATGGCGGGAGCGTCGCGAACCATTCCGTGGATTTCGATCTTCCATTTGAGATGGCCATCGGGAGTGAAGCCAGTGAGAAAAGATTTGCGAGGGCCCTGTTTCTCCTCCGGGCCGTTCGTTCCTAGATAGAGCGTGCCATCGGCGGCGAGGGCCGGACCGGAGTTGCAGTCGGACCGAAGATACCAGTGACTTTGGCTATCCGGCAGAATGGCCTTGACGAAATCGGAATCGCAAAAATAAATGACGCCGGCATTGTCAACTACCGGAGAACCTCTTAGGACGTTGGAGGGCCGCACCACCCAGCGCTGCTTGCCGTCGCGGCCAATGGCGAACAACCACACCGGATTGTGGCCTTCGATGTAGATCGTTCCGTCTGCACTGATAGCGAGAAAATCGAGCTGCCCAACCGGTAATTGGATGAACCAAATAACGTCGCCGCGCCGATTGAGCCGGTAGAGCCACTCCTGATGGGCGAGATAGATCACGTCGTCCCCGCCGATAACGGGAGAGGATCTCCACCAGCCATCCCCGTACGGATTGCGGCCGAGCAAGATGTCTTCTTTTGAACCTGTGGGACTGTAGCTCATTTGTTTCCAATTGAGGTTGGGGCCCAGCCTCGGCGCAAACGCAAACAAATCGGTGTAGTCGTCGGCGACGTAGAGCGCGTCATCGTCCTCCAGGGCTGGCGGGGTGAGAAATTTGTGCTGCGTGCTGACGGATTGCCAAATCAGGTTTCCGGAAGCGTCGAGAGCAAAGAGCATGCCGGACTGGCTCGCGGCATAGAGCGTGCCGCTGGGCGCGAGTGTCGGGGCGGCCACGACGGGACCTGATGGCAGCGGTGATTTCCACAGCAATCGGCCTTCGGGCGACAGTGCATAAATACCGTCAGCGGCAGCGAAATGGATGGTGCCATTGGGAGCGAGAGCGATTCCGGAAAGGGGGCTGGAGCCCGGAGTGTAGGTCCACCGGATGCGAGGAGCGCCGTCTACTTCGGACTGCATTCGATTGGCGCGGCGCCATAACGCGAACAGACTGGTTAGACAAAGCGCAAGTAGCAGGCCGGAAAGGAGGAGAACCTCGGTGGGTTTCATGCTTGAGCCATTTTGCATTTTGCTGCCGAAACGGCTGTGCCGGCCCGGCGATCACGGATCTTGATCATCGTCAGTGTCCGCGGTTGATTGCGAGAGGGGGCAGTCTCGGTGCACCTCGTCCATATATTGATGGACCATCAGCGAAGCTTTGAGGGGATCGGGTCTGCTACTGAAGCGGTAGGACATAACGGCCGATCCGGCCGCGCCGTAGTTGCTGGTGGGAGCCTGGCGAGGCTGGCTCGCGCGCGCTTCTTCTTCGAGGATCTCGGCACGCGTGGGAGTGTGAGACGGGGAGTTGTCCAGTGGCGGACTCTTCTGCCTTGTGGCGCAATAACCGACGTGCGCAGAAATCAATCCGAGAAGAAGATTCTGCCACTTGAGATCGTTTTGAAGCTCCTGTATGTCATTGGCGAGCCGGTCGTCCATCTCTTCACGCGTGGACCGGGGAAAAGCAGTGATGTAACCGAAACTTATGGCTTGTTTCTTCACGTCGTTGAAGCAGGCACGGTCGCATCGATTGAGCTGCTTGAGACGGCGGCGCGCGCCCGGAGCAATGGGAATATCGGAGCCCGGGGAGAGATCGTCGTTGGTAAAGACTCGATGCGCCTTGGGAGAATTCGTTTTCGAAGCGGCCGAATCGGATGCGGTGCTTGCGGAATTCTTCTTTGTAGGATTCTGAGCCGGCTGCTGCTCTGCCGACGGCGCGCCGGAGGATTGCGGGGAGAGAGCCCGGGCATGTGGCGGCACGCCAAGAAGGGCCAGCAGGAAGAACGACGCAAGAGTGGGTCGCGAAAGAACGGTGACGGCTCCAGAGCGTGAGGCGGAGATCATGGGAGAGTGTAATCCGGACAAACTCTTGCGGTGGCTTCGTTCCACTGATACTGCATGACCGTGGCTCGGAAGGGTGCGAAGCGTTGCACTGTCTGAACGCGCTGGGTGAGGAGGCCCGCAGAATTCTTGTATTGCGAGATCAGGTTGCGCTCGCGCTCGACGAAGCGAGAATTAACGCTGTCTCGAATCGGCTGCGACACCACCCCTTTGCTGAAGATCTGGGCTTTTTGGCGCTGGAGGTCGCAGAAGAGCCCCGCCGCCTGAAGAGCGGCCGGCAGCGTGGAATTCCATACTTTGTCGTCGCCGATTTCATGGCGGGCGAGCGTCAACTGATTCCGAAACTCAGCCTCGCGTTCGGGTCCGAAACCCATCTGCGAGCGGAGTTCGGCTTCGCAGGAAAGATCGCACGTCGGATTGTTCTCTTCTCCTTCGAGTTCTCCCAGGGAGATGACCAGTGCCGGCTTTGCGAGATCATCTTCCGTGATGACCTTTTTCTGATGAACAGCTTTCTGCAGCGGAGTGGACTCCGTTGACCTGTGGGGAGAAGGATTGGAGGAAGCCGCCGGAGGCTGCTGCGCAGCGGCAGCGTGCGTCGGTTTCGCAGTGGGATCCTGCGAATGCTGCAGCGGCGCCGCGACGCACGAACCAGTGATCAGCAACAGAACGAAGGCAACAAAATAATGGGCGCCGCGTGCGGACGCAAGAAACATTCGCTCAGGAAAACGGATGCGGCAGACCTCACGGATCATCGGCATCATCAGTGTCATCGGGAGGCCTGGGGACATTAATCTTGCAGGTGGCATGAACGATTTTGTCGACCTGCATGTGCATATATTGAGACTGCAGATTGCCGGGCGAAGACTTGGCGATGTGCGCGCTGGCCCGGTCCAGCGCGGCCTTTAGACGGTTCTGGACCTCGCGGAACTTCGGTTCGTACTCGCGTTCGACGGCTAACTCGCTCGGTGTGATGTTGCGGGAGTCGGCATATCGCTGGATGTCTTGCGTTTTCTTGACTTGCGTCTCGCAGGCTTGCCCCTGGACGCCGATGATCTCGCCAAGAATTCCTTGCCAGGCAACGTCGGCTTTTACGACTTCAATGGCGTCGAGAAGCGCTAGTTTCCAGCGAGGGCCGGAGCCAGCATTCAGTGCTGCGCGCTGGGCGACCTGATCGAAGCAGGTGCGGTCGCAGGCATTCAGTTGTTGTAGAAGGTCACGAGCGCCTTCGACGGTGATGTCATGAGGGCGCGCGTCGATATCTTCGTTGGTGTAGACCTTGTGCGGCTTCGCGGGGGGCTTAGCCGGCGAAGCGGGACTCGCGGTTGCAGGCTTGGCAGGCGTCTGCGGGCAGTTAGCCGCGCAAGGCGCGGGAGCAGGGCTGCTCTGCGGCGAGGCGCTCGAGGGATCGGGCGACTGCGGAAAGGCGGGCAGCCCGGCCACCAAGAAAAAAAGAATGAAGGCGAGAGTGTGCCAGCACACGGAAGGAATTCTCCTTATTCATTCGTCTTTTTATTTTATCGCACGCCGGCACAATGCATAGTGAGGAAGTCGTCAAGCCTTACCGTAAGCGCCATTAGTAAACTTGGTGTCGAAAAATTGTCTACCGGATCGATCGCACCGAACAGATTTCGTATTTCAGGGCTGTACGATGCCTCGGCGTACGGCGTAGCGCACTAAGCTTGCCGTCTCGTGAATATCCAGCTTGTGCATGAGTCTCGTGCGGTGAGATTCGGCTGTTTTCACGCTGATGCCCAGCAGAGATGCCACATCTTTGGTGGATTTCCCTTCGGCGATCAATTGGAGCACTTGTCGCTCTCTCAGCGTCAAAGGGCTCTTGGATTTCTCCGACTTAGAACTATACGCCTCCACGACGGCGTTAGATACCCCGGGGCTCAGATAGACCTGCCCACGTGAAACTTGCCGAATAGCTAGCAGCAAATCGCTGGCGACTTGGCTTTTCAGCACATACCCCTTCACGCCTGCTTCCAGCGCGTCGGAGATGTACTGCCCTTCGTCATGTTGTGTAAGAAGAATGGTCTTGGTCTTCGGAGAAGAACGGCCCACTTCCCGCGCGGCATTGAGTCCGTTCAGGGTCGGCATGCTGATATCCATTACGGCGATGTCGGGTTGAAGCGACTCCACTTGACGAAGAGCCTCTTGCCCATCGGAGGCTTCCCCCACCACTTGAAATCCTTCGCGTTCGAGCAAGGACTTCAAACCCTGGCGCACCAGGACATGGTCATCAGCGAGCACGATGCGAATTGGCATTCGAAATCTCCATTGGAAGCTGCATCAAGAGTTTGGTTCCCTGTCCAGAGGCCGAATAGATCATCAGCGTTCCTCCGATCGCATGCAAGCGTTCCTTCATACCGGTCAGTCCTAGACCCCTTCGCTTGCAGTCCGACTGGACGGCCTGGACGTCAAAGCCCGCGCCATCGTCTTCGATGGAACAGCACAATGCGCGATTTTGCCGGTCGATTCGAATCCATACTCGGCTGGCCTTTGCATGTTTCGTGGCGTTGGTCAGGGCTTCCTGAACGACGCGATAGAGGGCGATCTCGGTGGTGCTGGGAAGCCGCCCGGCAAACGCCACCTTGATGTGGATGGGCAGATTGGCGCGTTTCGATACTCCTTCGGCCAGGAAGCGGATGGCCGGAATCCACCCAAGATCATCCAAAACGGTTGGCCGAAGTTCATGGGAATACCGCCGCAACTGCTTTTCCACCTGGTTGAGCAATTCT
>QHYZ01000010.1 GCA_003225295.1 Acidobacteriota bacterium | reverse complement strand
TCGGCATCCAGCGCGAATCGCACGGCCAGGGAGCATCGTTTCACTGGCGCGAACCGCAGGCAGCAGACGGCACCGAGCCCGGTCCCAAAGCCTTGACTGCGTGGTGCATCTTCCCCCAGACGACGAAATATTTCGCCGCGAGCAAAGCCAGCTTCATGGTCAACTACCGCGTCGACAATCTCGACGCGCTGCTCGAAGACCTAAAGAAATCAGGAATCGAAATCGATCCCCACCGCGAAGACTACGACTACGGCCGGTTCGCCTGGATCACCGACCCAGACGGCAACCGCATTGAGTTATGGGAACCGCCAAAGCCAAAGGAAGACTGACCGTGGGGCCGGCGAACCCCACTACATTTCGGGCGCGTTAAACCAGGTTTCACGGAATTGAGGGAAAAGGAGACTTAAATCGATGAAAAAGACGGTGCTGACTTTCGGGCTGATTTCGGGCGCTCTTTCCTCGTTGATGATGGTGGCCACAGTGCCGTTCGCGCACAGGATAGGCTTTAACAAGGCCTTGATCGTCGGTTACACCACCATCGTGCTCTCGTTCTTGCTGGTGTTCTTCGGCATCCGCTCGTACCGCGACAACGCTAGCAACGGCCAGATCACGTTCACCAAGGCGTTTGCCGTGGGGATCTCCATTACCCTGATTTCGTGCATCTTCTACGTCGTGACGTGGGAAATTCTCTACTTCAACTTCATGCACGACTTCATGGACAACTACGGCGCTCATACGATCGAGAAGCTCAAGGCCTCGGGCGCGAGTCCTGCAGCCGTCCAGGTGCAAGTTCAGCAACTGAAGAAATTCAAGGAGCAGTACGAAAACCCGCTCTTCAACTCACTGATAACTTTCATCGAGCCCTTCCCGATTGGGCTTGCCATCACGCTGATTTCCGCGGCGGTCCTGAGGAAAAAGGCGCAATCGCAACCGGCACCATCACCCTTGCCGGCATCCTAATTGAACCCGTTCCCGCGAATGTGCTCCTTGCTTCTCCTAGCGTCGTCGTTGAGGTTCATGAGTAAGGCGCGGATGACGGGCTACTCTTACCTTATCGGATTGGGGAAGAGTATGCCGACCAAACGTCCCCTATGCGAGACTTGGGCGCGAATGTCGCACCCCGACCCGAACGGCCCGCTGGATCGCAGACCCATAAAAGTCGGCGAGGTCTGGGAGAATTCCGTTACAGGGGAACGCTTGGTGATCCTGGAGCGTCCCTGGGACAACCCTGCTAGCCGCGTGACCGGCGAGCTGACAGCACTCGTTGGCGCGCGTGTGATGGGGGAACACCGCCATCCTGCTCTTGAGGAGCAATTCACCGTGCTGGAGGAGGCCTTAAGCATTTTGAGATTTGGTGGACGAGATGGGATTCGAACCCACGACCTCCTCATTGCGAACAGTGGGGAAAATAAGCTAAGGCAAGGCGCCACAATCACTTAGCTATTTTCACGGGGCCCTCAATTGGCAAACCTGGCAAACCGGTTTTCTCTTTGTCTTTTCAATGCAGTTCGACGGTGAGAAGCCGGATAAAATCACGCGCGGTGCCCGTGCCTGTAACGACGACAAAGTCATTTTCGAGAACCCTCTGAATTGGACAACCCGGAGTTTTATTTTCGCGAAGCAGAGGGAGTACGAAAATGGGCCTCCCACTCCGGAGCCCAGTGGCGAAATATGGGTAGAATGAGAATCTGCTTGACCTTAGAACTGATTCCAAGCTTTAGGCTAATCCTGTGAGTTCTAAAGTCTCTACAACTCGACCTGTGTATTGCGGTGAACTGGCTCGTCTTTCCGGCGTAAGCGCGGACACTGTTCGTTTCTACGAGCGGCGGAATCTTTTGCTCCCAGCCGCCCGAACTTCCGCTGGCTACCGGGTTTTTTCGCCAGACAGTCTCGCTCGAATGCGAATGATTCGGGCCGGGCTATCTATCGGATTCTCGGTGACTGAATTGGCAGACATTTTCAGTGAACGGAACAGCGGAGGCGCACCTTGTCATCGCGTTCGGAAGCTGGCGGCTGAAAAGCTTGCCGTCCTCGAAGAGAGGCTTCGAGAGTTGCAATCGTGGCGACGCGAATTGCGCTCCACACTTGCAGCGTGGGACCGGATCCTTGCCAAGACTCCTGGCGGCAAACAGGCTCGACTGCTGGAAAACTTCAAGACTCACCCGAAGACCCCTGCACGACATTTGGGCCGCGGCATTCAAAAACGGGGAGAGCTATGAAGCTGATTCTTCTAATCGCACTCACACTGGGAGTTTTTGGTCAACCAAGCCAGAAGCCGGAATCGCAGAAAGAGTGTCCTATGCACGCAACGCATACTCAGATGAATGAGCGCGGCGAAAAAGGCATGGGCTTTTCGCAAACTGCCACGACCCACCACTTCCTATTGAACTCAAATGGGGGAGTGATTCAGGTTGAGGCTAAAGACTCTGCCGATTCTACCAATCGAAACCAAATAAGGATGCACCTAGGACACATCGCAAAAGCTTTTCAAAGCGGAGACTTTGACATTCCGATGTTCGTTCACGACACTGTTCCGCCCGGAGTGCCAGAAATGAAGCGCTTGCGGAAAGATATTCAATACTCGTTCGCGGAAACGCTGTAAGGGCAGCAAAGAAACGCAACGGCCACCGTGCGCCATTGCAGGGAATAGCGTTCAATCTTCAGTACTGATTTTCTTCATGACACCGTAGATAGTATTGGTGTCTGCCAGGCTCAGGAAGAAGATTTCTTTGCCTCCGTCAACGACCACAGCGTGGCCAAAAACGCTCCCGTCCGGATTGAGAAATCTTGCGGCACAGTTGGGATCTACTTCATATATACCCGGACCCGCCGGAGTGGTGAAGAGATCGGAAGTAGTTACTCCATTCCGGCGTATGGTCTGGCGCCCGGTGCTCGATCCGTTCCCGTCAAATGTAGAGATGCCGACGCCGACGAGGGGACCAAAGGGCGTAGTCCCTATTCGGTAGAACCCGTAAGCTCCATGTAAGGTAGCCACTGAGCAGCCCCCCCTGGGCATGCACCTTGGCGACGATCCCTGAACGGCCTCCGCGAAAGACCGGCAAGCCGAGCAATAGGCTGGCGACAATTCCCCCGAGAACCGTTGAAATAATCATTCGCTTCATGGTCTCCCCCCTTCTCCTCTTGTTGAGCAGAAACCGACTTCCCTCCGTCCGCGGTCTGACTGCTGACTTCCGGCAAAAATGCTCCGCTTAAGGTTCGGGAGTATCATGTGGCAAGCTCGCGCCAATCAATAGACGCGGCCTGAACTGTTCCTGAATTATTTCTGACTGCCGGGACTGTCATATCGGCGTAGACTATTGGACCGAAGCTTCAAAGTTAGCCATGGAAACTTTCCACGGTCGCGATAAGGGTAAACGAGTCCGATTTGGGGCGTTCGAGGTTGATTTCCAAGGTCGCGAGCTCACGTATCAGGGCGAGAAGGTCAAGCTTCAAGACAAGCCATTTCAAATCCTTATGGTGTTGCTGGCCGAGCCGAGAAGGCTTGTGACCCGCGACGAGCTGCGAAAGAGCCTGTGGCCAGCCGATACATTCGTGGATTTCGAAGCGGAACTCAACACAGCCATTCGCAAGCTGCGCGATGCTTTACAAGACGAAGCGAGGGCACCGCGGTTCGTCGAAACTGTGCAAAGGTATGGGTATCGTTTCATTGCGCCTATTGAGAAGATCCTGCCGGGGGATTTAAAGCCCGAAGGAGACTCCACAATCTCGGCGGCGATAGCGCCGAACCAAAGCCAAAAAGATGGCAAGCCGAACAAGGGAGTCCGAGCGTCCCGTGTGTTGATGATGGCCGGCCTGGCAATCGCAGCAGTGGTTGTGCTGTTGATGAGTCTGAATGTAGCTGATGTGCGCACTCACCTATTCGGAAGGCCCGTTGCGGGACGTATTCGCTCTTTAGCCGTTCTACCGCTCGACAACCTTTCTGGCGATCCCTCGCAGGAATATTTTGTCGATGGCATGACCGATGCGCTGATTACGAATCTGTCCAAGATCAGTGCATTGCGGGTTATTTCCCACACGTCTGTAAATCATTTTAAGGGGACGAAAAAGCCGCTGCACGAGATCGCGGCAGAATTGCAGGTCGACGCCGTGATCGAAGGAAGCGTAGAGCGTGAAGTAGACCGAGTACGGATCACCGCGAACCTGGTTCAGGCCTTTCCCGAAAAGCATCTGTGGGCGGAAAGCTATGACCGCGATCTGCGGAGCATTCTCGACTTAGAGAGTGAAGTTGCGCGAACCATCGCGGACCAAATCAAGATCACCGTCACTCCGGAAGAAAGACGACGCATGGCAGTATCGCAAACCGTGGACCCTGAAGCGCACGAACTCTATTTGAAAGGGGCCTTCTACAATAATAAGTGGACCAAAGAAGGCTTCGAGAGGGGGATCGAGTATTTAAATCGAGCGCTGGAAAAGGACCCTCGCAATGCCCAGGCATATGCTGAGCTTGCGGTCGCATATGGAGGGCTGGGGATTTACGGCGACGTCAAAGGCTACCCGAAGCAGAAGGCCGCGTCGCTAAAGGCGCTAGAAATCGACGATACGTTGGGGGACGCACACACGACGCTTGCGTGGGCGAAGTTTACTTTCGACTGGGACATTACGGGGGCGGAGAAAGAATTTCGCCGCGCTGTCGAACTCAACCCTAGCGATGCGAGAGCGCACGCATGGTATGGAACCTTCTTGGCGTTGCAAGGCCGCGTTGAGGATTCTTTGCGACAGGTGAAGAGCGCGAGAGAGCTCGATCCTCTTTCGCTCGCAAATACCTCGACCGCGGCCTTCTTTGCTTATTACGATGCGCGGGACTACGACAAGGCCCTCCAAGTTTGTCGCGACGCACTTGATCTGGACCCGAGCTTCCTTCCCGCGTATGAGTGGCTTGAACAGGTCTATGAACAGACAGGCGAGCTCGACAAGGCCATCGAAGAGCGGCAGCGCTCCGCCGGTCTCGCTGGAGGAGAATCGCGAGTGGCCCGGGATGTCGACTTGCTGCGCAAAGCCTACGCGGAAAAGGGTGTCCGGGGTTATTGGGTCCAGAAGCTGGAATTATTGAGAGCGGATGCGTACCCAAAGAACTTGATCCAGATCGCCACAGTTTATACACGACTGGGAAACAAGGATGAAGCTTTTCGTTGGCTGGATACGGCGTTTAAGGATCACGTCCCTTATTTGGTCTGGAACCTGCCCGCGAACCCGGCCCTGGATGGCCTTCGCTCGGAGCCACACTATACGGACCTGCTGCGGCGTCTAGGACCCGGTTCGGATAGCCCACGCGTTCATGCTAAGTAGGGAACCCCCAATGATTCCGTCGAACGACTGAGAATCAATCGAGTATCAGCAACTAGTCCCGTTGCGGGGGATTGTCTACCCGGAAGTAATCCAGATTGCGACATGGGGATCGGTACCGACAAGTCCTAGTGTTGTAAGTCGGCATCTCGTCAGAAAATCAAGCACTGACGAGATGCGCGTTCTTTAGGTCCGTGCTTGCGCATGTCGCCGGTCTCAGCGAACATGAGCATCAGCTTTAACTTCACAGAGCACCGATGAATGATGGTTTGAGCTAGGTTGATACAAGCCGGTCGGCCTGCGCTGCAATGTCTATTGGGTTGAATGCGGTCGCGATGAGCAAGAAGCTGAGAACAACAAGTTTTTGTAACTGGGTTCCGATGGGCCAGCACACCCTGCGCGATACGAGCACGCCGCATAGTCCATCTTCGACTCCAGCACCGGGCAACTTAGCGGGGCGGTTCCGGCCCTTCGATGGTAGCAACGCGCGTGGTGTGGCGGTGAACCAACTGCCAACCGCCATTCCGTTTCACCCAGACGTGGGTGTATCGGACACGGATATGTCTCCGTTCGCCCTTTAAAACATCAATGATTTCCGCAAGACCGGTCACTAAGCCAACATTGCCGTAAATTCGGATGTTTACATCGGTAGGGTTCCAAGACTCAACCTTGCGCGCGTCAGGCTGGTTCAGGGCCAATTCGTCGGCCTTTGTGGTGACTCTCCCGCCGGTCAGATTAAAGATGGCGGTATACTCGGGCGCCATCAGCCAGTCGAGTGATTTGATGTCATTGCGAAGGATGGCCTGACGACGTTCCTCCTCAACTTTTCTGACCTGTTGCTCAGCCCCGGCGTTACCATCTGTCTGGGCCCAACTATTGGCCAGCGTCGATAGCAGACAAGCTGCGCTAGCGGTTACGACGACTGCGAGCTTCGACTTGATGTTCATATCCTGCCCTCGTTTTGCAAAATAGGCGTCACTTTTGCGTGAGCCCAAGGACCCGGATGAGTTCTCCGTTTTCCTTATAGGCCTGCCGAAGTTCGCGAGCGAGCGCCTCCGGCCCCTCATAGTCAATCGTGCTTCCGGTGTTGTCGGCGAACGATATGAACGAGGGCTCGGCCACGACCCTCCTGATGGCCTCATTAAGCGTCGTCACAATGTACGCCGGTGTGCCCCGGGGCGCGACGATCGCGCCAATGCTTCCGAATGTGATTGCAAACCCCAACTCCTTAAACGTGGGCACATTGGGTGCAAGCGCCGAACGGCGCTCGTCGAATACGCCAAGGAGGATAGCTTTGTGTTGCTTGATCTGTGAGACGACGGCAGCGGGGGCAGCGACCGCGGCATCGACCTGCCCGCCTACAGCTCCTGCTACCTGCAGCGGTGCGTCGAAGGACACCACCTTGAAATGGACCTTCGCAAGGATTTGGAGTTGCTCGACGTTCAAGTGAGCGATCGTAGCGAAGCCCGGCACTCCGACGCTCAACGTGCCGGGATGTGCCCGGGCATCTTCGAGGAACTGCTGCGCGGTAGTCCATCGCGCATCCGTCCTCACGATGAGGACGTTGTGCTCTGTCACGAGTTTGGCGACCGGCACATAGGTGTCCGGACCGCCGTACGGCAGGTGGATCCGATGCGGCTGCACGGTGAGAGTGGCCACAGTGCCCAAAGCGAGCGTGTATCCGTCCGGCGTCGATGCCAGGGCATCTGCAATGGCGCGTGTGCCCGAGGCCTCAGGTCGGTTCACCACAACGATCGGTTGGTACAAGTGTTTCTTCGCAGCCTCGGCAAAGGCGCGGGCGAGTTGGTCACTTGCACCGCCGACACCGTACGGGATAAGGAGCGTGATCGGCTTCTCCGGGTATGATTTTTGTTGAGCGATGCAACTGCCTGGCAACAGCGTGAATCCCAGCATCATTGCAGATAGTCTAAAGATGCCGAACCGTTTCACTGCGTTCGTGTCCTTGATGTAGATAAGCCAGAATCACCTTCTCGACCTGGTCTGGTTGCTCGGGCAGAAGCGCATGCCCTGCGTGAGGAATCTCCACAACCCTCACGCGGTCGGGAAATTCAGCAGCGAGTCTCCTAGCATTCTCGGGCAGCGCGACCTCATCCTCCGTCCCCTGCACAACCAGCATGGGGGCCGAGCCACCAGCCCACCATTCCTTTAGAGACGTTCTCGCATCGCTCGCTCGCTGCGCTCTCGCCACGTCGAAGTGCCAACCCTCTTCCCATGTCCGAGGTACGTCGTTGCCCGCCGCAAAGAATATCTGACGTATCGCAGCGAGCCGATCCCCTCGGGAGAGGACGCTTTCCCAGAAGTGTGTGGTTAGCTTTTCCATCTCGGGCGATCTCGGTACCATGCCTCCCGCAGATAGGAGGATGAGTTGCTTTACCAAACGGGGATAATCAGATGCCAATGTCCTCGCGACCCGGTTACCAAAATCGTGGCCGATAATGGTTGCCGGACGGCCGACAAGGGACTCGATCGTTGCTGCAACATCGGATGCCAAATCGTGATAGGTGATATCTCTGAGCGGACCGGTGCTGCCGCCAATCCCCCGTGGCTCTGGCAAAATCACTTGATAGCCCGCTTGCGCCAGCCGACGGCTTAAGGCATCGAAATCTTCAACGGCCCGGCCTCGTGAAGGAATGAAGACGATGGGCTCACCTTTGCCGCGAATCGTCACCTGAAGGATCGCTGGACCCGCGCGGACGACTTCGCGCTGTGTCAACTCGGATTGTGCCACCGCTGCATCAGGCACGTCGCAGATCAAAGCGGCGAATATTACGAGCGCCCTTTTCACACCTGTTTTTGCGTTCACGTCGTTCCCCGGGGGAACTTCCACGTGGCCAGATTCTACCCCAGATAAAGTTAGGTTCAGTTTTCGATGAGAGCGCTCTGCGGAACGGATTGGTTCCGAATCGGCAACTCTTACGTTGGGATTATTTCAGGGTTGCCGTCATCCAACTTAATCCGCTAACGTACCTCACCAAACCAAATGATCACCTGCTAACGCCCACCCGCCGCTATCCGTATTTGGGCACAACCACTGATTCCGCGTTGCATCAGGGGTGTGCTACCCCTGGTGGGTACGGGCCTTTTGAGGTATCCCAGGGCATGACGTGCCCGTCTTCCGCCGCGCGACGTACTTCTTCGGGAGTCAATGGCGTCAGCGGCTCTCCTGGACGGACGCTCCGGGCGCGAAGGAAATTTTCAAAACCTTGACGCGAGAACAGGAAATACCCGCGGATGGGTTTGTCGCCCGTATTGGTTATCCCCACCCACGTTTCTCGCGGGATGAAAACGATCGAGTGTGGACCTGCCACGGCTCGCTTGTCTCCAACGGTTACCGTTGCACCACCTTCTTCAAAGATGACCACCTCTTCGGAGTTGTGATGTTTGTGGAACGGAATCATGGCGCCGGGATTCAGAATTTCGTATCCGACGTAAAAGTCTTCGGCATTTCCGTTCAGTTTGTCGATCTTGATGATGAATCCGGGAACGGAACCTGACCCTGCGGGTCCTCCAGGGCGGCGCAACCTGTGTTCGCCATCATCTTCTTGGAGAATCAGGGATATGGGAGGCGATGGGCTGGGTGTACTCGCCGCCGTCGATTGTGGAGCCTGAGGGTTCTGAGCATGAACAAGAAGTACACTAAGGGTCGCAGTCGTGAATGCAAAAAACACCGATAGGGTACGAAATAGCATGAGTCCTCCGGTTAACGTGGATTTGGGCAGGAGTATAGTGACCCCGAAGGTTTTGTACAAACGGTCGTTTTGAGAAGGGTTACAGCCTCAGTATCAGCTGCCTAGGGATAACGCCATGCCGATCACTTTTTCTGATGCCACGTGCCAATCCCCGAAGGGTCGGCAACCCTTAGCTAATCAGAGTTGCTCGTTATCCACCAGCAATCGCCCGCACGGGACAAACCCAAAAGGGGACCTTGACAACCGTATTTGAAAGGCGCATCTTGCCCCGTATTACGCCTCCTCGGGCGCGAACGGACCGAGCCCCCACAATCACATCTGGCAGGAGTTCGCATATGATTTCGCCAACTGCCGTAGAGGAATTCAAAGCAAGTTTGCGCGGCGCATTGCTGCGACCTGGCGAGGCAGGCTACGACGAGGCTCGCAGGGTCTGGAATGGCTCGATTGATAAACGCCCGGCCTTGATTGCCCGCTGCGCCGGAGTGAGCGATGTGATGCACTGCGTCAATTTCGCGCGTGCGAACGAGGTGCTGGTGGCTGTGCGCGGGGGCGGGCACAACATTGGCGGAAATGCGGTCTGCGATGACGGACTGATGATAGATCTGTCTCGTCTGAAAGGCCTGCGCATCGATCCCGCACGTCGCACAGCGCGCGCGGAGCCCGGCCTAACATGGGGCGAGTTTGATCGCGAAACCCAAGCCTTCGGCTTGGCCACTACAGGGGGCCAAATCTCCACGACCGGCATAGCGGGGCTAACCCTGGGTGGCGGCTGGGGGCATTTAGCCCGGCACTATGGCCTAAGTTCCGACAATCTCCTCTCGGTCGATGTCGTCACCGCCAGCGGCCAATTTCTGACAGCGAGCGCCACCGAGAACGCAGACTTATTCTGGGGTGTCCGGGGCGGTGGCGGAAACTTTGGCATCGCCACCTCTCTCGATTACCAACTCCATGCAGTCGGCCCGGTGCTGGGTGGCATCGTGGCGTATCCGTTCGAGAAGGCAAAGGAGGTCCTCAAGCTCTACCGCGAGTTCACGATTGCGGCGCCTGACGAGATGGCTTCCGGCATTGTCCTCATTAGCCTGCCTGACGGAACTCCATTCGTGGGGATCGTCGTTTGCCACAGTGGAACACTCGCCGAAGGAGAACGACTTGTTAAACCCCTGAGGGCATTCGGACCGCTGTTGATGGATCAGATCGGCCCCATCCCGTACACGGCTGCTCAACAGCTGATCGATGGATTTTATCCCTTTGGGCTCCAGAATTACTGGAAGTCGAGCTTTCTTAAAGCAATCAGTGATGAGGCGATCGATGTAATGGTGGGCTACTGTGCCAAGCGGCCCTCGCCGATGTGCCACGGGTTGATCGAACACCAGTTAGGGGGCGCTGTAAGGCGTGTAGACCGGGAGGCCACCGCGTTCGGTCAGCGGGATGCAGAATACAGCTTCATGAGCTTGGGTGTGTGCGCCGAAGCGTCCGAAGCGGAGAAGTGCGCCCGATGGGCAAGGGACTTCTGGGATGCTATGCAACTCTTCTCGACAGGGGGAGTGTACGTTAATTATCTCGGGCGAGAGGCCGACGAGGGCACCGGACGAATCGAGGCTGCCTATGGCCGGGAGAAGTATGCGCGACTGGTTGAGCTGAAGAACAAGTACGACCCTACCAATCTGTTCCGTCTCAACCAAAACATCAAGCCGAGTCAGGCAACATCGGCAGCAATGAGTGCCTAGGTGTGACACTGCCGTCGTGAGGATTCCGAACGCCACGCATTTTTAGTACACCGACCACGTACCCGGAGTAGCGAGTTCGAGCAAGTGGCGGTCGGGGTCCCGAAAGTAGAGGCTCCACCCGCCCGATTCCCACGTGCGTTTCTCTTCCACGGCGATCCCTCGCTGTTGGAGCCACGACTCCCAGTTGGGCAATTCGTCGGATGGAATTGCGAACGCGAGGTGCAGTTCTCCATCCCCGTCGTGAGGCGATGTGATTGCGCGCGAGGCGCCCTTCTTGAACAGCAACAGTACCTGGCGTGGGCCTGCGTGCATCGCGCAACCGCGCTCGCCGAATTTGCTGATAACGGCGAATCCGAAAGTTTCCCGATAGAAGAGAACGGAGCGAGGTACATCGCTCACATACAAAGAAGATTCAAGGATGCCATCAGTTTTCGGGCACATCGATCCCTCCCGGCTGATTATCTGACGGTATTAGATCCGGCGCGAGGCATAGGGTCCACGGCGGGATTAGTCCTGTGTAGTCGGCTAGTCTTTACCGATGAGGCGGCGCTTTGGCAATGTCGTTCCGGGTGGATGACGAGGTACCGAAAGCTATCCGGTAGTGAACTTAGTCCGAGCGTGCCGCGGTAGGAACTGTTTGGCACGCTCGAGGTCGTTTTGAAAGATGGTGGACGAGAGGGGATTCGAACCCCCGGCCTCCTCATTGCGAACCGTGGGGAAAATAAGCTAAGGCAAGGCGCCACAATCACTTAGCTATTTTCACGGGGCCCTGAATTGGCAAACCTGGCAAGCCGGTTTTCTCTTTGTCTTTTCAGTGCAGTTCGACGGTGAGAAGCCGGATAAAATCACGCGCGGTGCCTGTAACGACGACAAAGTCATTTTCGAGAACCCTCTGATCTACTCCGCAGCCGTGTTTCGTGTTCCAGGCATGAATTAGGACTCAAGGATATGGGACGGTACGTGCCCCGCTCCGGGTGGGCTGAGCAAAAAACTTCACGCGAAAGCTGCTGCGGAAAAACAGCAATCCATCACACGTGTCAACCAGAGTTTCGACGAGCGAAAAATTGTAGTTTTGCGCTCAGACGCCTCGGACAAAACCGCGAAGCAAAACGAGTCCGACGATCACTTCCGGTTAGCCGAGTACCCATTCCCCATCTACCTGAGTAGAATTCTGGCTAAATCAGCGACATCAGGTCCGCGGAGGATGCACATGTCCATACCAATCGACCGCAGAGAATTCTTGAAGGCGGGTTTGCTCGCGGCCTCGGCACAATTGGTTCCGCTGCGGAGCTGGAGCTTTACTCCGCAAGCGTTGCCGCACGCCGCATCTCCGAAGAAGGTTTTGGTAGTCGGCGCGGGGCTCGCTGGACTGGTTGCCGGATACGAGCTGACTGAGGCAGGCCACGACCTAACCCTTCACTATGTTAAGCATTTCGGCCTGACTCTCGTTCCGTTTTTTCCAAATAAGCTAGCCATGGTTTTCCTGATCGGAGGGAAACGAATCAGAGGTCGCTCCTGGACAGACCTCGACCTTTCCCAGGTACCTCTCAACCTGACCGCAGAAGAGCGACGGCTGGGAATGTCAGGCCTCCTGCGGAAATATCTGGGCGATGCTCTGAATGACATCGGCGATCCCAGGGCACCCGACTGGCCGAGTGGTTCAGCGAAGACATATGACAGCACGACGATGGCAGAATTTCTAAGAGAGCGAGGCGCGTCCCACGGTGCCATTGAACTTCTCGAATATCCTTATGCCAGTGCCGAAGATGATCCAGTCTTCTTGCTATGGAATCTGCGGGACACGTGGTTTGCAGAGCGAGAGACGACACGGTACAAAATTGACGGTGGGAATGACCTGCTGCCTAGGGCGTTCGCCGAAAAGCTCAAAGAGAAAATTCACTACGGGTCTCCAGTGGTGCGGATCGAGCAGGATTCCAACAAGGTTCGCGCGATCGTAGTTCGATCTGAAACGCATCAGACATTTGAGGCCGACCGCCTGATCTGCACGGTGCCATTTCCCGCATTACGGAGGGTGGAAGTACAGCCGCCTTTTTCCGAGCGAAGGCGGAAAGCCATCGCGGAACTGAGATAGTCAACGTCTTAGCGTCCGAGGAGAGTTGCCATCGTTCTTTAGTGTGAATGCGCACGGGTGGTGCGTTTGGCCACGGTTTACTCGTGACCTCTGCTTCCAGTACGAGGTATTTGTCCTTAAGTTGTGCTTTGCATTTGCCCGCAAGGCCGCCCGGACTCGTATAGGCCCCCTCGGACCTGTTCAATGGATATCGATTGGTCGTTCTGCTACCCTGTTCCACCCTCGTGATTTCAATATGGTCATTACTCTGAACCACCTCGATGGTTGAATCGATTTTGTTGCCGGAGGCCGTTTTTCGCCCTTGAAGTGAGTATTTGCCGGAGTAGTTCGCCTTGTCCGCCGCCATGCCAGGAGTGCCAGAGCATGCCATCAAAAAACCAATGCACAAGATTGGAGATTTGTTTTGTCATCCGCCTCCTCTTTTCCTCCGCCTAAATCATAGCGAGCACACTATGCGAGTACAACGGTCGTTAATCAGTTATCAGGCTTTTGCACTCAACGAGGGACGTTGGATTCTATGGCCGGTTCGCTGCGCAACCGAAAGTTATCCACGTGCTTACGCATCGCACTCGGCAATTTAAATTTCAGACCAGAATGACAAGCAAACTGATATTCGGATTGGAACCGTGGAGGCGGCCACTTGACCGCGAACCCCACTTACCAGGCAAGTGGAATTCAATTGATAAACACATGCGCTTTGTCGGTACTAATCCAACGGGCGAGCTGATAACTTCCGCGTTGCTAGTTATTAGCGGCCAATTCTGTGAATCACACCCTTAAAAAGTCATAGGCGAGAAGCTGTATTCTCTTCCAGTTGGATTTTTTGCTTCAGGAGGAAGGAGCTCCGCTTCCGGCCGAGATCTTGGTCGGGTCAACGCCGGAGGACAGAGCTCCAATGAGCTACGCATTATAAGAGTGCGCCCCTTCTAAGGTAAGTTTTGAGCGTTGGCCTCAAGAAGAAAGGAGCACCTGATAATGGAAAGTACGAAATTTGTTGGCATGGACGTGCACAAAGACGCGATCACGATCGCGGTGATGAATTCCGCTGGCAAGGTAATCATGGAGTCCATCATAGAAACGAAGGCGGTAACCATTCTG
>QHYZ01000009.1 GCA_003225295.1 Acidobacteriota bacterium | reverse complement strand
TCGCCTCATCGATCGCGAGTTCTCGAGGCTCTCTGCACGGCCCTGAACGAGACTCATACAAAGTTCCCCGGCACCGAATTGGAGATACATTATTCGGTCGCAACCGCCCTCGAAAGCCCAAAAAGCGGACACGTTTCCGAGGTACCATGTCAGGAGATCTGAGGTTAGGTGTTAAGAGATGGTCACACCAACGTTTATCCCACAGCGGTTGACCCTGAGGATGAGCCGCTCATCAGACTGGGGCCCATTCAAGGCAAGCCCGTCGCAGTGGCAGTAGGCAATCTTCCTGCACTGAGCCCCGTGAAGCCAGGTATGGAGTTGCTTGAAATCGATCACACACCTGTGCAGACCGTCATTACACGTGACCTCGACCCTTACATTGCATCCAGCACTGCGCAAGATCGGGCGCTTCGCGATATGCGTATGCTTCTGAAAGGGCAACCTGGCAGCTCATTGCACACCAAGTGGTTGGACCTTCACGGCAAGATCACGGAACTCGTCCTGATTCGCGACGCTTCGAAGAATCGCGCAGCGCTGCCCACCGAGAGGCGGCCACAATTCGAATATAAGGAGTTGCCCGATCATATCAGCTATATGGCATTGAACGATTTCGGCAACGAGAAAATCGCCAGCGATTTTGAATCACAGCTGGAAAAGGCACTGCAATCTCGAGCCTGGATTCTGGACCTCCGCGAAAATGGCGGCGGTACCAGCTCCATCGGATATCGCATCTTGGGTCATTTTCTGAATGAACCAGGGCAGGGAGAAGCCTGGCGGACTCGTCTGTATAACCCGACGTTTCGGGCATGGAAACAGCCGCAGCCATGGTATGAAGGCACCCCGGACGTGATCAAGTTGGCTGACGGCTCGCGTTACTCCAGGCCGGTGTACGTGCTTATTAGCGCGAGGACTTGCAGTGCTGCCGAGGACTTTCTGATTCCGCTCAAGGTTCAGAAGCGCGCTACCCTCGTAGGTGAAGCCACCTGCGGATCTTCAGGCCAGCCACTATTTTTTTCGATTTACGGAGCTGATGTCCGCATCTGTACTAAGTGGGACCGCTTTCCCGACGGCACCGAATTCGTTGGAGTTGGCGTTTTGCCGGATGTTGAAGTGTCCCGAACGAAGGAAGACGTGGCGAGCGGCCGGGACGCGGTGTTAAACGCAGCGATCCAACTCGCGTCTCGCTGACCAGTTCGTCCAAGTCGCGATGTGTCGAGTCTACTTGTTATGGTCTCCGCTTTGGCTGCCTATGCCGTGAAGAGGTGCAGTATGAAGCGTAAATCGACCATCTCCGACATTCGAAATTCGTGGGACTGCGTGAGGAGAAAGACGCTTGCGGCGTGGTCAAAGAGCAACCCTAGTGTTTCCCCTTCTTCTTCTCAGCCCTAAACTTTGACCAGCGCTCTTTTGTTGCCTTTGAAAATCCTCGCTGTCGCAGCCGCAGCCATTGGCCGTTTCTTTCTATTATAGCAATCCGTTTACCGCCCCTGGCTACGTCGCGGCCTAGAATGTTGCTGGCTGCACGCACCACGTCCAACTGTTGCCGCACTATATCCGTCTGCTTCTGTAACTTCGCTTCTGCCTGCCTCAATGCCGCCAAGATATTCAGGAATCCTCGGCGCGGTTAATCTACCCTAAAGCCGGGCATATCTCGGCGTCCAGGAAAGTACTGGCGCGTCGGAGATTTGCTTAAGAAGAGTCCCGCTCACAACACAGTCAACCAGGCATCGCTTAACGGCCATCTTTTAAATTTGACTTTACCCTTCTGAAGATTCATTATCTGGGCAACTCAGTTTCCCCGGACCCGGGCGTCAAAAATCAATTCCAAAGCAGTTGTTCTAATTACGTTGTGAAAGGGAGGACCCATGAGAGCACTTACTCTCTTTGCCGGATGTGTTGTACTGTTGACGGGAGTGGGAGCCAACGCGCAAACGAAAATCTCTGGCACCATGCAATGCAATAAACCCGAGCCTGCATATAGCATCGAGGTAGGCGACCGGCCTGGACACGCCATGCTGCTGGTGAAAGAATCTTGTGCCTGAACTGGGCCGGAAATAGGTGGAGAAAAAACGAAAGACCACTCTGTCATCGGGTCGCTAGAGGTAACCGCCACGCGCACTGCGGCCAGCGGCATTGGCGTAGCCACGATGGAAAGCGGTGATAAGACATTCTCAACGTTCCACGGTACGGCGAGTGTGAAGGATGGCAAGCGCGAGGACGAGCACGGAACTTGGTCTTTTACTGGCGGGACGGGTAAGTTCAAAGGGATAAAGGGAAAGGGCACCTACAAAACGACCGCCAACGCCGATGGTACAGGGACCGTGGAGGTTGAAGGCGAATACGAATTGGCCCAAGCGAAAGCAACGACAAAAAAGTAGTAGCCGCTTGCGGGTCAGCAGACTCAAGTTGTATTGGTGCATCCGGGTTCACAGCAGGCGGTTGGGAAGGCAGTTTCTATCCGCCCGGCAGGAAGCCAGCCGAGTACTTGAGCTACTACGCCACGAAGTTTGAGAAGGTTGAACTCGACAATACGTTTCACCGGATGATCCGCTCTCTCGACCGGCGTGAAACGCTTCCAGCAATTATGGAACAACGGGCGCTGAAAGTAGGGTTGTCCCTCGCAAAACTCAATCCTTTCCGAGACCCTGCGGGCTGAACACTTTAGTTGTGTGGGCTAGAGATGCTTTGCTTCGATCTCCACAGGAAAACAGTTGCACAATTCTGGCAGAGGTCCTGCCCTGCTGTGAAAGGGAGGCTCTGGAGGTAGAAAGTAACCCCCTACCGCTCTCATCCCTATGTACCGTCGCATCTTAGAGTTAGCTTGGCATGGGAGCCGTCGAGCTTGTTGCTACGCGCTTGGCATGAAATGTGCGGACCCATCTACTGCGGGCTACTGTGTTCAGCCTCTCAATTCCCCCAAGGTTTGCCTCCGAGAGGGACAATTGAACTGGACCCGGTGGTCCGCACCTGACCTTGGCGTGATGAACCCCTGTGATGGCACAGTTCTTGCGAAGTCGGGTCATGGGGCCTGCCCTCCAGACAACTTACTTCGGCCGTTAGCCACGGGCAGCTCGGTTCGCCTCACTCGCAGCGTCCGCCGGGCGGCTTCGTTCTGACGCGGAACTCTGACGTAACGCGACTAGGTAAGGGCTGCCGACAACACACGCGGACGCCTGGCGCCGAGCAGCAGGTTGGAGAGAAGGGCACTTTGCCTGCTGATCCCTCGCTCTGGTCTCTTGTCAACAAGCGATTTCACGGTATAAGTTCAATCGAACGCTGAGCGCGGGTTCAAAGCTCGTCGACAGCGCGCAATCCAGACCAGGAGTCCGCCAATGCAGAGTCGCATCCTCGGCACCACCATGCCGGTACTTGAATTCGCGCTTGACCCCAACGAGTCCGTCATTTCTGAAGCCGGTGAACTTTCTTGGATGACGAGTTCCATCCAGATGACGACGCACACCCAGTTTGGTGGGGGCGGAGGAATCTTCGGCGTGCTGAAGCGCGTGGCCGGTGGCGGATCGCTGTTCATGACGGAGTACCGGGCCATCGGCGCCCCTGGAGGGGTTTCCTTCGCCACAAAACTGCCGGGGCATATTGTGCCGATCGAAGTTGGCGCGGGACACGAATACATGATTCACCGGCACGGATTTTTGTGCGCGACGCCGCAGATTCAGATCAGCGTTGGCTTCCAGCAATCGCTGGGGGCGGGAATTTTCGGCGGCGACGGCTTTCTGCTACAGCACGTCAGCGGAACGGGGACCGCATGGATCGAGCTTTCGGGTGAGCTGATCATGAAGGATCTGCGGCCGGGCGAAACTCTGCGGGTGCATCCGGGACACGTCGGCGCGTTCCAGGCAGGCGTTTCCTTTCAGATCACGACCGTGCCGGGAATTAAGAACATGATTTTTGGTGGTGACGGAATCTTCCTCGCATCTCTTAGCGGGCCAGGGAGAATCTGGCTGCAAACGCTGCCCATCTCCAAACTGGCGCACAAGCTCATGGAGTACATGCCCACGCAGCACAAGGAAGCAGTGCAAGGAGGCGTCGTCGGAGGCATCGTGGGCTCAATTCTGGATGGGATGAAATAAGAAGGGCACACTGCTGGGCGCCGTCCGCCAGAAGGACGGTCGGGCGTTACCTGTCCTGCGCAAAAACTCCTCAACGACTCAATGTCATCCATCATGTTGCATGACCTCCTCGTATGTCGTTCATTTCGAATACGCTCTTAATTTTGGCGAGGCACAAGCTGAACTCCCGAGCCAGCTAAAGCTCGACCGGCCCTTTGCACTGCCTGGGAGCGGCCCTGGCAATGTTTGTGCCAGACGGCTACTCAATCGACTCTGACGCGGCCTCGCAGTTAAAAATCTCGCGGCAATGGAGGAGAGAAGAAACAGTCAGTCCTAACACCGAGCGCTGGACTAACGTGGCGGTCTCAAATTGCCGACACGTGCTCACACTCATTTTGTTGCCAGGAGATCAGACGATCAACGTGACGATTCACGGGGACTCCGCGTGCCATGTAGACAAGTGGTGGAGAATTTGAAGTAATGACAACAAGAAAGATATTCAGGCGGAGGCAAACCACTCTGGCTGACCTGAAAGCCAAGATTGAGGGAGCCGATCAGCGGCATCTGAATATACCGAACCCAGGATCCTGGATAGCTCTACGCTAGCCGAACTTCTCGGGACTTGAAAAGACTTCTCGGCCCCAGGAGAGAGACTTCGCGGGGTCGTTAAGTGATTCTTCCTGTTCGGCTAAATTTTACAACTAGTATAATCAGGCTATGATCACACGTCGAGATACGCTCGCTGCGGCTATTGCTTTGCTATGCGAATTGGGCACCGCAGATGCCCAAACGCGAAACGGAACAACGGCTCAACAGGCCCCACGGGCCACCGGCCCTGTCTTCAAACACGACCTGCCGAACATCACAATGGAAGACTGGGAGGTGACAGTTAATTACGTGGATTACCTCCCGGGAAGAGTTGGTCAGCCTCATCACCATGCGGGCTTCGTCCTCGCCTATGTACTGGAAGGCGCGATAGTCACAAAGATTTCCGGGCAGGAAGAAAGGACTCATCGAACTGGAGAGATGTTTTTTGAGCCCCCGGGGAGCACACACGAGGTGTCCAGCAACGCTAGTGCAACCGAGCCGGCAAAACTCCTCGCCATGATTTTTGCGAAAAAAGGGGTTCAGTTGACCATGCCGGGACCGGCTTGAGGTTTTGGCTCCGTGGCCACGTAGATTTTGGTATCTGGATGGAATTCCGACCAGGCAAACCAATATTCCGGCTCTAGTATCACTGATGTGAGTTGCGACCCTTTGAATGCGCCGGAAATGCAGTCCCCGTAAGGATTCCACCGCGATTTCGTTTGCACATCGATCAGTTCGGTGGCATCCGCATTCGCAGCACGGAATTTCAGCCGCGTGCCCTTTACCCGGGCAATAAACGCGGTAGTGGTATCCGACGTCGGCTGATGCACAACAAGAACGGGCTGGCCGCCGATTTCCTCGTTGATTATATGCGCCTGCCGGAGGACCGTCAGCGGAAATGCCTCGTCGGATCCGCCAACAACGAGACCCAGAACCATCGTCTTAGGCTTTAGCCGATCGTCCACGCGGAGCACACCTGGAGGCGCTGAACCCTCGCCCGACAGACCTTGGCGAATCATTTCATTTCTCTCCGCGATGCGATCTGCATAACCCGGCAGGGGTTTCAGGACGAGCGTATCCGGATGCAAGCGGTGCCACTCACCCCAATCCGTGAGAAGAAAAGGATACAGCTCAAGATGCTCGCCTTTGAGAGGTCCCGAAATGGCTTGCAGGCTGGACTGTTGCCACTGGCTACCCGTTTCGCGGTCTTGGAAGACCTCATTACCTCCAATAACGCCGGCATTATCCAACTGAAGGTCCCGTCCCTTTGCTGCGGCCCTGAACACGAGGGCTGTGTTGCAGTAGCTTCACCAGGTGATGGCTATGGGTCCAGACGGTGACTGATCCTCGACCAGGCCATGTTGAGAGAGGATGGCCGCCGGAAAGGCTTTAGTCGCTCGTCCACTGACAATGCCGATCACGCGATCGGGATCATGCAAAAATGTTGCGGACAAAGCGGGAATAAATTGTGGATCGTGGATCGCTGTGTATGGCAAGTGCTTCTGGGCCTGCTTTTGCGCCGCCGCACTTGTGCCCAGAACGATAAATAAAATCGGGAGGAAGTGTAAGGTCTTCATATCCGCGCCTCTTTGACTGCGAATCCTGCCACATTCTGAAGCCATTGTCCGCCCAAAATAAGAAAAACACTACTTCGCCGAAGGCGTGTCGGCCATGTGAGTTGCGGCTTTCGGGCTGCCAGAGCGCAACAAACGCCAAGAGTGTTCGAGCCATGCTCAGCGTCCTTGCGATGGCTCATTTCCTAATTCCATCTGGTCCCATTCTCTTGGGGGCCTGGACCAGGTCCCGAGAACGGGGTTGTGGGAAGTGTGGGCCGACCACCCCGAGACACAGAGTTGGTATAAACAAGCCGGTCCGATCAGCGCCAGATGATTCAGGACTTAGGTAATTCAATTCAAGAGAGATGAACAGAGTCCTCGGGTGCTATCATAAGGATTCACAGAGCCGTTTTGCAGCGTAGCCTTGGATATGAAAACTGGCTTTCAAGTCTGCACTCCCGAGCGCCTAACTGCTGGCGTTACTGCCACGCTTGGCATCATTGCCATTGCTTGGCTTAGTTGGCCGTTTTTCAATCCTCTGTTTTCCCGATGGTCCCATCGACGAACTGATTTCAGCCGCGACATCCGGCCGATCTTCAATCAAAACTGCGTAGCATGTCATGGCGGGGTCCGACAAAAGAACGGGGTGTCTTTCATTTTTCGTGAAGAGGCTCTCGGCAAGGGCAAATCCGGTCGCCAGACCATCGTTCCCGGGCACCCCGATGCCTCCGAACTGATTTCGCGGCTCACTTCCCATGATCCCGACGTGCGCATGCCGTATCACGCACCTTCGCTCCCACCAGAGCAGATCTCTTTGCTTAGGCGATGGATTGGTGAGGGAGCTCAGTGGTCAGATTACTGGGCCTTTGTGCCGCCCAAACCGCAGCCACTGCCGACAGTGAAACACGCAAATTGGGTTCGCCAGCCTTTGGACCGTTTCATCCTGGCGCGTCTCGATCGCGAATCGCTCTCGCCGTCCGCCGCGGCATCCAAGACCGAGCTACTCCGCCGCGTTTCCCTTGACTTGACCGGACTACCGCCAACTGTCGACGAACAGTCGGCCTTTCTCACTGACAATTCGGACAATGCTTACGAACGACAGGTCGACCGGTTGTTAGCCTCTCCAGCTTATGGCGAACGATGGGCATCAATGTGGCTGGATTTGGCGCGCTATGCGGACTCTATGGGCTACGAAGCGGATCATCGCCGCCCTGGTGTATGGGCCTACCGCGATTGGGTAGTTGATGCGTTCAATCGGAACTTGCCGTACGATCAATTTATCGTCAAGCAGCTGGCCGGCGATCTGCTTCCCAATTCTACTTTTCAAGACCGCATCGCAACTTCCTTTCACCGCCAGACACCCAACAACCAGGAAGGCGGCACCGACGATGAAGAGTTCCGCCTGGTCGCAGTGATGGACCGTGTTGCCACCACGTGGTCGGTTCTAGACGGCGTCACCATGAACTGCGTGCAATGCCATTCGCATCCCTACGATCCCATTCGCCATACCGACTATTACAAATCGCTGGCTTTTTTCAACACTTCAAACGACGCTGATCGTGACGATGACTTTCCCAGCGTACGTTTCCCGAAAGATAGTTCTCGGCTCTCCGAGGCGTCTCGCATGCAGCAGGAGATCTCCAGTGTTCTTCACGCCTTGACCATCTCCCATCGCGAGGCAGTTGAAAAATACGAATGGAATCCGGCGCCGATCCAGTCCGCTGCGGCAAACGAAGTCATGGCTCTGGTGCCCCGGCTGCGCGAACATCAAGCCTATTTGCTCAAAATTAAAAAAAATAAGAAGTTAACCTCCAAAGAGAAAGCCGAAGATATCACCAACCGGTTGGTCACCATTGAAATTACGAAGAAAAGGCTCGAGAAAGCTATCGCCAGAGGAAAGCCGGCGATGACATTCCAAATTCAAAATGGTGAAGCGTTCGCCGGACCGGATACGCCTCCGGAATCTTTCTATGAACTGGCTGCCACCAGCAATATTCCCGCAGTGACTGCGATCAAGGTCGAAGTGCCGCCGATAGATTCAGAAAAGGCACGCACTGACCCGGAGAACGGTTTCATCGTCGAAGAGGTTCGAGCTTCTGTTCTGTACCCGGACGGACACAAGAAGCGCATCCCATTTCGCTCGTTCCTCCACGATTCTGAAGCAAACCTCGAAGACGCGGTAACGCCCGTGCTGGCCGCCGGAAAAACTGTGAAGAAGAAGCCAGGCGCCGATGGCTTTGCGGCGAATCCAAAGCTTTTCCGCACCCGTTGGATCGTCGGAATTTTTGCGAACCCTCAGCGTTTTGTCCCCAATTCCCGCATCGAAGTTGCTCTGAAACAATTGCGCGAAATTGACTCCAGGCCCGCCATTGTTCAGCGCGTTCGCCTTGCTTTGAGCGGCGATCCTCGTTGGACGGTTCTGGGCAATGATCCAACGCGCCTCGCAGCACTCGCTCACCTCACCGACCTCAAGCAACAGCTTGCCAAGATTCCTGCGGTGGACGTTCCTGTCATGTCCGAAGAGCAGCCTTACGAGCGACGAACCACCAGGGAATTTGAGCGTGGTAACTTTCTGACCAAAGTAGGCGCCGACCTCACTCCAGATGTTCCCGCAATTTTTCCGAGGCTGCCGGATGGTGAGCCTCGCAATCGGCTTACCCTCGCCAAATGGTTTTTTTCTCCCGGCCAGCCATTGACCGCGCGTGTCGCCGCAAACCGGTATTGGGAACAACTATTCGGAACGGGAATTGTGGAAACGCTTGAAAATTTTGGCAGTGTGGGTGAGGAACCCAGCCATCCCGAACTTTTGGACTGGCTTGCTCTACATTTCCAGAACGATCTCCACTGGGATATGAAGGCGCTCTTGCGTGAGCTGGTAACCAGTGCCACCTATCGTCAGAGCGCCATCACCACTCCCGTTCTCAAGGAGCGCGATCCTCGCAATCGCCTTCTGGCACGCGGGCCCGAGCAACGGCTCACCGCCGAGATGGTACGCGACCAGGCGCTCCTCGCAAGCGGTCTTCTGAATAGGAAAATGGGCGGTCCCCCAGTCATGCCTCCGCAACCGGCGGGCGTCTGGAACTCCGTCTACAATCGCGAAAGGTGGAAAGAAGTCAAGGGTCCGGATCGTTACCGCAGGGCGATCTATACTTTTGTCAAACGCACCAGCGGATATCCAAGCTCGCTCATTTTTGATGCTTCCGACCGCACCACCAGTCTGCCCCGACGGATACCTACCAATACCCCATTGCAAGCATTGGTGACCCTGAATGACCCGGTCTATGATGAAGCCGCGGAGGCGTTGGCGAAACGGGCTCTGAGGGAGGTTGCTCCGAAAAATGGCGAGAGCCTTCTTGATGCCCGCATTGCATTCGAAGCCCGTCTGGTTCTCTCTCGCGATCCCACACCGAAGGAAATGTCCGTGTTGCGCGGACTATTTGAAAAGACTGTCACCATTCCCGGTGCCCCGGTACTGCAGGCAGCCAGGCTGCGTATCTCTGAAAATCCACAACCCAATGCCGCGTTGGTCCCCAGACAATTGGGTGGGCTGAAGGCTGTCGCCGGCGTGCTCTTAAACCTCGATGCGGCCATGAACAGGTGATCTAGATGACCGATCCCTTCTACCGCATTTCGAGAAATCACGATTTTGATCTTTCCAGTGAACTGCATTCGGAAAGAACTCTCGCTCGTCTGCAGGCACAGACTCGGCGTCATTTCTTGCGTTCAATGACCGGTGGGCTGGGCGCTATGTTCCTGGGCACGTTGGCATCGCCTTTCTCCTCCGCTTCTGCGGAAGAGCTGGCCACTGGCGACTCGGTTCGGCTCGACCTGAGGCGTGATCCCAAAACACCGCTGACTGTCTTGCCGCCACAGTTCGCCCCGCATGCCAAGCGTGTCATATATCTTCATATGGCTGGCGCACCCAGCCAATTGGAGCTCTTCGAGTACAAGCCTCAGCTTGCCAAGTTCGATGGTCAGGATTGTCCTGCTTCCTTCTTGGCCGGAAAGCGCTTTGCCTTCCTCACCGGTATACCAAAGCTTCTCGGCTCTCAATATCCATTTCATCAGACTGGCCAAAGCGGCCAATGGATTTCTGACCGTCTGCCGAACCTGGAAAAACATATTGACGATCTTTGTCTCATCAAGTCGATGCGCACCGATCAGTTCAACCATGCCCCCGCGCAATTGCTGGTTCAGACCGGCAATCCCCGCCTCGGTTATCCTTCGCTTGGCTCTTGGGTTGTCTATGGACTTGGTACCGAGAATCAGAATTTGCCCGGCTTCATCGTGCTCATCTCGGGTGGCAACACACCAGACGGCGGCAAGCAGCTCTGGGGAACCGGTTTTCTTCCCAGCGTTTACCAAGGCGTGCAATGCCGCTCGCACGGTGAGCCTGTCTTGTATTTGAATCCGCCACCGGGAGTCAACTCGCCGCAGCGCCGCAACATGCTGGATTCCATGGATGAAATCAACCAGCAGCGCTATGCGGAATTCGGCAATCCTGAAACCCTGACCCGAATCGCCCAGTACGAGATGTCATTCCGCATGCAGATGGACGCGACCGATGCAATGGACATTCGCAAGGAGCCCGAATCGGTCCGCGCGAGCTATGGTTCGAAGCTCGGTGAATCCAGTTTTGCCAACAACTGTCTGGTGGCTCGCCGCCTCGCTGAACGCGGTGTCCGTTTCATTCAGCTTTATCATTGGGGATGGGACAGCCACGGAGCGACCGCCAAGGAATCTTTGGACATCGGTTTCATCGAGCGCTGCCGTGAAGTCGACCAGCCTATCGCGGCACTTCTCGCTGATCTAAAAAATCGCGGAATGCTCGAAGATACTCTGATCGTCTGGGGTGGTGAGTTCGGTCGCACCTCCATGCGCGAAAATCGCAGCGGCCAAGTGATGAAATTTGTCGGTCGCGACCATAACCCCGGAGCCTTCACCATTTGGCTCGCCGGTGGTGGCGTAAAACCCGGTATGACTCTTGGTCAGACCGACGACCTTGGTTATGAAATCGTCAAAGACCCTGTCGAGGTGCGTGATTTGCATGCCACCATTCTGAATCTCCTCGGTTTCGATTACCGAAAGCTTAACTACCCATTCCAGGGTCTCGACCAGAAGTTAACCGGTGTAAAGCCCGCTCGGGTTCTGGCGGAAGTCTTGGCATGATTTGGCTCGCCCGCTCCCCGCTTGTCTTGCGGAGTCTCGTAATTTCATGACTTTGTCTGTCCGCAACCCTTCGGCACGCGGCGGTTTCGCAGCAGCCTCTTTCCTGATCTTCTTGGTTTTGCTGGCCCTTCTGCTGTTTGCGCCGCCTGATGGAATTGAGCACGCTCCATTGCTACAGTTTGTCGGTCGCTTTCATCCTCTGTCCGTTCACTTTCCCATCGCCGTCTTGTTGCTGGTTCCGCTGTTCGAGATTCTTGGCCGAAAACGCAACAGTCCCTTTCTACTGGCCTCCGTCGATCTCCTCCTCTGCGTGGCGATTTGCGGAGCCATCGTGGCGGCCGTCCTCGGTTGGTGCCTCGCAAGAGGTGGCGGATATTCCGGCCCATTGGTTCAGCAGCATATGTGGGGTGGAGTGTTGGTCGCGGTTGCTGCCTGGCTGTGTTGGTTGCAGCGCTTGCGTGCCGGATCACTCGGACCGGCCCGTCTTTACGCAATTATGCTCGTGGGCACGGTGACCCTGGTTTCGTTTACGGGCTATCGCGGAGGACAGTTGTCTCACGGCGCTAACCATCTCATCGAATTCATGCCGCTGCAATTGCGCAGATTGTTGGAAGTGTCGGGCTCGGGCCATGGCGCGATGAATTCTGCGGAAGAGAGCCTCGCCACGTTTTACGGCGCCCGGATTCAGCCTCTTTTCGAAGGCCACTGCGTAACTTGCCATGGACCGGCCAAGCACAAGGCGAACCTGCGGCTCGACACTTATGCCGCTGTCATGCGCGGTAGTAAGCATGGCCCCGTCATCAAAGCTGGCGATCCCAAGGGCAGCGAACTCTTTCATCGCATCACGCTTCCTCCCAACGATGACGATTTCATGCCTGCCGCAAATAGGAGGCCGTTGTCTTCAAGCGAGGTCAAGCTGATTGAAGCGTGGATCTCATCCGGGGCGTCGCACACTCTCGCTGTGGACGCCACCGACGCCGTTGTAACTGCCGGCCAGACGATCGCCGCTGAAGTGAACTTTCAGGAAATTGACCTCAATGCTGTTGCCAAGGAACGTGCGGCCTTCGCTCCAATCCTCTCTCAGGTTCAGTCGCGCCTCCCTAATGTCGTGGGTTATCAGTCCCGAACCTCAGCCGATTTGGTGCTTAGCGCATCGTGGCTTGGTGCCAAATTTGGCGATAACGAAATCGTCGTTCTGGCCCCTCTCAGCGAGCGGATCGTCGCTGCCGATTTCTCTAGCACGGCGATCACCGATCGGTCTGCCCCGGTTCTCGCTGCCATGAAAAAGCTGCGCCAGTTGCGTTTAGCCCACACTGCAATATCCGACGCCACTATACAGGAACTCGGATCGCTGGATCATTTGGAGTCGCTAAGCGTCTTTGACACTGGGGTTAGCGCATCATCCCTGTCGCTGTTCGCCCGACTCTCCAAATTGCAGCATGTGTATGCTGGCCAAACAAGGATCTCGGTCAACACCGTCATCCCTCCGCAGCTCAACGGTAAGCTCGTGTTCTGATGCGCAGCATTTCACACCATATCCGTGCAACGTTGCGAGAGGCACATTGGTCGGCGCTCGTAACGGGCATCACCTCGGTCGACCTGCTCGTCGGCGAAATCTCGATCCGTCAAACTTGTTCGCGATGAACTTCCGATACCAGCCGAGAATGGTGTCCGGGTTCGCCGTTGCTGCCAGATTTTCGGAGAGCCTCGCGTCCCAGTCGGTGAGCAATCTCAGCTAGTTAGTGTCGCCTTTTCACCTTCCGGAAACAGCAACCGACCCTTGATCTCACCTCTGCCCCCAGATATTCGTTCCGCAGTAGGAGTTCTTGATTGACCATTCCGGTGACGTAGGCCAGCAGGCGCGCCCAGCATCTTGGATTCCCCCTGAATCTACAACCCCGTGAAAGCGAAATCGTAGACACTGTTTTCCAGTCGGAGAAGTCCATTCGAGGTAGCCTGTGGAAAGCTGCAAGTTGCGCTATTTAAACTCGTTTGAGTTTTTTGACCATACGGGAGAATGTCAGGGCGCGTCATCAAACGCAGAGCCAAGAACGAGCCGAGAACTGCGTCGAATGCAAGGCAGAACCCGGGCCACCAAGAGGGGACGCCGGGGTTTGCAATGAAGAGGTGGTGGACGAAATCAAAGACGCCGTGACCCACCAGGGCGGCGACTACGAACCAGGGATTTCGTTTGAAGCCGAGAATAGCGAACAGGGAGAATCCGAAGGCGATAGCGATTTCGATCCAGAGGGTGCGCTGCGAAGCGCCCATCATGGCAAACAAGACGTAGTAGGAGGCGATGACGATGAGGAGGGTGGAATAGAAGGAGCGGTCGCGGTCCAAGCCGATGAGGGCGGCGAGGCCGGCGACGGCGAGTGAGAGCAGCAAGCCGATCAGGTATTCCATTGGGGAGCCTCGGGGGAGGAGTGTGGCGCGATTGAAATTGAGAAGGTCTGGGAAAAGTCCAAACCCGCACCCTTGAACCGAAGGCTGCGGCTGTGCACGCCGTTCCCGCCAAGGGCGGCCATGCAGTCTACCCGCGTCACCCGCCCTACATAAATTGTAGCAAGCATGATGGGT
>QHYZ01000227.1 GCA_003225295.1 Acidobacteriota bacterium | reverse complement strand
CTTAACCTGCGCGGCGAGGTCGCGGTGCGCAAGAAGTTCTCACGCACACAACTGCTGCGCTTCACAGCGAACATCCACGTCGAGTTGATTGGCATGGAAGCCTGTGGGGGTGCGCATTTTCTTGGCCGGGGACTGCGGGAACAGGGCCACGAGGTGCGGCTGATACCGGCGCAGTATGTGAAGCCTTACGTGAAAACGAACAAGAGCGACTACATCGACGCCGAGGCGATCGCCGAGGCTGTCGCACGCCCAACGATGCGCTTCGTACCGATCAAGACCGATGACCAACTGGATCTGCAGTCCCTACATCGCGTGCGCGAGCGCTGGGTGATGCGTCGCACGGCAGTCATCAACCAGATTCGCGGATTACTACTGGAACGTGGCGTTACTCTGCGGAAGGGACGACACCATGTGCATGCCGCTTTACCGCTGATCCTGGAAGACGCCGACGCGAAACTATCGGGCGCAGTACGCATGTTGCTGGCCCAACTGAAGCTGGATCTTGATCAGTTGGCTGTGCGGATTGATGAGGCCGATGCACTGATCCGCAAGACCGCGTGTGAGAACGAAGCCTGCCGACGGCTCGTGGCGATTCCTGGCATCGGTCCAGTCACGGCCACCGCCCTCATCGCGGCGATCGGCAACGGCGGGGCCTTCCACAAGGGTCGAGAGTTCGCAGCCTGGATGGGGGTGGTTCCGGGCGAACACTCCACCGGCGGCCAGCAGAAGCTGCTCGGTATCAGCAAGCGTGGTAACTCCTATTTGCGAAGACTGTTCGTGCAAGGCGCACGTGCGGTCCTGCAACAGCGCACGAAGCAGTCTTCCGGTTTGAGTGCGTGGTTGGCACAGCTCACATCACGCACCCACCGCAACGTCGCCGCTGTGGCGTTAGCTAACAAACTCGCCCGCATCGCCTGGGCCGTGCTCGCCAAGGGTGAACAATATCGGCCCTCCGTGTTGGCCGATGTGGCTGCAGCCTAGCGACGGCTGCGAGATCACGATTTCCTGCCAGGTCTGCTGGCGAATGAGGAGATGGCACAACGGTCGAACCCGGCGCTCTCTAAACCCGGAATCGGAAATGGTCTCTCAAGACTGACCAGTTAATGGGGAAGAGAGCGCAGCGCATTCCATCTTGGCCAGGAGTGATCCACTCCAACAAAGGCCGTATACATTTGCGCAGACCAACTTGTGTCATCCTCAGATTTCGCTTGCGGCGAAGCGGCGGACCATACATTCCGACTCGCCGACATACGGCTTGTCGAACCTTGACAGTCCACGGCGTGTCAGATGCCGGTGTACCAGGCGTAGCCTGCCTCGGCGGCTGCGGAGCCGAGGCCTTTGCCAAATTTTTTCAGATTATCTGTGACCGTCAGGTGCGTGATGAATTTTATGTTCTTGTACCCGATTTGCCGAGCGAGCCGCATGCGCAGCGGTCCACCGTGAGGCACCGGAAGGTCGTTGCCATTCATGCCGTAGCAAAGGAATGTCTGGGGATGCAGAGCATCGGCCATATCGATGCTGTCCCACGTATCGGGTTCCATCGAGACATACACGACGTATCTGGCTTGCGGGAGCACTCCCACGAGATTCAAGACGTGCGAAAGAGGCGCGCCGATCCACTCGGCGATGTAGGACCAGCCTTCTTCGCACGTAAGTTCCGTAATGTGGCCGCGAGAGGGACAGCTCTTGAGGTCTGCGATCGAAAACGACGTAGGTTGCGCGACCATGCCATCGACGGAAAGCCGCCAGTCCGCGAATCCCCCGGCTTGAAGGCGCTTAAAATCTTCCGTGGGCGGCGCCTGTTCATTCGGGAATGGACGGGGCGAAATGCGACTGCGTGGGAATTCGCGCGCTAACGAGTGCCGCGTGAGCAGCCGCTGTGAGGCATACGTTAGCGTTTCGCCGAGGCCGTAGATCCCGCCGCAATCGGGGGGAACCAAACCATACGTCTGCGCCATGCGCGCCGCCGCGGCTAATCCCGATGCAGCAGCGGTGGCCGCGAGTCCGGATACAATCAATCTTCGGCGTGAAAGGTTGATCATGGGTGCTCCTTACGTGTACCGATGCCGCCTGTGATCATAGCTCCTGTGCGGCTCCAGAATCCCGCCAGGCAAACCATCGCGACGTGTGCAAATAGGAACAGCACAAGAGCAAGACTAACAAAGAAGTGAATCGTTCGAGCGGATTGCCGCCCGCCGAGAAGATTAACCGACCAGGGAAACGCGGAGGCAAAACCGAGCGACATCGCCAAGCCGCTCCAGATGACCAACGGAAACAGAACAACAATCACAAATAGATACGTGAGGCGCTGGAGCCCGTTGTAGGAAAAAGCCTCAGCCGCGCTTGGCCGTTCCAGGCGGAATGGTTTTATAAAAGAGGTCCAGAGCGCTCGCCATGAAAAATCAGTCTTGCTGGGGAGCAAATTTCTCCGGAAATGCCGTGTAAGCAGACCGGAAATTACATACAACAATCCGGTCAGGACCGCGATCCAGGCAGCCTCAAAGTGCAGCGCACGGCTCCAGCCGTTCTGGTCCGGCAGCACGTAACCGTAACCGGTGGGCACCAATCTTCTTGAGGAAGGGATTGGCAGTTGAAACAACGGTTTCGTCAAGACACTGCCGGTTTCGCCCCAGTAGAAGCGAGGGTGAGATATCACAATTTCGATGCCGGTGAGGAGCAGGGCAAAAAAACAGAAGGTGGTGATCCAGTGAGTGACACGGACGAGACCAGAGTGCCTCGGCGCAAGCTTCGTGACTGGGGCGGTCGAAGCACGGCTCGGGACGGAAGCTTCCGCCGGTAGCTGCGCGGATCCCAATGTCGCCATTTTTGCCTCCATGGGTCTCGGACTTGCCGATACAATGGCACCCATCCTACACCCCTATAGAGACTCCGACGGACAAATCACGGCAAGGTAATCCACCAGAACTGAGCCACTGGCTTGGTGAGTCCGATATGAGCACGTCAGGTAGGCCAAGGCATTAGGTCGTGTCTTGCGTCGGCGGGCAAATGGAGACGATTTCCCAACACAGAATTGTTGTCAGGTGACGGGCTACTCTTCCCTTATCGGATTGGGGAAGAGTTGCCGACCATTCGTCCAGAACCGTCGGAAGATCTAGAGTACTTCGTATCCCTTGCGATACGATTGCTCCCGCATACTCCTTGGCGTAGGGTCAGCAGATAGTATGGAGACGCTGATTCAAGACGTGCGCTACGGCCTGCGCATGTTGCGCAAGTCGCCCGGCTTAACGGCGGTCGCGGTGCTGACGCTGGCGCTCGGCATCGGCGCGAACAGTACGATTTTCAGTTGGATCAATGGGACGCTGCTGAACCCCATCCCGGGCGTCTCGCACGCGAGCGACTGCGTTGAGCTTACCGGACTTTCCTATCCCGATTATGTGGACCTCCGCGACCACAACCACAGTTTTTTCGCGCTCGTAGCCGTCGACCTCTACCCCATGGAGCTGACAGGAAACGAAAACCCTCAGCATGTTTGGGGAGTGTTCTCCACAGCCAATTATTTTGAGGGGCTTGGTGTGAAGCCGATTCTGGGACGCGGATTTTCGGCTGAGGAAGGCGAGAAGCCGAATGCCGCGCCGGTGGTTGTGCTGAGCTATGACCTCTGGGAGACGCGTTTCGGCGGCGAGCGTTCCGTGATCGGGCGCGTCATTCAGGTCAACAAGCACGCATACACAGTGATCGGAGTCGCACCACCCGATTTCGTGGGAACCCAGGCCGGCTTGCAAGCCGACCTGTGGGTCCCCACTTCCATGGTCGAGCAATTGCACGATCTAGATCTGCTGCCGGCGCGCGGCGATACCTGGCTGCTTCCGATTGGCCGCCTTAAGCCCGGCGTCACGAGAGAGCAGGCCCAAGCGGAGATGAACGTGCTGATGCAGCAGATCGTTCGGGAGCACCCCGATTCACACCAAGGTGACAATTCCATCACCCTCTATCCGCTCTGGCGAGCTCCGTTTGGCATGAACGATTACATCCACACAATCCTTTTTCTGCTGTTCGCAGTCTCGGGCGTGGTTCTCCTGCTGGCCTGTGCCAACGTGGCAAATCTTCTGCTCGTGCGCTCGGTGGGACGGCGGCGCGAAATGGCGATCCGGCTTTCCATCGGCGCATCGCGCGGACGCCTGATTCGCCAATTGCTCGCGGAGAGTTTGATCCTCGCCTTGTGTGCCGGTTGCCTTGCGATGCTGTTCACGATATGGACCGCTAGAACGCTGGGGGATTTCGTCCCGGCGTCGGGACTGCCCATTGCGATGAAAGTTCACGCGGGCGGCGCGGTCCTGCTGGCGACGATTGTCATTTCGCTGATCACCAGCGTGATCTTCGGCATTTTGCCCGCGTTCCGTTCATCCGCGCTTGATCCTGTCGCCGTACTGAAGGAGGAATCCAGCGGCACGGGCGGCGGTGTTCACAAAGCACGGCTTTCCAGTGTCCTCGTGGTGGCGCAGGTGGCGATGTCGCTCCTTCTGCTGGTTTCCGGGTGCCTTTTCATTCGCAGCGTGCGCGCGTCGCAGAATTTCAATCCTGGATTCAATCCACATAACGTTCTGCTCTATTCTTACGATTTGAGGCCTGCTGGTTACGATTCCGAGGCCGGCATCGAATTCGACCGCCAGCTTTTGGAAAAGCTGGACTCGCTTCCCGGCATTCAATCCGCAACGCTCATCTATCGATGGCGTGCATCCTGGGCTGCGTTGTCCGGCGCCGGCGTTGGTGGGCCGGCGACGCAGACGATCCCACTCACCCTCTTGAGCACCCAAGTCGTCCAGCCGGACGGCTACGTCCCGAAGCCGCACGAAGCTATGAATGTGCAATACGCCGATGTTGCGCCTGGCTACTTCCGGACGTTGCAGATTCCTCTCATCGCTGGCCGGGCATTTTCCTGGAGCGATACAGACAATTCTCAGCTCGTCACCATTGTGAGTCAGCAGTTCGCAAACCGTTACTGGCCCGGCCAGGACGCGATCGGCAAGAGGCTTCAGGTCGGCGGGGGCCAGTGGTTCACCGTAGTCGGCATCGCGCAAGACAGCAACTACGACAGTCTCGGCGAGAAACCAAAGAGCTTCTTCTATCTGCCCCTTACGCAAGCCTACTATGCGAGCGTAACGCTCGAGGCGCGGACTTTCGGGAATCCACTGCTTCTTGCAAGGTCGGTCGAGCAGACCGTGCATTCGCTGGACGCGGATGTCGCGCTCTACGATCTGACGACGCTTGATTCGCGCATCAAGCTCGCTACCTCGACGCAAAGAATGGGCGGAACGTTCGTCGGTGGGTTTGGTATCGTGGCGCTCGCTCTCGCCGCGATCGGAATTTACGGCGTGCTTGCCTACACCACGCGTCAGCGCACCCACGAGATTGGCGTGCGCATGGCCCTCGGGGCCGAACCTCGCAACGTTTGCGCCCTCGTCCTCGCACAGGGAGCGCGCCTTGCGGTCTTGGGGATCGCCATCGGATTGTCCGCGTCCCTCATGCTAACGCGCGCATTATCCAGCGAGCTTTTCGGCGTGAGCACGACGGACCCGCTGACGTATGCAGGCGCCGCGCTCCTGCTGTGCGCCGTCGCATTGCTCGCCTGCTATATCCCCACGCGACGGGCGATGAAAGTCGATCCCCTGGTTGCCCTGCGGTACGAATGATCTCAGCACGCAGGTAAGCGTCAAACCCTCCTTAGAGCTACCTCGCACGAAAATGTGAGAGTTGTGTGCATTCCTGGCGATCGTTCCCGAGTGACGCGTTTAATCGCCTGCAAATCGCAGCCGAGTTGGTGTTATCGTCGTGAAAAGAAGTTCGACAAATCACGCCGTTGGACCGAAGTTGGAACCAACGGCTGAAGTGGCGTGATTTCGCTGGCTGTATTAGAAATCGGGCTTCTGGATAATCCCGAGTCGGATGTGGCTTCTGCCTGCATTTTCGTTGATACTGCATTACCGCCTTAAATTCCGTAGTCTGGGTTGTTCATGCTCGGCTTAAATCACGACGCGATAAAACGGTGGATCACGATCATCACGGCTTTTGGCGTGCTCGCCCCTCTGAATTCGTTGGCCGAGATCATCGATTATCATCAGCACTTATACAGCGACGAAGCAGGCGCCAGATCGTCTCCGGGGCCGAAGGGCATCGACGCCGATAATCTGATTGCACAACTCGATGCTGCGGGAATCAGGCGAGCCGTCGTACTGTCGGTTGCATATAGCTTCTCGAATCCAAACAAGCCGCCGGTTCCAAATGAATACGAGCACGTCATGGCTGAAAACAACTGGACTAGTGCGCAGGTAGCGAAATACCCTCAACGATTGCTCGGGTTTTGCAGCGTCAACCCACTCAGACCATATGCACTCGAAGAGATCGCACGTTGCGCGAAAGATCCAAACCTGCGCACCGGACTGAAGCTGCACTTCGGGAACTCTGATGTGAATGTTGACAATCCTGATCATCTCGCGCGCGTGCGACGGGTATTCCGTGCCTCCAATGAGCATCACATGGCGATTGTGGTGCACATGCACGCGAACATAGATCATCATCGGCCATACGGAGCAAAGGAGGCCCTCATCTTTCTGGAAGAACTGCTCCCTGAGGCTTCGGACGTGGTAGTACAGATCGCGCATCTTGCCGGGGGCGGAGGCTATGATGACCCGGCAACCGACGCCGCTCTTTCGGTGTTTGTGAAAGCAATCGAACGAAAAGATCCTCGAATGAGAAATGTGTATTTCGATGTCTGTGGGATAGCCATACCTGGCATGTGGGAGAACAAAGCCGACTTGGTCGTACACCGCATTCGCCAGATCGGGACAAACCGGCTCCTTTACGGAAGCGATGCCGCGACTGCCGATAACGGGCCGAAGAGCGCCCTGAAACGATGGCACAGTCTGCCGTTGACACAGGAGGAGTTCAGGGAGATCGAAAACAACGTCGCGCCCTACCTACGTAATTGGCTCTCAGCTGCAGAGTCGCGGCGCTAATGAATCTGGCCAGAGACTAGCGCCAAAGCCGTTCTGCAAACCCAGAAAATCCTCTGAGTGTGTTGTCGTCAAACCCGGAAGGGATCCAGTTGGGTTTATATTCGCCAGTATACGAACCGCTTCCAGATTTGCCCGGAAGAACGTGTGCTTGCCTCCCTGTTGCCGTCTGCTCCGTGGGAAGGCGGCGCGCATGTCGTACGCGCCGCCACTCCGCTCTAACTAGCGCAGTGATCTGAAACCCGCGCGAACCTCTTCTGAAAACAGTTTCGGCTGCTCCCATGCGGCAAAATGCCCGCCCTTTTCGAGCTTGTTGTAATGGATGAGTTTGGGATACGCGCGCTCTGCCCAGCTCCGCGGGGCTGGATAGAGTTCGTCAGGAAAGACGCTCACGGCAACCGGGATGGCGGCACCGACGCCCTTGACACCGAAGAACGACGCCCCCTTGTTCTCCCAATAGAGACGGGCACCAGAAAGCGCTGTGTTCGTCAACCAGGTGATCGTGACGTTGTCGAGGATGTCGTCGCGCGTGAGGCCCTCAGACTGTCCGTTAAAGACGCGCGCGATGAGCTCATAGCTGCGCTCGTCGTGGTCAAGGAAATAAGCCGCCAAGCCGACGGGTGAATCCGCGATTCCGTACAGCGTCTGCGGTCGCAGTCCCATCTGGAAGCCGTAGCCGATGCCCTTTGCATAGACGAAGCTCAGTCGCTCGTAAGCAACCTTCTCGTCGGCTGAGAGACCTGCTGGTGCCGGCGCACCGGAAAAAGCTGCCTTGTCGATGTCGACTGGAATCACGTTAGGCATGTTGGTGTGAATGCCCAGCAATTCCGGCGGAGCCTGCGCGCCCATCAGCTCGGTGATGATCGCACCCCAATCTCCACCCTGCGCGACGAATTTCGTGTATCCGAGGCGCTTCACCAGCACGGTCCAGGACCGTGCAATTTGGGCGGGGTCCCACCCAGTCGTGGTCGGTTTTCCTGAGTATCCGTAGCCCGGCAACGACGGAATCACCACGTGGAAAGCATCCGATGCGCTCGCGCCATGCGCCGTGGGATTGGTGAGCGGATCGACGATCTTGAGCTGCTCGACGATAGAGCCGGGCCAGCCGTGAGTGACAATGAGCGGCAACGCATTTTCGTGTTTCGAACGAACGTGGATGAAATGGATGTCGAGCCCGTCAATCTCGGTTATGAATTGCGGTAAGGCGTTCAATCTCGCCTCGCACTTGCGCCAATCGTATTCCGTTCCCCAATAGCGCGCGAGCGCCTGCATCGTCGCGAGCTGTACGCCTTGCGTCGCATCCGTGACTGTTTCCCGTTCCGGCCACTTGGTTGCGTTGATGCGCCTGCGCAATTCGGTGAGTTCTGCTTCCGGAAAATTCGCCTGAAACGGACGAATGGCATTTTTGTCAGGCTGCTCGCGGCCTCGTTGTGTAGCAGTCGTTTGGGACATGATGTCCTCCCTTTTGGACAGTTTCGGATTTCTCCGGCTAAGGACCTGGGGATTATTGTTTTTGCGTCGATTGAAGGACGAACTCAGTCGGAGAGCAGCGAAGAGGCTAACACAAATGAACGTCCGGAGCATTAAATCTCGGTAAGTCGCCCCGTGGAACGATTGAGCGGCATGGCCCAAATTGGGCGGATCATGGGCAACTCGGAGATAATCCACTTGGCTGGAAAAAGCCGTTTCCGTAGCAAACGAGAAGCTACAGTCTCTAATTTCCTGAATTGGGCCCGGCCCAACCCCCCCTTTGCGTTATGTAGCCACCAGAAAATCCCATATCTCAATCGCGCTCTGCTCCATTTGTTCATAGGAAAAGAGCATTCGGTGTCGTGCTGGGGATTCCGATGAAGTCGATCAGCATTCCGCTGTGATGCCGATCAATGTTCCGGGATGATCCGATCAGTCCTCGGAGCGAAGCGACGCTGGTTTTTGCATTTTGTTGAAAGTGATCGCGATCGTCAAGCTTGTTGTTGTTGAAGCTGTGGGAAAGTGGAAATCGCTCCTGCGATTTCCAAGGGCGGTTTGTGCCCGTCTTTTCCACAGCTTTTGGCTCGCCGATTCATTCACTTTTCCTCTTTCACTCCTTTCTGTTTACGTATCGAATCCCCGCGCATCTCGATGCGATGGGCGTTGTGCACCAAGCGGTCGAGGATTCCGTCGGCCAGTGTGGGATCTCCGATCTGTTCGTGCCAGCGAGACACTGGCAGCTGCGAAGTCAGGATCATCGAGCGCGTCTGGTAGCGATCCTCGGCGATCTCCCAGAAGTCTCTTCTCTCCGATTCCGACATCGGGGCCATGACCCAGTCATCGACGACCAAGACATCGATCCGGTTCAGCCTCCTCAACAGTTGCCGCAGACTGCCATCGGCGCGTGCCAGGCTCAAATCCCGGAACAGCGCCGCCGCCCGCGTGTAGTAGACCCGATAGCCATCCCGGCAAGCTTTCTGCGCCAGTGCCGACGCCACATAACTCTTGCCCACACCGGTCGGACCCAGCACGAAGATGTGTTCGTGGTTGGCCACCCAGGAAGATTCTTGGGCAAACGCACGGATCACGCTCCGGTTCAGTCCTCGCTCCGCACGATAGTCGATGTTCTCGACGCAGGCAGCTCCCCGTAAGCGAGCAGCAAGGACTCGCCTGGTGAGAGCCTGGTTCTGACGCCAGTTCCACTGCTGATCGACGAGCAGCGCCAGACGGTCGAGGAAGTTTAACCCCCGCGTTGCTTCGTCCTGTTCCTGATATTCCAGTGCTTCGACCATTCCCTGAAGCTTGAGGGCATGGAGTTTTTCTTTCATTGGTTGTTGCAACATGATCGTCTCTCCTTTTTATTCGAAGTACTCAGCGCCACGAATGTTGTCATGCGATGGCGGAAGGGGTAGGGGTGGCGGTTCTGGGAGTGGTTGTTGATCGAGCGAGTTCTTCAGGATCGATTTCACGCTCTGGTAGCGGCAAGCACCGGTCCGTATGGCTCGATCGGCGGCCGCTTCCATCCTGGTCGGGGAATACTCCTCGGCCAGTCGGATGATCCCGAGGCAGGATCGATAGCCCATCTCCGGATGAGGTTTTTCGGCGAGGATCCGTTCAAACAACTTGGCTGTGTTTGGTCCGATCTGTTCGGCCCAGTTCACCATACGTGAAGGAGTCCACTCGAGATGCGCTTGGTGACTCTTCGGCCGGTGTTCTCTCTGCGTGAACACCTGTTCTCGTCCATGACCACGGACGTGCGAGGCTACCCGCTGTCCCTTGTGAAAGATCTCGATGGTCGTCGGTGTCGCTCGAACTTCCACGCGTTCTTGCACCAGCGTGTAGGGCACGCTGTAGAGGTTGGCGTCGAAGGCGATGTGGTAGTCGATGTTGACTCGGGCGTAGGACCACTGGCTC
>QHYZ01000008.1 GCA_003225295.1 Acidobacteriota bacterium | reverse complement strand
GGGTGTCCGAAGGATGTTGCCCCATTCGTACTTAGCACGGAGCAAGCTCTTCTCCAACAAAGCAATTCCCATCAAACTGGAGAACTTGAGAGACTCATGCTCTGTCGAAGGTTACTCCTTGAGGCCAGCCCCATTTCGCTGCACGAAGGGATACTGCATGGAATCTGACAGCGGCAAACGCGCCAAAGAATCTGGGGTGCGTTACCGGCGGTATTCAGTCCGCCATCCTTTCGCAGCCGAGGTGGAGATGCTGGAATTGGAATCCGGGAGTCGCTTGAGGGGGACGTGTGGTGAGACCGCAGGTGGGAATGGGCCTCGAATTTCTGGACATTGATCAGGAATCGAACGCCACACTTCTGGCTTGGATCAATAATCTTCGCAAATCGCACTGAGACTTCCGTCTTATCCGGAGGTGTGTACCACATGACCCGGGATGTTCCTCGCCAGAAGCGCCGGTGCCCGCGCATCTCATTGCCGAAGGGCATGCATGTGGCCTGGCATGGCGGCGATCTGCAACTTTTTTCGCGCGTCCGGACGCTAGGCAGGCAAGGACTATTCATTTCTGTCCCTAACCCACCTCCAGTGGGCACAAAACTGAGACTTGCGTTTGAAGTGCCCGGCGGGAACGTCGAGGCAGAGGCGATCGTGCGAAATGTTGTCGGCGGCGAGGGGATGGGTGTCGAGTTCACGAAGTTAGGGGTGAAAGACCGAATTTTGCTGGATATGTTGCTGAAGCGATTGTTGCGGTGACCTAAAACTTTGCGGCGCACATGACCTGCAAGCGGCGCTCATAGGTCAGGAACGGCGATGCGTAAAGGCACGGCGGCCGTCGATTACATCATGGAAGACTCGCGCGAGGCGATGCCCATGGAAGGCGCGGTCAGGAAGCGCAACCGGAATCGAGACCTTCAGGAAAGGTCGGTCATGCCGAAGATTTTGCTAGTCGAAGACAGCGAAATGACTCGGGGACTTGCTGTCCAGACGGCTTCAGCGCAGGGGCATCGCGCTGACCGCTCTAAGCGCTCTGCGCTCGGCGAATCATCTTGAGCACTTCCTCATTGGCGTTTTTGACCTGCACATCTGTGCCGGGATGACTACGCGCGAAAACACGGAAAATTTCGTCCGCAAACGCTTGCCCAATTTGATTGACATTTTGAAAATCGAGGACCACCGTTCGGAATCGGTCGATGCGCAGCAAAATGCGCTTGGCCTGCGAACGCGAAATCAAATCGTTCGGGTTTTGCTCCGCCATTTTCACAGGCACGACTGTTTTGCTGAAGGCATAGTCGTTTTCTGGCGATGCGTATTCATCAAAAATCTCCTTGCGGGACCTGTCGGATGTGTTTTTCAATTTCATCCAGACAGCCGTGCCCTTCGGGTTTTTTAGCGGCGACACTGAGGTGAAGTACACTCCGCCCGAGGAAATGTCGAAGGCGTCGGGCATTTTCGACGTGAAGAAGATGCCTTCCCCGGTGTGGTGTGCGGGATCCGTTGTGAACTTGCCTTTCGCCAGTTCCAGCGGTGCATACCTTTCGCTAGAGAACTTCATGGCACGTTGAATCTTCTTAAATATGCCCACGCCGTTGTCGATGATGGCAATTTCGACGTTAACGGCGGTGCGCTTCAACTGCACCGTGATACGTGTGCCGGAAGAGTGTTCCACGGCGTTGTTGAACATTTCAGTGAAACAGTACCGCCAAATATCCAAAGCGTTGTCAGGCAAATCCGCAATCTGCGGGAGCACATCACTCTCCCAAACATCGGACTCGCTTTGTTTACGACCGTAGTGCTTTTGCCAAGTCTTTTTCGGAGCAAGAAAGAATCGCGTTCGCCGAGTCTTTCCCTGTCGAACCAAATCTGCATCGGCAAGCAAACGCTGTACATGGAGATTGACAGCCTGACGTGTCAGACCGAACTGCTGCGCGGTCAGTTGGGCAATATCGTGAGGGTGTTCCTCAACCCACGCCAAGATAAACTGGCGAATCTCTTGCCCTCGAGCATCAGTCGGCGTTCTCATAGATTCCGGTCTCTTCTCTGCTTTTGTCCCTTTACGCAGGAAGCCACCAAGAGCTGGTCAGCTATTGTCAAGGTTATGGGGACATGTGTCAAGGTTATTGGGGAAATTGTCAAGTGTTCTTGTTCCGCCACCTTTCCTCTTTGTCAAGGTTAATCATGGAGCTTGAAAAGTCTATGTTCGTGATTGTCAAGCCGTCCACCGGGACGGGAGCACCAGTCAACGTATCGAAAAACTGACAGTAGTGCGACGAGATGCTGTCGTCGACGGCTAGCGCTAAAGCGTGTTTGACTATGCTCTCAAAATGCGTACAATTGCTCTCATTATGAGAGCGACAGCTGGCGCGCTGGCAGATGTACTGTTCGGGAAGGGACGCGGAGCGATCCTGGCCCTCCTCTACGGTCACCCGGATCAGTCCTTTTACTATCGACAAATCACGCGCCAACTTGATGGCGTGAGCGTTGGCACGCTGCAACGTGAGCTGGACACCCTCTCTCGACTCGGGCTCATCGACCGCTCGACGGTCGGAAAGCAGGTTTTCTACCGCGTCAATCGCAATCATCCGGTCTTCCCGGAACTGCGCGCACTGGTGGCGAAGACCGTCGGCGCAATTCAGGTGCTTCGTTCAGCACTCGCACCACTGGCGAACCGCATCTCGCTGGCCTTCATTTACGGATCAATGGCGCGGCGGGAGGAAAAAGCCGAAAGCGACATCGACCTAATGATCGTCGGCAAAGTGACGCCCGAAGACGTGCTCGCGCGTACGGGTGATGTCGAGCCGTTGCTTGGGCGGGCGGTCAATCCCACGGTTTACTCTGAAGCTGAATTCAAGACCAAGCTCGCGAGCGGAAATCATTTCCTTAATTCTGTGCTGCGTGGCGAGAAGGTTTTCCTAATTGGAGAGAAAGATGAGCTTGGAAAAGTGGGCGGAATACGGTTGGCTGAAAGCCGAACCGACCAGTCGCGATGAGATCAAGAGTCTATTAACGATCGTCGGTCGCGACCTGAGGGACGCGAAGGTGACAGCAATCTCCGAGGATCGGCGGTTCGAAGCGGCGTTCAGTGCTGCCCGTACGGCCGCCACTCTTGCCTTGCGAGCCTCCGGCTATCGCACGTCAACTCAACTCGGGCACCACGTAAAGACGATTGAGTCTCTCGAATTGACCATTAAAGCTGATTCCAAGATGATCCAGAAGATGAAGACTTTCTCGAAGAAGAGGAACGCGACCAGTTACGACTCTGCAGGCAATGTCTCGAAGCAGGAGCTAGAATTGGCAATTAAGACCGCCGCCGAGTTAAACCGCGAAGTTGTTACTTGGCTGCAGAAAAACCATCCCGAGCTCCTGCAGGACTGACAGTCCCCTTAGCGTCTCTCGTGGCCAAGCCGCTCGCTCTCGCGCCGTTGGAGCGGTGCTGCCATTTAGACGGTGTTTCCGTTTTTGCCGTCCAAGGCTCTCGCGCCAAGTATTCAGCGAAACGCGCTGTCGATCAGCCTTCCCGGCGCCGCGTTGTCTTTTTGCAAGGACGCGAAGCCCTTCAGGTCTTGGCCGAGGGCAACAACAGCAAGGAGATGGCTTCCACATTAGGAGTTGGCGAACCTGTAAGCCGGATTCAGGCCATACAACAGAGTGGTTGCAGGAGGATTCTAACCGCCTTAGGATACCTTATGGCCATGGCAGGGTTAACTAACTCGGTCAAAGGGTCGCTGGCGGGACGTACCTTCAGCCGCTTTCTGCGGTTTAGTGTTCTCCGCGGTCTGCGTTCGATCGAGATTGACCCGGAACAGTTCCGGCGTCAGCTCGCCAGCAAGCACGGCTTGTGGGTTCCGGACTTTCGGCGAATGAAAGACGTGCCCACCGAGCGCCTGGACGCCATTGCCACGTCGCTGATTCGCGATGCCGAACGCCTGGCACTTGCCGAAGGCGCGGGATTCGGCCTCGGTGGCATGATCACCTTCTTGCCCGATGCCAGCCTGCTCACGGTAATCACCCTGCGGCTCATCCAGCGCCTCTCCCTCGTCTACGGGTTTGAAGCTCACGGCCGGGACCAAAGGATTGAAATGTGGAAGGCGGCCGCGGCGGCCTCCGGCATCGACTACGGCAAGGATTTAGCCGAAAAGCAGATTCTCGAGAAAATTATCCCACGCATCGCAGAACGCTTGGCCGCGAAGATTGGCGCCGAAACGGCGGAAAAATGGGCGGGACGCTTGATTCCTCTGGCCAGCTCGGCCATCGGCGGCGCGCTGAACTTTTCGTTTGTGAGAGGCTGGGGCCGGCGCGTGCAACGCCATCTTCGTGCCAAGCATCTGGAAGCGAAAACTTCCACGCCGCCTCCCGCGTTTGCGGCGGCCTTCATCTAGCGACCGCAAGTGAACAGCAAATTGCCGCCTCTCGAGCCCCATGGGTTCTGCCATGACCTTCCTCCCGCTTGCTAGGTGGCGGTTGAGTACCCGCCGTCCGTCTCCATTCTCCGCGCTTCTTTTGTCGGCCGCGTTGGTAGGCCTACCTTCCGCCCTTTATTCCCAAGAGGCGGAAAAAGAGCAAGTGAAGGGAGTACTCGCGGAGCCTGCCGACGCCGCCGAGCTCCGTGAACAAATCGCCGTCGTCCGAAAGCTCGAAGCGGTGGTTCCGGACCGCGGCGCGGTGCTCTATTTTCTTTCCACCGCAAAACAACACCTGGGGGAAACCCGCGAAGCGCTTTCTCTTCTCAAGGAATGCCTGGCGCTGCGCGAGGGTTTTGATCCCTCCGGCGATCCAGCGTTCCTGGGACTCAAGGGCTCGAAGGAATTTGACGAGTTGGCAGAAAAAGTCCGTCGCGATTTTCCGCCCGTCGCTGCGGCTCGATTTGCATTCGTGACCGAAGAGAAAGACCTCATCCCCGAGGGGCTGGCGTACGACCCGAAGCACAATCTTTATTATCTCGGCAGCTTGAACCGCAAAAAGATCGTGAAGATTGATTCTGAAGGGCGAGTCTCCGATTTTGTGCCCGGGGATCGTTACGGACTGCTGCCGGTTTCAGGGATACGGCTGGACCCGGTGGATGGCACGGTATGGGCAGATACGTTTGAAGACGCCGGACGGACGGAACTTCTTCATTTCGACTCCACCGGCAAATTGCTGGGGCGCTACTCGCCGCAGGACAGTGCCAAGCACGGATTCAACGATCTGGTGTTGCGAAGGAATGGAGAAGTGATTTCGACCGACAGCCTGAACAATCAGGTCTTGCGCTTTGATCCCCGGTCGCAGGCCTTCGCTCCGCTCGCCGTATACCGCACGCTTCTCGATCCCCATGGCATCGCGCTCGCGGACGACGACCAAACGGTGTTTGTGGCGGATGCCGTAGGAATCGTGAAAATAGACCTGCCGAGCGGCGAGAGTCGCGACGTCGATCCCGGCCCACACAACACCCTGGCTGGCGCCGACGGGCTGTACTGGCAGAAGGGCAGCCTGATCGCGGTCCAGAACGGCATCGGGTCGCCGCGCGTGGTGGCCTTCAAGCTCTCGAAAGACGGAAACCGAGTGACCCAGACGAGCGTGCTCGAGAATCACACGCAGTTCACCGTCCTGCCGACGACCGGGGCTATCCACGGGAATGATTTCTATTTCATTGCCAACAGCCAGATCGACAACCGGAACGGCGACAAAGTCATGGACGTGACCAAGCTGGCGGCGGTTAGAATCGCCGTAGTGCGGTTGCCGTGAGCGCTTCTTTCTATATACATCTTCGGAGCAACGAAGTGGAAATTTGCGCTTGGCGGCATTAGAGTAGAGAGACGGCGATAGCCGAGCGGTTGAGGCGGGAGGCCAATATGCCTGGTAGCAGAGTGAGGGGATTCTTGAGCGTGGCGGTGATCTTCGGCTTGGCGCTGGGGCTCGGGCAGGCCGCTGCGAGGTCGCCCCAAGGCGCGAATTCGCCGCCGTCCACAGCCGACGAGCCCGTGCCGGCCTATCACGCGCAAGTCCCCATGGGTGCGCTTCCTGCGACCATGAACCCCGACCTTTTCCCGGAGCCCGTGGTTCAAAATGCGTACGCCATCGCCGCGAAGATCAAGAAGACGCTTTATCAGCAGCCCTGCTATTGCCATTGCGATCGCGGCCAGGGTCACGCCAGCTTGCTCGATTGCTTCGCCAGCAAACACGGCGCGGGATGCAACATTTGCATCAACGAAGATTTTTACAGCTATGAACAGTCCCGCAAAGGCAAGACCAGCGCGCAGATTCGGGCCGGCATCATCAAAGGCGCTTGGCAATCGGTGGACCTTACCAAATACCAACAACCGTTGCCTGCCAAGTGAGCCGCACGCGCTCCTCCATGGTCCGGTCGGATGATCCGAAGAAGCTTCTTGTCACCATGCGGGGGAAGTCCGTAAACTGGTTTTACCCAGCCGAAATAGGAGGAAGAATGCGTTTTCGCGTGAAGATGGGTGTGTCGGTACTGACCATGGCCCTGCTGTTTGCTTGGGCGGGAGTCCCGGCCGGGGCCCAAGACAAGCAGCACGTCGTCACTCTTAGCCAGTTGAACAAGGATGCCGCGCGGCCGGCCCAGACGCGCCAGGCCAACGAAGAAGCCGTTCGGACCCTGCTGTCTTCCGCTACCGCCAAAGAAGCGCTGAAATCCTCGCACCTCGACTATCAGAAAGTCGATCAGGCCGTCGGACAATTGAACGATGAAGATCTTGCCAAGCTCGCGGAACGCTCCCGCCAAGCGCAGCGCGATTTCGCAGCGGGACGCATCTCCGATCGCGACTTGTTGTGGATCATCGTGATCGCCCTGGCCATCATCGTCCTGGCCATCGCGCTTCGCTGAGTCTTGCTTTACGCCGATGAATCGCCTCGCTTGCGCCATGCTCCTGTTTCTGGGGTGTTCGATTCGTTCTTCATCCCAGGAAACAGCAGGAGTGTGGCTCGATGTGCCCTACGTGAAACAGAGCGAAGATGGCTGCGGTTCAGCCGCGATCTCCATGATCCTGCAATACTGGAATGCCCATGGCGCACCGGTCGATGGGCAGCGGGCCGACTCGGCGGCCATCCAAAAACTGCTTTATTCGCCGAAAGCCCGGGGCATTCATGCTTCCGACATGGAAAGTTATCTCGAGGCGTCGGGCTTTCGCGTGTTTCCCCTCAACGGAGATTGGAAAGACCTTCTCGAACAACTAAAACAGGGCCGGCCGCTGATCGCCAGCGTGCAGCCAGGTAACGCCAGAACCCCGCTACACTATGTGGTGATAACCGGCATCGATTGGCAAAGCGGGGCGGTCTTCCTCAACGATCCGCGGCGCGGCAAGCTTCTCCGCATGGAGCGCGCAGATTTCGAAAAGGAATGGCGGCCGAACCGCAATTGGATGCTGCTGGTTCTCCCAAAGGCCGTGTGATCCGATTTCTAGCCGCGGCATTGATCCTCTGTTCGCCGGTGTTTCCGCAGAGTCCGGCAGCCCGGCAGATGGCGGCGCAACGTGCCTTGGATGCCGGCGACTGGGCGGAGGCCGCCACGCTTGCCCAAGGCCCGGCCGATCAATCCCCGGAACTTGACTTCCTGGCGGGGCTAGCCCTCGCGCGCCTGGAAAAATGGAGCGAATCGAAACTGGCCTTCCAGGCAGGATTCGAGAAGGCTCCCCGGGATCCGCGGTTTTTGGTTGAGCTTGCAGGCCTGGCCTACCAGCAAAAGGATTTTCGAACCGCCAAGCAACACCTGGGGAAGGCCCTCGGCCTGAACCCGCAAGATGCATACTCGCGCGAGTTTCTGGCCACGATTTATTTCCTCGAAGGCAACCTGGAAGCAGCCCTGAAGAATTGGAATGCCGAAGACCAACCGCGGCTGCGGAGTGTGGCTTTCACGCCGTCGCTGCGGCTGGCCGCATCCCTGCGGAACCGCGCGCTGGCATTTAACGCCCCGCAAGTCCTCTCCCGGGATGCGCTGCTCGCAACCCAATCACGGCTGGACCATTTGGGCGTTTTTTCGAACCAGCGGATCGAACTCTATCCGGGAGAGTCCGGGAATTACGACTTGACGCTCGATCTAGCGGAGAGAAACGGCTGGGGCCATTCGAAGGTAGAAGGCCTCGCGGCGCTCTTGAGCGGATTGCCTTACGCTACGGTCTATCCGGAGTTTTACAATCTCGGCCACCAGGCGGTGAATTTCACCTCGCTGGCACGCTGGGATGCGGAAAAACGCCGTGTCTCTGTCGCGCTTCGGCTGCCCTTGTTCGGCGATCCCCGCCTGCGCTTGCGCCTGTACACCGATGCCCGCAACGAAAATTGGAATTTGACCGAAACTTTTCTTGGCGCGGGCACGCCGCTAAGGGACCTGAACATGCGCCGTGCCGCCATGGGAGTGGAAGCGCATGCCCTGGTGAATGGCCGCTCGGGCTGGAGCGCCGGCGCGGAGATCGCCCATCGGAATTTTCGAAATCTTAGCGGTCACACTTCGGCCGCCGAGCGCACCTTCTTCACCGGCGCTACCTCGCTGGCCGGATGGCTGGGCGTCCAGCGAACGCTCGTGCGCGTCCCGGAGCGTCGCTTCACTCTCGATTCCTCGGCGGAGGCCAAGGCCGGCCGGGAGTTTAGCGAGCAGCTCGGACCGTTCGCCACGCTCCGCGGATCGCTTCGCGCGCATTGGTTTCCGCGTGCCAAGGGCGATGACTATGAGATCGCAGCGCAGATTCGCGCAGGCGCAACCGCCGGCCACGCGACGCTCGATGAATTGTTCGAATTGGGCATCGAACGCGACAATGACCTCTGGCTTCGTGGTCACGCGGGAACTTTGGACGGCCGTAAGGGCGCTGCTCCGCTCGGGCGGCGATTTTTTCTTGCCAATTGGGAGCTGGACAAGACCATCTATCAAAATGGTTTCTTGCACGTGACATTTGGCCCCTTCCTGGACAACGGCGCGGCGGCCGATTCCTCGGGCCTTTTCGGATCATCGCGCTGGCTGTGGGATAGCGGCGCGCAATCGAAAGTCCGGGTCCTCGGAACCCTGACCATTGTTCTATGCTATGGAAGGGACTTGCGCGGCGGACGAAACGTCTTCTACGGTACGGTTTTGAGGTGATGCTCCGGATTGCGGATTTCAGGGCCGCAGTAACGCGACTGCCGTTCCCTCCGTCTCACACCCAGAGCGGATGGCGGCCGGGGTCAGAAACGATTGGCAACTGCCGCGGTTCAACCTAACTCACTAGCCGCGGACCAATCCAACGAGAGGTAGGCAATGTCAAAACGGTTTTTTTCGATTGCTGGCATCCTTGCGGTGGTTGGTGTTCTGGCACTCGCTCTGGCGGGCGCCGGGTTGCGCGCGTCGGCAGGAGCGGCGAATAAGGCAAATTCGTGGGGCTTTGATTCCGCGAATCTCGATAGGACGTGCAAGCCTTGCGACGATTTCTACCAGTTCGCCATGGGCGGGTGGAGGAAGACCAACCCGATTCCGCCGGAATATTCTAGCTGGGGCACCTTCACAGAACTGGCGGACAAGAACCAGCAGAACCTGCGGCAGATTCTCGATGACGCGGTGAACGCCAAGGCTCATACAGGAGGGAACGAACAGAAGATCGGCGATTTCTATGCCAGCTGCATGGACACCACGGCGATCGAGGCCGCCGGTACCAAGCCGCTCGAGCCCGAAATGGCGCGGATTGCTGAAATCAAGACGGTCGGGGACCTCCAAGCGGAGACGGAGCGGCTGCAGACGAGAGGCGTGGGCGCGCTCTTTCGCTTCAGCTCGAATCAGGATGCCAAGGACAGCACCCGCGTGATCGGAGGCGCGTTCCAGGGCGGCCTCGGCTTGCCGGAGCGCGAATACTACCTGAAGGAAGACGAGCATTCGAAGCAGCTTCGCGAGGCCTACCAGAAGCATGTCGCCAGGATGTTCGAATTGCTCGGTGATCCCCAAGACCAATCGGAGGCGGAAGCGGCCGCCATTTTGAAGATCGAAACCGCGCTGGCAACCGCTTCGATGAAAAATACCGACTTGCGCGATCCGGACAAGACCTATCACAAGATGATGCTCGCGGATCTGCAGGCGCTCACGCCCAATTTCTCCTGGGAAGCCTATTTCAAGGCCGCGGGACATCCGGAACTGAAAGAAATCAACCTCGGCCAGCCGGATTTTTTTAAGGCTCTCGACGCGCAATTGACCTCCACCGCCATGGAGGACTGGAAAAATTACCTGCGTTGGCACCTCGTGGAGGCCGCCGCGCCTGGGCTTTCTGAAAAGTTCGTCGCCGAGGATTTTGAGTTCCGCGGCAAGACGCTGACGGGCGCGAAGGAAATCCAGCCGCGCTGGAAGCGCTGCGTGCAGGCCACCGACCGCGTGCTCGGCGAGGCCCTCGGGCAAGTCTATGTGCAGAAGTATTTCCCGCCGGAGGCCAAGGCCCGTGCTCTCGAGATGGTGCACAACCTGGTCGCCGCGCTGCGCGACGACTTACAGACCCTGCCCTGGATGGGACCGGACACCCGCGCCGAAGCCACCCGGAAGCTCGAAGCTTTCGCCGTGAAAATCGGCTACACGGACAAGTGGCGCGATTACTCGGCGCTCCCCATCGACCGCAGCTCCTACGCCGAAAATCAATTGCGCGGAGCGGAATTCGAATTCGCGCGCCGGCTGAACAAGATCGGCAAGCCGGTGGACCGCACGGAATGGGGAATGACGCCCCCGACCGTGAACGCCTACAACAACAGCAGCATGAATGAAATCGTTTTCCCCGCAGGCATTCTGCAGCCGCCCTTCTACGATCCGCAGGCCGATGACGCAGTGAACTACGGCGGAATGGGAGCGGTCATCGGCCATGAAATCACCCATGGTTTTGACGATCACGGCAGCAAGTTCGATTCCCGCGGCAACTTGAAAGATTGGTGGAGCCCGGAAGATCTGAAAAATTTCAAGTCGCGCGCCGCCTGCGTCTCCGATCAATTCGACGCCTACGTGGTTGACGGCGATCTACACGAGAATGGCCAGCTGGTTCTAGGGGAAAGCATCGCCGACCTGGGCGGACTGACAATCGCCTACGCGGCCTATCAGAAAGCACTTCAGGGCAAGCCGCGGCCTCCGGAAAAAGACGGCTTTAGCCCCGAGCAGCGCTTCTTCCTGGGTTGGGCGCAAGTGTGGGGCGCCAACGAGCGGATCGAATACGCACGGTTGATGGCCAACACCAACCCGCATCCGCTGCCCAGGTTCCGCGGCAACGGACCGCTTTCGAATATGGCGGAGTTTGCCAAGGCCTTCGGTTGCAAGAAGGGCCAGCCGATGGTGCGCGAGCAAGCCTGCAAAATTTGGTAGCCGAAGATGCGCAGCAATTCAGAATGAGACTTCGAACGGGAGGCCTGTCCATTTCAGTCCTTTCACCGATTTGGGTACAGCGATCTGAGGTGATACCGGGCCGCCTGCGTGGACCGCGCTTGGGGTCGGCGGGCTGCCCGGCGGCCTGGTTGATGGAATGCGATCCCACTGGGCACCGGACTGCAGCTAAACCACCTCGTCACACCTCCACCCCACATGGAGATCAGATGTTCGATAAGCGCGTGTATCGCGTCTTGCGAGGGGTTCTGGCTGCTACGTCGGTTCCCAGATCCGCTGCGGCGAACATCACTTCTGCGGAAGTCTCGATCAGGGATAGGCGTCCTGCCAACTGAGAATCGCACTCGCGCTTTTGCTGGCGCTCGTCCGGTCTTTCGCACTAGCAAGTTAAACAGCTCACCCAACGTCTGCACAGGCAGCAGCACCGCGCCCTCCGGCAAATTCTGCACCAACTCCAGTGCCGTCCGCTTCATGCTGTCGCCATTTACACCTTCGGCGTATGCCAGAATGTTCGTGTCAAGTGCTACCCTCACGATTTATCCTCGTAGAGTTCATCTCGGCTCCAACGGCCGATCGTGAAGCAGCTTTTGACAGGATTTTGACACGGATTCGGAGTCGGCCATGGAAGGAGTTCGTCTTCCAAATTAGAAACGATGGCGACTGCTTCCAGCTCAACTCACGTATGCATGGACACCTGCGTCTTTGTAAATTTCGCGATCGTCGGACGAGTCGATGTGATCGTTAAGATCTCGGGGTTCTATTTCATTGGCCCCAAGAAGTCGTTGATGAAGTGACCGTAGCAGCGCAACGGCAGCTCCTGGCGCCCCCCTGGATAACGAAAGGAAAAGGCTATATAGTTTCGTTATTGAATTCCTAACGAAACGATGGTTTTGTGATGGTGACACCAACCAAACCCAACAGCCGCCTCGGGACTTATGTTGTGAAGTCTTTCAAAGACGAGTCTTTCAAGGCCTACGTACCCCCGCCGTTGCCACCGGACCCGCCGCTGGCCCTTCAGCCGCTCTTGCTTCTACTTGAACAAGCAAACCAGGCGCTCGGGCGCCTGGACGGGCTCGCGTCCATTCTGCCCGATCTCTCGCTGTTCATTTACCTCTACGTTCGGAAGGAAGCAGTGCTCTCCTCGCAGATCGAGGGCACACAGTCGTCGTTTTCTGACCTCATGCTATTCGAAAGTGCCGAAGCCCCCAGCGTCCCGCTGGAAGACGTTCAGGAAGTTTCAAATTATGTGGCCGCGATGAATCACGGGCTTCGCCGGCTCCGCGAGGATTTTCCGCTTTCCTTGCGGTTGATACGAGAAATTCACAAGATTCTCTTATCCAAGGGACGTGGCAGTCGGAAACGTCCGGGTGAATTCCGTGAAACCCAAAACTGGATCGGAGGCACGCGGCCTGGCAACGCAGCATTTGTTCCGCCACCACCCGAGAAAATGATGGAATGCTTGGACGCGTTCGAAAAGTTTCTGCATCGCGAGCAGGAAGATTTGCCTATATTAGTGAAGGTGGCGCTCGTGCATGTGCAATTCGAAACCATCCATCCATTTCTAGACGGAAATGGGAGATTGGGCCGATTGCTAATTACATTTCTTTTGTGTGTCGCTGGCGCGATCCGTGAGCCCATTCTCTACCTCAGTCTCTATTTCAAGACCAACAGGCAAAAATACTATGAACTGCTTGACCGTGTCCGCTCGCACGGAGATTGGGAGACTTGGCTCGACTTTTTTCTAACGGGCGTGAAAGAAACCGCCCAGCAGGCAGCCGATACATCGAAGGAGATACTCACGCTCATCGAAAAAGACCGCCGCAAGATCGAGAGACTTGGCCGTCCCGCTGCATCTGTTTTGCGCGTTCACCAGCACCTTCAGCGTAAGCCTATTATCACGATCCCGGCGACAGCAGAACAACTCTCATTCTCCGCGCCCACTGTAGCGAAGGCATTACAGCACATGGTCAAGCTCGGCATAGTTCGCGAGACGACCGGCAAACAGCGGCATAGACTCTTCACGTATTACCGCTACCTACAGATCCTCAACCGAGGCACGGAACTGCGAAGGGTAAGCCCCTGATAGCGACTACAAGAATTCACATGCAGCCAGAACGGGGCCCAATTGCCCGAGAAGCATCACGCCTTGCTGGTGGGACGAATTGTATCTGGCAGCCAGGCAGTAAGGTTCTCCTACCAGAGCCCACAGCCTTCGATTTCTGACCGCGGGCGCGTGCCTTGCCTTCGCCATCAAGCCTACGACCGGGGTGACCTATTTTCTTCCGGCTACTGCCCGACCGCGCCGGGTGGTCGACTCGCGCATGGTCGACTCGCGCGTTGACCGGACGTTTCTCTTTCAAGTATTCTTGATCTCCGCTGCAGGAGACGTTTCTTCGAGCGGCATCATGAACAACTTCCGCCGAAATTCGTCTCGAATACTCGCCTCACGAAAGGATTGTTATGCCCAGAAAAATCGATCCGCTCAATAAAAAGCAGTACGGTTCTGTAACGGCAATGCTAACGGTGACCGACGTGAAAGCGGCAGCCGACTTTTATCAAAAGGCATTCGGCTTTGCCAAACGGGGGATCATGGATGGTCCAGACGGCAAGGCCATCCATGCCGAGCTGACACTCCGCGGCACGACATTAATGCTGGGGCCGGAAATGTCGCAGGGTTCCCGCAGCGCCAAAACAATCGGTGCCTCGCCGACAAGTTTGTATCTCCTGACGGAGAACGCAGACAAGACGGTTGCCAAGGCCGTAAAGCTCGGCGCCGCGTCCAAGGGACCCGTGATGGATATGTTTTGGGGCGACCGTTGTGGAACCATTGTCGATCCCGAGGGGTACACCTGGATGGTCGCTACCCACATTGCACAACCCACACCTAAGGAAATGCAAAAGAAGATGATGGAACAAATAGCCAGCCAACAGTCAGCCCGTGCTGCGAGTGGCTCCTGAGTGGCATCAAGCTCCG
>QHYZ01000007.1 GCA_003225295.1 Acidobacteriota bacterium | reverse complement strand
TGACGCTCAATGCGTTGTTGCCAGTATTTGGATTTCAGTAACTTGCAGATGGGCTGAAAGATGGGAAATTCGTCCGGAGAATCCGGCTTACAGGCTCGCCCGCCACTTTTGTCATACCTCGATAATGCTCCGAATGTAGGCCGCCGCACACGCCTGTCACTCGACTTCAGAGCGCTGGTTCGGGAGTTACTTCCGGCGCAGCCTCTTTCGATTCATTTTCTGCAGAAATGGGCCAGTAGCGGAAAAGCGACCACGCCAAAACAGCCCAGAGCGCCACGAGTACTGTGTCGTTTCCAAGGAATGGGGGCCCAAAGCCGGACATGACTAGAACATTGTAGAAAGTGTGGGCTATGGCCGCTGGCAGAATCGAGCCGAATCGCAACGCGAGCCATCCCAAAACATAGCTGAGCGCTAAACAAAACAGGATACGCCAGCCCAATTTCAGCAGAACACCAATTTCTGTTAGCCGAGCAAAGGAAAAGTCCGAGGCGAAATGAAACGCCGCCCAAACGATTCCGACCAGGAATATCCCTCGATAGATTCCGTACCTTTGGATGAAACGACGCTGCAGAAGACCGCGAAAAATCATTTCCTCGAAAAAGGCTGCAAAAAATGCCAGAAGTAACCAAGGATCGGGAAGATCGAAATAGGATCTGAACTGTGGTGGGGAGAATCTCCCAAAGTCATGGGCGGCCCACAGCGCTCGGTCAACCAAATACTGACTCGTAGAGAGAAGCACGGCGATTCCAATGGGAAATGCCAACGCGAGGCCCACATACTTTGGTTCAGGCAGCCGGATCGCCTTCCAGATCACCTGTCTGTCTTCTTTTCCCGCAATCCAAAATATGACCGAAAAAACAACCAGCGTCTCTATGGTGGACGAGAATCTGGAGAACCAAGCGCTTTGAGTGTAAGCAGGTATGTGTGACGAGAGAATTATTGGAAGTCCGAGAGTGAACCACGCAAGTGAGCTGAACAGCAAATAAAGCGGTCCCACCAGTACCCAAATCAAGAATTGAACCCGCCTCCATGATTCGGAATCTAGGGCTGTTGAAACAGTATTGCCGGGTAGGGACAATGGCAGGGCCACGATTCCGAAAGCAAGTCTCGAAGTGTATATCGCAATGAGAAGCAGGCCAATCAGGCAGAAATGGAATCCTGATAAGAGCTTCCATGGCAACGACCACGCCCAACTTATTTTGTGAGCTACAAGGCTGCCGGTGCCTTCAAGAACTGAAGAGGAAGGCGCAGCGAGGTAAAGCAGGCGGCCGTACATCAGGCACAGCCCAGCCATCGCTGGAAGGCACACCAACAGGAGGATTCGGCGGAAGGGATGGTCACTTGGCCAAAAGCAGACGAAATACCCAGCTACGCCTGCGAAGCTAATGGGCAGCAGAAAGAAGACGCCAAGGAGCATTTGCTGGACGAGCGAATCAGTGAGCCGTCCAGGCGCGACTCCAAGCCCCGTGGGCCACCATCTCAAATGCGGTGCAACGAACAAGCAGAAAACGCCTGCCAGGAAAATGAGCTGAGTCGGATCCGCGGGGAGAACGGATCGGAGGAATTTGACAAGGCGCTTCAACAATGAGCCTCGAACCTCGCGCAGGATTATGCCAGATAGGTTAACTTGTGAGCGAGTGCCTTCGGGAGGTGCGACAGAGTGCGAATGTCTTCCTCATCAGATGATGTATCGGCCATGACAGCGGCAACCGCACGAACCTTGGCAGAAATCTTACAAACACGGCGACCGTAACAAAGACCTAGATGTTCTACCTTGTGCCACCAGCTGTCCGCGTAAGTTTAATCGTGTGATGGGAGGTGGTGGGTCAGTGTGGGCCCGAGAACAGCAAGAGCCGTCCGCCTAAGGTCGTTCGGGCTCGGCTCGCCCCATTCGAACGTTGTACAAATCCTGGAGAGTTCTGAAAAACTGCATACAAAAAGCGAAGAATGAAGGAGAAAACGGTTTGCCTCGATTTGTTGCAACTTGCTACTTTTTAGCGGGTTGCGTCGGCTCCGGCAAGATTTGGTAAGTTTGATTTCCCGCTTAGAAGGCAGACGCTCTATCCAACTGAGCTACGGGCGCTCTCTCCCTAATTTCTCATATTACAACTACTTACGCTACAACCTGCTCTGCTTGTTCGACCGCCATTTTCGGTACATTCGGTACAACTGAGGCCAAAATCGAGTTCGGCAGCTCGAACCCGACGCCTATCTTGTCTGCAATTTGCTTGCGGAACTTTATGTTCTTTTTGAGCATGGAATAGACGTCGCCAACAGTCCGGTTCGCGTGACCGAACCAAAACCGCTCGATGTCCCGAGAAACCGAGTTCTCGCGTAGCCACGTCAATCGGAAGCGTCGGAAGATGTGGTTCCCGCCAGTCGGGAGTCCTTTCATCCTCAACAATGGGTGAATGACCCGGTTGCGAATGTTCGATGGGTTGAGCGGCCTACCCACGCGATTTGGAAAGACCAAGCCCGTGGTTCGACCGGCAAGGAACTCCTTTAGAAGAGCAGCTACCTCTGGGGAGATGTCAACAAAGCGCACCGAGTTCGCCGTCTTGAGTTCTGGGGTCAGCTGCTTGCCTTTCGCCTGCTGGATGATACGGACCGTGGTGAAGTCGTCCAGCAAGTCCTTGATTTCAAGGCCGAGAAGCTCACCGATGCGGCAGCCTCAGGAGGCTGCGAGGATCATGAGCATTCGGTACTTTGGACTCTTGACACTAGCACCTGCAGAAGCCAACACCCAAAAAAAATGCACCCCGCAAACTCTAGCGAGCACAGTTGACCTGATTCCCAGCACACACCATTTAAACTGGGAGATGGCAAGGATTTCACCCTACGCCCCCCTACGCCCTTGCCCTCCCCCAGTTTTTGAGTACCCGCAAAGAGAAAAAATGTAAAAATGTGTTGACACAAAGCTTGCTATTGTGTTTCATACAATAGAATGAAACAGAAGAACATCCTCGATTCCCGCGATCGGCTCGCCCAGCGACTCCCGGACCCCACTCAGATTGCGCGCGGCACTTTGCTGCGGCGAACTATTCGCCATGCTCGAGGCTGTTCGAAGTGCCGGGCCGGAGGAGGACATGCGGTCTGGGTGCTCACGGTAACCTACCCGGGTGGAAGGACGCGGCAGTTCAGCATTCGTCGGGAGCAGCGCGCTCAGGTCCAGCAGTGGGTGCGCAATTATCAGCGTCTGAAAGAGGGATTGGAAGCGATCAGTGAATTGAATCACGAGCTGCTGCGGCCTTAGCCGGTAGCCTTTTTTTTGAGGCTTTGTGTTTCATTTATATAAATGAATCAACAAAAGGACCTTCTTTTCGCCGTCCGGGAGCTCGTCGATGCGCACTTCTCCGACCTCCGCCGCACGGTGCGCAAGAACCTCGTCCGTCTGACTTGCGCTTTCCTCCACTTGGCCTGGAGCATCCGTTTCGGCTACGGCGGACTGCACCTCACTTCGATCGCCCGCGTCCTACCCCAAGGCAAGAAGTTTAAAAGCAGCTATAAATGGCTCTCGCGCTTCTTGAAATGTAAGTACTTTGACGCTTCCAGCTTGGCCGAGTGCATGCTGGCGGTGATCTTGGGGAACAAACCGCCAGGTTGGGTGATCGTGCTGGTCGACCAAACCACCGTGAATGGCGTCGAGGTGGTCAATGCCGCCATCCCGTTTCAAGGGCGAGCCGTGCCGGTCGCGTGGGTGGACTTTGAATATCCTTGGAAGACCGTCGATCCCGCTTCGCAAAACACCGTCGAACGTTACCTGCTCACCTGGTTGGGACTGGCGGTCCCGCGGGGGGTACGACTGATTTTGATTTTCGATCGCGGCTACGCCCGGGTGGAGTTGATCAAGGACTTAAACCACGGGCAGCAGCCGTTCCTCATTCGCGCTCGCCGCAAAGTGATGGTGCGGACCAAAGTGCGGGGCCGCCAGCGACGGCTGAGCTTGGGGCGGCTGCCCCATCGCCTGGGCCGTCCGCTCCGTTATCGCCACGTCCTCTACCATAGTCAAAAAGCCGAACCAGTAGACGTGATCGTGTATCGCGGGAAAGGATTTCAAGAGCCCTGGTTTTTAATCGTGCCGCCGGATTCCGAAGCTTGGCTCCCCACCGAAGAAGTAGTCCGGCTGTATCGGCAACGCATGCAAATCGAGCAGTGTTTTCGCGATTGGAAAAGCCACCTGGGGCTGCGCGGCTTGCACCTGCAAGTGCAAAAATCCGAGCGCCTGCTGCGGGTGCTGATGGGATTCACCCTCGCTTATTTGATCGTTCTGCTGTTAGGGACAGATCCGTTCGCCGAAAAGCTCCGCCCCTACTTTGAACAGCAGCGGCGTAAGCCTCGCCACGGAACCTGCAAGGTCCTCAGCGTACTATCCATCGCTTTGCAGGTGCTCTCCGATGCGCGTTGGGAGCAACGAGCGCGAAAACGCTTGATCGAGATTCTCGCGCGACTGGCGCAGGGGCGTGGAGTGGCTCTGCTGCCGGCCTTCTCGCCCTAACCAGCAGAGCTCGTGCTCTTATCGCAATCCCCGATCCTCTTCTCCGGTCAGTGTGGGAGAAATTGTCTGCGGTGCTCCCGAGTTCGGAATGCCGAGTCGCTCTCGCCGAGAGAAAACACTCCGTCTGTCTGGTTTCCGAGAATGCGTCGACACTACGTCAGTTTCTGTGCGGAAGAGAGTTCATCGCCCTCGAATAAATTTCGCAGGGGCCGCAACAGCCGCATCGAAACTGGTGGTCGCATGAATACTCCGCGAGAGCGCCCAAATACTGGGGGAGGGCAAGTCAGTGAATCGATTGCAAACCAATCCCCTTGGGAGTACGCTCTGCAAGGCCTCACCCCTCCCGGTTTTTCTGCCCATCGTCCTGTGAGGCAGGTCCATCTCCGCGATTTCTGGATCGCAAAGATCCAGAGGAGGAGGAACCCCATGTCAGCCGCTAACAAAGCCATCATTCGGCGCCTCTATGAAGAAGTCTGGAACCAACGAAAGCTTGAACTTATTAACGAAATCATCTCCCCCAGCCACGCTATCCAAGCCCCCAATGTTGCGGGTACCGCCGTTGGCCCAGAAGCCTACAAGCGCCAGGTTTTGCGCTTCCTGGCAGGCTACCCCGATCTGCGCTGGACCATCGAGGACTTGATTGCCGAAGGGGATAAAGTAGTTGCTTGCTGGTCCATGTCCGGTACCCACAAAGGCGAGTACCTGGGAGTTCCCGCGACAAATAAGAATGTATCTGTTGACGGAATAACGATCCACCACATCACCAACGGGAAAATAATGGATACCTACAGCAATTATGACGCTCTGGGCATGATGCAACAGCTCGGCGTTGTCCCTGCCATTGGTGACCTCAAAGGCGCCACTGCTCGCTAATCCTTGATGCCGAAGATCGTAGGACGGGCGATGTGCGCCTCGCCCACCCCACATTCCCGCATTGAAACGATTTTCACTCTTCCCTCACTACTGGACAGGAGGAAATGCACGATGGCAGGTCCAGGGTCCTTGCTTCTCGAGCCCGTCTACGACATCCTGATCGGGGATGCGGACGGCCGTCATCTTTGGCTGGAATGTCTCCAGGATCTGGTGATTGCCCGGCAGCGTCTATCCGTCCTCGCCGGCCAATATCCCGGCACCCGGCTCGTCCTCAGGGATCATAAGACGCGCGCCATCCTGGCAGAAACCGACGGCTACTAATCCACCGCGCCCCTAGTTCTTTTGGTCCACCCACCGGCGTTCAGGACCAGCGTAACTACCGTCGACAGGGGACTTATTGTCGGGCAGATGAGACCAGACCGCCGCGATCGTCAGAAACGTGACTCCTGTGTAGGCCCATTCGCGCAAGATGAAGAAGCCCTGTATCAGCAGCGCCAGCGCGGCCAGAGATTTTGTCGTGCCGTCAATCGTCAGGAACTATCTTGGGTAGCCCAGTGTCGCTATGCCGCCCACCATTTTGCGGGTGCAGTTGGATATCCATAGACGCGCTGAGTAGAGGAAGCAGGCATAGGAACACGGTGTAAATCAAACGTCGCTTTCAGGGCGCCACCAGCCTCCTTGCGGGAGAGGCAAGTCTTGGTCCTCGATAGCCTATTTGGATGCCCAGCCTGCCATTAGAAGTTAGGATTCTCTCCGCGCGGCGCATTCTTCAGTTCTTCTCCCACTGAACAGCGCGCCCCGAGTTTCTCTGCCTTGCGGCAGAGCCCGTTTCATCGATTTGATGCATTAAAACTTTCGATTAGCTTTTCAATGAATTCTGAAGCGATGGCTTTCCACTAAATGTAATATGGAAGCAGCAGTCGCAAGGAGAAGAGCATGCGTGAGACGATGAAGAGTCCCTCGCCAACACTGGAAAAGCCGAGAGCAGTCCGGACCAATCCGACAACCGAGGAGATTGCGCTGCGTGCCTACCATATCTTCTTGGAGCGCGGTGGCGGGCCCGGAAATGCGCTCGAGGATTGGACCCGCGCCGAGCGCGAGCTGCAGGAAGAATCCAGCAAGCCTCGTCGCAAGCCGGGACCGAGATCGATCGCCGCTTAGCCGCGCGGGACACCCAGCCCTCCTCGCGTTTGCTTAATCGACGTGGCTCGCCCGCAACCTCATGACAACCCACTGCTTGACCTTGAACGCCCAAAGAAGCGCCATCTGTTTACAGTGGGGAGCTTCGAAGGTGGGAGAGGGCCAGAAGGCGCCGAACTTCTGGATGACCGAATCCTTGTCTCTTTTAAAGTCTTCACCTTCCGACCGGTTGCTTCCTCTCGAACAGTGCGCATGTTCATCATTCCACGCCCTTTGGCTATCCTTTGTTTTCGCGCTCTTACGCACTTTTTGTTTGCGCCCGGGGAAATCGTAACTCGGGTCTTTATCCAGCTCTCCCGCACTCCTTGCACAAGACAGTCCGGATGGGGCGAGGTCGGCTAGCTCCCAGCGGCATAGGCTTCAGCCGGTTTGCTTTTCCTAGCGATGGCAACGCCATTTCCGGAAAACCCGGAAGGGGAATCTCTCATCTTCTTATTCTTAGATTATGAGAAAATTCATCTCGCGCAGGTCCCAGCCGGGCTACCATTCACCCCTCGAGGCATTCCCATGAAGATCTCCCATTTAGCTCCCCTGCTTCCATTGGTCGCTTCTGGTGCTCTTGCTGTTTCAAATCCGAGCCCGGCGAAACCGGCGCCCGACCCGCGCGAGCTGCAGGTCTTAAACGCATCTCCCTTCCATTCCATGGTCGTGTATGTCAGCGATTTCGAGCTGGACGTTCTGCATGTTAGGGAGCCGAGACGGGCAGTTTCCCGCAATTCTCCGAGCGTGATTTCAGGCGTGGCATCAAGCGTCCCTCGAGCGACGCAGAAAAACGCTCCTTCAGGTTCTTCGTTGAACAAACGCGCGCCTGTCCCTGCCGCCGATTCCCAGGCAGAGGAGACTGCCGCCGAACAGGCCGACAGACTTGTGAACATCATGGCTGAAGATTTGGTGACCGCGCTAGGGAAGGCCGGTTACAAGGTGAGTCGTTTGCGGACCGGACAAGTGCTCCCGGCCGCGGGGTTGCGCATCCACGGCGTTTTTGCTGAAGCGGATGAGAGAAATCGCGTGCGGCGCCTTCTAGTCGGAAGCAACCCCATCACGCCGAAGATGCTCCTATATGTGGGCGTGAATAACCTCGCGCGTCCACAACAGCCGCTCTATGAGCTTGCCAATCCTCCGAGCGACGACGGCAGGCACGGCCCGGTGATTACAGTGACTTCGTACTCCCCTGCGGCCCGGTTCGAGATGGATAGGAATGCCGCGGATGACGACTTCAAGAAGATCGCTTCGGAAATCGTCACGGATCTGAACGCCCTCTTGATCGCCAATCCGATGATGGCAACTCACTAGAGGACTTGCGCGACCCGGCTTCGCCCTTCTTCATGTGCTAATTGCGCCGGACAAGCGGACCTGGCCCTAGGTTCAGGTGTAACTGCAATAGCAATTCGGCTTATAGCTCCCGCGCTGTCCCCTCAAACACTCCTAGAATCAAGAAATGACCCAGCCTTCCAAGGGCGCGGCCGTCTTCCTGACCCTGTTCGGGCTCCCTTTTCTAGGAGGAGGATTGTTGGTTCTTTTTGCGCAGCTTACTACCAGGCCGAACGCCTCCGTTGCCAAGACAATCACCAGCGTCATGGCTTCTTTGGTTCTTGTCCTGGTGGGCGGAGGACTCATCTACGCAGCGATCAGCGGCTATGGCCGGGTGAAGAAGCAGGCGGCCATCGAGGAGTCGAACCCGCTTTCGCCTTGGTTGTGGCGCACGGATTGGGCTTCGCGCCGTGCGGGAAGCCAGAACAAAAACCGCGAAATAGCCTCCTGGATCATGGCTATTTTCTGCAACCTGATTACCCTGCCATTTCTCTTTGGCATGGTTCCGGACTTCTTGCGCCATGGCGACCCGCGAGTGATTCTGCTCCTGGGGTTCAACTTGGTTGGCGCGATTCTGTTCATCAATGCCGTGCGCGCCTCCATTCGCCATCGGCGCTTCGATAACACGTACTTCGAGTTCGATGCGCTGCCCTTTTCTCCCGGCCAGCACGTGGGTGGAAGGATTCATCTAAAACTCGACACTCTTGCTGAGCACGGCATCGACTTGCGACTCTCATGCGTACGCAAAGTCGTCGCGGGATCGGGCGATAGCCGCAGTACCAATCAAATCGTCATGTGGCAGGCGGAACAAAATGTTCCCGCGGGGTCCGTGGGTCCCGGACCGCTCGGCCGCGCCATTCCTGTAAATTTCTCGATTTCCGCGGAGAGTCCGAATACGGATCATGACAATCCGAGCGATCAAATTCTTTGGATGCTCCATGCACAGGCGGACGTGCCGGGCGTGGATTACTCGGACGATTTCGAAATTCCGGTTTTTCGGAGCGCAGCGTCGTCGACGCATCGCAGATCGAAACGCTGGCTGGCTTAAGATTGGATACGCATGTGGAAGTGGATTTGCCTCTCGGCGTACCTCCACAACCTCTGAGGCCGACATCAGGCCATCGGTTTTATGGCGTGGCGGATCTCCCCTTTCTCTGTCCACCGGAACAACTCGCCTACCGCAGCGGCCGCGCCTGCTAAGCTCACTGCGCGACGCATTTTCGCACCTTTGACGGATGCGGACGTGGGGCGGGTGCGCGCAATGCCCGCGCAGGCGCAGGCTGAGGAATTGCTCGAACGCGCCATTGGTCACGACCCAGGCGCGCTGGACCTTTTCGATCAGCAAGTTGGAGGCTGGATCGGCCACATTCAAATGAGCGACCGTATGAAGCAGTTGGAGCAGCGCTCGCGGTTTTCCAAGGACCTTCGCGTGCGCTACGCCAATGTGGACATCAATCTTGCGCTGGAAGGTTGGCAAAAGAACAAGCAGGCGGCCGATCTCTTGATCGAGCGAGGGAGTACCGACCCGCGTTACCGTGCGTCGGCGGTCTACTATCTCGGTATGCTCGCGGGCCGTGGTGTCGACTACCAGCGCATCCACGGCGTGCTGTTGAATTATGCCCGATACGATCAGGACGCTACCGTACGGCGGTGGGCCGTCGAGGGGATGCGCTTTCTGCGCGAAGAGAACGTTCTCGATGAGCTGTTCGCTTCGTTCACGGAAGATCCCGCTCCCAGCGTGCGGGACCGCGCAGGCTGCAATATCTCCGATTGCGGAATTTTCACGCGCAAGCAGCGCATGAGGATGGTGCCGAAGCTCCTCGATCTGGCGATGAATCCCCGCACAACGGGGCAAATGCGAAGCTGGACTTTCCTCACACTGCAGGAAATTACGGATGAAACTCTGCCCGCGGACGCGATCATCTGGAGCCGCTGGTATCAGGAACACGGCTCCGAAAAGATGGCGGAGTTCGAACGCCTTGAATGGTGGCAGGTCCGCGGTGACGAGTAGCGCCGATACCCTCAGGGGCTACTTCGATCGAACGAGAATTTCAAAGACACTTCCATTTACACCGCAACGCCGTGGAGTAGACTACCTCCTCGCCCTCGCCGGCGGGAGGCTTCATCGATGTCCATCGCTCAAGAAAAACAGGAGCACATTCGAATTGGCGTGGATCTCGGCGGCACCAAGATTGAATTTGTGGCGCTCGAACGACACGGAAGGGAGTTGCACCGCCACCGCATTGCTACGCCGCGGTTTGATTACCAAGGCACCGTGCTCGCGGTGGCGCACGCTGCGGAAGAAATCGAGAAAGAGCTCGGCCGAAGCGCCACCGTGGGCATAGGAATCCCCGGATCGATTTCGACGAAGACGGGCTTGGTGAAGAACGCCAACTCAACGTGGCTGAACGGGAAACCGTTCGACAAGGATCTGAGCCGTGCGCTGGGACGCGAGGTGCGATGCGCGAATGACGCTAACTGTCTGGCGGTTTCGGAAGCGACGGACGGCGCGGGAACGGGCAAGCATGTCGTCTTCGCGGTTATTCTGGGCACTGGTTGCGGCGGGGGAATTGCAGTCGACGGCCGCGTGCACGGCGGTTCGAATGGAGTGGCGGGCGAATGGGGTCACAACACCTTGCCGTGGATGCGGCCGGAAGAGTTTCCCGGTCCCCCGTGTTATTGCGGGAGGAACGGGTGCATCGAAACGTGGATTTCCGGAACCGGCCTGGAGGCGGATTATAAACGCACGACGGGCGTTTCTCTCAAGGGCCCCGAGATCATCGGGCGGAGCGGCGCGGGCGAAGCCGCCGCCCTTGCCGCGGTCGATCGATTCGAGGATCGGCTCGTGCGCGCATTGGCGCAAGTGATCAATCTTCTGGATCCGGATGTGATAGTGATGGGCGGAGGTGCTTCGCAGATTCCGCGGCTCTATCGTAGTGTTCCAGCCCGTCTTAAGGAGTACGTTTTCGGCAAGGAAGCGGACACCCCGATTCTTGCGGCCAAGCATGGAGATGCCAGTGGAGTACGCGGAGCGGCCTGGCTGTGGCCGTTGTAGCCGGATCGAGTGGCGGCGATGAACATTCAGATTTTCCAATACACAACGACCTAACTCTTGCCAAACTAGGGATCATCTTGCGGGCGGGACACACACCAGTGGTTCTTGCCATGAGGACCAACGCTATGGCTGAGGCTCAAGCAACAGGTGGCCAAGCCGTCGTTCGAAACATTTCGGATACGGCGCGATGGGCGGCAGTCTTTCGCGCCAGAGAGACCGAGCGCGCCGATGCCATCTTCCGTGATCCCTATGCAGAACGTCTTGCCGGGAAGATGGGCGTGGATATTGCCAACACACTGCCGGAGGGAAACAGTCACGCGTGGGCGTGGGTGGCCCGGACTTATCTGTTCGATAAGTTCGTCGCGCAGGAGATCGAACAAGGCACGGACATGGTGGTGAATCTCGCCGCTGGACTCGACGCGAGGCCGTACCGCATGGCACTGCCTGCATCGTTGCAGTGGATCGAAGTCGATCTGCCGGAAATTCTTACTTACAAAGAGGGAATCCTTGCGAACAAGAAGCCGGTTTGCGTTCTGGAGCGCGTTCGCACGGACTTGTCTGACGGCAGCGCCCGGCGCGCACTATTTGCCGAGCTCGATCGCCGCGCCAACAGAATCCTGATTCTCACGGAAGGTCTGCTCATCTATCTTAGCGCCGAAGAAGTCGCGGCCCTTGCCGAGGACCTCGCCGCCTGCGCTCATTTTCAGCGCTGGATCATGGACCTTGCCTCGCCGGGACTCTTGCGCATGATGCAACGCACAACGGGAAAAAAACTCAGCGCCGTCGGCGCGCCATTCAAATTCGGTCCGCCGGAGGGGCCGGCATTTTTCTTGCCGCATGCATGGGAGCCCATTGATGTGAAAGGGTTGCTGAAAACCGCGACGCGATTCAAGCGACCTCCGTTCTTCCTCCGACTGCTGGCTCGCTTGCCGGAGCAAAAAGGGCCCGCGGGAAACCGCCCATGGTCCGGTGTTTGCCTGTTCCAGAAGCGTTAGGCGCGATCGCCAACAGGTGTTCTCTAAACAGCGAGGCCGTTTCCAGAATTCAGGTTTGAGTGTCAGCTCTGGCCGGCGGCTAAGGCCCTTTTCGCCGTCCATTCTTCAGAACGGCGCTTCATCTCCTCGGGAGCGATGTCTTCAACATGCTGCGCGAGGCCCCACTGGTGGCCAAACGGGTCAGTGATTTTCCCGTAGCGGTCACCCCAGAACTGATCCATGAGCGGCATGTCTACCTTGGCGCCGGCGGCAACGGCACGGTTGAAGGTGGCATTCACATTTTCGGTGTACAAGAAAATATACACGGGGTTCGTGGCACCGGGCGTGGGCGCGCAAGACATGCCAGGGAACTCATCGGACACAAAAATGACCGAGTCGCCGATTCTAAGTTCGCCGTGCATGACCTGGCCGTTAGGCCCGGGCATGCGCATGATTTCCGTGGCACCAAAAATTTGTTTGTAGAAATCCATGGCGCGGGCCGCGTCTTTGCACGTCAGCCCGGGAGTGATGGAATGATACCCCTCAGGGATAGCTCGGACAGGATTTGACATGCTGGCCTCCTAAATGTATTGGACGTGCGCGCCGGAAACGGGAGAACTACAGCAGAGCGCGCGTAGGGATGTAAATACTCCTGTGCAGCACTCAAGTCAACAGTCAGTTGTTGAACTGGTTGAACTGTCAGTTGTTGAACCCGTTAGACCAGGCAGAGCAGGAAACATGCTTCCCGGCCGGGCTACCGCCGCTCCGAATGCCTGCTGCGGGAGTACGGAAAGATTTTCGCTTATGACTGATGCGTCGCGCCGTTCATCATTTTGACTCTTGGTTTGAGCGAACTCACGAACTCATCGACCTGTTTTGAGGTTTCTTCATTGGCGATGCCGTAACGAATCTGCAGCCGGCCGATAAGCTGATCGCGCCTGCCTGCGATCATTTCCAAATCATCATCCGTTAGGTTTCCCCACTTTTCGCGAAGCTGGCCCTTCATTTCTTTCCACTTGCCTTCGATCTGGTCCCAATTCATGTGCCCCCCGAAATGTTTTGGTTTGACGATTCTTGTGCCACGCGCGCATCGAGGCGGCTTACCCTCATCGCGTGAGTGAAGCCGTGCGGGGCTCCATCCCCTAAGAGCCCCGCCAATATGCATTTTTCAAATCACACCGACTGAGGTGCAACAGCGCGGCCAAAACGGAGAGAGCCTTCGAAGTTACTGTGGGTCAGTGACTTACGAGGGCTGCTCTCGAATTTGAGCTAAGGAATGGCAGTACTACTTGGATCCGTCGTGAATTTCACTCTTTTCCTTCAAAAGTGGCCGAAAATCTAGCATTTGTCTCCAAAATGTTTGCATCAGTCGCTCGATTTTCGCAAACGTAGCCTCAGGCCTCCAGGGGTTTACCTTATGAAATCGGCGTAATATTCTCTCTGTCCACCCTTGGAGGCAAGTAAGGAAGCGGCGCAATTGAAGCATTCGACTGAATTCATTGAAAAACAGAATTCCACCATAGTGCGTCAGACCCGCATGGCCAAAGGAGATTTCTATATTTCTAGGTAAATAGCGCATGCTGACTAAATCCTAACAGACAGTTAGGATTTAGTCAGAAGCCGAAACTGTAAGGAAACGGCGTCAAATAAGGCGCAAAATCAAATTCACTACGGGTTTTCACGACGGATTCAGGACATAGGCAGCGCGAGGGAAACCTTTCTCGCCTTGCCGTGGGTAGAGCAGAACGAACTGCTGTATCCGTTGCAACTCTTCAATGAGTTGCTCCATCGAAAGATCACACCAAGCGGCTTTGGCCTGGCGATGCACATACTGCAACAGAGAGATGCCCAGCATG
>QHYZ01000226.1 GCA_003225295.1 Acidobacteriota bacterium | reverse complement strand
CTGGGCTCCGCCGCGATCGCGCAACCACTTCACGAGTTAATCTCGGCACTATTCGTGCAGGACCTCGAGACGTCTTTCGATGACGAAGGCGTCGTCGTCTCCGGTATGGCGCGCTTCAGCGCGAACCTCACCGCGAACCCTCCACGGTTCACACCTCCCGCCTCAATTAGCTTCGGTGGCACAGTCAACGTCGATCACCGCACCGCACGTCACGACGGGGCCTGGTGGGACTTCCCCGACATTGCCATACAGTTCCGGCTCACTGCGCCGCGCGCGTCGTCACCCGCTGTGGACACGGTGACCGGCGGAACGGGCGGTGTGCCGACACCGCAGATCGCGAACACCGCAGTCGCTGCTGTCGTCGCTGGACTCGGACAGGGTGTCCCGAACGTTGGCCAGCCTGCGCGGGACGCGCCGAGCACAGTGTTCCACCTAGACCTCCTCGTGGATGCGGCGACCCTCCATCTGCCGTTCCTCACAGGCGCGAAGCTTGGGCCGGCCGGCATGCTCGCTGAGGATCCAGATCATCCCGAGGTCAAAGTTGCCCTACCCAAGATTAAGTTGTCGTTCGAACAGACTGCTGGCGCTTGTTATCCGGAGGGTGAGTATGACGCAGACGATCCGATTCTGCCTTCCGTCGTTCATTGAACTCTGAAACTAGTCCTATCATCCAGCCGTTTACATTGCCTTTCGTAATATTTCACCCGTCTCTAAATCCATGTTACTTTTTTGATTGAGGAAAACGCTTCCCCGAGCGGAGGGGACGCGGTTGGCGCCTCAAGACAAATGAGTGGCAACGGGAGTGAAGCTCACGTGGAATGCGCGCTTGTCCGTGGTGTCCGACTTAGTTCTGTTTGTGCGTGTTTCTCCGCCCTGTGCATCGCACTATTCGCGACCGGCTGTGCCGGCGGCTCCTCTGCGCCACCTGCACCGCCTCCTCCGCTGCCTGTCAGCGTCTCCCTTTCCTCTACGACCGCATCGGTTCAGGCCGGTATCGGAACTCAGAAGTTCACGGCTACGGTGCAGAACGATCCGCAGAGCAAGGGAATCAACTGGACACTTACGCAGTCTGGCGCAAATTGCTCACCCGGTTGCGGCACACTTTCTGCGACGTCCAGCGCCTCGGGCACGCCGATCACGTACACAGCTCCGTCCAATCAGCCCAATCCGTCCGACGTTATGCTCACCGCCATTTCCGTCGCCGACAGCACAAAAAGCCAAGTGGCGACGATCACGGTAACACCCAGCGTTGTGGTGAGCGTGTCGCCCACGCCTATCAACGTACAGTTCAATGCGATACAAGACTTTACGGCTACAGTCCAGAATGATTCCCAGAGCAAAGGCGCCAACTGGACACTTACGCAGTCCGGCACAAACTGCTCACCCGGTTGCGGCACACTTTCCGCCACGTTCAGCGCTTCTGGTATGCCCATTCGATACACTGGCCCCTCGAGCGTCCCCGCGAATCCGTCGGTGACATTGACCGCGACTTCGGTAACCGATGCGGCCAGATCAGCTCCCGCAAACATAACCGTAACTGTTAATCCGGGAAATGCGGCGGTAACGGTTAGCCCAAAACGGGCAGCAATCACGAAATGGCAAACACAAACCTTCACAGCGACGGTAACGGGCGCGAACAATACGGCGGTTACCTGGCAGGTCGACACGATTCCAAATGGCAACGCCACCGTGGGCACGATCGACTCCAATGGGAAGTACACACCCCCTGCTACCGTCGGCGCTCACACGATTACGGTCGTGAGCAACGCTGACGTCAGCAAGAGCGCCGCGGCGTCCATTGGCGTCACGGATCTTAGGGGAGTATTCACCTACCACAACGATGCTTCTCGTGCCGGTGTCAATGCGCAGGAACACGCTCTCACAAACTCTAACGTCACGACCGCGACGTTTGGAAAGCTCTTCTCATGCGTCGTCGATGCCGCTATCTATGCGCAGCCCCTCTGGGGGGCAAATCTCACGATCAGCGGTGGCACCCACAACGTCGTCTTCGTCGCCACGCAGCACAACACCGTCTATGCTATCGACGCCGATGCCAGTCCTTGCACGACTTACTGGCAGACGGGCGCGAGCGGTGTGAACAGCCTCGTGCCGCCTGGAGAAACCTGGGTGACCAGCGCGGACGAGTCTGGATGTGCCCTGGTCATTCCGGACATCGGCATTCTGGGAACGCCCGTGATAGATCCGGGGACCGGTACCATCTATTTGGTCACGAACACAAAAACCACCAGTGGCGCGCCTTTTCATCAACGTCTCCACGCCCTTGCGATTGCTACGGGAAATGAAAAGTTTGGCGGGCCAACGGAAATCCGAGCAGTGGTCTCGGGAACGGGAGCCGGAAGCAGTGGAGGACAGGTTAGCTTCGACCCCATGCTTAATAATCAGCGGCCCGCGCTCCTACTGCAAAGTGGTCACGTTTTCATCTCGTGGGCCTCCTATTGCGACTTTGGCCCTTATCACGGCTGGCTGATGTCCTACAACGCGGCGTCGCTCCTGCAGGAAGCCGTTTTCAACGTCTCGCCCAATTCCTTCGCCGGAGGTATTTGGATGTCTGGGAATGGCCCAGCCGCCGACTCAAGTGGAAACATCTATCTCGCAACCGGAAATGGAACCTGGAATGGCACCGATGCGTTCGGTGACAGCATCCTGAAGTTTCAGGCCCTCACTGCAACGCCGACCAACCTTACCGTGCTCGATTACTTCACGCCTCACGAGCAGTCATCTCTCGACGTGAACGATCAAGACCTCGGCTCCGGTGGCGTAATGCTATTGCCAGATCCGTCCGGCATTTCGGGACACCCGCACTTGCTTGTAGAAGCTGGAAAAAGTGGGAACATCTATCTCGTTGATCGAGACAACATGGGACACTTCTGCAGTACGTGTACTACGAGCGATACGCAAATCGTTCAGGATGTTTCAGGAGCCCTCACCGGCTTATGGGGATCACCGGCCTATTGGAACGGTACTATGTATCTCGGCGAAACTGACGCGACTGCAAATCTCAAGTATCTGAAAGCATTTTCCTTCAGTGCGACCGGACCGAATTTCCTCTCCACAAGCCCAACGTCGACTACCGCGAACACTTACACTTATACATACCCCGGCCCCACGACTTCCATCTCCACAGATGGAAGCGCCCATGCCATCGTCTGGGCGATTGATTCGAGTGCGTTTGGCACCACCGAAGGCATCACCCGGGCAGCGGGACCTGCGATTCTCCACGCTTTCGACGCAAACAACCTGGCGACCGAGTTGTGGAATAGTTCTCAGGCCCTCGGAAACCGGGACACCGCCGGCAATTCGGTGAAGTTCACGGTACCAACCGTCGCCAATGGTAAGGTTTACATCGGGACACGCGGAAAGGACGACACGCTGGGTAACGGCACGACCTTTGGCGAGATCGACGTATACGGTCTGCTACCGAACTAACCAGAAATTGAACACTCGGAAAAAGGTGCTTGGCGTTCGCCGAGTGTACTAGCCACAACTCTTGCCAAGTTCCTAGTAAGATCTCGTTTTCTTGTGAACGCCCAAGCCGATGGAACGCATGCCCTGCACGCGGGAGCCTCCTTGGTTGTATCTGGCGAATTGTTATATGGGGGCGATTTTGCCGTTAATCACTCTGCGAAAGTGAGCTGCTTCTCACTTCCGGAACGCACGAGGTGGCAGTGAACAGGGAATTGATCGGAGCCGCGAACTGCCTGCGGAGAAACACCGAATGATTTCTTGGAAGTCTTGCCGAGTTCGACCCAATGTCGCAGCGATCAAGAGTCTTTTGAAAATCACGCAGCCACTGGCGTCTGGTATAGGTTCCGACAGTGAGGTTGCCATCCAAACGAGCGGAGATTGACGATTGGTCGTGACGCGGGCGCATCTGGTGTTCGCCCTTCCAGCGAGGTATGCGTGCGATGGCTGTTAAAGTACGTCCTGAAATCGAGCAGTTTGTTTTCGAGGTCTGCTGCCGTCCAAAAACGCATCTGATCCAAATACTCGCGTCGGATGGTGCCGATTAGCCTTTCCACAAACGGATGGGACAGGGGAACGTAGGGGATCGTCTTGGTTTCTGTCACTTCCCGCATGGACGCCAAAACCAATGATCCGGTGCGTGTATTGATCCATGACCACCAGGATCCAGTGGGACCGCAAAGTGGCCGACTCGCACCTGAACACATCCATGCTCCAGAGACTGTCTTTCATATGGCCGAGGAAAGTCAGCCAGGAGGGACTATCGGAGTCCTGTCCCGGCCGGTAGTGACGGGCGAGAATCCTGCGAACCACGTCTTTGTCGATTTGGACGTGGAACGCCAAGGCGATCTGTTGGGCGATTCGCGGACAGCCCAGTTGGGATTACGCTGCTTCATTTCGAGGACCGCATGGACGAGTTCTGCACTCGGTCCTTTCGGGCCGGGCATCCGTCGGCGATTCGGTGAGAATAGCATCCGGTACTTTCGCTTGCTCATGGCTTTGTGAAAGGCTAGCAGCGTCGAGGGCTTCAGTACGATTGCGGAACGGAGCAGACGAGTTGGACGTACCGAGAGCGCCATCCAGCCGGCAAGAATGCGGTCCCACGCGGATAAATTGGGGGATCGTTGCCGGGAGCGATTCAAGATCAGGAGCTGATGCTTGAGGAGAAGCGACTCCGCAACTAGGGAACGGACGCCGCCAGGTCCAAGCAGGCGGGCCAGCGTGGCAATGAAATGGATAAATAGAACGACCAAATGGCGCATCGAAGAATGGTAGCAAGGCGGGGAATTCTGAGGAATCATGGGTGAAATAACAATTCGCCAGCCACAGGCAGAAATGGAAGCGTCATGGCACCTGGGAGATCCACCGCCGTCTCGGCCTGGAAAGCAGGCCGAGTATGTCAACCGAATGGACCAACCTG
>QHYZ01000087.1 GCA_003225295.1 Acidobacteriota bacterium | reverse complement strand
CCTTGTTTGGCGGCGCACTGGGCCTGCTGTTTGCTGTTGTCGGACTGAAAGCGTTGCTGGCCTTTGTCCCCGCTGACCTCGGGGTGCTGCGTGAGGCCGGTCTGAACGGCTGGGTGCTGGGATTTACGGTTGCCATTTGCCTAACCGCAGGACTTGCGTGTGGATTCCTGCCCGCCGTGCGCATGCTGGGAAACAACCTAGCTGGCGTCTTAAAACAAGGTAGTAAGGGATCCAGCGCCTCCGGCCATCACCGCACGCACAACCTGCTGGTGATTTCGGAAATCGCCATGGCGCTGGTGCCCCTGATTGGAGCCGGACTGCTGCTCCGGAGCTTCCAGCGTTTGCTGGAAGTCGATCCCGGATTCCGGCCCGACCACGTTTTGGCGATGGAAATTCAGCAGGCCAGAATTTCTTTCGCGCAGTACAACCAACTTTCGCTCGAAGGGCAGCTCGAGTACGGGCGGAAGCAGGCCCGGCAATTCGAAGAAATCGCCGCCCGAATCCGAACATTACCCGGCGTCAAGGAAGTTGGCGGGATCGACGACCTGCCCTTGGGGACGGAGTTGCGTCAAGCCACGCGCTTCGTCATCGAGGGGCAGCCGATCCCGGACAGCGGGGGGCGTCCAATCGCGGAGTTTCGGACGGTGAGTCTCTAATTTCGGGTTGCGTTTCGCCGCGGCGGTTTTCTTCGGCGCTGGTGACCATCTTTGCGGGATTAGCGCTGCTGCTCGCGGCCATCGGAATTTATGGGCTGATGAGCTACACGGTGAGCCAGCGCACGCAGGAAATTGGACTGCGTATGGCGCTGGGAGCGCAACTGGCTTCCGTGCAACGTATGATTCTCGGGCAGACACTCAAGTTGACGCTGCTGGGACTTGGGCTCGGGCTGGCGGGAGCATTTGTCGTGGCGCGATTTCTGACCAGCATGCTGTTTGGTGTCGGCGTCTACGATCCGGTGACGTTTGTGGGCGTGGCGGCTTTGCTGATTGCGGTTGCTCTGATGGCTGCTTATGTTCCGGCTCGACGCGCCATGCGTGTGGACCCCATCGTGGCTCTGCGTTACGAATGAACGACGAATCATGCCGCGGACCGGAGGACCAAGAATCGGGACGAAACCGTTCGGTAGGTCGACCGCGTGATCGACGGCTGGTGCGACTGGAAGCAAAGTTCGATCTGATCGAGAAAATGGCGGCGCCGGTGTGAAGGGGTTTGACGGCGAGATCGCAATCCCGTAAAGATAAGAAGAAAACGAACTAGGTAGCCCGTGCTCTCCTTCCGCATTGAAAATGGAAAATTGAAAGCAATACCGGGACCGATGCCAAGACTACGGCATGGGTGGGCGCTGGTGCGCGTGCAGCTGGTGGGCATCTGCAACACCGATGTGGAGCTGCTGCGCGGTTATTACAATTTTCGCGGAGTTCCAGGGCATGAATTTGTCGGCACGGTGGAAGAAGTGCGCGGGGTGGCGTCTGCCGCAAAGAAAAAATGGCTGGGGCAGCAGGTTTGCGGCGAAATCAATATTTCATGCCGGGCGCTAGGGCGGCGTCCGATGTGCGACTTTTGCCGACGGGGACTCAAAAGGCATTGCGCGCGCCGGACAGTGCTGGGAATCATCGGCCATCCAGGGGCTTACGCAGAGTATCTCACCCTGCCGCTGGACAATCTCCACGCCGTGCCGGATGGCGTCAGTGATGAGCAGGCGGTGTTTGTCGAGCCACTAGCTGCGGCTTGCGAAATACTAGAGCAAGTGGATGTAAGGAAAGTTCGCGAGGCGGCGGTACTGGGGGACGGGAAACTTGCGCAACTGATCGCGCGGGTGCTGCGCGCGACGATCCCACGCGTAGTGATGTTCGGCAAACACGAAAGAAAGATGGGTTTAGCCCGCCGGGCGGGAATCACGACAAAAAAAGTCCGTGGCAACGCCAGCGATTTGAAGCTTGTTCAAGAATCATTTCGCCTGGTGGTTGAGGCCACTGGCTCTCCCACGGGTTTGGCGCTTGCGCAACAGATAATCGAGCCGCGGGGCACGCTGGTGCTGAAATCTACGTTTCACGGTGCGGCGCCGGTGGAAACCTGGCCCATCGTCGTCAAGGAGATCACCATTGTCGGTTCTCGTTGCGGGCCATTCGCGAAGGCCATTACTCTCCTGCGCTCCGGCGAGATCGACCCCACGCCGCTGATCACGCGTACCTTTCCTTTGAGTCATGCGCCGACGGCACTGCGCTTTGCTCAAGAGCGAGGTGTCATGAAAGTGTTGCTCAAACCAGAGTCAGAAAAGGAATAAACACAGAGTTCACAAAGAGCGCAGAGGGCCGGGAGCGGACCTATAGCCGGTTGATGCAGGAAGCCACGCAAGCAGCGCCGAAACCGTTGTCGATGTTGACGACGGTAACATTGGAAGCGCAGGAATTGAGCATGCCGAGGAGCGCCGCCACGCCGCCGAAACTGGCGCCGTAGCCGACGCTGGTGGGAACGGCAATGACTGGTATGGCCACGAGCCCAGCGACGACACTGGGCAGGGCGCCTTCCATTCCGGCCACACAAATAATCACGCGCGCCTGGGTCAATTTCTCGCGGTGCTGGAGGAGGCGATGAATGCCGGCGACGCCAACGTCGTAGAGATGCTCGGCGCGGTTGCCCATCATGCGCGCGGTGAGGAGCGCTTCCTCGGCCACGGGAATGTCGCTGGTCCCGGCCGAAACTACTAGGATTGATCCTTTGCCGGTGATCTCCGTGGTGCGCTCGATGGTGATGGCGCCCGACAATTCGTGAAATTTCGCATTGCGAGCGTCTTTTCCGGCGGCGCGTTTCACGGCGGCAAAAATCTTATTGTCGGCGCGGGTCACCAGGATGTTGTGCCGCGAATCTTTCTTGCGCAGCATAGCGCGCGCGATTTCCGCCACTTGCTGAGGTGTTTTCCCTTTGCCCAAAACGACTTCGGCAAAACCCTGGCGGAGCTCTCGCTGGTGATCCACTTTGGCGAAGTCAAGATCTTCGAAGGGAAGATGCTTCAGGCGCTCGATGGCTTTGTCCGCAGCGAGCTCGCCGGTCTTCACAGCTTCCAGAATTTTACGCAGTTCAGATTGATTCATATTCTCCGGCCGCAGCGAATTCTATCATCGCAAACGACGATTGCCGTTGCTTGACTTGCCGGAACGCGGCTGCGAGACTGATTCTACGCGCGCAAAAAGATGGCTGACACACAAAAACAGATTGTCACCGTAGGTGTGACCGGCGCCAGCGGAGCGATCCTGGCGCAGAAGATGCTGGTGATGCTGGAAGAGGATCCGCGCGTCACGCGCATTCACCTGGTGGTTACGGAAGCCGGGCAGCGGCTGTTTGCGGAAGAGCTGAACATTGCTTCCGGGGATTTGAAACAGCTGCCGAGCCGCATTCTCGGATACTCCGTTCAAAAGATTGAAGTGCTGCCGAATAAAGATGTAGGGGCTTCGATCGCTTCGGGCAGCTCCGCAGTGGATGCGATGGTGGTGATTCCGTGCTCGATGGCAACACTCGGCGCAATTGCCAATGGCATCAGCGATGATTTGGTCGCACGTGCGGCGGACGTGATGCTAAAGGAAGGGCGGAAGCTGGTTCTTTGCGTGCGCGACACGCCCTTCAATCGCGTGCACCTGGAGAACATGCTTCGGGCGCAGCAGGCGGGCGCGGTGATCATGCCGGCGGTGCCGGCATTTTATCACCAGCCGAAGACGATCGACGACCTTGTTACGCAGTATGTTTGCCGCGTACTCGCGCAGATCGGCCTGTCGCAGGAAAAGATGTATCACTGGACGGGCACGCCAGCATCGAAAAAAGCGGAGGCGTGACCTCGCGCGGAAATCAAAAATGGTGAAGCGCATCAAAACCGTGCTCGAGATGATCAAATTCGAGCATTCCGTATTCGCTTTGCCGTTTGCGCTGACGGGCGCGTTGCTGGCGGCACGGGCGACGCATCAGCCACCCAGGGGTTGGCCGTCGCTGCGGCAAGTATTGTGGATCATCGTGGCGATGGTGGCGGCGCGTTCGGCGGCGATGACCATGAACCGCATTGCGGATCTCCGTTACGATCGCGAAAATCCGCGCACCAAGGAGCGCGCGCTCGCAACGGGCTCTCTTACGTTGCAATTTGCCGGGCTTTTCACAATTGCTGCAGTCGCGGTGTTTTTTGTTGCGGCGTCGCAGTTAAATCCGCTGGCATTGAAACTAGCGCCTCTAGCGATCGCCGTGCTGTTTTTCTATTCCTTCACCAAACGGTTCACCAACTGGTCGCATCTTTTTCTCGGACTTGCGCTGGGCATCTCGCCGGCCGCCGCCTGGATCGCCGTCACCGGCGGCCTCGATCTGCGCATGCTCATTCTGTGTGCGGCGGTTACCCTGTGGGTCGGGGGATTTGACGTGCTATACGCGTGCCAGGATATTGAGTACGATCAGCGCGCGGGGCTCTTCTCCGTGCCCAAGAAATTCGGGATCGCCAACGCTCTGCTGATCGCGCGGGTGATGCATCTTGGAGTAATTGCTTTGCTCAGTTGGCTGGCGTTCAGTTTCGGGTTGCCATGGCCGGCGTGGGCGGGGGTCGCGGTAGTCGCGGCGCTGCTGTCTTACGAACACTCTCTTGTCAAAGCAGATGATCTCAGCAAGCTGGACGCTGCGTTTTTCACTGTGAACGGCTATATTAGTATGTTGTTCCTGCTGTTCTGGGGCGCGGCGGCAGCGGTTTGGCGCGTTTGAAGTTTTTGACGGATTCATAATGAGCGAACTTACCATCACCGATCAGCGCTTGAAGCCGGTTGCGGAGAAAGTGCTTGCGGGTGGGCGGCTGGGTGTAGAAGACGGCATCGCGCTGTACCGTTCGCCCGACCTGCTGGCCGTTGGCTGGCTGGCCAATCACGTGCGCGAGAAAAAACACGGCAAAGTCACCTATTTCAACGTCAACCGCCACATCAATCCGACCAACATGTGTGTCGCTCATTGCAAGCTCTGCGCTTTTGGCCGCGACCCCAGCGCGCCGGGCGCCTACAACTTCTCCCTGGAAGAGATTTACGCCCGCGCGGAACAGGGCGCGCGCGAAGGCGCCCTGGAGTTCCACATCGTAGGCGGCCTGCACCCGGATTTGCCATTTGAATATTTCCTGGAGATGATTCGCGGTCTCAAGCAGCGCTGCCAGGGCGTGCACCTGAAAGCGTTCACGATGGTTGAGGTGGGCTACTTTGCGCGCATTGCGAAATTATCAACCAGAGAGACGCTACTCAAGCTGAAAGAAGCGGGCGTCGATTCGCTTCCTGGTGGCGGCGCGGAAATTTTTCACCCGCGGGTGCGCAGGATCATCTGCGATCACAAGGTCAGCGGGCAGATGTGGCTCAACATCGCGAGGCAGGCGCATGAAATCGGCCTGCGCTCCAACGCCACCATGCTTTACGGGCACGTGGAAACGGAGGAAGAGCGCGTCGATCACCTCGTCAAGCTGCGCGAGCTGCAGGACGAGACGCATGGCTTCGTGGCGTTTATCCCGCTGGCGTTTCATCCGGACAACACTGCGCTCTCGCACATTCCAAAGCCCACGGGCTACGCCGATCTGCGCAACATCGCCGTATCCCGGTTGCTGCTCGATAATTTCGATCACATCAAAGCGTATTGGATCATGCTCTCGCCGAGCATCGCACAGATTGCGCTGCGCTTTGGTGCCAACGACCTTGACGGTACGGTGATAGAGGAAAAGATTTATCATGACGCCGGTGCGAAAACGTCCGAGTTCACACCGCGCTACGAACTCGAACGCCTGATCCGAGCCGCCGGCCGCGTGCCCGTCGAGCGCGATACGCTCTATCATCCTGTCGACCGCTCGAAGCTGCCGCCGCCGGTGAGGCCGGACCTGGTCTCCCTTACGCTCAACGTGTAAGGCCCATGGCCACTTTTCTCAACAGCCAAATCGACGCGATCGGTAGTTTTCTGTCCCGGTGAGATTGGCTACTGGGTCGCAGCATGCCCGAGATGTGTCGGCCACGGAAAAATCAGAAACGCCACCATTCAGAATATTCGCCAAGCCATCACAGGCTAGGTCCTCACCGTTCCTCCCTAGAATGGTGATGCTCTTCTCGTCGCGGTATGACCAAGCGGCCTCGAATCCCGGGGCACGACTGCGTTTCCAACTTACAACTTCAGTGAATCTTTTCGCGTCTCAAATCTGTGCCACTACGCCTTCGTGAGGAGCGCCATTTCGAATGCGAACGATTCTATTGCTAACCGTATCCAACATCTTCATGACCTTCGCTTGCTATGGCCACTTGAAGTACCGAAGCGAGGCACTCTGGAAAGTAATCCTAGTTGGCTGGGGAATCGCCTTCTTCGAATACTGCTTCCAGGTGCCCGCGAATCGCTTCGGCTCCTATCAATTCACTGCCGCGCAACTCAAGATCATTCAGGAGATCATTACCCTTTTGGTCTTTCCCGTTTTTTCGGTGCTCTATCTCGGCGACAAATTCAAATGGAATTACGGCGTGGGCTTCGGCTTTATCGTGGGCGCCGCGTTCTTTATCTTTCACAAGTGGCAGGCTGAACAGGCTCAGGGTACCTTGCCCTTAAGGGGGCTGGCATGCACTTCAAAGATCGATTCATTTACATGCTTTTTTTTTGCTGACGGCTTGCTTCTCGTCCCAGGCTCAGACGGTCACTTTTTCACCGGAAACCGGGGTCACACCCAACACGCTTCTCCTCTATCGCGCCGATCTCAGTGCCGGCAAGGAAGCGGCATACGAACAGACGGAAGCAGAAATTGTGCGGGGCTATGGGCGCGCCAAGATTCCGGTCTACTGGTTCGCTCTTCAGGCCGTCACAAGTTCGCCGCACGTACTTTGTTTCGGCGGATTTGACTCTTTCGCTGCGGTCGAACAGGCGGGGAAGGACGTAGCCCAGGGACTCGGCACTCACCCTGAACTCGCCAGCCTCCAGCAAAAATTGCAGGAGTACGTCTCGGGAACGCGCACGGTCATGGCCTTCCGCCGCGACGACCTCGGCTATCGCTTGAACAAGATCGATCTCGCCAAAGCGCGCTTCGTGCGCGTCTCCATTCTTCAATTCCGGCCGGGATACGAAGAAGAGCTTGCCAACGCGGTCCGCGCCCGGGCCAGGATTTACGAAACCAACGACATTGAGACTCCCTGGATGATCTACCAGGTCCATTCGGGGCTTCTCTTACCTACGTTGATTGAATTCCAGCCCATGAACTCTCTTGGCGAAATCGACGATGCGCTTGATCGCAGCAAGAAAGGCCGCCACGTTCCCGGTGAAGGACGCCCATTGCCGAACCCAGAGTGGATGAAAGACTCGGAACTCAGTATTGAAATACAGATTTACGACCTCAGCTTGCCGATGAGCCACCTTTCGGAGCAGGCAGCGGCTGTGGCGGCCACACCACGACATCCTGACTGCGGGCAAAATGCAGAAGCGGCTGTGCGGTCAGGGCAATGTCCAATGGCTCGGTCATCGTGTTTCGTTCGAATTCCGCCTCAGCGCGCTGCAGCGGCCACGGTGGATGATGAATCTCACTGCGAATGAGCCGGCCCCGGCTGTCGAGGGCATAGAGGCAATAGCGTTCCGTCAGAAAATGTTCGAGTGTGCCCGGCTGAGGAAGAAAGATGGGGCCAACCGCACGGTAATGTCCTCGCAAGTCTGCGGAAGCGGCTCCGCAGTGGGTCCGGTGGCTGGCGTATTCGATCCCGCCATTGCATTCTGAGCAGCTCATCCGTGCGCGGAAGTACGGCAGGTGAAACCACGCCCGGGCGATAGCGACGGCCAGGAAGTTACCCGCGTCCAGGCTGAAAAACCACACGCCGGGCTTTCCGTCGCACGTCACATAGGTACGGACGTTTAGTTCGGGAAAAGCCGAGAGCCCGGGGATTGCAGGCGTCCCGCGCAGCCGTACGCCGGTCATGCGAAACGGAACTACCGCGAGCCAGGCGCGCCCTCGAAGAATGTCGATTTGCAATTGCGGAGGGAGAAGCGGGCGCAATTCTGCGAGGTCGACGGGCCAGTGCGCAAAGAGCAGGTCGTGCCAGCTTTGCGCCATCACCCACGGGCCGGCAGGCAGAGGCCACGGACGGTGGGCAACACTTTTCAGGATAGCCTTCATACTCGCTCACAAAGGTTTCTCGACAAGGTCATTTTCTGAATATACCCTTCCACCTAGCTCTGGAATCGAATTCTCTGGATTCAAAAAGAGCGAAACATCCACAAGGAGAGAAATCATGCAGCGCAAAGCATCCGCGGTTTGGCAGGGCGGCTTGAAGGACGGGAAGGGTATGATCTCAACGGATAGTGGCGTCCTCAAGCAAACGCAATATTCCTTCAGCACGAGGTTTGAGAATGGGGTCGGCACCAATCCGGAAGAACTCCTCGCCGCGGCCCACGCCGGATGTTTCACCATGGCGCTCTCCGCGCAACTCGGAAACGCCGGCTTGACGGCAAGCAAGCTAGAAACGACGGCAACAATTACGCTCGATAAGCTTCCCGACGGCTTCGGCATCACCAAGAGCCATCTCGACCTTGTCGCGCATGTTCCGGGGGCGGACAAGTCCAAATTCGAAGCGGCCGTTAAAGCCGCGGAAACCGGCTGCCCCGTCTCGAAACTCTTCAAGGCAGAAATCAGCGTCACCGCTCGGCTGGAATCCTAGGTCCCAGGGGTTCCGACAGGACGTTCGCCGCGGACGTTCTCACCTACTGGGCTAGGTCACTGAACGTTCTTGCTGAACGCTCTTACTGAACGCTCTTACTGAACGTTCTCATCGAGAGGGCCAAACGGGTACAATGCAGCACATGATTTCGGCTCCGGGAGCATTCGCGGCAGGTGTGGCGATCTTTCTGATCGTGCTGTGGGACGCATTCGAGGCCATCATTCTCCCGCGCCGCGTAACGCGAAAGTTCCGCTTGGCGCGCCTGTTTTACCGCTCCACCTGGAAAACGTGGAGATTTATAACCGCACTCATCCCTTCGCGCAAAGCCCGCGAAGCCTCGCTGGGTTTCTATGGCCCGCTCTCACTCCTCGTTCTCGTCGGAGTTTGGGCCGTTGGCCTCGTGCTGGGCTTCGGCCTCATGCAATATGGCGCGGGGTCCGCAGTGGTGATGACGGGCGGTCAGCCGGGTTTCCTGACGGATATCTATCTCAGCGGTACGACCTTTTTTACCCTCGGCCTGGGCGACGTCATTCCGCGTTCCGGCTTGTCCCGCGCGCTGGTCGTCACCGAAGCTGGTTTTGGTTTCGGATTTCTTGCCGCCGTCATTGGCTATTTGCCTTTCATCTACGGCTCGTTCTCCCAGCGGGAGGTAAATATCTCCCTGCTCGATTCTCGCGCCGGCACGCCGCCCACCGCCGGCGAACTGCTGCGCCGCCACAGCTACCTCCACGGCCAGGAGGCCCTCCGCGTTCTCCTCAAAGATTGGGAACTTTGGTGCGCCGAGTTGATGGAGAGCCATCTTTCCTATCCCGTGCTCGCCTATTTTCGCTCGCAGCACGACAACCAATCCTGGATCGCCTCACTCACGGCGATTCTCGACACGTGCGCACTGGTCATCGTCGGCGTTGAAGGTGCTTGCGAAAAGCAGGCCGAGCTGACTTTCGCGATTGCGCGTCACGCCGTCGTCGACCTTTCGCAAGTCTTCGGCACGGCGCCCAAGCCGTTGCCGCACGACCGACTACCCGCGCAAGACTTGCGCCACATCCGCGACATCCTTGCCCAGCACGGCATGAAGGTCCATGACGGAGAGGACGCCGATCGCAGACTTATCGAGTTTCGCAAAATGTATGAGCCCTACATCTATGCGCTGGCCAATTATCTGAACCAGACGCTGCCGCCCTGGATTCCGTCTAAGAAAGGCAAAGACAATTGGCAGACCACGGCCTGGGCGCAGTCCGCCGGGCTCATTGACAAAGAAGTGGCCGCGATCGGCGTCGATGACCACTTCTGAGCTGCTTGGATTGCGCTAGCTCGCCGCTACTTTTCTGGTTCACTGACTTTTTCGCTGGAGAGAAACCATGAAGTCCATTCTCGTTCGTGAGTTCGGCGGTCCCGAAGTTCTCAAACTCGAAGAAGTGCCCACGCCCAGGCCAGCCGCGGGGCAAGTTCTTGTCCGCATCCATGCCGCCGGCGTTAATCCTTATGACACTTATATGCGTGCCGGCACTTACTCAGTGAAGCCGGCGCTTCCCTACACGCCCGGCTCTGATGCCGCAGGCGTCGTCGAGGCCATCGGCGACGGCGTGAAAAGAGTGAGGCCGAGCGATCGCGTGTACACGGCCAAAACCGTTACAGGCGCGTACGCAGAATACGCTCTCGCGCTGGAAGAGCAGGTGCATTCTCTGCCGGGTAAAATTAATTTCGGGCAAGGTGCCGGCGTCTGGGTGCCCTATGGCACGGCGTACCACGCTCTACACCATTCGGCGAAAGCCCGCGCGTCGGAAACAGTTCTCGTTCACGGCGCCAGCGGCGGAGTCGGCTGCGCGGCAGTGCAAATGGCGCGCGCCATGGGCCTCACCGTCTTGGGCACTGCCGGTACGCAAAAAGGCATCGACTTGGTAAAACGCGAAGGAGCGCATCACGTTTTTGATCACAGTAAGACGGGCTATCAGGAAGAAATCTTGAAGGCCACCAGGGGCCGTGGTGTGGACATTGTTCTTGAAATGCTGGCCAACGTGAACCTTGGGACCGATTTGAAGCTTCTCGCCACGAATGGCCGCGTGATCGTCATCGGCAATCGCGGCGAGATCGCCATCAATCCACGCGACCTGATGTTGCGCCGAGCCTCTGCCCGGGGCTTCACGCTCTGGGCCATCACACCCGCGGAAGAAGCCGAAATTCACGCCGGCTTGATTGCCGGCCTCCAAAACGGCACGCTCCGCCCGGTGGTCGGCAAGGAGTTACCCCTCGCCGAGGCGGCGCGCGCCCACAAAGAAATCCTCGAGGCCGGAGCCGCGGGGAAAATCGTTCTCCTACCGTAACGGCTTTCTGCCGGCTCCGGCCGAATCGAGCGCTTGGACTGGTAGCAACGCCGTCTTATAATCGTTGTCTCCCGACGCCGGCGCGAGCGGCCTCGCGTGGACTTTGGGTCAGCTCAAGACGTGAACCCTACACTTCTACTTACGGCAGCTCTTGCGACACAAAACCCTATCAGCCACTATTGGCACAAGATTACCGATAAGACCTTTACCGGCATGTACCACGCCAATGCCTTCGACCTCGCGATGATGATTCCTTATTTCGTCGTCCTTCTCGTCCTTGCGGTCTACGGCCTGCACCGCTATTGGCTGGTGTACGACTATTTCGCCTATGCCAAGAACCTCCCCCCGGCTCCGCCTCCGGTGGCCGATTGGCCTCGCGTCACCGTTCAGTTGCCCATCTTCAACGAGCGCTACGTCATTGAGCGTCTCGTCGAAGCTGTGTCGCGCTTCGACTACCCACCCGAGCTGCTCGACGTGCAGGTGCTGGACGACTCCACCGATGAGACCTGCGAAGTCGCTCGAGCCTGTGTGGAGCGCCACGCCGCACAAGGCATGCGAATCGTTCACCTCCATCGCCGCAACCGCGAAGGCTACAAAGCCGGCGCTCTGGAAAACGGGTTGAAAACCGCCAAGGGCGAATTCGTCGCCATCTTCGACGCCGACTTTCTCCCCGAACCTGATTTTCTGCTCCGCACCATTCCCTACTTCATGAATCCGCAAGGCGGCGGTAAGATCGGCATGGTGCAGACGCGCTGGACCTATCTCAACAGCGACTACTCCCTGCTCACTAACGTTGAGACCATTCTTCTCGACGGCCATTTCGTCGTTGAGCATGGTGCGCGTTCTCGCCGGGGCACTTTTTTCAATTTCAACGGGACCGCCGGGGTCTGGCGCCGCAAAGCCATCGATGATGCCGGCGGCTGGGAGCACGACACACTCACTGAAGACACCGATCTCTCGTATCGCTCGCAACTCAAAGGCTGGAGGTTTCTCTACCTCCCGCAAATCGAATGTGCTTCCGAACTCCCTGTGGACATGAACGGTTTCAAAACCCAACAAGCGCGCTGGGCCAAGGGACTGATGCAAACCGCCAAGAAAATCCTCCCAAGAGTTTGGAAATCCGACGCGCCCTGGCACGTCAAAGCAGAAGCATTCTTCCACCTAACCGGCAACATCAGCTACCCGCTGATGATCCTGCTTTCCACCATGCTGCTGCCGGCGATGATCGTGCGCTTCTATCAGGGCTGGTTCCAGATGCTGGTGATCGACCTGCCGCTCTTCCTCGCTTCCACCTGTTCCATCTCCAGCTTCTATCTCGTGGCGCAAAGAGAGCTTCGTCCTAAGACGTGGCGGCGCACGTTTCTGTATTTGCCTTTCGTCATGGCCACGGGCATAGGAATTTCCGTGCGCAACGCGCAGGCGGTGATCGAAGCGCTGCTCGGCAAGAGAAGCGAATTCGCCCGCACGCCCAAATTCAATATCGAAGGCAAACAAGGAACTTTCGCAAAAAAATCCTACAAAAACAAAGCCGGCTGGATGCCCTACGCGGAAATTCTCTTAGGCTTGTACTTTTCTTCGACTGTGGTCTACGCCATCCTCAACGAAAACTATGCCACCGTGCCGTTCCTGCTGCTCTTCGTTTGGGGCTACCTCTACACTGGCGCGATGTCCCTCGGCCAAACATACTTCGCGCGTCTCCGCTTCGGCGTCAACGCCCCTGAAATGCGTCCCGCCACCTCCGGGGCTCCGGGCTTCTGATTGACTTATGCCCTCGCATTTCTTGCCACCAAGGGTCGCCGCCCGGTGGTTCACGGGAAAACATCCTGAGTCGGATTGGCCCTCGATAGCACGGGATGCCTTGGAAGCTGGACTCGACGGCTCCGCGCTCCGCCGACTGGCGTCTTATGAGCAGACTCTTCATTGGGACGTGGCCAAATACAGTGAGCCGGCCCTAAGTGAAATGGGCGCTTCCAAGATGTCCCAAAGGGAAGCACTTCTTTGGTCTGTCAAAGATGTCTGTCGTGACATCCTCGAAGGCGCTCGAGACCCATTCGAAATCTGGCGAGATAGGCTCTGGATGCAGTGCTTTCCTGAAGAGCTGATGCCGATCTTCAATGAAATCGAAAGGCAGGGCACCGGACTCCTTCCTGGAAGCGGACAGGAAGCCCTCCAGATCATTCTTTCCCATGCTCGCGACAGCGTTTCCCCGGAACGGCGGCAAACCGCGTGCGCACAGAGCGAATCGCCCGGACATTTCTTTCAAAACGCTGGACTGCGGTTCCATGCCATCACCGCCGGGCCCAAGGACGGCCCCGTGGTAGTCTTGCTCCATGGTTTCCCGGAATTCTGGTATGGCTGGCACCGGCAAATCGGGCCGCTGGTCACCGCGGGATTCCGAGTCGTCGTCCCCGACCAACGCGGTTACAATCTCAGCAGTAAACCCGCCGGCGTGGCAGCTTACGCTTTAAGGGAACTCGTCTCCGACGTCCTCGCCATCGCCGATCAACTCGGTCGGGAAAAAATCTTTCTGGCCGGCCATGATTGGGGCGCCGCAGTTGCCTGGAGCACCGCCCTCTTGCATCCGCAGCGCATCGCCAAGCTCGCCGTCCTCAACGTCCCTCATCCTGCGGTGATGCGCAAATTCCTCAGCACGCATCCGCGTCAATTCTTCCGCAGTTGGTACATGTTTTTCTTCCAACTCCCCTGGCTGCCGGAAGCGCTTTTCTCCGCCCTCAACTTCCGCCTTGGCGCGCACGCGCTCCTCCACTCCAGCCGCCCGGGCACCTTCTCTGCTGAAGACCTCGCCCAATATCGGGGCGCCTGGTCTCAGCCCGGCGCTCTGACCGGCATGATCAACTGGTATCGCGCCCTCTTCCGCACTGGGGTCAAATTTCAGGACCAAAACGTCCGCGTCCCCACCCGCATCCTCTGGGGCGAGCGCGACGATTTTCTCCTGTCTGAAATGGCTCACGAAAGCCTGAGCTATTGCACCAGCGCTGAGCTCTTCACCTTTGCCAACGCCACGCACTGGCTCCAACACGAGGAACCTGATCGAGTCTCGCAGATACTCGCGGACTTCTTTCGCGCTTGAGCCGCGCGGCATGCTGGTCGTTTGTTGCTCCGGGCATACAGGTCTTGCCGCGGCTAATTCCGGGCCGGCAGCGCAGGTGCAGCAAGCTTCCCAGGAGTGCGGGAAGCCTTCCCCCGGTTAGATTAAAACGGTGCATCGGCCCCTCCATCGCCCTGGTGATCGCGGAGGAACCTGCTCACCAATAGCGGGTTAACCAGATATTTCGGAAGGCCGGACGTTTCAGTTACAATCGCCCGGCTGTGGGTGGCACGCCGCGAACTCACGTGCCCGGTGGGCGCAACAATCAAATGGTGGTTTCGAGGTGCGCGAATGAGGAGTGGTCGCTTGTGGCCGGTGCGGTCGCGTGGTTTGCTGAATTCCGCAAGACGGGCTCTCTGCGGATTGCTCTGTGTGGTTTGCTGCGCAGCCGGAGTGCAAGCCCAGGAGCGCCGCGAGCGCGAGCCCAACAGCGTCTACGCCGAACGCCGTGCAAAGCTTGGCGTGCAAGTCGATGGGCCAATCATCCTCTGGGGTTTCACCGGCCGGGAGGAAGTTTCACAGGCCTACGTTTTTGCCCAGGAGGAGAATTTCTACTACCTCACCGGTCACAATGAAGAAGGCGCCGGTCTGATTATCCTTCCCGCGGGGCAGAAGGGCGACGTCGCGAACGTTGTGCGCGAAACTCTTTTTCTCCCGGCAAAGAATCCGCAGAAAGAAAAATGGAATGGCGTCCGCATGTCACCCTCGGACCCGGGCATCGAAGCGCGCACTGGCTTTGTGGACGTAAAACCGTTCGAGAGCGACTTCCGCTCCGTTGTGGAGAATCTTGCGAAGACATTTCCGAATTTCTATACCATTCTTCCCTATCAAAAAGAACTCGGCGGTTACCCGCACGAGAAAGCCGTTGTCGATTGGCTGCAACTCGCTGCACCGCAGGCCAAGCTGAAGGACATTCGCACGCAGATCAATACCCTGCGCCAGATCAAGTCACCCGGGGAAATCGCCTTTCTGAAACAAGCGATTGACTTGTCGGTGGACTCCCACCTTGAAGCGATGAGGTTGATGCGCCCCGGGCTCTACGAATATCAGGTGGCGGCAAAAATGGTCGAAGTCCACGCCTGGGGCGGTTCAGAAGCGGAGGGTTACGCCCCGATTGTTGGCGCCGGCCCGAACTCCACCGCGCTGCACTACGACAGGCTCTCGCGCAAGATCGAAGATGGCGACATCGTCGTTCTCGACGTTGGCGCGCAATACTCCGGCTACTCCTCGGACATCACCCGCACGCTGCCCGCCAACGGCAAGTTCACGCCGCGCCAGCGCGAAATCTATGACATCGTCCTCGGAGCGCAAAACGCGGCCCTCGCCGCTCTAAAGCCCGGAATGGACTTCTGTATCAAGGGCAACAAGAGCGTCCACAAAATTGCCTACAATTACATAAATTCCCACGGCAAGGATCTCCACGATAAGCCACTCGGCACCTATTTCATTCACGGCCTCGGCCATCATATCGGCCTCGATGTTCACGACCCGGGCGAATACTGCGCCCCTTTCCAGCCCGGCATGGTCATCACCATTGAGCCAGGCATCTACATCCCCGAAGAGAATCTTGGCGTGCGCATCGAAGACGACGTCCTCATCACCGAAACCGGCCACAGGCTGCTCAGCGAACGCCTCCCCCGAGATCCGGGTGAAATCGAAAAGATCATGGCGGGAGCCGCGCCGGCACGCGCAAAAACAGAAAAAGGCGAGGCCCGAAACGTTTCGCCAGCGGAAACACCCACCGACGGCAGTGTGATCCGGGGCTTGATTGAGAACTACGCGAAATCGGTTGATGCCGCAGACACCGCCCTCGCTGCTGAGATCTGGTTGGATTCGCCGGATGTCTCCTTCATCCACCCGTTGGGTCATGAGCACGGTTTCGAGCAAATCAAGCAAAATGTTTACATGCGTTTGATGGGCGATACTTTCTCGGAACGCAAACTGACGGTTCATGACATTTCCCTTCATGTTTACAGGGACGCAGCCTGGGCCGAATTCTATTGGGATTTCGCTGCCAAGTTCAGAAAAGATGGCTCTCCCCTCACGACCCACAGTAGGGAAACACAGCTCTATCGCAGGGAACAAGGGCGATGGCGCTTGGTTCACGTCCACTATTCCGGAATGCCGGTAACGGCAGAAGGCCAGGGTTTCTGAGCGGAGGAAGCACTTCTGATGCCAGGAGGCTCACTGAAAGCGAGGCAGGCAGATTGACCGCCGGGAATGTGGCATCCTATACTAATTGTTCGCGCTGGACGTGGATTGCGCGTCAGCATGCCTCGAGTCATTCCGCGAGCAGTGTAGGCGCGAACTTAAGCCCGCCCGCCGGAATTTCCGAAATCAGCAGACTTCCTAGGGAGCGGTCGGACCCGACGCGGTCGGGGCCACAAACACAATGAGCAGCGTCAAAGCGACACAACTGCGCCCCGGCATGGTCATTCAGCACGACGGCCAGCTTTTCACTATTTTCAGCGTCGATCACCGCACACCCGGCAATAAGCGCGGCTCAATGCAGACGCGCATGAGAAACCTCCGCACGGGTGCGATCATCGACTACCGGTTCCGCGCCGAAGAATTCGTGGACCGCGCCATCCTTGACGAAGTCGAGTTCGAGTACCTCTACAGCGAGGGTGACGATTTTCACTTCATGAACACCAAGAACTACGAGCAGATGCAGATGAGCCGTGAGGAGCTCGGGGAGTCCGTCTACTATTTAATACCCAGCACCATCGTGAAGGTCGAATTTTTCGAGGAAAAACCCATCGGCGTGGACTTGCCCGATACCATGGATATGAAGGTGATCCAGACGGAGCCGACGCTCCAGAAAGCCACCGCCAGCGCAGTGATGAAACCCGCGACTCTCGAGACCGGTCTGGTGGTCCAGGTGCCGCCTTTCGTAAATGAGGGGGACAGAATTAAAGTGGATACCTCGGAAGCACGTTACGTTCAGCGCGTGGAGTAGTCTTTAGTTTCGGCTTCTAGCTTTCCGTCTTGAGGCTGCAATTTGCTCTTCTGATTTCGATTTTCCGTTTCTGAGTTTCCGCCTCCGCAGCTAATTTCAGCGCAGGCCGGAATTAGTAGAGGCAGAACGGCGCCCCGGCTCAGGCGGGGGCGCCTTTTGTTTTTCTCTTAGAGCTTTCCCGCTGAACCCGCCGCGGATTTCTCGCCGGCAGGATGTGCGCCAAATACGCGATCGAAAATAGCATCCACATGGCGAAGCTGCCGCTGAAGATCAAACGTGTGCGCGAGCGCTTTCGCATCGAGGTACTTCGCGATGCGTGCATCGGTTGCAATACGGTCACGGAAACTGGTGTCTGCCTCCCAGGCCGCCATGGCGCTTTCCTGCACCGCCTTGTAGGCTTCATCCCGGGGCATCCCTTTCTCCACCAAATCCTGCAGCAATTGTCCCGAGTAAACCAGGCCGTGGGTGGATTCGAGGTTTCGAATCATTCGTTCAGGGAAAACGCGCATCTCTCCGAGGATGGCGGTCATTTTGGAAAGCATGTAGTCCACAAGAATGGTGGAATCGGGAAGGATGATTCGTTCCGCCGAACTGTGGGAGATGTCGCGCTCGTGCCACAAGGCCACGTTCTCGAATGCAGCGAGCATATTCGAACGCACCAGGCGCGCGAGGCCGCAGACTTGCTCGCACGTGACGGGATTGCGCTTATGGGGCATCGCGGAGCTGCCGCGCTGTTCGCCGCTGAAGGGTTCTTCAGCCTCGCGGACTTCGGTACGTTGCAGATGGCGAATTTCGAGCGCGATTTTCTCGAGTGTAGCGGCGATGAGCGCGAGGGCGCTGAGATATTGCGCATGGCGGTCGCGCTGAATCACCTGTGAAGCGACGGGAGCGACGCTGAGCCCAAGACGCTTGCAGATGCGCTCCTCCATTTCCGTGCCAAGGTGCGAAGCATTGCCGACGGCGCCGGAGATTTTCCCAACGGCCATCTGCGCGGCGGCGGCGCGGAAGCGTGCGATATTGCGCTGATTCTCCGAGAACCAATTGGCGATTTTCAGGCCAAAGGTGATGGGCTCGGCATGAATGCCGTGAGTGCGGCCGATCTGCGGGGTGTGGCGGAATTCGTGAGCGCGCACGTCGAGAATTTCTCCGAACATCACCAAGTCTCGCTCGATTAATTTCGATGCATCGCGAACCTGGAGAGCTTGCGCTGTGTCGACGACATCATTCGAAGTCATGCCGTAGTGCAACCAGCGGGCCGCGGCGGGATCTTCGATGGAATCGCCCACGGCCATGGTGAAGGCGACGACATCGTGTTTCACGCGTGCTTCCAGCTCGTGAATACGGGCGACATCCACCTTGGCACGAGAGCGAATCGCGGCGGCGGCCTCTTTCGGGACCAGGCCTGCTTCGGCAAGGGTCTCCGTGGCGGCAAGTTCGACTTCCAGCCACTTGGCGAACTTGTTGGCGTCGCTCCAAACGTGGCCCATCTCCTGGCGCGTGTAGCGTGGTATCAATGCCTTCTCCACAAAAAACAAAAAAAGATTGCGCGGGCAGTTCCCGGTGTTTCCTTGTTCCATGATACCGCAGATGAGGAAATGTGCACGGCGCGTGGGTTTCCCGATCCGGTGTCCGAAAATGGGATGAGCCGTCGCGGAAGCGAGCGATTGGCACCCTGAAAGCGAAGGGACAGCATGGATAAGACGCTAAGGAAAAAGGAGTTCGAGGCATCCACGGGGCGGCACGGGAGTTGCAGAAGCCAAGGATGTAGAGTGTCTACAGGCTGGGGGTAGGATGTCGACAGCCTTTGATGGAACAAAGGGCAGGGTCATGACGTCATAACCAAGAGAGAAAGCAAGAAGACGGCATGGCCAGGGCCTTCGAGGGACCTGCTTGGGCATGGAAGGCATTGTGTGAGGGACAAAGCGATGGCCGAGAAGAGAGAGCGGTACCAGAACCGCATTGAGCTTTTGCAGGGAACGCTGGACCTGCTGATTTTGCAGACCCTGCAATGGGGGCCGCAACATGGCTATGGGATTAGCGTGGCGATCCGGAGTCGCTCCGGCGAGCTTTTGCGGGTGGATACCGGTTCACTTTATCCGGCGCTGCATCGTCTGGAAAAACAGAAGTGGATCAAGGCGGAGTGGAGAATCTCCGAAAACAAGCAGCGGGCAAAATTTTACCAACTAACAGCCGCCGGAAACAAGCAACTGACCAAGGAACGCTCGAAGTGGTCACAGCTCTCGGATGCCATCGCCGGGGTACTGAACCCGGAGCAGAGATGACCAGGCAGGGAAATGCAGAGGTGACCTGTGAGATTTTGGTGGCGGAAGAGGCAAGAAGCGGAGCTCGAAGAGGAAGTGCGGAGCCATCTGGAGATGGCCTGGCGAGAGCGAGTGGAACGAGGCCAGGACAAAGAAGAGGCAGGGCAAGCGGCACGGCGGGAATTCGGAAATGTAGGATTGGTGAAGGAAGTCACCCGGGACGTTTGGGGAGGGAGGTGGCTGAGAGACGTCGCTGATGACGCGCGCTACGAAATGAGGATTTTGTGGAAGAATCCGGGATTCACGATCGTTGCCATTCTGTCACTAGCGCTGGGCATCGGCGCCACGACAGCGGTGTTCAGCGTAGTTTATGGCGTCCTGGTGAACCCGTATCCGTATGCCAATGCCGACCGAATGGTGCATCTGACGGTTCACGACAGCGGTGGCAACCGCCGTTTTGTCAACCTCAACGGACCGCAGTTGCAAGAGCTTCAGAAGGCCAGGTCGGTCGAGAGCGCTGCGGCCATGCAAGGGTGGGACCTCGCCACGACCGAAAGCGATCTTCCCGAAAACGTCCAGGCTGTGTATCTGACTTCCAACGCTTTCAGCCATTTTGGCGTGCCGACGCTGCTGGGGCGTGGACTGCTGCCGTCGGATGCACTCGAGGGCCAGGATCCGGAGAATGTGGCGGTGCTGGGTTATCAGTTCTGGCAGAGATACTACAACGGCGATCCCGACATTGTCGGTAAGAATATCCAACTAGTCCACAAGAGCTACGCGATCGTCGGCGTGGTCAAGCCGCGCTTCACTTGGGGCGACGGCGAAGTCTATCTGCCGCTCAAACTCACAGCCGATCCGGCGCGAACTTTCTTCGTCATGACTCGGCTCAAGCCAGGAGTCACGCGGGCGGCGGCAAGTGCAGAGCTCCAGTCCCTGCTCGAACAATTTGCAAAGGAAACGCCGGGCCACTTTCCCGAGCATTTCCACGTGATGCTCGAAGGATTGAACGATCAGTTCGTCGATCGGATCGGCGGGACCTTCTTCCTGCTGCTCTCCGCAGTGGCACTGTTGTTGCTGATCGGGTGCGGAAACGTTTCGATTCTGCTGCTGGCGCGGGGCACGGCGCGTCAGCACGAGATGGCCGTCCGGTCGGCGATCGGCGCGGAGCGCTCGCGCATTTTGCGGCAGTTGCTCACCGAAGCGCTGATGCTGTCGTTTACTGGCGCGGCCCTGGGTGTGGCGCTGGCGTATGGCTTGGTCAAGCTCATCGTAAACTGGCTTCCGGAATTCTCTTTCCCGCATGAAGCGACCCTCAGCATCAATCTGCCGGTACTGTTCTTCAGCGTCGGACTTGCGCTGCTGACCGGTATCGTCTTCGGCATCTCGCCAGCTCTTCAATCTTCATGCCCGGACGTGGCCCAGGTGATGCAATCGAGCACGCGCAGAATGACGGCCGGAGTACGCGGCCGCAGGACTCACGGCATGCTGATCGCCGGCCAGATGGCCCTGACGCTTCTGTTACTGGCTGCAGCCGGCGCGGCCATGCAAGGCTTCATACGGGTAATGCGCGTGAACCTCGGCTATGACCCACACAACTCCATGTCGGTTGGCATCCCGGTGCACGACAACACCTACACCACGTGGGAGGCGAGGAGAACGTACTTCGATCAGCTCTTACAGAAGGTCAGGATGATGCCGGATGTTGTTTCGGCCGGGCTCTCTACAAATGCCACACCACCGAACAACGGCTGGGAACAGCGCTTCGAGATTTCCGGCAAGCCAGCGGCGCAGCAAGAACGAGCGCGCATCAATTTCGTGAGCCTCGAGTATTTCTCCGTGCTTCACATTGCGCTGCTGCAAGGACGAATCTGGGATGAAAGCGAAACCATGCACGGTTCCAAAATCGCGTTGATCAATCAAACTCTGGCTCGCCAGTATTTTCCGAACGGCGACGCCATCGGCAGCCAGATCCGCGTGCCCGAACTCAAAGGCGAGCCTCCGTTTCAATTGGCGGTGGCCGGGAGCGACAGTTGGTTTCAGGTCGCTGGCATCGTAAGCGATGCTCGCAATGACGGTCTGCGCCATCCCACCAAGCCCGCCCTGTACGTGCCGTACACCATCATGATGCCGGTTTGGACCCAGATCCTCGTCCGCACCAGGGTTCCGCCGCTCACCATCCTCCGCGCCGTCCGCGAACAGATTCATACTGTTGATCCGGACCAGCAGTCTGTCAGAGATGTTCGCGATCTCGACGGCTGGATCACCGGACAGCCAGAATGGCAGCAGGGACATTTGGTAGCAACACTGTTCGGGGGATTTGCCGTGCTCGCGCTCGCGCTCGCCGCAACAGGGCTATACAGCGTGATTTCCTACACGGTTGCTCAACGAACGGGCGAATTCGGCATACGCATGGCGCTGGGAGCAGCGCGCAAGGATGTGCTGCTGATGGTGTTCCGCTCGGCGGCGATGAGCGTGGCTGGCGGTGTTCTAACCGGGGTAGTGCTGACGATCACGCTCAATCGAGTGCTCGCGCGCTGGATTCAGGGCAGCTCATCCGATGCGCTGATCCTATCGGGTGTGGTCCTGCTACTGGTCGTGACTTCTGGATTGTCCTGCTTCATCCCTGCGCGAAGGGCGTCGTCGGTCGATCCCGTGGTGGCGCTGAGATACGAATAGAAAAAAATAGAAAGTGGAAATCAGAAATCGGAAGAAGAGGTGCCGCTATGAGCTGGCTGAACCGACGTTTTGGCAAACGAAAGCGGGAGGAAGAGTTGGGGGAAGAAGTGCGAAGCCATCTGCAGATGGCTTCGCAGGATCGCGTGGAACGTGGCCAGGCTGCAGTCGAGGCTGAACGAGCGGCACGCAACGAATTTGGGAATGTGGAGTTGGTCAAGGAAGTGACTCGGGACGTGTGGGGTTGGGGCTCACTTGAACGCCTGATGCAGGACTTGCGCTTTGGTCTGCGCATGATGGCGAAATCGCCGGGGTTCACCGTTGTTGCCGTTCTGACGCTGGCCCTGGGCATCGGCGCAAACACCGCTATGTTCAGCGTGGCCTACGGCATCCTGTTGCGGCCCCTGCCTTATCGAGACGCCGATCGCGTTGCGGTGGTCTATATGAGCTACTTTCCGCGAGACTTCAAGTTTGGCACCATGTGCATTCGCGACTACTTGATGTGGAAGGAGAACAATCACGCGTTTGAAGAGCCCTCCCTCTTCATGAGCCAGCGCATGGACATCGGCGGGGAAGAAGGCGTCCCGGAGCAGGTACAGGGTGCGTCCGTCACTGTGGGCTTCTTCTCCACGCTCGGAGTGCATCCGCTAGTCGGCCGGCCGTTTGCCGCAGGCGAGGACCAGCCAGCCACGGGCTCGCTAGCCGTGCTGAGCGAATCGATCTGGCGGAGACGCTTCGCCTCAAGTTCCACGGTGCTGGGCCAGACCATCCTTGTGAACAGCACTCCAACCACGGTGATCGGCGTGATGCCTGACGCATTCCGGTTCCCGGGGCAGCAGACAGAAGTCTGGACCAACCTGCTGCTGAATCCGCCGACGCGGTACGGGCCGTGGTTCTACCGAGGCGTGGCGCGCCTGAAGCCCGGCGTGACGCTCGAGCAGGCGCAGGCGGAGACCAACAACATCGGCCTGCGCATGATGCAGCAGAACCCCTACTACAAGCGCCTCACGCTGCCGGTGCTCGGCCTGCGCGATGCGCTCTTGGGAACAACGCTGAAGCCCGGTATGCTGGTGCTCGCTGGCGCCGTGGGGTTGGTGCTACTGATTGCCGTGGTCAACGTAACCAACCTGATGCTGGCGCGCGCCACCCTCCGTGAGCGGGAGATGGCGCTGCGGATCAGCCTCGGCGCTGGCCGCAGCCGCTTGGTGCGCCAGTTGCTCACCGAGAGCCTGCTTATGGCCCTTCTGGGTGGCGCGGCGGGGCTGGCGCTGGCGTGGGGTGGCATCGCACTGGTCCGCGCCTGGAATCCAGGCAACCTCCCGTTCATCGATTTGGTCCGGCTGGATTTGCGCGCGCTTGGCTTCATGTTCGTCGTCTCGATGCTCACTGGAGTTCTGTCCGGGCTGGCGCCGGCGCTCGAAAGCGCACGCGCTGACTTGAACTCGACGATTAAAGAGGGCGGACGCACCGGTTCTGCCAGCCAGACCCGCGGGCGTGCTCGGGCGGCCCTAGTGGTGTCCGAAATCGCGGTTTCACTGATGCTTCTGGTGGGGGCAGGACTGCTGCTCCGCAGCTTCGTGAATCTGCAGGGGGTGACCGGCGGATTCTCCACGCCTCCGCGGCAAATCCTGACCATGCTGATTTCGCCCAGCAACCGGAAGTACGGTTACGCCCCCGCCGGCCTTGCCTTCTATGACGAATTGCTCCGCCGCGCCCGCGCCGTACCGGGAGTTGAAGCGGCCGCGGTCACCGACTCCCTGCCGCCTGACCGACAGGGCGACGCAGACAGTTTTGGGATTGAGGGCCAGATTCTGGCACCGGGTGAAGGGAACCCCATAATTTCGACCGTTACGGTCGGGCCCGACTTCTTCCAGGCGCTGGGCATCCCGTTGGTGAAGGGTAGATACTTTACCGACCACGACAATCGCGATTCGGCGCCGGTAGCTATCGTCAGCGAGGGCTTTGTCCGCCGATTTTTCCCGAACCAGGAGGTCGTTGGCAAGCGCATCAAGCACAGCGGGGCGGGGTCCGACGACCCGTGGATGGAGATCGTCGGGGTAGTCGGCAACGTGAAATACCTGGGGTTGACGGTCGAAACGGACCCGGCCTACTACATGCCATTCGCTCAATCGTACGGTCCGCGAGTCTACTTGGCAGTGCGCACGTCGGGCGATGCCGCTCTCCTGGTGGCTGCGCTTCGACGGGACATTCAATCCATCGACCCGGACGTAACCTTGGCGCAAATCGGGACCATGGAGCAGGCCCTGACGATGTCCGTCTCACAGCCGCGATTCGACACCATGCTGCTGTCATTGTTCGCGGGAATTGCGCTACTGCTGGCCGCAATCGGAATCTACGGGCTAATCGCCTACTCGGTGGCACAGCGCACGCATGAGTTTGGCATCCGCATGGCGCTTGGCGCAAAACGGACTAACGTGCTGGGCATGGTTTTGCGTGAAGGCCTGAAGATGACAGTGCTGGGTGTTGCCATTGGATTGCTCGCCGCTGCTGTTCTGACTCGCCTAATGGCCAGCCTGCTTTTCGGTGTGAGTGCCACCGATCCGCTGACATTTGCGGGCGTGGGCGCAATTTTGGCCATGGTGGCGCTGACAGCGTGTCTCGTGCCGGCGAGAAGAGCGATGCGAGCCGACCCGATGGTGGCGCTGCGATATGAGTGAGTAGTTCCCTTCCTTCCAGTAGTACCCTTGGACGGCTCAAATAGCGCTATGTTGTTGATGGCTAAGGCGCTGCGGCTTACCTAACCGCAAGGGGCAATTCCTGTCTAATGAATCGGATGCAACCGAGCGTCGATAGCACTCAGGCCATCGCAGAGAGCGACGCCATTGCCGTGGAGCGCACGCTCACGGGCGATCGCGATGCGTATCGCGTTCTTGTTGAGCGGCACAGCCACAACGTTTTCCGTCTGGCTTACCGCATGACCGGGAATCGGCACGATGCCGAAGAGGTGGTCCAGGAGGCATTTTTGCGTGGGTATCAGAAGCTGGGGCAATTTGTGGGGCGATCGAATTTTGGTACCTGGGTCTATCGAATCGCGGCGAACTATGCGATTGACCGCATGCGGCAGCGGCAGAAGGAAGAGGCCCGGCGGGAAGAGCCGAGAACGGAAGACCGGGACGGGATGGAAAACGATCCACTCAATCGCGTTGCAGATGGGGCGCCAACGCCGGAACGGTTAACGCAGAGCATCGAGCTGCGAAAACAGATGGAACAGGCGCTGGCCGCTCTTTCGGATGCGGAGAGAACGGCTTTTGTGATGCGCCATTGGGAAGGCTGCGGGATCGAGGAAATCGCGGAAGTCTTGAAATCGAGTTCGAACGCCACGAAGAACACTGTCTTTCGAGCGGTGCAGAAACTGCGGCGTGCTCTGCAGCCCTTTGTGGAAACAAGAGCGCAGGCACGCGCGATGGGAACGGAATCATGAAACACATGACGGAAGAAGAGTTGATTGCGTATCGCGAGGGAGTGGCCGACCAGGGAGCGTTGATTTCGAAGCATCTGGCGGCCTGTGAAGAATGCCGCACGGAGCTGGAACGAATCGAAGCCGTGCTGGCGGCATTGGACACGCTGCCGGTGCCGGACCCAGGACTAGATTACGGACGCCGGATGTGGCGTGAGATTGCGCCGCGGCTGGCAGAGAAACCTGGACGGTGGTGGCACGTGTGGACGGAGCCACGCCGGCTCGCGGCGGCGGGCTTGATTGTGGCGCTGATTGTCGCGGCGTTTGTTGCCGGTCGAATCACCAGGCCAGGCAAAACCAGTGACAACATCGCGAACAAGGAACAGGTGCGGGAGCGCGTGTTGGTGGTTGCCGTGGGCGAACACCTGGGCCATTCCGAGAGCATGTTGGTGGAATTGTCGAACGCGGCGCCCAACGACCCGGCGCAGAAAGAAGTGAACATCGCGACCGAGCAGCGGCGCGCAGAGGATTTGCTACAAGAAAACCGGTTGTATCGGCAGACGGCACTGCAAGAGGGAGATACCGGGCTTGCCAGCGTGCTGGATGAACTTGAGCGCGTGTTGCTGGATGTGGCTCACAGCCCCGGACAGGTCACCCCTGCGCAGCTCGAAGCGATCCAGAAAAAGATCGAGGGGCGCGGGATCTTGTTCAAAGTTCGAGTGGTCAACAAGGAGCTGCAGCAACGGCAGGAGGCCACCAAGCCTGCGCCGGCGCAGAACGATGCTACGAGCAGAGAGAGGAACAAAGTATGACCAACGGCAATGCAGTTAGAAAGACGAGTATAGCCTGGATCGCAACCACTGCGCTGCTGCTGGCGCCGGCCGGCATGCGCGCGCGTGGACTCAAGACATTTCCCGGGCGATCGGCGGGTTCTCTGCAGGACTCGCAGGAGGCCCAGGAAAAAGAACAGGAGAAGCGCGAACGTGAGCAAGAGGCCAGAGAGAGAGAAGCGCGCGAGCGGGCCCAGGAAAAGGTCGAACGGCTGCAAGAGTTGTACGACGACGGGCGTGAGGACCTGGATGAGGACCGCTACGACCGGGCGGCGGCAAAATTCAAGCAACTGGCGGAAATGAACGGCCCGCAAGCGGATGCGGCGCTCTACTGGAAGGCTTACGCGGAGAACCGCTTGGGCAAAAGGGATACAGCGCTAACCACAATTGCTGACCTGAAGCGCCGATTTCCTCAGAGCCGCTGGCAAAAGGATGCCAGCGCGCTGGAGATCGAAGTGAAGCAGTCAACCGGCCAGCCTGTAAAGCCGGCGGACCAGAGCGACGAAGAATTGAAAATGCTGGCGATTCAAGGGCTGATGAACAGCGACTCGGAACGCGCGATGCCCCTACTCGAGAAAGTGATTAACGGTGCGGGTTCCCCGAGAGAGAAATCGAAGGCTCTGTTCGTGCTGGCACAAAGCGGGTCGCCACAAGCACGCGAGATTCTGGGCAAGATCGCGCGAGGACAGAGCAATCCGGAGCTGCAGCGGAAGGCGGTTGAATACCTGGGATTGTTCGGCGGAGCGCAGGCCAGACAGACCCTTGCGGACGTTTACGCTTCAAGCGGCGATGCTTCGGTGAAGCACGCCATACTCCGCAGTTACATGATCGGTGGCGATCACGAACGCCTGTTCGCGGCGGCGAAGAGCGAGAAGGATGAGTCCCTGCGACGTGAGGCCATCCGGCAGCTGGGGCTGGTTCACGGGACGAGCGAGTTGGAGCAGTTGTACCAGACGGAATCTTCGCCGGACGTCCGGCGGGAAATCCTGCAGGCATTTTTCCTGGCGGGCGATTCGGGAAGGCTCGTGCAGGCAGCGCAGGGAGAAAAAGATGCGGAATTGCGTCGGGCGGCGATTCGAAACCTTGGGCTGATCCATTCGGACGATTCGGGGAAGGCGCTGCAGGAAATCTACAGCAAGGAAACGGACCATGAGGTCAAAGCCGAAGTATTGAACGCGTATTTCCTGCAGGGGAACGCCAGGGCGCTGGTGGCCATCGCGCGAAGCGAGAAAGACCCCGAACTAAAGAAAACGGCGGTGTCCAAGTTGACGCTGATGCATTCCAAGGAAGGCACCGATTACCTGATGGAACTGCTGCAAAAGTGAGAGGGGGAACGATGTTAGAAGAACGGACTGTTTTGTCGCTGCGGAGAATCCTCGGGCTCGCCATGATCGTTGCGGGGATTAGCACTGCCGCCGTGCAACTGGCCAAGGGCGGGGCCCCGGCCCGGCCGGGGCAAGCAAGCCCTACGCCTGCGCAGGCGCTGGAAGTTCCACGCATTGAAAACGCAAAACTGGAGACGCGTGCAGTCAGTGCAAGTCTCGATGCGACTATTCGCGAGATTGCAGCAACGGCGGGGAAAGCGGAGTGGGTCGGCTACCACGTCGATCAGGTCGCGGGCCAACGCGGAATCTGCTGTAACGACAACTGGAATGATGGGAATTGCGGAACCTGCCGGCTGGAAAAGCAAAACGGCGGATTGAGCACCACGACACGCACAGACGGAAACGTCAAACTGGAAGGGTCGCGGCAACTCATCGTGCTCTATCGCCTCGAAGCGAAGCAGGTCGTAAAGATTCGGGTCGCATCAGATGACTGCGCGCTGGATGCGGGCGGACTGCCGTTCATCTGGCTGGCGGGAGTCAAACCGACGGAGAGCGTGGCGTTCCTCGCAACTTACGTGCGCGGGCCGGGCTTCGAAGATCGCGGAGATCGCAGCGTCGGCAACGGAGCGCTGACGGCGATCGCGTTGCATGCGGATGCGTCGGCCGACCGGGCGCTCGAATCTTTCGTGACTTCGGAGCAGCGCGAAGGGCTGCGGAGGCAGGCGGCATTCTGGATGGGGGCTGCACGGGGCAAAGCTGGATTGGTCGCTTTGCAGCACATGGCGAAAACGGATCCGAGTTCGGACGTGCGCGCGCACATAGCCTTTGCGCTTTCCGTGAGCCACGAAGCTGGAGCGCTGGAAGAGATGATTCGCATGGCGCACGATGACACGAGCTCACACGTGCGGGGCCAGGCGATTTTCTGGCTGGCGCAAAAAGCCGGAAAGAAAGCTGTAGGCACGATCACCGGCGCGATCGAGAACGATTCGGACACGGATGTGAAGAAAAAAGCGGTGTTCGCGCTCAGCCAATTGCCGAAGGACGAAGGCGTGCCTAAGTTAATTGAAGTGGCACAGAACAACCGGAACCCGGAGGTGCGGAAGCAAGCGATGTTCTGGCTGGGGCAATCGAACGATCCGCGGGCTCTGCAGTTTTTCGAAAAAGTGCTCACAAAGTAGCGGTTAACGCAGGAGATCCTCGAGCTGCACGCGCGCATCCGTCTTGGCGTCGCGGTACTTCACAATGACGGCCGCTTGCAGCGAGAGTCCCCATTTTGCGCCAGTGGGATGAGCGACGGCGCGCGAGCCGGGCGCCACGATGGCTTCTTCGGGAATAATCAGCGGCTCGGTCCCGGTGGCGGTGTAAATCGCGTCGCGAACGAGATCGTACACCGGGATGGAGCGATTGAGAATCGTACCGGTGCCGAGAACGGCGCGGCGCTTCACGACGGTTCCCTCATAAACGCCGGAATTCCCGCCGACCAGGACTTCGTCTTCGATAATCACCGGTAGCGCCCCGACAGGTTCGAGGACGCCGCCAATTTGTGACGCGGCGGAAATGTGGCAGTTGCGGCCGACCTGGGCGCAACTCCCAACGAGCGCGTGCGAATCGATCATCGTGCCTTCACCAACGTAAGCGCCGACATTGACGAACATCGGCGGCATGCAAATCACCCCGCGGCCGATGTAACTGCCATCGCGAATGCTGGAGCCGCCGGGAACGATGCGCACACCGTCGGAAGCCGCGAACCCACGCGCCGGGTAGGTGGACTTGTCAAAAAAAGGTTGTTTCGAGGCGTCGATCGACATGTCGGCGATGGCGCCCATTCGAAAGCCCAGCAGGATTCCCTTTTTCACCCAGGCGTTAACGCGCCAGCCGGATTTCGTGGAGGCATCGGGCTGGGCAGCGCGTATTTCGCCGCGATTCAGCGCGGCTTTGAAATCGCGGAAGAGCCGGAAATGTTCTTCTTCGTACTGAGCCGGAGCTTCGTCAAATAGACCCTCAATTTGCGAAGGCAGCATGAACCCTCTCGACCCTGGGCACAGCCGCCGAGCGGCCGACGAGCCCGAGCGCTTCGAGCACCGCCCGGATGCGCGCCTGATTCTCCGCCTTGGGCGGCACGAGTGGCAAGCGCCACACTGGTTCGAGTAGGCCCATTTCCACCATCGCCGCCTTTACCGGGATGGGATTCGACTCCACGAAATTAATTTCCATGAGCGGATGATAGCGGCGGTGAATGGCGCGCGCGGCGGGAAAGTCACCCTGGAGGGCGAGCCGCGTCAATTGTGACATTTCCGCGGGGATTTCGTTCGAGACGACGGAGATGACGCCGTGGCCGCCTAGCGAGATGACCGGTAGCGTGATGGCGTCGTCACCGGAGAGGACGATGAAGCCTTCCGGGACGGCATTGAGAATCGCAGCCATCTGGGAGACGTTACCGGAGGCTTCCTTGATGCCGACAATATTTTCGATTTCGGCGAGGCGCTTCACCGTGCCAGGCTCGATATTCACGCCGGTGCGCCCCTGCACGCTGTAGAGAATGATGGGCAGGGGCACGGTTTCGGCGATGGCGCGATAGTGCTGGAAGAGGCCCTCCTGGGTGGGTTTGTTGTAATAAGGAGTGACAGAGAGAATGCCGTTGGCTCCAAGAGCGGCGAGTTCCTGCGAGAGCGCGACGACTTCGGCGGTGTTATAGCCGCCTGCGCCCCCGAGGACAGGCACCTTACCCTTAGCCAATTCGACGGTGATCTTAACGACGCGAAGATGCTCTTCGTGCGTGAGCGTGGGGCTCTCGCCGGTTGTTCCGCAGGGAACGAGGAAGTCGACGCCTGCCTCGATTTGTCGCTTGATCAGAGCTCGCAGAGCGGGTTCGTCAAGAGAACCATCCCGACGAAAAGGTGTGACAAGTGCGGTGCCTGTGCCTGTAAACATGGATGCTGCTCCTTCCTTTTTTCGCTCAGCCCAATTCGCTGAGAATCTCACGAAATTCGAATAGCCCTTTTTTCCCCACGACCCAGCGCGCCGCGCGGAGCGCGCCGCGCGCAAAACCTTCGCGGCCGCGCGCCGTGTGACGCAGCGTGATGGTGTCCGCGGCGGAATCGAAACCGATTTCATGCGTGCCGGGATGCGCACCCGCGCGGTTGGAACTCAAGCTGACTGGACGGGCGTAGCCGTTTGCTCGCATGTCTTCCGCAAGTTTCTTCATCGTCCCCGAAGGCGCGTCTTTCTTCGCGGAGTGGTGAATTTCCCAGCCCCAAGCTTCGTATTCCCCGTGCTTGGCGAAGAGCGACGCGGTGTGCGCGACGGCTTCGAAGAAAAGGTTTACGCCAACAGAAAAATTCGGCGCCCAGACAACGCCCGTTCCGCTGCTTGCCACAGTTTCGCGGACCGCAGGAAGATGCTCGAACCAGCCGGTTGTGCCGATAACCGAGTTAACGCCTAATGCAGCGAGGCGGCGGATATTTTCCGGAGCAGCGTCCGGTGAGGTAAATTCAACAGCCGCATCGACTCCCCGAAGAGTCTGTTGAGAAAGGGCCTGGCCGCGCGGATTGTTGCGCGCATCAAATTTTGCCCGTACGTCGAATCCGTATTCCGGCGCGAGCTGCTCGATGAGGCGACCCATCTTTCCATAACCAACAATCGCCAGGCCGGTGCTCATGCGCTCTCCCGGCCGGTCGCGAGGAGTTGGGTGGCCATGCGCGCATAGATGTCCACCGCTTCGCACAATTCTCTCTTCGGGATGCGCTCTTCGGAAGTATGTGCGACGTGAATGCTGCCGGGTCCAATGAGGAATGGCTGTCCCCAGGTACCTTCGAAGCTTGGGATGTCCGTCGTGAAGGCCACGACCGTGGTGGGCAAACCATCGAGCTTCGCCAATTGCACGGCTGGCGTGTAGAAGACTTCGCGCGCCTCCGCGCGGCCTGCCGTCGCCGCGGACACCGCTTCCCGAGTCTTCGCCGGATCTCCGATCGTGCGAAACATGATTTCCGCTTCGGCGTAATCGGCGACCACGTTGGGTGCGCGGCCGCCATCTATGGTGCCGATATTCAGCGTGCTACAGCCGAGCAAGGCGTCTTGCGGCAGCGGAATCTGGCGAATGTCGTTGAGAACATCGAGCAGGGTGTCGATAGCGGAATGACCGAGTTCGGGATAGGCAGAGTGCGCGAGTTTTCCGTGAGTCGTGATTTCGTAGCGTAGCGCTCCTTTCGAACCGAGGGCGAGACGGTTTTCGGTGGGCTCGCCATTGATGAGGAATCGCGAGCCGCGGGGGGTTGCGGCGGCGGCTCTTGCTCCGGCGCTGTTGCGTTCTTCGCCCACGACGAAGAGGAGGCCAATATGTCGCGTGCCGGCGTTGAGAAGTTTTTCTGCGGCGGCGATCATAGCAGCGATGATCCCCTTGGCATCGCAGGAACCGCGGCCCCAGATGAAATCGCCATCCTCGCGCGAACCAAAAAAGGGCGGAACGGTATCCATATGCGTGGAGAGCGTGACGAAAGGCCCACCCCACGAGGCGAGGATATTGTCGCGGTTCGGTTCGGCGGGGATGCGCTCGATGTCACCGTTGTGGCGCGCGGCGAGGGCGGACAAATGCGCGAAGAGGTAGTCACCCACATTTTTTTCGTGGTTGGTGGTCGACTCGATGTCCACGAGCGCGCGCGTTAGTTCGAAAAGATTCATTCGAATCGGGCATTTCTGGATGAGCGAAACGAAAGGAAGGAACCGCGAAGATACAAATCGGGGCCGCTGCCTCTCGATAGCGCTTCATCCTAATGAACGGATGACAGTGAACAGGCCTTGGACCTGTTCCCCAACCGCCGCGGTTTCAGCTACCGCTGCGATTTCGGCGGACAACAGCAACAACAATGCGGCCCCTTTTGCACGGGCATCCGAAGCTGATCGGAAATCCTTGCCCGGCTACTCATGGCCTCCGCACCTCTACCAAGACAAGTTAAGTCTAGCGGAGCTTCGCACTAAAAGCGATCGAAATGTTGAATGGACTGTATCGAACCTAGTGCTACAGCTCGAGGGGCCTGAGAGGGATGTGCTGGGAAGCGACCAGGAGTTCGCCCGTGAAAACACACTCGGCAGGGCGGCGGCGCAGGGCTTCCTCGGCGGAGAGGCGGACGAGATCGGGATTGTTGTTTTCCTGCGAGACGTGGGCGAGGACGAGATAGCGCGCCATGGCGTCGAAGCCATCGGGGTCGCAAAGATATTCGCTTACGGCGTGATTCGAAAGATGGCCGGTCCGGCTGAGAACGCGCTGCTTGACGACCCAGGGATACGGGCCGACCTTGAGCATGTCCAGATCGTGATTGGATTCGAGGACCAGGCAATCGGCGCCGCGGAGATGCACTTTGACCAGTTCGGGCATGTAGCCCAGGTCAGTGACCATGGCCATTTTCGCGCCATTCGAACGGAAGGTGAAACCAATGGGGTCGGCGGCGTCGTGGGGAATTGCGAAGGCGTGGACGTCAATGTCGCCGACGGTGAAATGCTGACCGGCGTGAATTGTCTCGACGCGGTTGAGCCGCTTGCCGAAGGTTTCCGGAAGAATGCGCTGCATGGCATCGATGGTGGGTTCGGTGACGTAGAGCGGAGCTTTCCAGAGGCCGAGCATTTGCGGGAGGCCGTTGCAGTGGTCGGTGTGCTCGTGGGTGATGAGGATACCGTCGAGGTGGTGGACGGTTCTTTCGACGGCAGCGAGGCGGGCCAGCGTTTCGCGTTTGCCCAGACCGGTGTCAATGAGGAGGCGGGTCCGCTCGGTTTCAAGCAACGTGATGTTGCCGGAGCTGCCGGACGCCAAAATGGATACCCGCAAGCCGATCGTTTTCTCCAGAACTGCAACGCAACCAAATTTTCAGAATGATGGCAGAGCGGCAAGCGCGCGTCAACAAGGACTCCACGTTTGCAACGGTGATATACTCCCGCGGCAAACCATGGAAAAGTACGATCTCATCGTGGTCGGTTCCGGGCCGGGAGGCCAGCGAGCCGCGATTCAAGCGTCTAAATTCGGCAAGCGCGCCGCGCTCATTGAAAAGCTGGAAGTGATCGGCGGCACGGCGATCAACACCGGCACGATTCCTAGCAAGACCATCCGCGAAGCGGTCCTGCATCTTTCCGGCTATCAATATCAAAGCATCTACGGCGTCAACTATCGTGTGAAAGAACAGATCACCATGGCCGATCTTTCCTTTCGCGCGCTCAACGTCATCAAGACCGAGATCGATGTGATCCGCGCTCAGCTCTCCCGCAACGGTATCGAAGTCGTGACGGGAACCGCCAGCTTTTTAGATCCTCACCACATGCAAGTGACGAGCTCGCGCGGACAAGTCGAGTTTGAAGCAGGCAACATCGTTCTCGCCACGGGCACGAAACCCGCCGTCTCTCCCCTGGTCCCTTTCAACAACACGACCATCATCGACAGCGATCAAATTCTGAAGATGCCGGTGATTCCCAAGGCCATGATCGTTGTGGGCGGCGGAGTCATCGGCGTCGAGTATGTGTGCATGTTCGCCACGCTGGGCGTGCGCGTGACGCTGATTGAAAAACGTCCGCGCTTGCTGGAATTCGCCGATGCCGAGATGGTCGAAGCGCTTTGTTACCATCTGCGGGACCGCCGCGTCACGCTGCGGCTGAACGAGGAAGTCGAAAGCGTCGAAGAAACGCCGGATCACACGGTCGTGGCGAATCTGAAAAGCAAGAAGAAAGTTACCGGTGACGCCCTGCTCTATGCGGTCGGACGCCAAGGCAACGTGGATGAACTAAACCTGGCGGCAGGCGGCCTGGAGGCCGATGCCCGAGGGCGTATCCCGGTCGACGAAAATTACCAGACCAAGCAACCGCATGTGTATGCCGTGGGAGACGTCATCGGGTTCCCCAGCCTCGGCTCGGTTTCGATGGAACAGGGGCGCATCGCCGCCGCCAGAGCGTTTGGCATGCCGACGAATTCCAACCGCGCTAATTATCCCTACGGGATTTACACCATTCCCGAAATCTCGTTTATCGGAAAGACCGAGGAGCAGCTCACGGAGGAAGGGGTCCCTTACGAGGTCGGAATGGCCTTTTTCCGCGAAATTGCCCGGGGCCAAATTCGCGGCGACACTACCGGCCGCCTGAAACTCCTTTTCGATCCGTCTACCAAGGAACTGTTGGGTGTGCACATTATTGGTGAAGGAGCCTCGGAGCTGTTGCACATCGGGCAGGCGGTTTTTGCGCTGAAAGGCACGGTGGAATATTTCGTGGATACCGTTTTCAATTATCCGACGCTGGCGGAGTGTTATAAGGCAGCGGCATTCAACGGTCTGAACAAACTGGTCAGGGCATAGTCACGTCCGAGTGAGGAGTCGATTGACAGAATCTTCGACTACCTAAGATTGGCAGGAGCACGATGCGCAGGACAGTTGGTGTACTGGTCATGGAACATATCGCCGTTGGCCTGGTGGAAGGCGATGAGGTAGTCGGGCCGCTGAACATTTTTCCGGAAAAATCGCAAACGCTGGACCCGCTGCAGTCGATGCCCGCGGAAAGCATCGTGGAATGTGTCCGGCAGCAAGTGGAGAAAGTGGCGAGCGGAGAAAAAATCGCCGCGATTGGAATTGGCTTCCCGGGCATCATCCGCGCTGGGGTCGTGGAGGATTCTCCCAACCTGCAGCAGATAAAGGGATTCGCGTTGCAGGCGGCATTGTCTTCTGCCCTGGGTGGCAAAGCTGCGGGAGTTCCGGTTCGGTTGTTCAATGACGCGGACGTCATGGCCGCGGGAATTGCGGCAACACAGGGAAAATTGAACCAGCTTACCCGCGTGTGGACGCTGGGAAATGGAGTGGGCTTCGGGCGCTATCCTTCCAGCGAAGGCGTCTGGGAGGGTGGACACTCCGTCGTCACGCTGGATCCCAAGGAAAACTTCTGTGGATGCGGCGGGCGCGGGCACCTGGAAGGTATTCTCGGGCGCCGGTCCATGCGCATGCGCTTCCTGGACCTGGAACCCGAAGAAGTGTTCGAAAATGCCCGCGCGGGTGACGCACGCTGTGCCGAATTTGTGACGCTTTGTCACCGCGCCTTGGCGGCAGCCACCGCCACCAACATCCACATGGAGGGACCCGGGATGTTTTTCGTTACCGGGCCGGAAGTAAAATTCATTGACATAGGACTGTTGGACCGGCTCGTGCATGAAATGGTCAAGATGAGTCCCCTGCAGGGCAGCCGTTTCGAAGTCGTGCCGACCTCCGACGAGATGGGGATCATAGGCGCCGCCGTCAATGCGGACCGTGCCACGCTGAAGTAGTGTGCAGGGGAAGCAAAGTGTGGCGCACCGATTTTGATGTCGGAGATTCTCCCCCTGTTGCAGGAGACTCAATCTCAACCCAGCGAACGCTGTCAGTGCGAGCGATCCTCCCCGCTAGGTTCAGGGCCTGGCGTTCGTGGTTAGCCTCTTCTTGAGCTTCTTCTATTGTTGTACTTCCATCAGCATGCTGAAGAAATTTCTTGACTGTCACTCGATACATCGCAGCCTCGTCTCGACCGCTGCGGCATTTCAGCAGGCCAGACGGGAGCGGTCGAGGGTGAAGCCGTTGAGGGGGCCGAGGACGGTGACGGCAATCAAGCCGGCCTGGAAATAGCGCTGGGCGAGGGACTGGAGTTCTGCGTGGGTGACCGCTTCGATCCCGGCGAGGATTTCGTCGAGCGAATAGAAGCGGCCGAAATACAGCTCCTGGCGGGCGAGATTGGACATGCGGGAGCTGGTGGACTCGAGCGAGAGCATCAGCGAGCCCTTAAGGTGATTCTTCGAGCGGCGAAGCTCCTCTTCCGTGACAGGTGATTCCTTCAAGGCCCGAAATTCCTGAATGGTGAGATCGATGACCTTGCCAACTGTTTCCGCAGCGGTGCCGGCGTAAACGGTCATCATTCCGGCATCGGAATAGGGCGTCAGCTCGCTAAAGACAGCATAGGCGAGGCCCTGCTTTTCGCGAATGTTCTGGAAGAGGCGCGAGGACATGCCGCCGCCAAGAAGATTGTTGAGGACGGCGACGGCGAAGCGGTCTTCGTGGCCCAACGGAACTGACGGGACGCCGATGCAGAGGTGCACTTGTTCGAGGTCGCGCTTGGCTTCGAGATGGATGGGTGCATCTGTGTGCGGAGCGCCGTCGCTCTCGGCGGGACCCGTCGGCTTCATGAGGCCGAACTCGCGCTGCACCAATTCCAGCACTTGTTCGTGAGTGACGTTGCCGGCAGCGGTGACCACCAGATGGTCCGGCGCGAACCACTCTCGAAATCGCGCGCGCAGCGAGTCGCGATGGAATCCTTTCACGGTTTCCGGGGTGCCGAGAATCGGGCGGCCGAGCGAATGTTGCGGCCAGAAGCCGCGGGTGAAAATCTCGTGAAGAAGATATTCGGGATTGTCCAGGTCCATCTTGATTTCTTCGAGGACGACCTGGCGTTCTTTCTTCACATCTTCGGAGTCGAATTTGGGGCGGAGGACGAGGTCGGCGATGACGTCAAAGGCGATGGGCAGGTGCTCGTCAAGAATCTTGGCGTTAAAGCAGATCTGTTCTTTGGAAGTGAAAGCGTCGAGCATGCCGCCGACGGAATCCATTTCGCGGGCGATAGCTTCGGCGGAGCGGCGCTCCGTGCCCTTAAAAACCATGTGCTCCATGAAATGAGCGAGGCCGTTCTCTTCGGGGATTTCCCGGCGGGAGCCGTTGCGAACCCACACGCCGACCGAGACGGAACGCACATGGGGCATGGTCTCGGTGATAACGACGAGGCCGTTGGGCAAGACGTGCTTCTGAATGTCGCGCGTTTCGGTGGCCATAAACTTATTCTGACACACGGGGGGTGCAATTGCCACGCCAGCCGGGCGAGGAAGTATCGGCTGTGCGTCCATGGACGGTCTTTGCAGCGTAAGGTAAAGTCGCGCAAATTCAATCAGATACGGGAAAGGCCACTGATGCCCAACGCTGATTTGCAGTTTACGGAGCCCAACTGCCCAGGCTTATTGCAGCGAACGGAGTACAGATTCGTGAGGACGTTCTGTCTACGGACGCCCAGGGCGAACCGCACGATAGGAGCCGCAAGCGCGCCGAGGAAGCCCTCGGCAAGCTTGCACGACATCCTTCGGATCCTGTCGGAGCCGAACGAAGCAGTACTTTATGTCATCAAGAGCTGCCAGGCGCCCCTCGGGAACGTTGGAACAATTCTTTGGTGGTATGTCTATCGCGTGACGGCGACCCGGCTCGTCTTCACGAATCTGCGGCTCCCGCACTTCGGGGTGGGACCAGGCGGAAAGTGGAACCGGACACTCAAGAGCGTTCGATGGGGAGACGTTACCAGTGCTTGCTGCAACTTCGCTACGCGAACGGAACCAAAGAAAGGTACTGGCGGCTCCCGAAAAAAGACGGCAAGAAAGCACCAACGATTCTCGAAGCCGTGCTTCCGCTGAGCCGAAGCGAAGCAACTCCTGCTCAAGGATTCCTGTCGATCTGCCCGCATTGCCGTGCGGCGCTCACAGCAGGAAATTATCAGTGCAGCACATGCAGGCTGAAGTTCACATTGAACAAGGCGTTGGAATACATCCATGGCCCGCGCGAGATTCGGTCCGTTGTTCCCTTGAAAAAACCTTGATAGAGATAGCGCAGCTGCCGCTCTACAGGAGCTTTTCGGCGGGGTCCAGTTTGCCGTATTGGCTGGTGTAGTGGAGGGGGACATCGCCGTAGGTACCTTTCTCGCGAAGGTAGACCTCACAAGTGTCGAAGGGCTTCGAATAAATGTGGATGCTGACGGCGCGCTGGTGGAATTCGGCGAGATTCAGAACCTGATGGACGGGCTCGAGAGGGTTGACGTGGGCAGGATGAGCGGCGTCCATTTCATAGATGTCGGTTGGAACAATGCGGCAGGTGCCGCGCGCGCTGTCGCGGTCGTCAACACGAAAATTCTGGACCTTCAGCCGGCCGATGGGCGCGGACATCCAGCAGTTTTGATCGCGATGGTTGTGAATGCGGCTGGCCTGGCCGATCTCCCAACAGATGGTCATGCATTCGAAGACTTCGTTCTTGAAGATGAGATTGCGCGTGTAGTTGCCCTTCGAAAAATAGCAGTATTTGTCGAGCGTCTCCGGGCGCGCCGAATGGCGGATGATGTAGTCCTGGACGTTTTCGAGAGTGAAATCGCGCCCGGGGATCGCGGCGAGACCTTGGACCCAATCGGTAATCGTGAGTTGTTCGGTTGCGACGTGTTGTGCCATCAGGCGCCTCCGATTCATCTGCGACCGCCAGGCGATCAAGTTCAGGGCGACCGCCAAAGGGCCGACTGGGCAATCCCGGCAGAAGCGGGGATTGCCAATGAATTATAGCGCCATTTGCGGCGCGAGTGCAGCAGAGGGGCTGGGTGCTGCATGTTAAGATGAGAACGAAGGAATTTTGCCTGTTACTGCTGACACCTCCATGATGACGGAACTCCTAGGCAAATCGAAAGAAGAATTACGCGAATTCTGCGCGGCACTCGGTGAGCCGGCGTTCCGCGGAGCGCAGATTTATCACGCTCTGTACTCGGAAAGAAAATTCGATGTGGCGCAAATTACGAATCTTCCGGCGGCGCTGCGAGAGCGGCTCTCCAAAGAAGCGCGGATTACTTTGCCGGAATTGAAGCAGCGGTTTGCCTCGACGGATGGTTCGGTAAGGTATCTGTTTGGCCTGCCGCCTAGCGAAGAGAGGTTGGTGCGGCCAGCTTCTGTGGAGGCCGTGTTCATGCCGAGCGAGGGACGGCAGACCATCTGCGTTTCGACGCAGGCGGGCTGTGCGGTGGATTGCCATTTCTGCATGACGGCGCAACTTGGATTGATACGAAACCTGACGTCGGGAGAGATCCTGGCGCAGGTACTTGTGCCTCTGGAAGAGCACAAGGCACAGCTTGCGCCCCAGACAAACATTGTGTTGATGGGCCAGGGCGAGCCGCTGCTTAATTTCGAGCCGGTGATGGTCGCATTACGAATCATGCTGGACCCGGAAGGATTGGGTATCTCGCCGAAGCACATGACACTTTCGACGAGCGGGATCGTGCCGGGAATCGAGCGTCTGGCGCTGGAAAAGGTGCGGCCGAAGCTGGCTATCTCCCTGAACGCTTCCAATGATGAGCAGCGGGATCGGCTGATGCCTATCAACAAGAAATATCCTCTTTCCGTGCTCATGAGTGTCTGTAAGGAATATCCGCTGCGCACTTGGGAGCATCTGACGTTTGAATACGTGATGCTCGGCGGAGTGAACGATGCAGTGGAAGATGCGCGGCTCGTGGTGCGGCTGCTGACGCCGTTGAAGCGCGTGAAAGTGAATTTGATCCCCTGGAATCCGGGAGAACTTCCCTACCGTGAATCATCGCCGGAGAGGATTGAACAATTCCGGCAGATTCTGGTGGGTCGCGGCGTGCCGACCTTTGTGCGCTACTCGCGCGGGCGAGACGTGATGGCCGCGTGCGGACAACTGGCACTGCTGCAGGTAGAACGCCGTTCGTTTTCAGTTATCAGTCCTCAGTGATAGTTCTCGAGAGGAAGACCAGAATCCTGGGGTGGCCCCGTGGAAGCCCAATTTTGAGCCCCTGGGGCTTGCTATGACTCACCTAGCGGTCCACCAGAAATCCGCCGTGCATGGTATGGCCACCTCCGCTGTGACCGGAAAGAGTGCGTAAGCATAACGAGGACAAACGACGATGACAGACGCCGATGAGACTTGCGCCGTCTGTAAGCGCATGATGTCAAAAGGTTTGCGAGCGCCGCGACGGAACTGCAAGTAACCAGAGATAACGCCTGTTGTTACCGTGGAGATCGTGGGACAAATCAAAGAAAGATCTGCAGAAAATAGCGACGGAAACAATCCATGGCGGACCCAAAGTTAGCGGATGCCGATGACCGACATGAGGCGACCGCTGGTAGCACCCTCCTTGCGGTAACTGAAGAGCAGGTCGCCGCGGCAGGCGGTGCACAGATCGCTGAAGAAGATGTTTGCGGTGCGCAGGCCGGCGAGGAGTAGTTGGGCGCGATTGGCTTTGCGCAAATCGAGCAGCACATTTTTTGGCGGGGGCTGGTGGCCGGGGGGCATCATATCGAGCCACTGGATGGGATTGGGTTCGTCGCCGGTACGGAATTCGTCGAACCATTCGGGGGCATCAGCAAATTGAGATTGAAACTGGATGGCGACTTCGGTGCCGACTTCGTAGCAGCAGCCGCCGATGGCAGGCCCGATGGCGGCAAGGAGGTCGGCGGGCTTGGTTTTGAATTGCATTTGCATCTTCCCGATAGCCTTCGCAACGATGCGCTGGAGCGTGCCGCGCCAACCGGCGTGAACGGCGGCGATGGCGTGCTTTTTCGGATCGACGAGGAGAATCGGGACACAGTCAGCGGTTTGAACGCCCAGGAGGAGCCCGGGGCGGTTCGTTGCGGAGGCATCGCCTTGGCAAGGTGCGGTGGGTGCGGCGTCGAGAAGATGGATGACGTCGGAATGGATTTGCTTTAGAGAGATCAGTTCGAAGTCGGATGCGTCGAGGGCTGATTGGAAGCGGCGGCGGTTCTGGAGGACGTTTTCTCGGCTATCCCATTCGGCAAAGCCGAGATTGAGAACTTTTTCGCCGTCCCGATGGCTGACGCCGCCGGGGCGCGTGCTGAAGCCGTGGACGAGCCAAGGGAGTTTTGCGAGCGCGGGGACTTGCAGGATTCGAATACTGCGGTCTCGGCGTTCGATCCAGCTAGAGCCGGAAGGAGCAGCTAGGTATGTCTGTCCTACCGCGGGGCGTTTGCGCACGCTACGCTTGGACGATGGTGTTTTCGTGGCAGCCACAATCTTATAAGTATAATCGCAAGAGGACTGCGCGCAGCCAAGGTGTGCGCGACGCCGTAACATCGCCGAACAAATGGAGGGGGACCTTGATCATAGGGATGGGTGTGGACATTGCGGAAGTGGAGCGCATCCAGGGGGCCATCGAGCGCTATGGTGAAGTCTTTCTGAAGCGGGTGTACACGGTGAGGGAGCGCGAGTATTGCGAACGGTTCAAGAATAAGTACGAACGCTACGCGGGGCGATTTGCCGTGAAAGAAGCGGCGATGAAGGCGTTAGGGACGGGCTGGCGGCGTGGGGTGCGCTGGGTAGATTTCGAAGTGGTGCGGGAGACGGGCGGACGGCCCACTCTAGCGATAACCGGTGAAGCGGCAAAAATTGCGCAACAGCTCGGGGTAAACAGTGTGGCACTCAGCATCACGCACACGGCGGCTCAGGCGCTGGCGCAAGTGATTTTCGAATCGTAGTGAGGCACCATCGGCGGCTTTGTAGGTGGCGGCATGCCACCACGTGCAGTTGAGTTCCTTCGAGCGCCCTTATCGGATGCTCCCAGGATGACCTAGTGGCTGGCCGCCTGCGCCGGCGGCAACGACAGCATTGGCAGTAAGACTTACTGGCTCTGCAAGCAGATAATTCCCTTCCTTAACCGAAATGCCTACATCAAGCCATTGGTTAGCGGAGTGCGCGCCGCTAATGCGAACTTTCAAATAATTGCTGGAGAGGGCCGGAGTCGAACGGGAATCCGCGTCGCGGCGAAGTGTGAGGACGCGGAGGGTGCGCCCGAGTTGGGATTGGCGGAAGGCAGCGGCCTTGGCTTCGCCCAGGGCGCGCAGGTCACGGGCGCGGCGCTTGATGACGCCGCCGGGGACTTCGTTCGAGAGTGCGGAGGCTTTGGTGCCAGGACGCGTCGAGAACGAGAAGACATGAAGATAGGTGAAGGGCAGACCTTCGATAAAGGCTGTCGTGGCGGCGTGGTCGTCTTCGGTTTCGCCGGGGAAGCCGGTGATGACGTCGGCGCCGATGGCGGCGTGGGGGAGGCGCTCACGGATGAGTGCGACGCGGCGCGCATAGTGCTCGGCGCGGTACCAGCGGTGCATGGCGGCGAGGATGCGGTCGGAGCCGGATTGCAGCGGAGTATGGAAGTGCTGGGCCATGCGATCGGTCGAAGCGAAGAGCTCGACGAGGTCTCGGGTAACGTCAAGGGGCTCGATGGAACTGATACGGAGCCGCTCTATTGAAGTTTCGTCGAGGACGCGGCGGAGCAGATCTTCGAATTCGACGCGAGGGGAAAGATCGCGGCCGTAGGCGCCGAGGTTGATGCCGCTGAGCACAATTTCTCGTGCAGGCGAAGGCACGAGCGAAGAAGGAGTGCCTACAGACAGGAATGTCTGCCCCACGATGAGGCGCTGAATTTCCTGAATGACGGTGTCAGGCGGCAGGCTGCGGCTTCGCCCGCGAACAAACGGAATCACGCAGTAGGAACAGCGGGAGTCGCAGCCGTCCTGGATTTTGAGGGTGGGGCGGGTGTGATTTCCTTCCCCACCGAGAACGGGGGCGGAGAGAAATTCGGTGCGGTCGAAGATGTTGCCGATGAGGATCTTGCCGAGCCGGGGCGCAGCATTCCCTCTACGCTGGGGATAAAGCTGCTCCCCTGCGAACGAATGAAACGGAACGGTCGAGTCACCATGCAATGCGGCGGCGGGGAAAAAGTCGTTCGCAGATTCACAAGAGGCCGCGGTCGAGAGTGAATCGACGAGCTGGGGGATTTGTGGCTTGTGGGAATTGCCAACGACCCAAGCCACTCCGGGGAGTGCGGCCAGCTCGTCGGGCGCGCGCTGGGCGTAGCAACCGGTGACGACGACGCGCACGGCGGGGTTGGCGGCGTGAAGCTTTTTGATGGCATCGCGGGCCTGGGCATCGGCGGAGGCCGTGACGGTGCAGGTGTTGACGACCACGATGTCGGCGGTTGCGGCCGTGGAGGCAGAGTTACAGCCACGGTCGAGCAACTGGCGCTCGAGGGCGGCGCCATCGGCTTGCGTGGCACGGCAACCGAATTGTTCGATGAAGAAGCTAGGCACCTAAGACCACCGGTTTAGCTACGCGACACTTTACACCGAGTTGCGGAGTTGGCAGAGAACGCAGGGAAAAGATTCCATGCTGTAGTTAGCGCGAAGCATATCTAAGCATAGCGGGGTTTGCCGGACTGCGAAAAGATCGATGGTAACCAAGACCAGAATCAGGGCAGGACTTGCCTTTACTCACCGGAGGCTGCGTCGCTACAATCTTTCGACACCCATGGCCCATCAACGGCACAATCCCTCAGCGCTGCACGATCCGAAGGTCTCGATTGTTATCCCCGTTTATAACGAGAGATCGACGATTGACGAAATTCTGCGGCGCGTGCTGGACACCGAAATACGCAAGGAAGTGATCATCGTAGATGATTGCTCGACCGACGGAACGCGTCAGATTCTGGAGAACATGGCTGCACGCCAGGCGAATGGCGAAGAATTCGCGCCCGCGCAGGATGGAAGCGATCAGATCGAGTTGCGGGACCTACGTTTTTTCTTTCAGGCGCCGAACCAAGGCAAGGGGGCGGCTTTGCGGCGCGGTTTTGCGCAAGCCACGGGAGATATCGTGTTGGTACAGGACGCGGACCTCGAATACGATCCGCGCGATTACGCGGCTTTGCTTGAGCCGATCGTCGATGGGCGCGCCGACGTGGTGTATGGTTCGCGATTTCTCAGCGGGCCGCAGCGCGTGCATTATTTCTGGCACTACGTTGCGAACCGCACGCTAACGCTGCTCTCGGATATTGCTACTAACCTGAAGCTGACGGATATGGAGACCTGTTACAAGGTGTTCCGGAGAGAAGTACTGGCGGGAGTTCAGGTCAAGTCGAACAGATTTGGATTTGAACCAGAGATTACGGCCAAGATCGCAAAGCACAAGTGGCGCATTTACGAAGTGCCGATTAGTTATGCGGGGCGCACATACGAAGAAGGAAAGAAAATTACCTGGAAAGACGGCCTCCAGGCGTTGTGGTGCATCATCCGGTACAAACTCTCCGACTAGCTCCGGGCAGAAACGCTCTCGGTGTATCCGCGTGGATATTTCTGCCTCCACGCCCAGGCCGATCCAATGATTTCTTCCATCGAAGAATGCGAGGCTTCCCATCCAAGGGTGCGCTTTAGTTTTTCTTTGCTGGCAACCAGAACGGCCGGGTCGCCTGGGCGCCGCGGCCCGAGTTTGCGTGGAATTTTGCGGCCGGTGATGTGCTCGGCGGCGTCGATCACTTCGAGAATGGAAAAGCCGCGGCTGTTTCCGACGTTGAAGG
>QHYZ01000225.1:1102-6129 GCA_003225295.1 Acidobacteriota bacterium | reverse complement strand
TTAGAGCCGCTTCGTGCATAGCACGTTTGTCATGAACGAACTGATTGCCCGGAAGTTGTTTTTCCAACCTCTGCTCCTCCATCCAGGCGTCCGAGTCCATAATGGGTGAGACATCTTTGAGGTGGTTGAAGCCCAAACTGGGAGGATCTTTCTGAGTACCCGAATTCTGAACCGAAGTCGAAGCGGGCTTCGGCTTATTACTCTCCTGTTGGCCGTACGCCCAAGTAACAACTACTAAGAGCATCCCCACTGTGAAGGTCGTGAATGGCTTTCTCATGTTCAAGCTCTTGTTTGAAGCAACCAACGTACGTCTTGGCGGCGGTTTCCCCACAGGAACTTTCATCGGCTATATTTTCTTCATCGGAAGAAGTGTCATTACGAGCGACAGTACGTATCGAAAGCATACATGGAAAACAGAACGTAGAATTGTGAATCTCTTCGGATGGTGTCCGATTTGTCTCGGCGTTCGAGCGCGGTCAATCGTCGATGAGCTTCCGTGCACCCAAAATCGTTACGGCAAACAGAATGGCGAACTTCCGCTCCTCTGTCATTTCGTCGGCCTATACGTCGCTCTGAATCTCGCCTCCCGGCACGACCAGACCATGTGCCAGTAATTACTTCGGGCGTTAGGGTCGGGGTTCGGGTCACGCGGAGAAATAGACAGCACCTCAACGGTCGGAATACTCGGGTCTGGAGGCTGCATAATCCTGTCGATAAGAAAATCGTAGAGTTCGGTTACATCGTGACAGTCAGGGCATTTTATTTTGATCTTGCTGCAAAGATGGTAGTGGTTCGGAAGGGGGTCGGGCCAGATGACGCGGAAATGACCTTCGCAAGTGGGGCACATGAACGAGTCGTAGCTTGGCATTGGAGAACTCCTGCAAAGTGGAATGAATTGCAGGTAGGAGAAAGGGGAATGCAGTTTACTTTTTCTGGTCCCCGCGTGTCCATAGGGAGTTTCACCGTTCCGGGCCAGCATTCGGCATTTGTCTGGCCCGGGAAGCGCGTAACCGAATTGACCGAAAAGATGGACTGCGACCCGGCCTCTTTAGGGTAAATTCTCGTAACTGCCGGGAAGCAGGCTACTGCAATTCACCGTGATGGCATTCGCAATATTGGCTCCGCCAGTAATCCGCGATTTGGAATCGCAGAATACGTCGGTCCCGTTCGCGGTGATTGTAGTTGATGGATTCCCGAAGAAATTGAAGTCCACGCTGGCCGTCGATAAGTTCGTCACCACCAAACCTCCGTGGGCACCCCCCGTAATGCTGGAGCCTGACAGTCGCGCGTGGGAGTCGTTGCTCACGATGACGCCCTGACCCTTGCTGTTGGAGACCACAAGGTTGGCGTTCGCGTTCAAGGTGGAGCCGTTGGTAATGAAGACCGCGCCGGTGTCGCCTCCATACGGCTGCCCGGCGTCACTTATCCGGAGTTTGGCACTACCCAAATTGAGCGAAGAGCTGTCACTCACTAGGGCGCCATTAAAGTTTGTGCCAGATGGATTGTCCACGATAACGTCAATGCCTGCGGCAGCGGGCTCAAAATTAACCAAATCAACGTCCCCGCTAGAGTCGATGTTGATGCTCTGCTGCATGTCGCGAATCGTCATGCCCTGCATGGTGACGTGCCCCGAACTCGCGAAAATGCCAGCGTTGAAATTGGAGTTCGCCGGACGTTGTAACAAGCCATCCACGATGTGCACATCGGATTTATCGACTGCCCAAATTGCCGCGTAGTTGGAGGTTATGTTGACCGTTACCCGCACCAGCCGCACCTGGCTGGCTTCGTACACGAAGATGCCTCCGGAACCATCGGTAGTCACGTCTCGGACCAGAACTTCATTACTACCTCCGCCAATGCCGATGCTCGAAAGAACGGAAGGCAGGGAGCGGAAAGCGAGCCCAGCAACGGTAACACTTCGCGAAGCCTCAATGGAAAGTACAAAGGCGGAGGTGGGTGGCTCGCTTGGTTGTTGCAAAGTCGCGCCTGGCGCTCCGACCAAAGTTAAATTGTTGAACCCATCGACGAGAACATACTCAGTACAAGTCCCTTTGACCGTGACTGTCGCGGGTAAGAATTTAACGAGCGTGGCCAGGGTAAGGGTTAGCGACTGACCTGCATCGCAATTCACGGTGCGGGTCTGACCTGCAAATGCCGGGGTCGCGGAGAAGAGTAGGGCTGCCAAAGTAAAAAATCGCTTCATCGCCATGCCTCCTTGTGGGCTTGTATTCGAAATGCGACCGACCTAGGGAAGGGGACGGACGAGATACTACCACGGAACAGTAACGCCGCCTCGGCGATACGAAACCAGGAAACTAATTGATCCAAGATCAGAGACTTTCAGCAAGTCGGGCCGCCTAGTCGCGCTAAGTTCCGGTAATGTCGCCTTATCGGACAAGTGGAAGTTGCGCTCTGAGGCACAATTCTGTTGTTTCTTGTTCCACAAGTCCCAAAAGAGTTTTGCGGTGGCGGGACAGAGCGTGTCTTTCAGTACCCGGCACCTACGACCTCCATGTGCCCTTCGATGTATGAGTCAGGTCGAAGCCATGATTCATATCGGACCAAAATGCGGGTACCTTCACGACTGACGAGCATCCACATACCGTGCATATATCCGAGCTTTTGAAATAAATCAAAGACAGTCGGGATGTCGTTCGTGTTCGGCGCAGTCAGGTCGTCGTATCGCATACCAACCAGTTCTTCACGTTGATATCCAACAAGTTGGCAGAAACTATCGGAAACTTCGACGTACCTTCTGTCGCTGTCTACCACCGTAACGTACTGAGGTTTCACTTCAAACTGCGGGGCCTCCAATTCTTGGCGAAGTGTTTTAAAGGAAGGTCGGGCATAAGGCTTTCTTTTTGGCACTGTGGATACCTCCGTATACGCACTAAGATACAAGCGTTGCGCTTTTTGTAACGCACTGCGAGAAAGCCTGGTTGGGAAACCAAGCAAGACTCCCTTTATCTCATGTGGGGTGGATTTCTACACCCGCCCGGCTGGTGGTACACTTGTTTCAAACTTCAATGTCCATGCTCAGCGGAGATCGAATAACAGAATCTAAATCACTCGTGCGGACCACCAGAGGGTTGGCACGCCCCTTCACTGGAAGTTACGAGAAATTCTTGTTTACGGCCATCGCTCATGTGTAGCGTCAAGAGTTCGCCAGCATCGAACTGTCCGCCGACCGCAGAGGCGGGATTAATGCGAAGCAGCACATCTTGGTCAACAGAGTAAGGACCTTCGCTCGTATGTGTCCGCGTGGTTTTGCGGTGCGAATGTATCTCAAGTTCGTAATGGACATTAGCGATGAACTGCTGCCCCTTATAAACTTTGCCTTCGCCGCTTAGACTTTCAGTCACCAACGGTTTCCTTGAAGCCCCGACAGCGGGTAGGTTTGTGGACAAGTCAAGCCAGGGGACTACCCAGTTCGTAGGCTCGCCAACCACTTCTCCAGAATTGCTTTGCTGAGAGGCTCGATTGAGGTAAAGGCGATCCCCATCCCGGAGTTCTGATTGCAATGAGCCACTTTGCCTAAGGCAGCGACACTTGTGCCGCCGTGGGTAATCCTTAGCGAGACCTTTGTCCCCGCCGGGAATGGGCCAGTGGTGTGCACGTAGCATCCAAACAGGCCCAGGTTCGTGGTGCGTGCAGAGAGAAGCCTATCCGACTGCACGTCGGTCAGTTCAATGCTGGCCGCGAACGGATAACGGCTTGCGCGGTGGAATCCAGAACGAATGAAACGACCCTCGCTGTTGTGGATTCTGTGTCAAGCGGCTACTCCTCCAAATAATACACACCAAATTAAAGGCAGCAACAGATTTTCATTCGAAGGGCGGCTAATCTACCATAGACGGGCGGGCCCTTTAAGCGGGCAATTCCCCATACATCGCTTTGAGTCAAGCGGTAGAATCAAGCATGGAGATTGAAGACTGGAAACTAAAGTTGGCGGGTGCCACATTGATGATGTCCGACCGCATTAAATCCCCCGCGCCTACCCTCCTCAGTACCAGCGCAAAAACTGCCGGAAGTACTATGGACTGCGTGTCACAATTGTAATACGGTGTTTGCATGGCGAAAAAGCTCATCACTCTGCGGGTCAAGGAAAAAGACCTGAAGGCCCTTGAACGGGTTGCTCAACAGGAAGAGGAAACCCTGAGCGAAACAATCCGCAGAGCGATTCAGGAAGCCCTAAAAAGGAACGGCCCTACGCCAGAGCCCGATCCGACATGGACCGCAGAGCAGAAACTCCCCTCGCAATGGCAGTGGAACGGAACAGTCTGGATTTGGACGGAAGGGCCGTGCTGGATTTGGACCGGGGCGAGGTCCGGGGGAAGATACGGCAGTTTTGAAGTTGAGAGAAAGCCTGTCAAAGCGCATCGTTTCGCTTACGAACTTGAATATGGCCCGATTGACAAAGACATTTTCGGAGAAAACGTACACATTCGGTTAGACCTGCGGATGCTGCGTCTCCCCGCCCGCCGCACCAAAGGCAAGGAACCGAAATCCATAACGCTTGACGGAGACTTGCTCAAGCTTATTGAGCAACAGCGTAAACTTCACGATAAGAAATTTCCTTCATGCGAATACGTGTTCCCTGATGCGGAAGGCAACCAGATTGGATATGACCGCGCCCTTGACCAATTCCAAGCGGCATGTAAACGGGCGGGCATCGCGGAAGGCTTCACCACATGGGACGGGCGGTCTCGCAGACCCGGCTTTCACGATCTGCGCCGAACATTTGCGCGCGAAGCTGACCGCTGCGGAGTCCCCCATGACGAGATAATGAACATCGCCGGTTGGAAGACTCACGACATGCTCTTGCGATACCTGGGTGCCCCCGAGGACCGCATGCGGAACGCATTTTCTAAGATGGACGCCAGTTATGGCAAAGTCCGAAAACAGGCAGCCGCCGATTGATAAGTCAAAGATAAGTCAAAGTGACCCCTAATTCCCCTACAATGAAAAAGGCGCGATTTGTGGTCGCGCCTCAATCACCGCATAAACATTGGAGATTTTGGTGCCCG
>QHYZ01000225.1:0-1081 GCA_003225295.1 Acidobacteriota bacterium | reverse complement strand
AGACTTACTGCGCATTCACTGCGCCAGCTTGGTCACCCTCCTCGCCCCTGGAGCTGGTTCTAGTGTCAGTTGGCAAGCTCGGCTTTGTCTCAACGAAGCCAATTAATCTCTGAACGGCAGCCAACTGGTACTGCGAGGCCAGATGGGCGTATCTGACAGTCATTGCAATGGTCTTGTGTCCCATGATTTGCTGCCTCAAGTCGTGCCAGGTGTCTTCAATTGGGGTTGTATTAATAGTTTATTCAAACCATTGTCGGGGCGTCTGCAGCCTCTCGTCATAACGATTCCAGAAGACGGGTTCCTCGCCATTCGAATACTGCTTCGCAATTCTCCGAGCGGCTAGAGCCGGCAGAGGCAATGGGCAGGGTGCAAAGTTCATTTCTCACTGCCAGGAAGGGCAGGGTTGAACTGAGTTTACTTGTGCGGTGGCCCCAATGGTACGAGCGACCCGCGCGCGGTTTTCAGAAAACGAAATCTTCGAGGGAGGGTTCAAATGAAAATGGAAGGGTCGATGAAGTTCGGCGTTCTCGAATTAAATTAGTCTTTTTTATTCGCTCAGAAGTTAAAGGATTCGGGGAGCATGAAAACGAACTACTTGGCTAATTATAAGAAGGTGATAGTGAGCTCACTGAAAGCGACGGCCAACTGGACTTGGGATCGGCCGTTCGTCTACTGGCTCGATCTGCTCGCCTTAACGCGGGTTTGATGCGGCCTGCCGGGCACCTTGCTTAATCATTGCATCGTTCTGTTCGATGCTGCCCTTCACGAGCTCCGTCTTTACTTCCGATTTCTGTCCTGCCAATAGGTTTACTTCGGTCTCGAACGTCCGGTAGCCCGGCAATTCAATCTTGATGCGATGCTTTCCCGCCGCGATCAGCAGCGAATGAAACTTCCCGCCAAATTCGCCCACATGTCCTACATACCATTCATCGAGAAACACGGCGGCTCGATTCGGCTGTACCGTCAGCTTCAATGTCGCAATTTGCGATGGCGTCTCCCATCCCACGCTTTTTCCCATCGCCACGCGCACCGTTTGCTTTCGACCAGGTTCGACCACAATCTTGCGAACAAAGTCCTCAAG
>QHYZ01000006.1 GCA_003225295.1 Acidobacteriota bacterium | reverse complement strand
AATCATCGTCCTGCCGTAGCCAAGAACCTCCAAGCGTAATTGGAGGCGCCATTCTTGATTACCTCGTACGGGATTGGGCGGCTCATGCGAGGGATGTGGTATGGCATCGGCTCGCTCGATCCAATCGCCTTTAGCGCTGTGGCGGCGGTGCTGATGTTGTCGGCCTTGCTGGCCTGTTACATTCCTGCGCGCAGGGCGACGCAGGTCGATCCGATGGCCGCATTGCGCCAAGACTGACACGCCAGGACTCCCCCCTTGGTACATCACGAACGGGCGGGGGAACTCCGGTGATCCACCGCCTCTGGTCCGCCCGCACCCGACCGTCGATGGTTATGTTGCACCGAATGTGCTCAAGCGCGATGTCGGCACCGAATTCAACCGCGCCGCTGATGGAGTTAGCGCGAGAAATTTCTGATAAATGCTCTTCGAGCAGCAGAACCGAAAGCTCAAGACAATTATGTTTGTTCCCCCGCCACATGGTCGCGAAACGGGGTTCGAGGATTGCGACCTGTAAAGCTGTTGGAAATGATTGTTTGACAAGGAGGACCTGATCAAACCGTGCATCCCATCGCACGTAGCCTACGAGGTCGGAGGGGCGAGGCAACAAACCGCTCGAAGCCCTCGGACAATGTGCCCACATCCGCAAGAATGGCACCGAAACCGTGAGGCCACGGTGTATCTGCCAGCATAAGGTGGAGAGGGCCTAGGCTTGATAGCATCGTCAGAATACACAAACGTTCGTAAACGTCGTTACCCCGAGAGAGCCTAATATGCTGAGCGGCTCTTTTCGCAGTGAGCACAGAGGCTTCCTCGTACTCTGTCATGGGTAAACAACACTGCCGGCGGACAGAACAGACCTAACCTATCGCGTCATTCCAACGGAACAGGGTAAATCCGAATCGCTCCCCGAAAGGGGAAAGAGCATCGCGAGATGCACCGATGGCGGTGCGGACAACAGATGAGGGAGAAAGCGAATGCCGCTCTGTAATGGAGCGGATATCGGTTGCGTCAGCTACACCGACAACATCACCGGACGCGAAAGCGGGCGGACTTCCCTTCATGGTGCTTCACACGAGAGAACTTGATTAATCGGCTCATGAGGCAAAGCAGATGACGACAGCGCAAGCTGTTGGTGCGGTCTCACGCGAAGCGGCGGAATGGCATGCCATTGACTGGCGGGCCATAAACCGCAACGTTCGCCGACTCCAAGTGCGTATCGTGCAGGCAACGAAGGAACGCAGGGTGGCTCGAATGGGAATCCCTAAGGTGGCTACTTCTAGGGATAGTGCGTTACACATCCGGTGAGGGTAGAAGGTGGCGGGCGAGGTTTCCAAGGTTATAATCACGGCCACTTATGCTTCTCGCTCCAGGCACACAGCTTGGCCCCTATGAGATCATGGTGCCGCTCGGCGCGGGCGGGATGGGGGAAGTCTATCGCGCTCGCGATACGCGGCTCGGCCGCGATGTGGCCATCAAAGTTTGCACTGAACGTTTCAGCGAACGCTTCGACCGCGAGGCTCACGCAATCGCAGCTCTGAACCATTCCAATATTTGCCATTTGTATGACGTTGGGCTGAACTACCTTGTGATGGAGTACCTCGACGGCGTGCCGCTGAAAGGGCCTCTACCGGTCAAGAAAGTGCTGGAATACGCGGCGCAAATCCTCGATGCGCTAGACGCCGCGCACGGCAAAGGAATTGTCCATCGCGACCTCAAGCCCGGTAATATTCTTGTGACCAAACAAGGAATTAAGCTCCTCGATTTTGGCCTAGCCAAGGAGTCCGGTCCGTCGAAGGATGCAGACGTCACTCAATCCATTACCCAGCAAGGTCAGATTGTCGGAACGTTAAATTATATGTCGCCGGAGCAGTTGCAGGGCAAAGAAGCCGACGCGCGAGGTGACATCTTCTCTTTCGGCGTTGTGCTCTATGAGATGCTGACTGGAAAGCTCGCGTTCGGGGGATCGAGCGCAGCCAGCGTGATCGCTGCGATTCTGGAACGAGAAGCGCCGTCGATTGCTGGAGTTGCTCCGGCGGCGCTCGACCGTGTGTTGCGGCGCTGCCTCGCCAAAGATTCGGAGCAGCGTTGGCAATCCGCGCGCGATTTGAAATCGGCGCTGGAATTGGCGGTTGAGCCGCAGGTTACGGCGCGACCAAAAAGCACTACACCTTTGCCGTGGATTATCGCCGCATCTACGGCGATCGTCGCGGTTGTAGCGCTCTTGTTACTTTGGCGCCAACCCCAGATTCAAGAACGACCACTTCAATTCAAGATCGACCCGCCTCCGGGAACCGAGTTTCTCCTTGGCGTTGGCGGCGGCAACGCAATCTCGCCTGACGGACGCACGCTGGCTTTCGTGGCCGCCTCCGCGGGCAACCCGAAGCTATGGGTCCGGCCACTCGACTCGACCGTCGCGCGCGAGTTACCCGGCACGGAGGGAGCACAGTTCCCATTCTGGTCACCGGACTGCCGGTCGGTCGGTTTTTTTGCGAATGGCAAGCTCCAGCGAATCGATCTTGCAGGCAGTCCTCCTGTGACCCTCGCCGACGCTCCTAACGGCCGTGGGGCAGCGTGGAACTCGCAGGGAATCATTGTGTTTACCCCTTCGGCCGCTAGTAGTCTTCTGCAGGTGGCTGCCACTGGAGGTTCGGTGGCAGCTTTGACCACTCTGGATCCGGCTCGGGGTGAAAACACGCACCGCTGGCCCCTGTTTTTGCCAGATGGCCGGCGTCTTCTTTATCTTGTCCGCGGCGACAGGCCCCACATCAGTGGGATCTACCTCAGTTCTCTCGAACGGCCGCAGGACAAAACCCAGGTACTCGAGACTTCGACGGCCGCTGCTTACTCACCTGCACACGGAAAGCACCCGGCGTACCTTTATTGGGTCCGCCAGCAAACACTACTGGCGCAGCCTTTCGATACCGAGCACGCACAATTTTCCGGTGATGCTGTGCCGGTGCCAGGCGCACACATAGTCGCTTTGGCGCCGGGATACGGTCACTCTAGTACCTCGGTTTCCAGCGATGGCACAATTTTTTTTGGTACAGGGAGCGATCGGTATCAATTAAGCTGGTTGAACCGCGAAGGCAAATTGCTCAGCACGGTCGGCGAGCCCGACCGTTATGCGGCTCTGCGTATCTCACCGGACGGGAAGCGGATTGTCGTCGTGCTTGCGGATTCTTCCGCAAACCCGGATACCTGGGTTCTGGAATTGGCACGCGGAATTCCGAGCCGCCTTACTTTTAGCGGGTCGTTCGGAACTGGGGTGTGGTCTCCTGACGGCCAGCGGATTGCGTACCACCTTCTCAATAACACAAAGCTTCTGGAGAAGAGCGCGAGTGGTGCTGGCCACGAAGAGACGGTGCTGCAATCGCAATATACAGTCTATTTGAACGACTGGTCTCCCGATGGCCGTTTTCTGGTGTACACACAGCTAAGTCCGGAGGGGCGGTCTGAGTTGTGGTTGCTGCCACTGGGCGGCGATCACAAACCTGCGCCATTCTTGAAGAGTGCGTTTAACGAATTCCAAGGGCAAGTTTCGCCCGACAGTAAATGGATCGCTTACACCTCGGATGAATCAGGCCGCAACGAAATTTATGTTCAAAGCTTTCCGGCGACCGGCGCCAAATGGCTAGTTTCAAACGGCGGCGGCAATTTCGCGCGCTGGCGAAAAGATGGGAAAGAGCTGTTCTACCGCGCGCTCGGCGGAAAATTGATGGTCGCCTCGATTCGAAATGTTGCGCGCGGCCTGGAATTCGGGACGCCAGCGGCCCTTTTCCGAGTCTCGGAGCCACAGGGACAGTTCTCCTATGCTTACGATGTGGCGCCTGATGGGCAGAGGATTCTCGCGCTCGTGCCCGCTCAAGTCGCTGGAGATAACGCGTCGTTAACCGTGGTAATCAACTGGGACGCGAAACCAAAGCCTTGACGCATACAGCGCCTGCGCACGGAGTATGCGAACCTGCGGTGGCTGTGGCGGGAAACAGTTCTTCTACGTCGTTCACTTTCCACCGATTATTGAAGCAGGAAATTCCATGAATGTCTGCCGGCGATTCTGGGAGGATGACGAGGCTCGGACCTTATCAGCTCGTCCGTCGGATTAACGCTAGTGTTGACCGAACCGATCAAGTCCCGGATGGGGGGCTTCGTTCAAACGTTCTGGGAAGTTCGCAGCGAACCCTTCGGTTCTTGACTATCTCAGGATGCCAGTAGCAAAAGAACGGCCCCGGCTCTGTAAAACGTGAGTCGGGGCCATTCTTTTTTTGGGGTTCACCCCATACCAATCCACAACTGACCTCAAGTTCCGAATAGCCCGTCATACGTCCATTGACTTCGATTGCCTTGATTCGCCCGGCTTGATCCCGGCTTGACCAGGGCACACGTTGACTTGAAAATCTAAGAACTCTAACATCAGCACCGATGGCCGACTCCGATCCACTTCTTGGAAGTACTTTTTCACACTACCGCATTCTCGAGAGAATTGGTGGCGGGGGGATGGGTGTTGTCTACAAATCCCAGGACACGCGGTTGGACCGGTATGTCGCCGTGAAGTTCTTACCTGAAGACCTATCCAACGACAGCCAAGCATTGGAACGATTTCGGCGCGAAGCTAAGGCAGCTTCTGCTCTGAACCATCCCAACATCTGCACGATACACGACATCGGGGAACAAAACGCCAAAGCGTTCATCGTCATGGAATTCCTAGACGGCATAGCCTTGAAGCATCGCATCGCGGGCCAGCCGATGGATTTGTCAACCATTCTCTCCATCGGCATCGAGATTGCAGACGCTCTTGATGTTGCCCATGCAGCCGGGATCGTCCATCGTGATATTAAGTCGGCGAACATCTTCGTCACCCAGCGTGGCCGCGCCAAAATCCTCGATTTTGGCTTGGCAAAGGTTTCAACTCACACAGGGGCTTCGAACGATATCGACAACAGCGAGGCACCGACTCAATCCATTGACCAACAGCAACTCACCAGTCCTGGCACGGCACTCGGGACGATTGCCTATATGTCACCCGAGCAGGTCAGGGGCAACGGCCTGGATGCGCGTACCGATCTGTTTTCCTTCGGAGTCGTGCTCTATGAAATGGCGACAGGATCACTGCCGTTTCGTGGCGGCACTTCAGGCACGATCTTCGCTTCGATTCTCCATCGCAGTAGTACGCCTGCAATTCGGTTGAATCCGGATATCCCGGCCAGCTTGGATCAGATCATCAACAAGGCGCTAGAGAAGGACCGCAATCTCCGGTACCAGAGCGCGGCTGAAATGCGCACTGATCTGCAGCGCCTCCGGCGGGATTCGGAGTCTGGCAGGATTTCACTTGCAGATGACGGAGAAGAATCCAGGACTTCGCTAAGCTCGGAGACCGCGAATCAGTTGATCGAACACCGGTTCGTGCTTACGGAACGCGTGTGCCGCAAGCTTGACCGAGCCACTCTCGATCCTCGAATTATCGGCGATCATCTGCACTATGTGGACAACCAAGTACGTTCGGACGTGCTTGTCTTTTTTCTTCATGGGCTCGGTCTCGATCACGGAGATTTTGAGCCGATCCTCAAGCGTTTGGCGTATCGCGGCCTGAGTCCAACGCTCTACGGATGCGAACCGGATCGCCGCGGACGCGTATCATTGTCACTTGCAGATCATGTCGTGATCTTGCGCGAGTGGCTGTGGGAAATCGCTGAACGATTCAAACCCGAAACGATCGTGATGGTCGGGTTTTCGCTTGGCGCGGACATGGGTTTCGAGCTGCTTTTGGGGCCGGCTGACGCGCAGACACCGCGCATTGACGCTTTCCTGTCGCTTGAGCCCAATTTGTCCCTCGATACCTGCTTATGTTCGCAGGTGCTGGCAGGGATTGCCGCCGACCGGCCCGAATTGTCAATCGCCGAGCTGAAGAGGCTTGGCGACTCAGCCAGCTCGTTAGACGACTGGCTCAACATGCAGGATTATTTGGTGAAAGTCCTGCGGAAGTTCCAGGGCGATATTGGCTTGTTGCAGCGAGCTGCCGCCGATATTGTCCGTCCATTCAAGGAAAGGCCAGGATTCGATGTGTTTGCGCGATGGTTCAAAGGCGCTCGCGAGCGCGTAGCGGTGCTGCGGCTTGTTATCTCGAACGATTCCAGCTATCAGGCCGCGCTGGCGCGTTTGAAATTAGAAAACCTCGACAACGGCATCCTGGGAGAGGAATTCCCGGAAGACATGATTACCGTATCGGGGAGCGCGGACCACTTTGGCTTAATGGCAGCGGAACGCGTCTTGCGACAAGTGGACGAGCTTGTCGCCGAAACGCGCAATCGCCGAAATCTTTCAGGCAAACCTAGTTAACGGCTTTCCTTCCACGTCCGATTGTTACCTCTTGGGTCTTGTCAATCTGAGGATGCTGCGATTCCGGACGAATTGTGGCAAAACAGGAAGTGATCCGTTACGTGAAGATTGCCCGTCACCCCCATGTAGAAGTTCTTTGCGACATAGATCTACGCTGGGCGACCAGGGAGGACCAAACATGCCGACACTTTGCGTCTCGACTCCCCGATTTTCGCGCCCAGGCCGTCACGCTCGGACTCCCTCGACGATGCTCAGCGGGCACTTGGTTGGCACGACCCGGGTCAGCTTCAACCCCGCATCCCTGAAGATCGCGGCGAATTCGTTCTTGGTGCGCTCGCGCCCACCGATAATGAGCATATTAATATCAAGGAGCTTGCCCCAGCCGGGGTCGTTGCCAGGCGAGATGACATTGTCGACGACCAGAACCTTTCCATTCTCGTTCATGGCGGCGCGGCAGTTCGCGAGGATCTTTACCGAGCGCTCATCGTCCCAATCGTGGAGGATACTTCATGATGTAGGCATCGCCGCCCTTCGGTACCGACTCGAAGAAGTCTCCGGATTCGAGCATGCAGCGTCCCGCGATGCCTTTCGCGGTCACGTGCTGATCTTTCCCGGCGGGGGCAATGACAGAAGGCTGGTCAAAGAGCACCCCCCTCAGCTTCGGATTCGCCGTGAGGATGGTGGCCATCAGGCTGCCGTGTCCGCCGGCCACGTTCACGAGCGTCCGGAGCCCGGAGAACTTGTAGGCCGCTGCGATCGCCGGGTTCTCCGTCCCGGAGACGCTGGTCATGGACTCGCCAAAGAGCTGGAGGTCCTCAGGGTGCTGCTCGAGATACTCGAAGATCGGAACACCGTGGGCCTTGAGGAACGGCAGCTCGCCGGCTTTGACTCCGTGGAGGAGTTGGTTCCAGGCGTCAAACCAGTAGTTCTCGACCATCATCATCGCCATGGCGCGCATCGAGCCGGTGACGCCCGTCCGGAGCGTCGCCGCGAGCGGCGTGAGTTTGAAGCGTCGGTCCTTGGTTTCCTCGAAGACGCCTACGCTCGCCAGCGCGCGGAGGACGCGGTAGAGCGCGGGCGCCTGCACGCCTGCAGCCACCGCTAACTCTTCGACGGTGCGGGGGCCGTCATTGAGACGGTCCGCCAGTTCGAGTTTCGCGGCGACGTAGATGAGCCGCGATACCCAGTATCCGATAATGAGGTTAAGCATGATCGCAGTTGGCGGCGATTTCTTGGCCATTGCGGTCCTCCCCAAATTTGACGCGTCTACATGACGAGGCCCAGGGGTTGTCACGAAACTGGGTCAAGTTAACAGTGTTAACCGAACTAGCAAAAAGATCGTTATGTCTCCGGTTGGCTGCGAAGCAGGCGGGCTCGCAGTTCAACATCAGGGATGTGGATAAACGGGAACAGCGGGCATTGGGTTGTCATAGTCCTGGCCGTATTTGTTTTTGTGAGCCTTGGGCGTATTGCGCTGCTCCGTCAAACGCAAAACTCCGAAAGAGTGCGAAACTTCGGATACGAGTATCGCTTGGGTGAGAGTATCGAGCAATTCGGGCAGGGCACGCTCGTGCCAGACCCGAAGCTCATACCTTCCAAACGGCACGTTGGGAATGGCGATTACGCCTCTGCGATCCGATGTCCCATAGTAGGGGGTCTTCACGGCCAGGACCACGCCGCTCATGTCTGGGTGGATGTTGCAAAGAATGTAGCTGATTCCTTCGCGGTCAAAAACGACCGTGCGTGAGCTGCCTGCTTCATATAGGCCGAGATCAAACCTCTTCCCTTCGAAGAGTGAAAACACATTATGGAAGAACGGATCCTTGTTCGGGAATGCCACCGAGACTCCCACTCGCACGACGAGTACGTGTGGAAGGAAATTCTTGTTCTTCTGCACAAGTTGCTGACGCGATGATCCGGCCACAGCTTGCGGTTCTCCCGAATCCCCAAGGGGCATCAACCACACGACTGCATCGGAAGAATCCTGTCGCTGAGCGATTCCGTCACGAAACAGTTCGATTCTTCCCGTGACTGCGACCTGCTGGCTAAAGCAGGCGCTCGCCACCGTTGCCGTGATGCAGAACAGTGCACAAAGGCGCGGATACAGGCGCAGCCTTCCCCCTCTTTGTTGGGTGGCAAATCTCATAGACCCAGACTTTTTCGCCTCAGAACAGAACTCCCATACTGAGGTTAATGTGTCCCCCCTTCTCAGAGTTCCCGGAAACAGAGAGAGTCCGCAGACGCCTGTATTCGACCGAAAGCAGCAAATCGGAGCGAGGCCTGTAAATGAAATTCAAGAAGGCACTGCGATTTCGCGCCAGCGAGGGATCAAAGTAACTCTGGGTCGAGAGTGGGAAAAGGCGCAGATCTCTTGCAAACGAACTGTCCTGGCCAAAAGCCCCGTTCCATTCGAGCTTTTGAGTCTGACGGAATTTTAGCTGTGCCCAGCCTCCCGTTGCATTCAGGCCGCGCACTCGGGTACTCGAGTCCGTAATTGGTCCGCTGAACACAGCGCTTCGGCCGATTCCTCCACCCAGACCGCCTACCGCGCGTCCTCGGTAAAACTCGCCGGAGATCTCCCACTGGTCACCCAGCGGGAGCGTCCAGTCGGTTGTGCCAGCCCACGCATCCACATTTCGATGGAATTCCCAGTTTTGGCGGCTGTAGTAACCGCCAACGCCAAGAACAAGCTCATGATGGAACAGACGGTGACTCCATGCGGTTCTCGCAGCGTACGCCGGTTGCCGTGAGGCTTCGCCTGCGTCTGGAGTTCGAAGGTACAGGGAAGTGGGAGGTTCGCCCGTTAGGGGATCGAGCAGCCCTCCCTGAAGGAGGAAACCGGAGTCCTCTGTAAGATTCACGCGATGTTCAAGACGAATCTGAGGAGTCCACGTCCACAGATTTCCCGCATAAGCGAAAGCAGGAAGAGCAAGGGATGCAATCGAGCTCGGCGAGAGAGGAGAAAAGAAGGGCGCGTCCTGACCGGCCACTAGAGTCGTGCGTTGTCCTGTAATGCGAACGACCCCGGTCCGAAGGCGCGCTAAACCGAGGGTGACGCCATCGGGCGCATTTGGAAAGCCTCCCGCAAAGTCAAATTGTAGATCCGCGCTCACGCGAGCTCCCTTGATTTCCGGACCGAAGACCTCAAGACCTAGCAGCGACTGCCGCAAACTGGCTCCGAAGCTGCCCTTTGGATCGATTGGACGGTCCGCCGGCACCAGGGATGGAAAGTCCAAATTATCTACTAGGCCGATATTGCTGATCAGACTCAGAATTGCTGCTCCCGAAAGCCTGACACGATACTTGGAGGCGCTTTCAACTTTCGTCTGATTTTGCTCTTCCACCCTGGCATTGGAAAGTTGTTGTTCTTCTTCCAGCTTCTGCACACGCTGTTCGTTGCCCGTGCCAGCCTGAGAACTGGCTACAGGCCCCGGCAACAGTGCTTCACTCTTTGGCCCCGAGACGTTTTCGGCAGGGAGACGAGCAGCTGGCAATCCGCGGCTGGCTTCCAGCTCTCGTCGCAATTCGGAGGCCTCCGCGCGGGAACGGAGTAAATCCGCGTGCATGACCGCCATCATGGATTGCATTCCACTCATCTGCTCTTGCAGATTCTGCAGGCGACGCTCCAAGGCTTCCGTTTGGTACTCAGGTGATGTCCTAGTGGGTTCTTGTCCCCTCACGACCGCAGCATTCATTGTGAAGAGCGCCACCAGAGCCAAAAACTTCCTTGCCCACGCCGCGACAAGCGAAACCATAGTGTACCTCCTTGATAAAACATGCGAGAGGTTCGATTCTTGATTGCGCAAATTCAGGCGGGCTGGACTCCATCCCCTGAAATCAGAATGGGCAGAGTTAACTTGAAGACTGTCCTCCCCACCTCGGTGCTCTCCAGACAAACCTCCCCGCCATGATCCTGGATAATCTTCTGGCTGATGGTCAGACCCAAACCGATGCCATTTTGTTTCCCGTAGCTGGTGAACGGCTGGAAGAGTCTCCCGCGGATCGCCTCGGCCACTCCCGGCCCGTTGTCCATGATGCGAATCTCGACTCCGTCCTTTCCTTCGCGTAGGTTTACGTCGATCCTTCCGGATTCGGGCGAGACGGCTTCACAAGCATTCACCAGCAGGTTCGCAAGCACCCGCTCCACTTTCTTCTGGTCAAACCACGTTTCGCACCTTCCTTCGCGCAAAACTGAAATGTTCAGGCCGCGAAATTCCGGGCGAGCCCGTACTGTATGGACGGCCCGCTCAAGCGTAGCTTCAATGGGGCCAAACACGCGCCGAAGTGATTCTCGTACCTGAGAGAACTCGAGCAGGGAATCGACCAAATCCGTCATTTGGTCGACGGCGGCACGGATTTCCCGATAGAGCTCTTCCCGCTGTTGCGTGTCCAGATCGCGCTCGCAAAGGAACTCGGAGTTGGCCACAACAGCCGTCAGTGGATGACGCAGGTCGTGAGAAATGGACCCGGCTACACGGCCAATGGTCGCAAGCCTCTCAGCTGCGAGAAGTTCCTGTTGGCTGCGTTGCAGGTTAATTCGCATCCGTTCGAATGCTGCTGCAACTTCCGCGACCTCATCGCCAGAACGGATTGCAAGCGGGTAGGCGAAATCGCCAGTTTCTAGGGCGCGCACGCCCGATACCAGATTTGCCAGCGGCTTTGTAAACGTATCCGAGATCAGAAAAACCATGCCGCTTCCTGCCACGACCGCCAGCAGCCCAAGCCCCAGGAGCACACGATTCAGGCTATCCAGAAAAGCGGCAGACTTGTCATACGATTTCAGGACACTGAGACGCACGAAGGGAGGAATGCTGGGAGCTAACTCCACGGTGGTGGCCAGAAACTCCTCTTCGCCAAGACGGAATCCCTTTGGGATGGGCCCGGAAAGATCGGAGGGATTCGGAGAAAGACGCGCGAGCCCGGATTGTTGTTCCGGTTGAAGGGTGCTCACAATTAGCGTGCTGCCGTAGAAAAAGGCAACCTGGCTCGACGCGATCCGGCTGAGTTCCATCGCTAATCCTTCTGAAATCTCGTGACCAATGCAGAGGACCCCAAGAAGATTGTCGTTCTTCGCGGGCCCAAAGTAGACAGGTTGCAGGAAAACCTGGTAAAGATGTCCGGCGCCGTACCACCAGAAGCTCGGTTGATCTGCTTTCAGGGAAGTCTTCAACAATTCTTCGGCGGCACTGCGAGTAATGCCCGGCACCGTAGTCTGAATGGCCAATACTTTGCCGACAGGATTTGCGAGAACGAAGACATCGCTGGGCGCTAGCCGCCCGATTTCACCCGACGCGTCCTGAATCGTAGCGGCATCCCGAGATGTCATCAACGCTTTTAGGCTGGGAAGATTGGCGAGTAATTCCGCCGATCGCGTCAGCGTGATCTCGCGCTGGCGCTGAAAATCCCGGAACACAATCACCGAATTCTGCAGGTCCTCGGCAATCTCTTTTTTGAGTTGAACACGAACGCTGCGGTGCACCAACCAGAGTGTCGCGAAGGTCAGGCTGGAGGACACGGCGAGCAGCGAGAGCAGAAACTTGGTTCGCAACCGAAACTTGGTCATTGACGCCCCTCGTGGCATCAACTGGTTCATTCCAATGAATGCCAGTCGCAAGCCGGTTTACGGGACAAACTTATAGCCGGCGCCATGGACGGTCTGAAAATGTACAGGACTTCCTGGATCGTCCTCCAGCTTCAGCCGTAGCTTCCAGATATGATTGTCTACTGTTCGCGTGGAAGGATAATTCTCGTACCCCCAGACTTCGTTCAGAAGACTTGAGCGCGAGAAGACTCGCCCTGGATTTTGAGCAAAGAATTTCAATATTTTGAATTCCTGCGTGGTCAATGCAACCGGTCGACCTCCTCGCGTCAATTCCATCTTCGCGAAATCTGCCGAGACGTCGCCGAACACGAATAACTCCGCGGGTTCTGTGCGTTTATTACGACGCACCGCCGCCCTCACGCGGGCCAGCAGCTCCCGCGGACTGAATGGCTTGGTAACGTAATCATCGGCACCTAGCTCTAGCAGAAGCACCTTGTCTGCCACATCTGCCTTGGCGCTAAGGACGATAACTGGCAACGACGGCGCCTTTTTCTTGATCTCGCGACACAAATCGTGACCCGGCAATCCTGGCAACCGCAGATCGAGGACCACCGCGGAGGGAGGGGAGGAACGAAATGCCTCCAAGCCAGTCTTCCCATCGGGGGTGAGTTCCACAGCGTAATCTTCGGATTCGAAGAGCCGCCGTAATGCTTTCTGAACAGCGAGATCATCTTCCACGACTAAGATCTTTTCCATCCCACAACCTGCTTCGCTTTGTGGCAGCCTTTCGTCAAGCGTCCCCGAAAGCCTTCAGAGCCTCACCCTCTCCGTGGATCGCTGCCCGGGTCTACGCTATCAAACCGTCTGGTTGGAACAAACCGTTTTCGGTCTCCGGACATCTTTATCGCGTCATCTTCACGAGACATCCAGGAGACAATTCCCTGACGACCCCGGTTTTCCAACCCGCGTGCGTTTTCCTGCAGCGTGGCCTGCCCCGTCGCACGGAGATAAAGGAATGTCGGCAGAAAGACATCCTTGTGACAACTCCTGCTCTTGCTTCAATTACCGTGCTTGCGGAATGAGATCACTGGGCGTTCTTCGCACTCTTGGTGGCTCGTTCACAATCGCTTTTAAGGAGGGGCCGATTGCACGTCCAGTTCGGCCAAAGTCCATGCAGAAACACACTAATCGACGTTCGTTCTTGAAGAGCAGCGCTATCGCCGCCGGTGCAGCCACTGTCGGTGTCGGCTTGCTTGCCAAAGAACTTCCAGGCAGCGCTAAAGAGGGTCCAGAAGAGAATAGTGGGCGGCTCACCCCGGGGGACGCAGCGTTGCTTAGGTTTGCGGCCGCAGCCGAAATCCTCGAGACCGACTTTTGGGTACAGTACAACGAACTCGGAGGCATACCGAACACCAGCGAGGTCCCGGGGGGAAGTGGCAATCCAGCCTACACGTCCGCTCTTCAGATGCTGGATGCGGACATGGCGCAGTACGTCCACGACAACACCGATGATGAGTTCACGCATCAGAATTTCCTGAACGCATACCTCATCTCGAAGGCTGCCGATCCCGTAAGTCTGGAGGCTTTTCGCACTCTGCCAGGGAGTACGGCAACCGGGTCCAGCGGAAAGCTGCGGCTCACTAACCTCATGCAGCTCACCTTGGATACGAGTTGGTGGACTCGCTACCGCAGCAGCACCCACAACCCCGACCTCGATCCCAATTTCTCGTTCCCGCAAGCGATCCCTGACCTAAACAAAGGGCAGCACACGGCCATCCCCAGGACCGACGCCGACACCAGCGATCCCAACTTCCTTCAGGTCATAGCGAATACGGCAGGTTTCCACTTTCCGACCATCGAACAAGGTGGCACCACCCTTTATCCCGCGATGGCGCAACGCGCAACGCATCCTGAAGTTTTGCGAATCCTGATCAGCATCGGTCCCACCGAGACTATGCATTTCCAGACCTGGGCTGATAAGGCGGGCAACGCACCTCAGAAGACTGCCGTGGATCCATTGACCGGCGTGTCGGTCACCTTTCCGGACCTGAATTCCTCTCCGTTTGGCGGCGAGGATTTTCAGACTAACTTGATTATGCCTGAACCGTGCCCGTTCATTAGTCGAAAGCTGCCGCCTTGTTCCGTCATTCGCCCGACCGAAACAAAGGACATCGCCAAGGGCGTGGTCAAGTTCTTGACGGATATGGGACTCTTCATCGGCCAGTCGCCTGCATTCTTCGCTCTCATGAACGACCTTGCCGAAGACGCAGATGAAGCTCGCCGCCAGCTGTAAGCGGGTAGTCGACAGCCGCATTGGCGCCATTTACGCCGCAAGAAGCGTCAACAGGAGGGCCAGGCATGTGACCCGGGCAGTCTCTCTTTCCGGCTTGCAATGCTTGCTGGCTCAGCGAGATGCCGGAGACGAATCCTTGCCGCATGTCCTGCCGCGAGTCCTGCATTCCTCTTTCACTCTCTTCCATTACATCTAGTACAGCAGTCGCGGCTCGGCATTTCGATTCGAGACGCCACTCGATAACTGCCGGGTTATTGATTCGGAAGTAATCCGGTTGGGCATCGTGCGGATAAGTCCCGGGAAAAGTCGGTACTAATACGACAGAGGAACCAATAACTCCGGATTGCCCGTGACTCGCTCCCAATTTGCGCGCCTCGCAGTTTGAGGCATTCCTGACGATGCTCCGATCCGATAAGATCTCCCGCATGGAACCGAAGGTCCTGTTTAGCGAAGATCCCGCATTTGTCATAAGGAGGGCTGACAAGTTCCTTTCGTCGGAACCAGTTCTGCATAATCTGATTCTGTCGATTCTGCGCTCCCGCATCGCTCAGGGCGACCCAGGTCGGTATTGGATCGCATTGCACGGAGAGGAAGCCGTCGGCGTGGTCGTTCAGTCACCTCTGGAATATCCGGCGACCCTGACGCCCATGGAACCGCGAGCCGTGCTGGCAATAGTGGCTGCAATTGCGGAAGCCGGAGTGACTCTAGCCGGTGTCAATGGGGACGCGGCGACGGCAGCCAGCTTCGCTGGGCAATGGAGTGAACGATGCAAGTCGGCGGCCACACCGTTCCAGGGAACGGGTCTCTACGAACTCTTGGAACTGGGAGAAGTTCCCCGCACCGCGGGTCATTTACGCCAAGCAGGTCCCAGAGATCGCAGTTTGATGATTCTCTGGACCCGTGCATTTCAGGATGAAATTGGGGAGTCTGCAAACGACACCGAGCGTCGCGTAGACCGGGCGTTGGCCGCTGGACAGATCTGGCTGTGGGATCAAAACGGAGAGACAACTTCTATGGCTGTTGGCCGCGAACCGGCGCAAGGCGTAGTTCGCTTGTCTGGGGTCTATACGCCACCCGAGAAGCGAAAGTACGGCTACGCGGCAGCCTGCGTTCATGCGCTGTCGAAACATCTTCGCGACGGTGGGTATCGGTGCATTCTCTACACGGACTTGGGCAACCCTACATCGAATTCCATTTACCGGCGAATCGGATATAAGGCCGTAGCCGAGGCTCTCCGTTATCGCTTTGACTGATCCAGCAAAGCGGCAGTCCAACCCCGCAGGTTACCTGCTGTGTCGGCAACCCTTACCTTATCGCGTTACGTCAGAGTTGCCCGTTAGTTAGCTGGTGATAGGCGGCCCTACAGGCCGGGATACTTGCCCAAGAAAAGTAGCGCGATGTCGATGGTATCGCAGACTCCGTGGGCGACAATCGGAATGGCGAGGTTGCGGCGAGAGGCAAGATACATCAATCCCAAAATCAGCCCGTCAGAACCCTCCTCGATGATGCCGGTGAGGCCCTGCTGGTAATGAGCAAAACCGAAGAGGGCGCTAATCAGGAATAAACTCACGATCCATCCTGTGCGTGTGCCGCGGCCGAGATCTGCGACGCGATTCATTAGGTAGCCGCGATAGACGAGCTCTTCTCCAAAGGCCGCAAGGACCCAGAGGAGGGCGATTATGACCAGAGCGAATCGAAGGTTTCCCTTGACGGCAGCAAAATTCGAGAGGTCGGGCGGCTTTCCCAAGAGGCAGGTGAAAAGCGGCTGCTTGCCGAACAGGTCGAACAGCTCCAGGCCGACCCCACAGACAACGCCAAGCAGAAGAGTCGTCGCCCAGGTGCGATACCGCGTGAAGCCGATCTCTTTCCATTGGACCCCGCGAAGGCGAAGCGAAATCCATGCGAGGAGGAGGAGATACGGCGTAGCGCTAAGTTTCAGAATGTGATGTTGGCGGGCCACGTAGATGGCGACGACGACGACAAATTCGACGAGGACGAGCCATGTGTTGTCGCGCCAAGCCCGGCCACCACTATTGGTGGATCCGATTTCCATTTCGGCCGCGCCTCTGAGGGGCAATACGCCGAGAAACGGGAAAAAGTCTCAGTTAAGACGAAAATCCTCGTGCAAAGTTTCCAAGGGTGTAAGCCGCGCCAGCGAACTCCTGGTTGGCCAACCGGAAGTCCAGATTGGGATATGCGGATCAGTAACGACAAAGTCGGCTTGTAGGAAGCGATCTCCACGCTTGGCATTGATCCTGGACGGATTAAGGAAAGACAGGAAGTAATCGGAATTGGAGAATTTCTGACACCTCTAGACCCGAAACTGCGTATCACATCTTGGCGCAATTAGGGTGCGATCAGAGTTCCCGACAATTACTTAAGGTGCCGAGGGTGGCGATCGCTGCCGTCAAATTACAATCAGCTGCCGCACTGTCACGGCAGAGGCCGCGGGTTGTTCTCCTAATCGGAGCTGAACCGGAGACGGGTATCCGATTAGTTCCGATCGGCTGCTGACTACGTGAAGTATGCCGTGGCGTGGAAGACGGACGGAAGTAATGTTGGGGACATCCTGGGGACAAGAAATAGGTGTTTGGGGATGGTCCGGAAGCTGTTAACTGACGCCAGAGAAACGAGTTATTGGATTTTGAGTTCTCTGTTAACAGCCGAATGCTCTACCGTTGAGCTACCGGGGAACCGCACAACATATTTGTTTTCATTCTAATACAGACTGTTGGATTAGCGCCATGCCAACACCAGGAAGGAACTGACTCCAGCGACCCCGAGATGTGGGAGTCAAAACGGCTTGCGATCACACCATGAGTCTCTAGGATCGCGCCGAATACTCACACACTCCCAAGTGACGGTTTTTTCGGCCGACACCCGGCCAGGCATTGGCGTAAGGCGCAAACACACGCTCCGCCGTACAGAAGCACTCAAGTAGAATACCCATGCCTCCAAATCGGAGGGCCAAACTACTGAACCAAACGTGCGTCCGATGAAGCACTAAGCTTTCTCATCCAAAGAGATTGCTGCGCTTGCACTGCCACCGGGAGGACGAAGCTTCGAACCCCTTTCGTGCGCATTATAAAACTATTGGGCAGCGATGAAATGCAAAAAGCTTGGTGTTCCCATATTGTTTGGGATTGGCCTCTCATGTCAAAAGAGGACAAATTGATGCGTGGTGGCCACGCGAATGATTGCGAGTGCAAGGGCTTGAACCAATGAAGCGTACAGGGGCCAACCTTAAACGACTTGGAAGCGGGATCTGTCAGAGAGGCGGGAGTCAACTCGGAGACTGTGCGGTGTGGCATAATTCATGCTGCGCCTGATGGGGGCCCAGACTGATCTCAGCGCGGCTTTTTATGCCGTCTTCCAAGCCGTTGAGCGGAGGCGTCCACAACCAGTGACAACCGATGGCGACACGCTTGACACTCGAAAAACTGCGTGAGGCACTGAAAAACTCTACTTAACCGCCGTAAATGGTGCGCACCGCCGAACTCGCAACGTGCTGGAATGTTGTCAATTACCACAACAAATATTGAAGGGCCACGAATCGCCAAACGGGCTGGAAAATGTCGAAAAATCTAAGTTTACAGGCACGCTTGTCTCGCCGAGACTTTGCGAAAGGGCTGGGCTTGATTGGCTTTGGAGGCGCGTCACTCGCCGGCGCCGCAGGCATCTTCGCATGGTCGGATCTTACGTTAGCGCAACGAGGCGCACGCACGGGATCTCCGCAAGCGTTCGAACAAATACTGCCATCGGTCAGTGGGATCACTTGGGTGCACCGTAACGGGCGGTCGGCGGAGATGTTTTTGCCGGAAACTACTGGAGCCGGCTGTGCCTTCTTCGATTACGACAACGACGGATGGATGGACATCTATCTGGTGAACAGCGGCAAGTGCGATTTTTATGATCCGCGTCCGCCGCTTCGCAATGCTCTCTATCACAACAATCGCAATGGCACGTTCACGGACGTCACCGAAAAGGCGGGGGTCGCGGGAGGCGGCTACGGGATGGGTGTGGCAGTCGGCGATTACAACGGAGACGGCTTCCCCGACCTCTACGTAACGCAGTATGGCCGCAGTATTCTCTATCGAAACAACGGCAACGGGACATTTACGGATGTGATCGAGAAGGCGGGGGTCGCAGCCCCGGGCTGGGCTTCCAGCGCCGTCTGGTTTGACTACGATAACGACGGCCGACTCGACCTTTTTGTATGCCGCTTCGTCGACTTCGACAAATCCAAAAACAAATTCTGCGGGGACGCCAAAACGGGCGACCGCTACTATTGCATTCCGCGCGTTTACGACCCGGCAGCGAGCTGGCTGTTTCACAACAATGGCGACGGCACGTTCACCGAAGTGGGACACTTGTCGGACATTGGAAAGTCCATGGGCAAGGCATGGGGGGTTGTGGCGGCTGACATTAATAATGACGGCTGGATGGATTTGTGGGTGGCCAACGACACGGTGCCGAACTTTTTGTTTGCCAACCGTGGCAAGGGGAAGTTCGAAGAAATTGCGCTGCAGGCCGGTGTGGGCTATAGCACCGACGGCCGGGCGCGCTCGGGCATGGGCGTAGACGCTGCGGATTACGACCAGGACGGATGGATCGACTTGTTCGTGACGAACGTCGACCAAGAAATGTACTCGTTTTATCACAACAACCATGACGAGACGTTCGACGATATCGCGGTTCCCACGCATATTGGCATGGTCACTCGACTGATGAGCGGCTGGGGAGTTAAGTTTTTCGATTACGACAATGACGGCAACATTGATCTGTTCATCGCCAATGGTCACCCTGACGATAAAATCGAAGAGCGATTCAGCGATGTGAAATATAAGGAACCGCTGCTGCTGTTCCACAATAACGGCAAAGCGTTTGAGAACGTTAGCGCGAGAAGCGGAGAAATTTTTGCAGATCAAATGGCGGCCCGCGGATTGGCCATCGGTGACTTCAACAATGATGGCGCCGTGGACGTTTTGGTGGCGCGTAACAACGACGCGCCTCTCCTGCTGCGCAACAACGCGGCGAAGCAGAGTCACTGGCTGGGCGTGAAGTTAGTGAGCAAGAAGGCCAATCCTGACGCCATTGGTGCGCTCATCCGTTGGCAGGCCGGCGATTTGAAACGGCACCTCTACAAGGCGGGAGGTGGGAGCTACCTTGCGTCTCATGATCCGCGCGTCGTGCTGGGGATTGGTACGAAGACTAAACTCGATTGGGTCGAAGTCAAGTGGCCCTTGCCAAGCGGCAAAGTCGAGCGCTTTACGAATCTCCCGATCGACCAATACATCGTCCTTACCGAGGGCGAGGGCGCGCCGGTTAAGGCGGAGTGATTTCCAGGCTCTTTTCGAGATTCTTTTTTTCGATATTTACAGAACTCTGAATCTTTCGGAACTTCGCGAGCATCTCCCTTTCCAATTCTTTCTGCCCGGCTTTCCGATAGGCTTGGGCTAACTGGTAATAAAGGGTTCCATCATCGTCGAGAGGAAGTGCGGTCTTCAGATGCGGGATAGCCTTTTCCACTTGCCCGACTCGCAAATAAGCGCGCGCAAGATCTCTATGGGGCTGCAGCACTGTCGGATCCCCTCTCACTGCTCTCTCCAAGTACGGAACAGCATCCTCTGCCTGCTCTAGACCCAATAATGTGAAGCCAAGCCAGTAGTTGAGCTCCATCGAGTCAGGTGACTGCCTCATAGCCTTCTCCAAGAGGGGTCGAGCAGCTTCGTAGTTGCCGCCAGCGCTGATTGATATGGCGAGCCCTTGTTCATAATAGAAATTCCCGGGCGAGTACTTCAAAGCTTCTCCCCAATCTTTGGCTGCGGAAGCATAGCTCTTCTGGGAAAAGTGAATCTTCGCTAGCAGTTCGTGCACCTCGGCGGAAGGTGGCAAGTCGGCGAGGTGGGAGAAAGCCTGTCGGGCTAACTCATTGTATGCACGCGTTTGCCAGTAATACTCTTCTGCGGTCTGAGCACTCCCGGCAACAATTTTGGCGTACTGGCCAGCATGGAAGTCACATTCCATCTCGGTGGCGCTGTTGTTGCGATAAGCATGGGCGAATGCTGCCGAATTAGCTCGCTCATCTCCCAGACCCTGGCAAGCGCCACAGTTGAGCGGGGGCAGCTGACGTTCCTTTTCTTCCTCAACCATCGCCCAATCTCCATGGCCTGATTTTCTGTAGATGTCGGCTACGGAGCCGTGGACGCCGCGCAAGGTAGGCATCCTGGCGAGAGCTTCACGATAAAGATAGAAGGCGGGAGCATAGTGCTCGGCCATGGCCCTCGTCTCTGCCACCAAAACGAGCCAGTAAGGAGATTCCGGCGCAAGTTTCTCCACTTCCTCGAAGCTTCGGCTCGCCAGTCCTTCGAAGCTCTCTCCAAGCCCACTCCAGGCCTTTGGATTCTCCGGATCTAACTTGGATAGCTCTTGGTATTGTTGCAGGGCCCCATTGTAGCGCTCGAGTGCCAAGAGCCCTTCGCCCAGCAACAGGCGGGCTTCGCGATTGTCGGGCTGACCTTGAACGACAGTTTGGAGCGGCTCTACGGCCTTACCTGGTTGCTTCAAAGCCAAGTAAGCCGCGCCGAGAAACAGCCGCGCCGGCATATGAGCGGCCTCCAGTCTCAGGACTTCCTGAAACTCTTTGACTGCTTCCCGCTCGTGACCCGCCATGTGCAACGCCATCCCTAGATTCATTAGGGGTCCAGGGTTGTCGGGCAAGTCTTTCACTAATTCCCGGTAAACCGGGATGGCCTCCTCGAACCTACCGGCCGCCATCAGGTCCTTGCCGCGCTTGGATTTCAGCGCTAGATCATCGGTCTGACCGTAGGCAAGCGACAGTACGGGTAGCAGGCTTACAGCAAGGCGGATTGCAAATCCCATGAGCGCTATTTAACTCTCAGGAAGTCTTCTTTACAAGGCGAGGCGGCATTGGAGCTTGGATCGGCATAGGGGAAGTGGTCGCCCACTCTCCCCTGCCACACGACCGGACATGCGGGTCCGCATCCGGCGGTTCGGCGGGTTGAACTATCCACGAGCCGTGAGTTCGGGAAGCCCGAGCGAGGCGAAGTAAGCGTTGGACAGAGCGATTTTCAGCGCTGGTGTGTTCGCAAGGTGCCACGGTCCATCGGAGCTACCCGCCGTTTTCGCGGCGTCCTGCGCAGCGATGCCGCGCTTGCGGAGCTCCCGATATCTCGTGGTTCCTCGTTTCCACTGCTTCCAAACCATCGACCGAAGTCGGCGTCGGAGCCATTTCTCCAGCTTGTCGAGCACTTCCGGTGTTTCGCATCGTCCGAAGTAGCCGATCCATCCGCGGAGATATTCCGCTAAGTCATGGACCATTCGGACGAGGCTTATGAACCGTGCCATCGCTTTCGGCGCGAGACGCCTCTTCGGTGGCTTTTGATTCGTGAAGCTGAGTCCCAGGAATTTCCGTTCCCATGGTCGAGCCACTGCACTCTTCTCGCTGTTCACTCGAAGCTTAAGCTTCGTCGTGAGGAGTCGCGTCACGCTTCTCATCACTCGTTCACCAGCTCGCCGACTGCGGACGTAAATGTTGCAGTCATCCGCATATCTCGTGAACCGATGTCCGCGCCGCTCCAGCTCCTGATCCAGTTCGTTGAGTACGATGTTCGATAGCACGGGCGAAAGAGGACCACCTTGCGGAGTCCCTTCCTCGCTCGGACTTACCAGCCCGTTCTCCATCACTCCGGCTTGCAAGAACGCCTCGATCAAAGAATTTCTCTAGATCCAGATCCACCACCCAGCGGTAGCCTTCGGCTTGATACTGCTGCGCCTTCTCCACCGCCTGATGTGCCGATCGCTTGGGCCGAAACCCATAGCTGTGTTCAGAGAACGTTCCATCCCAGCTCCGCTGCAGCGCCTGCATCACCGCTTGCTGGATGAACCGATCCAGCACTGTCGGAATGCCCAACTTACGCACTCCGCCGTCCGGCTTCGGGATCTCCACCCGTTTCACCGGTTGGGGTCTATAGGTTCCGCTGAGGAGTTGTTCTCGGATGGCTGGCCAGTGCTCTTTCAGGTGTCCAGACAGTTGCTCGACAGTCATCCCGTCGATGCCCGGACTCCCCTTGTTGGCTTTCACTCGTCGTAGCGCCTGCTTGCAGTTTTCCCGCTCGCAGACTTCTTCCATCCACTGCTCGGTAGTCGGACTTTCTGCTCTGCGCTTCGCCAACTCCGATTCGGTCCCTCCCACGAAGGCCGTCGGGGCTGCACCCCTACTCTCCTCCGGGAAGGCCAGACAGTACTGGTTTTTCTGCCGCTTGTCGGTTGTTGAGTCGCGCCGCGTACTCATCGCTCCCTTTATCCCCTTGCGGGGACCGTTCGGGCCTTCGCTGCTTGCGCAGCTACTACGCCCTCTGCTGACTCCTGCCACCGGATCAGAAGCGATCTCTCGCCTCTCAGTCTCGAATTCGAGACCGGTAGCAGATCTCCCGAGGTAAGTTCGACCGCCTTCAACGCGCAACCGCTGGATTTACATTCAGTGTCCTTGATGGATATGGGCTTCGCTGCCATATGCCCGCTCGCCCGAACACTGCCTGCCTCACATCCAGTTCTTGTTCATCGGCTCGCGTCTTTGCTCCACGCTTCTTTCAGACCTCGCCTCGCGGCTCGGCCCTTGCGCTTCGCTATCACTTCACCTCCATCTGGTTGTGAAGAGGACTTGCACCTCCAAGCTGTCGATCATGCTCGGCACACATAACTTGAACGGCCGGCAGAAACTCCCGCCGGCCGTTTTTCGTCTTCGCTTCCGAAACAAAAAAACAAATTTTATAGACGCAGACGCCTTCGTCAGTGGGCTGAGGGAATTGCTGCGAAAACCAGAACGAATACGGCGTCGCGCCATGCTTCTGGTAGTGTTCCAGCCGCTCGCGGCCCTCGTCCACGGTAGGAATGTGTCCCGCCGGAATCCACCAAAGGCAATAACTGGGCTTGTCCGCCTTTTCGAACCACTTCGCGCGGTCGCGAAAAACATTCATGTGATTTGACCTGTAGGCGAACTCGCGCAAGGTCTCGATAGATTCCCAAACCGACATATTCACGATCACAAAAGGGTCTTCATTGTAGGCCATGTCCGTGGCGTTGCCGGATTCCGACTGCAACCGCCAGACGAA
>QHYZ01000224.1 GCA_003225295.1 Acidobacteriota bacterium | reverse complement strand
CCGTAACAGTCTGACTCAGAGGTTGCATGGTGATGGACGGTGCCACCGCGGCAGCACTAACGGTGAGCATCGCCGCACTGCTCGTGGCGCTCCCGGCTGCGTTGCTCACAACCACAGTGAACTGTGCTCCGTTGTCGGAGCTGATAGTGGCGGCTGTAGTGTAAGCAGACGACGTCGCGCCGCTGATGGCGACATTATTTTTCTTCCATTGATAAGTCAAAGGAGCGGTCCCGGTAGCTGTCACGGAGAAGGAAGCGGGCTGGCCCGCAGTGACAGTCTGGCTCGTAGGCTCTGTGCCGATCGACGGCGCTACCGGAGCAAGGCTGTTGGTGCTCGCAACAATTCCAGAGCATCCCGAATTTACAATTGCGACTAGTACTACCAGTAAGACCAGGGCCCAACGATTCATTGTTTGTCTCTTTCACGAACTCTTCTCCGGTGTGTGGCTGGTCGACATCGCAACGGGACACCCAGCCGGAGAGTATATGTTCTAGCCAGTCCGTTCCGGGTCGGACACAATCCGGCTACTTGAGAGACACTAAAGGGGATAGCGTGGAGTCCACAACTGCTCGCAGGGCCAGAAATCGGGCCGTGAGGATTCCGCCCACCAGGGATGTCGGCCTAAGTCCTACACTGGCCAGAAGTACAGCGTCTTATTTGTAAATCGATGTAAACAAGGGAGATAAACGTAACAGAGGAGTTGAGGGGAGCGAAAAGAAGGACAGGTTCCGCTGTTCCCTTTTAGCGGACTGCAAGTTTAGCGGCGGAGCAAAAAGGTAACGGCATGAAGTTTGCTTCGCCGCCCATATTTCTGCCATGCAAACTGTGAACTTTTCGGAAGTCAAAACGCGCCTCGGGCGCATTCTGAACGCGCTAGCAAAGCACGAGGCGCCTTAAGCGGTGGCACCTTCCGCAGAAAACCTGGGAAGCAGAGCAGGTACGAATTGCGGTGCCACGGATTCCTCGCCCTGGCCGAAGCCATAATACTCGAAGCCACGTTCCATCATCGCTTTAGGCTCGAGCAGATTGCGGCCGTCGATCACTAGTGGCCGGGCCATCAGGCCATGGATGCGCGCCCAGTTGAGCTGGCGAAATTCCTCCCACTCCGTAAGGATCAGCAGCGCGTCGGCGCTTCGGGCGACTTCGTAGGCTTCGCGGCAGCACTGAATCTGGGGAAGAATCACAGAGGTTCTGTCCATCGCCTCCTGGTCATAGGCGCGCACTTGCGCCCCCTCGGCCAGAAGCCTGCGGATCACTTCCAGCGAGGCAGCAAAGCGGATGTCATCGGTATTGGCCTTGAACGCCAAACCCAGTACTCCCACTTGCTTGTCTTTTAGTACCCAAAGCGCCTGCCGAATCTTCTCAAGAAAGACATCGATGCGGCGCTTATTCACACGCTCGGCCTCCTTCAGCATGCTGAAATCCACGCCAGCGCGCTCCGCCAGCCGGATGAACGCCTGGACATCTTTGGGCAAGCAGAAGCCGCCAAATCCGAGTCCCGCAGCCAGGAAGCGCGGCCCGATGCGCGGGTCCATTCCCATCGCCCGAGTCACTTCCTTGATATCGGCGCCTACTTTCTCGCATAGATCCGCGATCATATTCGCGTAGGAGATCTTCATGGCTAGAAATGAGTTCGACGCGTGCTTGATAAGCTCGGCGCTGTTGATGGTGGTGACTACAAGCTTCGGCGGTTGCATCGAAGGACAGGCTCCCACGTGCACCGGGCAGCGGAACCGCCCTTCGAGGACGGGGCGGTAGATCTCTCGCAATTGCTTCTCTGAAGCATCATCTTCCACACCCAGAACGATGCGATCTGGATGCAGAAAATCCTCCGCTGCCGTACCTTCCCGCAGGAATTCCGGGTTAGAGGCCACGCGAAATTCCGAGCCAGCTTTTCCGCTGTAGACCCCCAGAACACGCTTCAGCTGCTGGCCCGTTTGTGCCGGCACCGTGCTCTTTTCCACCACCAGCTTCGGGGTGGCCGATTCAGTGGCGATCAGCCTCGCCACGTTGTCAATCGCAGACAGGTCAGCGTCGCCGGTTTCCAATGGCGGCGTACCCACACAGATGAAAATGACTTCGCCCGCCCGTACGGCTTCACCGGCATCGCCGGTGAAGGAGAGCCTCTTGGCTTGGCAGTTCGCTGCCAGCATGGTATCGAGATGGGGCTCGTAAATAGGCACTACGCCCGCCTTCAGTGAGGCGATGCGTTCCGGGTCGTTATCCGTGCAGACTACGTGGTGGCCGAGTTCTGCCAAGCATGTTCCTGTCACCAAACCCACATATCCGCAACCAATTACAGAAATTCGCACGTTACGGCCTCCTAAATTGTGGCCTATCGGCAGGCCTCTCTCTACTCCACACCATCTACCAGCAGGTCACTCCAGCCATCACTTTCGGTACCGCGCAACGCCCCTGCACGAACCATTGGGTTGCACGGTAACGGAGGCTCGCAAATCGTACAATCGGCTACATAACGGAGCGGGGGGCAAGGAAAATGCGGAAAAGAGGCTAGGGTAGAAACCTCTATGCCTCTTTGCAGGATTAACCGGATTGCGGGCGCCTGTGTGCCGGACAACAATTACGACCGGCCTGCGAATGCGTCAGGGTGAACACGGTCGCTGGATCACGCCACAGCCGAGTGTACCCACAGGCGGCACGGTCGGATCCACGCATTTCGGCCTTTCGTGGAACAGCCGAGCGGGGGTCCGTTGTCCTCCGACCCTGGCTGCCTGCTTGGCGCGACAAGATGGCTCCTAGAACGATCGGGGTGAAAGCGGTATTTAGCAATTCCAGTTTTGTCCAGTCCGTGCAGTATTGAACGGAGAGTTGATGTCCAGCCCAACTCTTTATCTCGATGGGGGATACCTTGCGAAAAACCCGGCCTGGCACGTTGAGGAGTCGGCTTGGAAGGCTCGGCAGGTTCTTTGCATGCTTCGGCAGAGTGGTGTTGCCCCTAAGACGGTCTGCGACGTTGGCTGTGGTGCCGGAGAGGTGCTCAAGCAGCTTAGGGAAAATCTAGACACCGAATGCGACTTCTGGGGGTATGACATCTCGCCACAAGCCATCGCCCTAGCCAAGACGCGGGCCAGTGACAGGATACACTTCGAGCTTGCCGACGTCGGACAGGAGACGGATAGGTTCTTTGACTTGATCCTTGTTTTGGACGTGATCGAACATCTGCCGGACTATTTCAGTTTCTTGCAGAAGATAAAGGAGAGGGGCGTCAATAAAATATTTCACATCCCCCTGGACCTTTCGGTGCAAACTCTACTCCGCAAGAACGGGCTCGTCAAACGAAGAGAGATGTATGCGCACCTCCACTACTTCAGCAAGGAGACGGCGTTGAGGACGCTGAAGGATGCCGGCTACGAAGTGCTCGACTACTTCTATACTCCCCGTTCGATCGAGTTTGGTTCGACGCCAGGACAGATGCTTCTGAAACTCCCGAGGAAGCTGCTGTTTGCCATTGGCAAAGATTTCACTGTCCGCTTTCTGGGAGGCTTCAGTCTCTTGGTGCTGGCTCGATGAGCCTGTAATTCCCGTCATGCCCATGGCCTACGGCTCGGAAAGAGCGGTGGTCTTTCGACTGCGGCGAAAGGAAGTACGCCCGGGAGGCTAAGCGGGAGGTTCCGCCAAACCGGCCTGCGTAGTCGGTAGCTTGCTGGAAGAGCAGACCTCACGGGCAGCGGCCGCTCACGCAGATGGCGGCATCATCGACGTAGATCGTGGCTGTGTTTGGATTCAAGCTGCTGGAGTAGTTGTTGACGCTCCAGCCGCAGTGCCCGTCCGCATAGCGCGTCTGGACATTCGGCACATCGAAGATTGGTCGATCGTCCTGCCAGAAAGTCACTTGCCCGGTGTTATCCCCGGCGCACCTGTAGAAAGCTTCCACGCGGAACCATTTGCCTTCTGGAATGTCCTTGATCGTCTGAGAATAGGAGGTCTTCGAGTTTTGGTTGTACAGGTAGAAGTACATGGCCCCGTCCGGACGATTTCCCACGTTGAGGGCAAAGAACGGATCGCTTACGTTCGCGCCTATCGATTTCCACTGAAAAACGTTCCACCACGGCGGATTGCCGTCTGGGGAGTAACGTCTGGGGAAGTAGTACCAGACGCTGTAGTAGAGCTCCACATGGTTTTCCGGTTCGAGCCAGCGAAAAAGACGGGCACCGCTGGTGGAGACTTCGGATCCACGCTTGCTGTGGCGGTTCCGCTGTCAAAAACACCGCCACCAGTGTTGGGTCCGCCCGGGACATCGGGACGGCTCCATTCGGAGAGGTCACCGGTCTCCATGTCCGCCGACCAGAGAACAGCGCCGGATCTTGCGGAGTCGGGGGCGGCACCGGTCACAAGCTTCCGATTCCCTGCGCCAAGAATTTTTGCAGGAAACACCGTGCCAACCTTAGATCGCAAGCCCGCCGCCAGAGTAATCAGCACAAAGCCCAACAACACCAGTCTGGAACGATGCATCGGCAAACCCTTTTCGCAGCGCCCGGAGAACCTATGAAGTGCGGCGCCCACTCGCGAACCTGAAAGATCAATTTTTCGTGAGTCCGTGCTGGGGGAGTGGCGTAGAATTTGCTTTGCACCTCCGGCTCAAGCGGCTGCGCCAGGCGAGGGGTTTATGGGCCAATTGGCAGCCGTTTCCTGAAACTGCAGCCCAACACAAAAGCAGCCGTTGGGGAGCCGCTGGCAATAAACCACCCGAGCGAGGGCGCGCAGATCGCCCACAAGCGAGCTGATCATCAGTCGTTCATTCTGCTGCCTGGCCCGTTGCGTCAAAATACGCATTCCCAAAGAGCAAACATTTTCGGTCGTCGTCCGCTCGGCAGCGGCCGGATCCAGAAGGCTGGCAATCTGAACTGGGACAGCCAGCCGAATCCGTTTCTCAAGTCGTCCTGACCGCGCGGGCATATGGGACATTGCCTCCAAAGCTGGTTCGAATTGATGGCATCGGACGGGACGATGCAAATTCGTGAACTGGGCTTCCTCGCGCAGGGGCGTCCTGCCAACGATGCGAGCTCCCTAATCCAGCGCTCCAACGAGGAAGGGCTTTGACCGATGCCGTTTTTCTTCGTACATCCCCTCGTCGGCCCGGATCATCAATTGTTCGATCGATTCCGGGCTGCGTGGGCTTGCAGGGTCGAACCGCGCCGCCCCCAAACTGATCGATAATGTGTAGAGCGAGTGTCTCGCATTGAGTTCCTTCAAGTTCTGTTCGAGGCGAGCGCGGATGGTTGCCTCGCTGTGACCGGAGACCTCCAAGGCCAGTACGGCAAATTCGTCACCGCCGAACCGCGCAATCACATCCGAATCCCGAAACGTCTTTTCAAGAACCTGCGCGGCGCGAACTAGGGCCAGATCTCCTTCCGCGTGGCCAAACTTGTCGTTGATCTGCTTCAACCCATCCACGTCAGCGAAGAACACCAAGATCGCCCGACCGGACCGGCGCCCCAGTTTCAATTGCCGTTCCGCAAGGGCCAGGAATCCACGGCGGTTGTACACCCCTGTCAGTTCGTCGCGGAGTGCGAGGCTGCCCAGTTCCGCTTGCAGCATGGATTGTTTCAATGCGCACTGAACGGCCCGCATTAGAAGTTTCTTGGTACAGCCATCCTGCGCGGTCCCGAGCAACCCGGCAGCCGACTTCGTGCGTACGTCCTGCAAGAGGTTGGCAAGTTCGACGTTGGCCTTCGCGAGTACCGTTTCGAGGATTTGGTTTAAGGCTTCATTTCCCCGCGGAAGACTCAAGGCGGAAGCGTCAAAGTCAGAGTGTGCGACGAGGTCAATCCCCATGCTCAGGCTTGGAGCACCGTTTGACTGGGCGACGGGCGTCACCAGGTCCTCCCCCCCATCAATGCCCTTCCCTAATTTGTGGGAACACACTGGCATTCTTGTCCACCCTCACTTTCCGTTCGCTCCGCTGCGATTCCAGGGCGTCCTGGGGAATTCTCCGTCTGGAATGTAATGGGGATAGCCTCTCTCCTCAGTTCTGCCAGCAGCATCCGTTCATCGCCCAGGAACAAAAAACGTCGCGCAAAACTCTCAAGTTCGCCCAAGTTTCCAGGAAAGCCCCGGAGCCATAGGCTTTTGAGAACTACCGGGGAAACGGGCAGCGGTGCGCGTCTTTGTTTCATGGCCAGAAGCGCTATGATGTCCCCAAGCATGTGGGCCATGCCCTTCCTCATTTCGAACGGCATGATGTTGGCCTCTCGGGCACCGCCTGTTTATCCCCACCTCCAGCCAAATTGTAACAATCGAAACGACTTGCATCCCCTGGGGGTACGGCCGCCACCGTCTTATGGCCGGTTGAAGGTTCGGGGGTTGTCTTACATGGGGTGGGTGCCTTATGCACGGTGACGGCCCTCCTTTTCTTGTTGCAGCTTAACCAGTTGCCAAGTCTTTACAATCCGGTGAATCCCCCCTTTGGAATAGGCAGAATGCCTGAGAGAGGGCTACTGATAAGCCCGCCTGGAGAGGGGGCCTTGCACTCTCAGAGCGGAGCCGTAAGCCGTGGACTTCAGGCCGAGGATATAAGGCTGCCAGAAGTTGCCGGCTGCTATTCTTTCTTCTGTGTTGTGTCGTCAGGGACCTACGTCGGGAAAAGCCGGAAGAGTGACGCCCCGGGAGATACCAGCAGCGCAGTAAGGCGCTCGGCCCAGGAACCCACCGAAGCGACCTCGCAAAACCAGCCAGGCTCCGTAGGAATCCTCGCCGTTCAGCGAGAGGAGGATGTCAACAGGAGGTTTAGCTTGCCCTCCCCCAGTATTTGGGCGCTCTCGCGGAGTATTCATGCGACTACCAGTTTCGATGCGGCTGTCGCGGTCCCTGGCGAAATTTATTCGATGGCGATGAACTCTCTTCCGCACAGAAACTGACGTAGTGTTGAGGCCTTCTCGGCAAGAGCGACTCGGCATTCCGAACTCGGGAGCACCGCAGACAATTTC
>QHYZ01000223.1 GCA_003225295.1 Acidobacteriota bacterium | reverse complement strand
TGGTCGAACTACTGCGTTTTGGATGAAGCGGGCGAAGTCCTTCTGGAACAGAAAGTGGCGACGACACCGGAAGGGATGAAGCAGACATTTGAGAGGATACCGCGAAGTCTGATCGCCATGGAGACCGGGACACATTCCCCGTGGGTAAGCCGGCTGTTAAAGGAGCTGGGACACGAGGTGCTCGTGGCGCACGCGCAAAGGGTGGAATTGATCAGCAAGAGCACTCGAAAAGATGATCGCCACGATGCACGGACACTGGCACGGCTGGCCAGAATCGATCCTGAGCTGTTAGGGCCGGTGCGGCATCGCAGCGCGAAAGCACAAATTCATCTGACGGTGATTCGGGCACGGGCGGCATTGGTGAGTGCACGAACCGCCCTGGTGAACGCGGCGCGCGGGTTGGCAAAGTCTTATGGCCAGCGGCTGCCCAAGTGTGGCACGCAGCAAGTGAGCCGGGAGCTGGCTGCTGAATTGAGCGTGGAGTTGCGAGAGGTCATAGAGCCGCTGCTCAAAGAAATCGAATCATTGAACGAGCGCATCAAGGAATACGACGAACGGATGGAGAAAATCGCCAAGGAGAGTTACCCGCACGTCGAACTGCTCAAACAGGTGAAGGGGGTAGGAACGCAGATCGCGCTGACGTATGTCCTGACCCTCGACGACCCGCATCGGTTCCCGAAGAGTCGCGAGGTGGGCTGTTTTCTCGGCTTACGACCTGGGCGCAGGGACTCCGGACAGAGCCAGCCGCAGATGCACATCAGTAAAGAAGGAGACCGCTATTTGAGAACGATGCTGGTGCAAGGGGCCCACTACATTCTGGGGCCCTTTGGGGAAGATAGTGATCTGCGGCGATGGGGACTGCGACTTGCCGAGCGCGGAGGGAAAAATGCCAAGAAACGAGCGGTTGTTGCGGTGGCCAGAAAGTTGGCGGTACTACTGCATCGGTTGTGGGTGAGTGCAGAGGTGTACGAACCACTGCGCAATAGCCAGAAAGCGATGCGCGCCGTGGCCTAGAGTGAAGAGCTCCCCACAAAACAGGGGATGCTAGGGGTCGATGGAGTTGGCGATCGTCGTTGCTGGGCGATCCTGGCTCGAAATTTCTCTGTGGAAAACTGGGAAAGACAGGAAGAAAGAAAAAGAGCATACGAGAAAAAAGAGAGAGGGTATCCAAACAGCCGAGCTCAACCGCCGAGATCAGGTGACTGCGTCTTAGTCCTGGCCCAGTTCCCTTCGAAAAAAGGGGAACAGAGGTCGATTCATGGAAGGACTAATTCCGCCGTAGAACGCGGATAGCTTGCGGTTTGGCCGGTAATAATCGACAATTCGGAAGGTGGCAAGCGCGTCGGGATTAACCGGTCGTTCGGCACGTGTTGCCTTAAAAGGTTGTTTGACGTAGTTAAAGATACGTGCCTGTGCGCCCGAATTTGCTGCCCGCAGTTTCGAGATAGGCGGACAATAACGGAAGTTGCGGTATCTCAATACATGCGTCGAATACTCTGGGTCGCAGGCGTATCTTTGTTCACGGCCACGACATTTCGGATATTCCGCCCGTGATGGGAGCGGGGTTCGGGATTCTGGCCATCATTGTGATTGTGGCTGGCGTGCTCTTCGACCGTCTCGTTCAGTTCTTGCGGCAGGACTCTGAATAGCCTGGTGGAGTATCTCACCGTTAGCTCACGCATCTGGATCGCAAGCTAGACCGTCAGTGAGCTACGCCCAATCCGAACAAGCGTTTGAGGCGGTGCCAGAACCTGTGCGACGGCCGCCGCTTCGCCAGTTCACTGGCGAAGTCGGACCAGCGATGCCGCAAGAGAATTGCCGATGTGAATCGTCCCGACCGGAGCTCTTCTTGGATTTCTGGGGAGTTGTCGAAGTCGTTCTGCATTTTGGCCAACAAAATGTCTACTTCCAGTCGCGGTGTATCGTAAGAGTCGACTTGAATCGTCAGCGGAACACCTTTCGTGGCCGGATACCGCCGAGCAACGTGACCGTTGATGACCGCACTGACGCAGCCGGCGATTCGGTTGCCGAGCCGCTGCATATTCTGATTCTTCTGTTCCCCTATCCACGGCCCCGTCTCAACAAGAACTAGAGTGCAACCGCCTTCTGGCTGCTTCGTGACAAGGTCAATCTTCACCTGATTAGATTCCATGGCAGGTGCGGAGCATCCTCTTATGACTTTACCGATTCGACGAATTAGCTCTCCACCTCAGCTGGGCCCGCGTATGGTTGTAGCATCTCATTGGATCCTCGTTTTAATGTTCTTCGCGTGAGAATGACCATTTCGTGCACGAGCATTGCGTGTGATCTGTTTGCGCTCCCTGCTTTCCTATTCCTTCCCCGCATGCCCTGTCGACGAACTTGGCGTCCGCGCGAGCAATTTCCGCAAAGCCCATCTGGCCAGCAAGGCGCTGGGCAGGACGTATACCAGCAAAATTCCGGGGACAGTCAGGAATGGCGGGCCGTGAGCAGAATCCACGAAGAATCCATCCACGCAGTTTCCCGTGCACCGGAATAACATTGCAGGGAGCATTTCAAGTAGTGCGGGCCCCATCAACGTCCAAAATAGCGGCGTATCGAGGGGAATGATTCCCGCGTGTTGGAAGAGTCCCATGATCCCGAGTCCGAACCAGGTTATTGCTAAGCCAACCAGCAGTTTCCACCGCATTAGCGCTTTCCCATTTCTGAGCGCAACTTGGATTCAAGCAGGCGTAGCTCGCGTAGCGAGAGCAGCCGGCGGCTCGAACGCCTGAACCAGACAATGGCGATGATGGTCATGGCCAGTGCCATCAGCCAACAAATCATTCCAATCCGCACGTCCCCGGGAAATGCGTGCGGTCCGCCCGCTGCAACTGCAAAGCCCAAAATGGCTACCACGCCCGCGCAGAACAGCAGGAAGCCGACAAGAATAGTTTCGACCACTGACCAGGCCATCGGAAGCGAGTGCAGCAGACGAATCGAATGCCTGTACAAGACGACGGCGATAAAGGTCATCGCGATCGCGAGCAGCCAAGCAAAGATACCCTTCCCCAAGTTACCGTCCAAATTGTGCGGTACCTCAGTTGCAAATCCAATGCCCACAATGATTAGGATGGCGGCGATGAACATCAGAAAGAGAGCGCCTATAATCTCGACCACTGACAAGACTAGAGAAGCGGTGCGAGACACTTATTTGCTCCGGTTGCTGATTATCGGTTGCGCGACCACTCCCCGACCTGAGTAAAGTCTACAATCACGACGCGATCTTGTCTGTTCCCGCCATCGAGATGATTACCAGATGTACCGTGAAATCCAATTCGCCGTCCACCAAACGAGCGGCCCACAGTCATGTACTGCTATCAGCTAGTCTCCATACCGCATTGCTATTTATGAGCCAGAGTGTTATCGGTTCGTCCCCCGGATTGGTACCGACAAAGCGCTAGTGTTGACCGAACCGATCAAATCAATCCCGGATGGGGGCTTCGTTCAAACGGCGTTCTGGGAAGTTCGCAGCGAACCCTTCGGTTCTTGACAATCTCAGGATGCCAGTAGCAAAAGAAAAGCCCCGGCTCTGTAGAACGTGAGTCGGGGCCATTCTTTTTTTGGGTCCAACATTGGGCCGAGGAGAAATCGACCGGATGACTGCGCAGTACAACTACAGGCTTCTTTCCGTAAAACCACTTACCCGAATTTCAATACAACTTCGAAGGTCCTGCGACCGATCACGACCACATCGACACTGGCGTAGAATTCCTCGAAACCGTGTGGCTCCTGCCCGCCTGCATCTAAGAAATCGAGCGTGTGGTCTGGACGGGCCAGAAAGCCATCGACGCTCACTACGCAGAAAACTGACAGGTTCATGGTGCCCGCCTCTGATTTGAGTCACCCAAGTCTGCACATTTGACGGCAGCTCAAAATAGTTCTTCGCATCAACACATTGCTTTTGCCGAGAGGAGCAACGACCTGGAATCCTTCATTCTCGAACATCGACACCGTTCCTCGCCATTCTTGGTAGGCTCCCCAGCGTTTTATCGGATAAGCCTCCACCAGACCTCCTCCCTCATTTTGTATAGCAGCGAGTGCCGCCCTTAGACCAATGTGTGCCACTCCGCGGCAGCGAAAATTTTTGTGAACCACGAAGCAGGTAATTCTCCACAGCCGCTCGTTTCCGTTCCCATGCGCGAACTTCCGATACCGAGGATTGTTGTCAATCCGTGGCAATTCCTGACTCGGTCCATATTGACACCAGCCCACAGGCTCGCCGTGTGCGTAGACGAGTATGCCGT
>QHYZ01000222.1 GCA_003225295.1 Acidobacteriota bacterium | reverse complement strand
TTATTTTCGCGAAGCAGAGGGAGTACGAAAATGGGGCTCCCACTCCGGAGCCCAGGTGGCGAAACTATCGTGCGAGGCCGCGACCGAGGAAAACGCAAAGAGGCGGAGCTTTATGCCCCGGACCCAAGTTACCGGTAAGGCGAACTTCTCGCCCGGAATAACATCCTGTTTGCTCGTCATCCGCCTACGATCAGCAATAGGCTCAAGACAGGAATTTCCATTTGCTACACCCGGGCTTTTGGAGAGTTAGCGGGCCGGGCAGGTTACGTTTACCGGGAGTTGGTTCATTCAACAGCCTTGTTGGACGCGCTTTCCTTGAGCAATATTTGGATTTCGCTCTCAAAGGCATCTTTGTCCACCATGCCAACGTGCAGGTCGGCGATCTTGCCGTTGCGATCGATCAACAGCGTTGCGGGCATCGAGTTGAAACCGAAACGGTCTCCCATTTCCGAATTTCCAATCACAATCGGATAGTTGATTTTATGCTGTTGAAGGAATGGCTTGACAGATTTCCAGCCGTCGTCGTCCATTGAAACGCCTAGCGCGGATAGTCCGCTCTTTTTGTACGTGCTCTGGAACTCCATATACCAGGGAATTTCCACTTTGCATCCCGTGCACCACGTGGCCCAGAAATCCAGTAGCACGACCCGGCCTTTGTAGGCGGACAATTTGACCGGCCTGCCTTTCGCGTCAGTTAGCGTGAAATCTGGCGCGGTCTTCCGGGACGTGGCCGGTGTCAAGTCGGCTGGAGTTACCGCTGGCAGAACGAGCACAACCACGAGAGCGACTGTTGGGAAGATGTGACGAAGCATGTGTAGTAACCTCCGTAGTCAATTCGCGCGGCCGCCAATCAGGTGGCTGCGAGCCGACGCGCCGAAGCCGATCTAGCTTTTCGCACAATGACTCCGGCAGTGACGATGCCGATCAAATCAAGGGCACGGCTAAACAGAAATGGCGCCAGGAATGGAATCACCGGCCGAGCGGGTGGCGTGTGTCCGAAAAAAATGAAAAGAAGCGAGGCAATCATGGCCGCGCGCAGGACGCTAACGGTCATAGTTGCGACCATTTCTCTTCCCTTCGCTAAAACTGCCACAATACAACCGATGAGAAGCGACTGGGTGAAGCGCACAATCGGAATGCCGTAGGTCAGGAGCCACACATAAGCTTCGTAGTGGCGGTTCGAATAAGGCCGCTGAGTGCGAAGCAAGGAGACGATGAACTGTTCGGGCAGGGCTGCGCCGAACAATGAAAACGTGAAACCGAGGAAAACGACGGCGGCGAGCCACAATGGCGCAACGCGAAACGCGGCACCCGCGAGATGGGCGATGGTTTTGGCACTTTGTCGCCAGTACCAGCGGCAGGCATGATCGATGCCTGAGCGTGAGGCTAGGTCGGAGAATTCCTCACTGAGGTCGCCAAGAATGGACTCTGCCTGCTCCGCAGAAGCGAACAGCTAGACAAGCCAGGAGGCAATGCGTGGCGGATGAGCCAAAGTGGATTGGAACATCATGAGTGACTCCCGATCAGATCAAGGCCTTGGGTCATGCTCTGAACTGCGCGATGCGTCCGATTCACTGCTGACACTCCCTTGGCGGTGACATGGAAAAAACGTTTCGATCGTCCGCCGCGTTCTGGCGTAGGTTCGCCGAATTGCGATTTGAGGTAGCCCTTCGTTTCCAGGCGGTCAAGAGTGGCATAAATGGCGCCGATGGACACTTCACGACCAGTCCGTGCTTCGATCTCTTGCCGCACTGTAACTCCATAGGCCCGACCAGCAAGACGAAGAAGGGCCAGAATCACGATGTGCTCGAATTCACCGAGATAATCGCGGCTAGACATTAGCTATACAATATAGAATAAATTGGCAAAGTCAATCGGTTCCAGGCATCGGGAAGCTAGTGGACGTGTAGTCGACAAGCCTTATCTAATCCCTTACGCAGAGTTGCCCGTCATCCGATCAGAAACATGTCCGGTGAGGGTTCGGGCGCATTCCGGCTGAAGACTCCCATCACGGACAAATGCAGTGACAATCGGATGCCCAGCTTTTCAATGGTTCTGAGCAGCGAGTGCTCTCTCATACTCATGTAATTGCGCTGTCGCCTCCTCACGATACCCAGGAGGGAATTTGGGCGATTCCAATGCTTGCCTCTGCGTAACTACCGCTTTTTCAAGCTGGCCCGATCTAAAATATGCCAAGGCGAGAACGGTTAGATACGTGGGGTGCTCTACGTCGAGGGCAATCGCGTGTTCGATCAGCGCGACAGCCTTTGCGGGATTACGGAATGCAGGATCTGGACAGTCCACATAAACACCTGCTGCTTGGTTGTAAAGCTCAGCCCACACGGGTTTGAGGTTGGCCGCTTTCTCAAAATCCGCCGCAGCTTGCGGACAGGCTTTCATCGTTCGGAAAGCTCGGCCTCGGCGTAGGAACAGAAACGGCTCGTCTGGATGCAGTTCGATTGCCCTGGTGTAATCCGCAATGGCAGTTTCGCGCTGATTCAGCGCATGTTTAGATTCCCCGCGACGAAGGTACGCATCCCAGTCCTTCGGATTACGTTCGATTAGAGAGGTGAAATAAGGGATCGCATCGTCCATCAAAATCGCGTTCTTCTTGTTCACCCATCCCACAGGCACATCGCCGGCTCCGTTAGCTTTGATCCAAATGTGTTCCCCTTCAACGCTCTGCACTACAGCCACGATGTTTACGCCCAGACCGTCAGGTCTGATCAATTCGGATTGTCCATGCTGTCCGGAAACAAAGTAGTCTCCAAATCCCTGTAGCGTAACAATCCTCCGCCCGGCCCATGTCTCATTCGGTGGACCACTGGTGGGAGAAACAGATTGCGCTTGGGCGCGCTGGAGCGCGAGTATAAGGAAGATCAGCAGGACAGAGAGTCTGATGTGCGAACGACTGGGTCTAGCTCCCGCGGAGATCATGGGAAAGGCCCTCCGGACTACGACGATTCAAGTCTCAATCCTATAACAGCGTTGCCAAAGAAGAGCACGAAGCGTTGGCTCTTGAATGCTCGACGAAGCGGAGAATGATCCGTTAGTGGTCGGATTGTCGGCAAACCGAAATTGATCCAGATTGGGATACGTGGATCGGTACCGAGAACGCGCTAATCGTCCATCTTGGAGTCCTGGAACTTGACTTCTCCGGTCAGGCGACTTACCAGAGTTAGTCGAAAAGCATGGTATAAATCTCTCCTTCGACTCTTGGATGTGGCATAAGTTCCGGCACAAATGAGCGATTATCAAGCCAAATGGCAAGAATTTAACAAGTTGAGACGTCAATATTTGCTCGCCATGTTGGCTGGCGCAGTTGCATTGGCATTGGGCGCGGCAAGGGACTTTTCTGATAATGCGATGAATACCTTGCCTCTGAATTTCACTATTCTGATATTCGTAGTGTTCTATTTTTATGCTGCTTTTCGTATCAGTCGATGGCCCTGTCCCAGATGCAAAAAGCCTTTCTCTCCGGTATTGAGGAATGTCGGAGTAATTTCGACATCATGCGATTCTTGCGGCCTTCCCAAGAACTCAAGCGGCGCGCCAGCTCCAGACTTGCGCTAAGTCTGGTAACGCGGTATCGGAAACTGGGGCGGCTGCTAAAGGTATGATTGGAGTCCGAGGATTGTCATGGAGTGGAAACCTGCAACCATAGATGAAGTAAAAGAGATAGTGACTGACTTGAAAAGATGCAATGCCGACCAGGTTGCAGTCTGTCAGCAATATTCTGTTGAGCCGTGGCTCGCGCCTATCGTGCGTAACGGAAAAGAGGAGAGCGTTGTTGTCGTTGCCCGGAAATCGAACGAGGTCATCTACTGGGAGGAATCAGGCCGTTAGTGGGCCAGCGGCACTTGTCGGTATCAGGAATGGTGGACGAGAGGGGATTCGCCCCCCCGGCCTCCTCATTGCGAACAGTGGGGAAAATAATCTAAGGCAAGGCGCCGCAATCACTTAGCTATTTTCATGAGGCCCTGAATTGGCAAGTCTGGCAAGCCGGTTTTCTCTTTGCTCCGCGCACGGTAAACCAAAAGGCGACTACTGCAGCGACGAACGAGCATGGAATAGCGTCCATCGCCGGTCCAATCGTGAACGGATTCGGATGGCCAAGACGCCATGTCTGAATCTGAACGAGAAGCCAGTAAAACGGGAAGTAGGCAACCAAGAGAGTCACAACAGAAACAGCGAAGGCTAAGCCGTAGATGAGAGCAGGGTGTTTAAGACTCTGAGCTGCAGCCGACCTGAGCTCACGGACGATGATTCCGCCAATGACAATCAGGAACGAGGCGCT
>QHYZ01000221.1 GCA_003225295.1 Acidobacteriota bacterium | reverse complement strand
TCGGGAAGACGGAGAGGATGATCTTTCCATGACACGCAGCGATGTACGTACCGCAGGAGTTCGTCGTGAAGCACAGGATTGCCAACAGAGTTTTTCGTGCGCAGCGCACTCAAGCGTGTTACTGCGAACAGGGACTTGAAAACATCCTCGAAAGACGCAATTCGGCTCTTGAAATAATCCACGATACGCGCGGCATTCCCCCTCCGGTCCTTAATGCCCTCGAACATCCATCCTTTGATCTTTTCTTCCCGTGCAACAGGGGGAAGGTAGGTTAGGGAAAGATAGTAGTCGCTATCGAAATGCACGCCTTCGGACATGAACTGCTCGCGACGCTCATCGTCGATGATCTTTGTAACCGAATCCGGGAACTCTTGATTTTCGGGATAGCCGGGTGCCGGCGCGCGAACGCTGTCACACTGGACCATCCAGCCTCCGCCAAGCCGGAGCAGGGCTCCCAAGCGCCCGCTCAGCGCGGCCATTTCTCCGTTCGTCGCTGAACCGAGATCCGGCCCCCGAAACTTCCAAGCTGCCAGGAGCCCGCCGTCCTGTAGCAGAAGAATCCCATCCTCAATCAGGGAGTCATACAGTAAGAGGTCGGCTAGTCCAATCGCGTGACGGCGCTGCTCAATTAGTGGCATGTCTTATCTCCATTTAGCAGGAGTGGTAGTGGGAGGAGCGGACATCCGACTCTTGGCGGGATAGAAATCTCGATAGCGAATGTGCCGGATGTAAACATGACGCAAGAGGGGGTCCACCTTAGCCATTCGCACGAGAACCCCCACCGCGATTAGCCAAAGAATGAGTCCGGCAATAATGCTCCACCATTTCATGACTGCAAAAACCAGCATCGCAGCCAAGATGGCAGAGACCAGAATCAGTTCCCGATCCCCGCCCATCAACAATTGGGGGCGGTTCGCTGATTCGTGAAACGGAACTTCTCGTGGAGCATCCATGGCTACACAATCGCCGCACCGACTTGAAAGAGGCCTGCCAACAGAGTGCCCGCAGAAACGATAAACGCGATGGCGCAAACCGCGTAGACGGAGCGGCGGGCAAACTCGTTCCATTCCCCCCCGAAGACCAGGACCACGCCGATCGCCACCAGTGCGATAACCGCGATCGCCCCGGCCACGGGGCCGCTCAACGACTGTTGCAGACGCGTGAGCGGGGCTTCCCAAGGCAATGCTTGACCGCCAGATGCCGCGAATGTGGGCAAACTGAAGACCAGAGACGCCAGCGCGAGCAAACCTGTGTGCACCGCGAAACCGCACCATCCCGCTCTTTTCCTGAATACCTTCATTTGGTTTTTCCTTTCCTGTTTAGATTCACACGCAGCAACTACTCGCTCCACTGACGGCAAACCAACCCACCAGTGCAACGAATCCTGAACAGAGAAGCGCTGTTGCAAACAAAACCACGACCGTCACTCGCGTTGTGTCCGGCAAATTCAACAGCGTGCTCAGGAGCACGCCCGAGAAAGCCAACGACATAACCATCACGACCAATGCGACGCGGTCCGGTGCTGGCAAAACTGTCTGCGGTGCACCCAGCCCCGAAAGGAGGCTAACCGCGGCCGCCGCAACCATTGCGGCAACCGCAACAAAGAAACCGCAAGAAAAAAGACTTGTGCAGCTCGGAGAATCCATCCCCCTTCGTTGTGCAGAGTTATCCACGAGGCCCCCTACACGTACTCCATCTCGTAATTTCCGTCGCGATATCCCATGACGACGCACACCTCACGGACCTTGCGCCCTGCACGAATGCTTGGTTCTGCGTCCACGAAGACCACCACATTCACCGCTTCTGCGATCAATTGCTGTTGAGGCGCGGCTGTCGCTTCCGCCACTAGGCTTTCCAGCCGAATCAGCGCTCCGTGTGCATCGTTTGCGTGTACGCTTGCCGCGCCCCCTGGGTGTCCGGTATTCCAAGCTTTGAGCATGCTCAGCGCTTCCGCCCCGCGCACCTCGCCCACGACAATCCTTGTGGGCTTCAGGCGCATGGAGGCACGCAGGCAATCAAGCATCGACACACGCCCCACCGCGAGGAGCGCTACCGAGTTCTTTACGTTGCATTGCAATTCCGGAGTGTCTTCGATGATGAGCACACGGTCGTCTGGTGAAATTCCCGCAAGTTCGTCGAGGACCGCATTGATGAACGTTGTTT
>QHYZ01000005.1 GCA_003225295.1 Acidobacteriota bacterium | reverse complement strand
GAGCCACCCGCCTCACCTTCTGGAGTGTTGGAGCTCTGACGCTGTCCAATGAAAAGGTGACTTACGTCGGCAAACCGTCCGCTAACCGAACCCGCAACGACTTGCAAGGGAAGGGGGTTGCCATTCAGATAGAGGCGGACCTCCCCAATGCTGGTGTCAACCGTAAGAGCAACGTGTTGCCATTCGCCGTTGAACTGGATGACCCGATCCGCGGACCGAAAACCTGAAAGTGTGCTTGTTTGTAATTGTGTTCCCAGACCTCCATCACCGTCGATTGCCATCCCGACGCCTTCGCTCACAAACGGGTCTCGCCGGGCGAATATCCAACCCCCACCTGATGGAGGCACTTGAGGATTAATCCAGGCATCTACGGTTATGGCTGTCGTAATCGCATGGAGCGCTGGTGTGTCGGGCACGTCAACAAAATCGTCGACGCCGTCAAAGGAAAAGACTTGTCCGACCAGTCCTGGTGTAAACGACGCTCCATTCATCACGGTCCCATTGCTCCCCAACTGAATGTCGTTGGCGTTGCCGTCACCCGGCCACCAGCCGACTAAGGCGGTTGGCGGGAGCAAGCATCCAGTTTCACAAAGCGTACTGCGCGGCACTGCATTCTGCGCTTGCACGACGGCCTTCAGTGATAGGAATACACCACAGGCGCTAAGAAAAACCACCAACAGATTTCTGCATTTCATGAAATCCTCCTCCTATTCCTTCAAGATTTGGGTAATTGAGACTCAGTTTCGTGGGGCGACCGTACCTATGCCCGGCCAACCTACATCATTCTTTCAAGTTCACAAGGGACAAAGAGCGACATTCTTCCGTGAGCCGCTAAATGCCGCCTCTTGATAATCGGGTCCAAACCGGCTGCTGAACGGATTGCCGATTTGCTCATGATTTGCCTCCATCAGGTCAAATGCGAGGGAATTGCCACGAACCCTACCGCCAGCCCCTAATTTTGTCAAGCCAAGGCAATTCAGCGTATTCAGCTTCCTTGAGGCTCTAGTGTTTCTTCGCCTTCGCTGCTCTAAACTTTGCCCATCGCTCTCTTGTTGCCTTCCCAATCCTCGCTCTCGCAGCCGCAGACATCACCCGTTTCTTCCTGCCAATCCGTTTACCGCTGGGCAGCTACTTCACGCCCTAAAATCTTCCTCGCTGTACGCACCGCGTCCAACTGTTGCCGCACCTTATCCGCCTGCTTCTTTAACTTTGTTTCTGCCTGCTTCAAGGCCGCCAAGATGTTCATGAATCCTCCGGGCGGCTAATCTACCATAGACGGACTCGCTGGGCTGGAAGCAAGGTCGCCTTGCCTTGGGAACACACGACAATCTGCGTCGCTTTTCAGATGTCGCTCCTTGTCGCTTGCGGTGTCGGAGAAAGCCTTATAGGGTTCACGTGGTCCCCCGTGTTGAAACGCAAAATAAAGGAGATTCTATGAAATACAAAAGCATTGCGATTCTGATCTTCTGCGCATCTGTGACCCCGACGGCTTTCGCTCAGAGCGGAAGTGAGGAGATCGGCGGAGCGGGAACGCCGAACTTCATCGCCAGGTTCACGGGCACGCATAAGGTCGGAAACTCGAACATCTTCCAATCGCTAGACGGTAACGTCGGCATTGGAACGACTGCCCCCATATTTCCGCTGCATGTGCTGACCAGCAATATCACGCCCCCTCCGGGCCAATCCAATCCCATTGGTCTATGGGTCGACTCAGAAGGTTCTTCGGACTCAGATATTGTCATTGCCATCGAAGGCTTGGCCGGAAGGACCACGGGCAAGCAGATCGGGGTGCATGGATTAGCTTTCAGCGGAAACGGGACGGGCGTTGTCGGCCAAGGTGGTCAGAACGGTGTTGTAGGTGCAACAAATTCAACGAACACCTTCGCCGTCGGCGTAATAGGTGTTTCGGAGGCAACGAGCGGCGGCGGAAGCGTTGGCGTGTTCGGCTCGGCAAACAGTCCAGGTGGAACTGCAGGACAATTTGCCAATGTGGCGGGAGGAGACATATTAGTGGGCGGAATTGGCCAACCCATTGTTAAACTCTTCCGTGTGGATGGCCACGGAACTGTCTTCGCTGATGGCGGTTTCCAACCCAATGGGGCCGACTTCGCCGAATCAATGGCTGTGACTGGAGATCGCGCCAAGTACGCAGCCGGAGACTTACTAGTGATAGACCCAACTGCCAACCGTCACGTCGCTTTGGCGCAGCAGCCCTATTCGACAATGGTGGCGGGAATCTACTCCACTAAGCCGGGTCTGCTAGGGACCACCCGCAAAGTGGAGGAATCAGCACCACAGAACGAAGTTCCTCTTGCAGTCCTGGGCATCGTACCCTGTAAAGTTACGGCAGAAAATGGCCCTATCCAAATAGGCGACCTGCTGGTGACTTCTTCCATAGCCGGTCACGCGATGAAAGGAACCGATAGGAACCGAATGCTTGGCGCGGTTGTCGGGAAGGCGCTTGAACCCTTGCCGCAGGGCACTGGCGTCATTCAAGTGCTTGTGACGCTGCAATAAGCAACAGGAAACGACGAAAGCCCCTACGAGATCATGCCGCCCAATGTCTGGGCGGCTTTTCTGTTGCCACAAGCCAAGTCAACGGCTTGTCGGGCAGTGCGAAATGAGGTTTATTAGCGGCTCCACAATGAGGGTTGACTGGTTATCCCGGAGCAAGGAGCTTGGTGATTGGCGATGCGTTTGCGGAACCTCCGATGCCAGCCCTTTTCACCGGGGAGGAGAAGAACCCGCGCAGGGCATGGGCCAGCCACAGCAAAACTCTTTTGGGACTTGTGGAACAAGAAACAATAGAATGAGGCTTTCGAGCGCAACCGCCACTTGATACGATGGCTTTCTCAATTGCAGTGCGTCTGAAAAGACGGGGAGGTAAAGTCATGCGACTACTGAAGTTGGCCAGTCTTCTTCTCTGCGCTATTTGTTTCAATGTCCGGGGAGACGCTCAAAGCCCTGATATCGCGGAAAAGCCAGTTTGGACTTTGGAGTTCATTCAGGTAACGCCCAACGGACTAGCACTCGGCTATTTAGACGACCACTGGATGCGCGTGCGAGAGGAAGCTAAGCGGCAGGGTGCGGTTCTGAGCTACCACCGCATCTCAGAGGTGACACTTGAAACTCCTGGTTCTAAAACAGGCGACCCAAACTCTATGGTGTTGCTGACCGAGTACAGGAATCTCGCCGCATTCTCTGGACGTGAAAAGCTCTTCGCCTCGATACGCGAACATCTACCGAGCAGTACGCCAGGTGTGGTTCCGATCAAGCGAGAAGGGCTTTATGACACCGTGGATACACGGGTATTTCTAGAACAACCAGTCGAGGCCCACGGCACGCAGTTCAAGCTTATTGCCAAGCAGTAGAGGCTTCGCCTGTTCGACTCCTCTACGGCGTGAAATCTGGGTGGGGTCCAAACCAAGGGTCCCGAACAGAACGAAGCCTCCCGGAGAAATTCTCATAGAGCCTCCGGCTTCATTAGTGGGCGAGCTGTGTGCGTACGAAGGAACCCATGTCGTCGCTCATCCAGTCGATCCCGCCCACTACCTGTCGAAACGCACGCGCGAAATCGCTTAGGGACGGCAGTTCCTTCACGCAGGGAACACAGGCCGTCTCCCAGAAGTTCAGCACGAGCAGATTGCCACCAAATGCCGTGGGGGTTACCGCTTGCCCTGATCAGTGGTGATGGAGAAGTTGGGGGCCCGGTCGCCCTCTTTTGGGGCATGGTCGGTCTGTGCCCATGCGAAGCAACCGAACAAAAGCACCACCAGTAAGATGCTGGAATATCCCACAAACGGCCTGATGCCGGTGCGGCTCTCCCCTAGAGTCATGCGGCCCACCTTTCTCGGCTAATGATCCGGAATCTTCGATTCGGACCTCTGTCTCGCGCATTGTACGTCTGTCCTGACCACGGCACAACGAATCTGCAGCCAAAACAATGCGATGTAATACTCCCTGACTCACGCACGTGCTAACCTCTGGCCCCTCGCTTCGATTGCTTTCTTGGAGGAACAAATGGAGTCATGGGATTTACGGTCGTTCTACCCTTACACTCACCCCGTTGTTGTGCTGCTCGTTTCTCTATTTCTCCTCCTCGTGCCTGTCGCAAAACTCCTTCGTCGCACTGGTCATCATCCAGTTTGGTGCCTGTTCGCCATCCTTCCGGGCCTAAATCTCCTTGCCTTTTGGTTCTTCGCGTTCAAGCCCTGGCCCACGGACAAGAAGTCCTCGAATACCGAAAACTGACCCGTGAGCCGGGCGCAGTCACGTGCCGCCCTGAGCCGGTCAGGCTTTTTCGAGACGCGCTTCGCCATGTAGCTCGCAGCGACCATTTGGGATAGTTTAAATGACACGACGGCGCAGACTTCGAAATCCGCCCAAATGCAGCCGTTACCAAACAAGTGCCGAATTGTGGCCAGGAGCGGTACAACTGTTTATGGACATGTGGAACAAGAAAAAGTAGACTGCTGTTCCCACTTCTCCTACCTGCGATTCATTCCACGCAGGAGTTCTCCAATGCCAAGCTACGATTCGTTTATGTACCCCAATTGCGAAGGTCATTTCCGCGTCATCTGGCCCGACCCATTGCCAAGCCACTACCATGTCTGCAGCAAGATCAAAATAAAGTGCCCTGACTGTCACGATGTAACCGAACTCTACGATTTTCTCATCGACAGAATCATGTGCGCTCCAGACCCGAGTATTCCAACCGTTGACTGTCTGTCTATTTCTCCGCGTGACCCGAACCCTGACCCTAATGCCCGTGGCAATTATTGGCACCAGGTCTGGGCTTGCCGGGAGGCGAGATACAGAGCCACGTATAGGCCAGTGAAATGACATAGGAGAGAAAATTCGCCATTTTGTTTTGCGGTAGAATTTTTGGCTGAAGGAAGCGGAAACCGGCTGCCTCACATGTAGAAAGTGAGCCGAGCAAGATATGCGAAGCCGAGAAGAAAACTCACGAGTGAGAGGTAGCCCAGCACTAAGACGCTTATGAAGTTTCTCACGCGAACAGGTTGGTCTCTTTGTCGTCGCGCCTGTTCATAAGACCTGCTCATTTCCAACATTGTGGTTACTGAAAACATAACGCACAAACTCAGACACACAGTGGCCCACCTAAGAATCCAAACAGGCGCAGAGAATTTCTGTTGAAAGCCCGCAGCAACAATTGCAATGGCCACTCCAGCTGCTGTCACCATAGTTTTTACTGCATCAAAATAGTTTCCTCGGCTGAGTTCGTCAACTTTTTTTGCCTTGAAAGCTGATGCTCCGACCAGAAAAACGTAGACAAAGGGGACAAGGAAGACGAATACCCAAACAATCCAAAAGTGCATTGTTGAAACCTCCCAGCAAGTTTTTTCGCACGACCCGCTGGATAGAAAGAAAAGGGAGACCCTGTGCTGGAGACTATACACTAATAGCGCAGCGGTCAGTATGGAATCGAGAAAACAGACTATTCCGGCGTCGGCACAGACCGGGTGGCGGTTGTGAGCACTAGCCTGCGGCTCCCGTGGCTAAAGTTTGGCCTCGTGCTATAGCCAACGCGATAATCGAATCTTGATACGGTCGAACAACACCACTGGCAATCGCACAACCAGGCTAGCGGAATGCTTTGCCCTTGCTCATTATGCCGCCAGGAAGACCGCCGCACTGTACGGCGCTTCGCGCACAGCAAAGCATAAGCTCACGGACCTCGCTATGCGGCGCGTGATTTGGCGGGTTTTATTTGGACGAGTAGCCCGTTTGACATAGAATCCACAACAGCGAGGGCGTCATTCCATTCCATCTGGATTACATCGCGCCAGCCGTTATCCGTTCGCGGCCAGCATTGAGCTGACCGACGTGCGGTCAGAAAGGCTTCTCACCGCACGTACCATCAACCTGAGCCTTTTCGGCTGCTACGTGTACACCTCAAGTCCATTCCCAGAGGACACGAAAGTTTCACTGAGAATTTCGCATGGCGGCGCAGGCTTCGCCGCATTCGGCAAGGTGGTCCACTTCAAGCCGAACTCCGGGATGGGAATTGCCTTCGCCGAAATTGAGCCACCCAGCCAAGCAATTCTGGAGAAGTGGTTGGCGAGCCTACGAACTGAGTAGTCCGAGCCGACTTTCCACAAATCTACCCGCCGTCGGGTCAGGCGATTGAACCGTTCCCTGGGCTGGAAATAAGGTTGGCTCCTATCCTACCACTAGGATTTATCAGGCCCAGGGCGGAGAATTCTTTTCGTTTCAACTGCCTCAATTGCAGCCAGTTTTCTGTCGATGTGTGGTTGGTTGCGTAGGTGACCTGAATGCAGCAAACAACGCATTCCGGCATGAACCCCACAGGTAGGACAGTGTACAGAGCGAAACAACTTGGGCGTCATATCGTTCATTCTCATTTGGACAGGCTACCGCAAAACTTTTCCTAAAACTGTCCGCTTTAGAACACTCCGTACAGCAGTCATCGCAAACGATCACACCAGTTGACTGTCGGGAGCGGGGTTTCGCATCAGCTAAATGGACCCAACGCCTTATAAACACTGCGGTCAAACTCTTCTGGGATTTATGGAGCGAGAAGAGATTCTAGCGACCAGCCATTTTCTGGGCCAAGTGCATCACGAGCTTGCGGTCATTCTCGGCAGCCTTGCCCAAATGTCTGCGGAGTTTGCTCAAATACCCCGCATCCTTGCCCGAACTCCCCCAAACGTTTTCGTCAGACGACTTCCCCTTGAGAAGATTCGGTAGTTTGGGCGGCTCTTCGCCATCGTAGAAAAGTTGATAGAGTGGGACTTCGAGAGCGCGAGCCATTTTCTCCAGCGTTTCAATCGCGGGAACAGTATGACCGTTCTCGACGCGAGAGATATAGCACCGGAGAAGACCCGTTCTCTTTTCGATGTCCCCTTGAGAGAGTTTCTTGTCCTCGCGGAGTGCGCGAAGGCGATCACCAATAATCATGGATGTTCTCCTCGGAACAGATGCAAACGTGTTTACTGCCCCTAGATAATCCCAGATGTGTATTCATGTCAACCGTAGGGAGTTGGTCCGCGAGGAGAAGGGCTCCCTTCAATCAGGGAGCAGCTACCTGCAAACCTTTTATGAACACCTTAAGGGCTTGTCTCCGGAACTTACGCCGAGGTCCCCTCGTCCTACTCTGGTTGCTCTGGTTCACAGGCTCACGGGCAAGCGCCAAACGTTGTATACTCCGCGCTGTTGAAGCTGAAAAGCTTCGATTGGAAAGGAAAATCCCATGACATCACCGAATTGGCTGTGTCGAGTTTCGGGTCTGCTGGTGCTGGGGATCTTAGTGGCAGCATCCACGCCCGTGCTGCAAAAGAATGGCAGCGCGCTTGCCCAGGAAGAAACACCAGCAACCATACTACCTGGCAGGCAAATCATGGTCGCAAATTACACCAGAACTCCTCCAGTAATCGATGGCGTGTTTAGCCCGGGGGAATGGGGAGGCGCCCTCCCTGTCTACGTTGCTGGAAGCAAACACCCCGCGAGTGCGCCGGGAGTTGTTCCGAACATCCCCGGCTTACCGTTTTTGTTTCCACCTGATAGCCCTCAGGACTCCAGCTTTACCATTTACACCCTCTATGACGCCAACAATCTTTACGTCGCAGTGGATGTTTTGGATGACATTATTATCTGTGACGGGCCCGTCCCATACCTTGACGATGACGCTGAGATTATGATTGATGGCGACCGCCAGCCCGGTGATATCATAATGGCAGCTCTGTGTGGGCCCAGCAACCCGAATTGTCCGAACCCGGTAATTAACAACGAGGGCTTTCAGCTTGACACTTCAGTGTGCAACCAGAGTTTGACATTCCCGACCAACAATCCACGCATCGTATGGGAATCGAAGGCAAGACTGCGTCCCCACGGTTTCGTTGTGGAGTTTCGAGTACCTCTCGATTCCATCAACACCATCGACACGAGCTGGTTCAGCAGCGCATTTCCAGGTTCTAGTTTCCGGCGCCCGCAACCGGGCGACTTCATCGGCTTTAACGTCGCAGTCGGAGACGACGACAATGGAGGTCTAAGCTACGCTCGTACCGAACCCGCTCCCCATACAGACAGCTACACGGCTTGGGATGGTCGAAGCGTGGGGTGGTTTGTCTTCGCCGAGCGCGACTGGGGAAACCTGTATTTGGCTCCGCGCGCTGATTGAGAATCATCAGTGAAGTCGCAAGCTCTCTCCCACTTGCGACTACCACGATCCTTGCAGCAAGATCAAAATAAAGTGCCCCGACTGTAATGAAGTGACCGAACTCTACGATTTTCTTATCGACCGAATTACCCAGCCCCCAGACCCGAGTATTCCAACCGTCGACGTGCTGTCTATTTCGCCGCGTGACCCGAACCCCGACCCTAACGCCCGTAGCAACTACTGGCATCAGGTCTGGGCATGCCGGGAGGCGAGATATAGAGCCACGTACGTATAGGACCGTGAAATGACAGAGGAGCGGAAGTTCGCCATTCTGTTTGCCGCAACGATTCTTGCTGCGAGGAGGCTCATCGATCTGGACCCGGACAAGTCGATGCGCTTGCAGAGAACATTTAGGCAAGTGATGATTCTCTTCGTAGATAATTTTGCTATCAGTCAATACTACTTTACTTCCCAGGCCAATAGTCCAAAGTACTATTGACAGGTTCTTACCCCCGCTGTATCAATCGCTCGCCTAACTCTCCTGCCAATCAGCCCGGTGGGCATTTAGACAAATGAACGTCGCCCACGGCGCGCCGTCTTCTCCCAAACGGTCCCGTGGACAGTGGCACGGAGGCCGCATGCGAGTGGCTCGGCTCGTCCTTTCGTCTGTCCTGATTCTTGCCTCTTCTTCGCGTCTAATCTCACAACAATCGACAGCAACTCCGCAGCGCGACCCCCAAGCTCTCGCCGTCCTGAAGCAAACGGTCACAGCCATGGGCAGCTCCGTTCCCGGGGACTCCACCGCTACGGGAACAGTCACGATTACTGCCGGGTCCGACACCGAGGTGGGCACCATCAAGATTCTGACGCGCGGCTCAAGACAAACCTTGGAACAAATCGCCACTGCCAGTGGCACCACGCAAGCCGTCTACTCAAATGGCGTTGCTAACGATTCAAACCATACTGCGACCAAAACTAACTATTCGTTAGAACTGGCCGCCTCCAGTCAAGGCGCCCTGTTTCCTCTTCCGCTGCTCTCGGCCATCTTGAGTTCCGCTGATTCTGCCCTTCAATATATAGGCCAGGAAAACATCGACGGTGCGGGATGCCATCACCTGCGAACCTGGAACACCTATTCTTCGCAGCCAGATCTTCAATACCTCTCGTCCTTTAGCTATCGAGAGATTTGGATCAATGCGTCGACAGGACTGCCTGTGAAAATTGCTTATTCCATGCGCGCTGCGAGCGGCGCCGAACCGAGTATCGCAGTCGAAATTTCCTACTCCAAATACCAGCCGACCGGCGGGGTTCAAGTCCCCTTCCAAGTATCGAAGTCATTGAACGGCACTCCCTGGATGACCATCACTATCTCAAGCGTGTCTTTCAATACGGGTTTGACCGACTCCACATTTTCGACTCAATAGGGGGATTCGATGCGACGTCTCATCTTGCTAATGGGCTGTCTACTGTGCGCGCTCTCGGCTTTCGCTCAAGATCCGCAGACGGGCGTCCCTCCCTTTTCTTCTGTCCAGTCCCTAGGACTTGACGCGATCAATCGTCAAAACCTCAATGTGAACTTTTCCATCCCCGTCGCTTCAAGCCCAGGGCGGGGCATCAACTTCAGTTTTCCGATTGTGAATGACTCTCTGCTATGGATGAAGAAGAACAACGCTTGGACGCCGGTAGTCGACGGGAGCGGAAACCCAACCTGGGGATGGAAGACGACCCTGCCGGCCGGAGCGATTCGATACGTCCGTTTTACGGAAACCTGCGATTCACCTCCACCCATTCAGAGTTCGCCACACTACCATAACTATTCCTATACTGATCCTGCCGGTACCACGCACAATTTTGACGTCGATTTTTACCAATTCGCAACTGTCTGCGGCTTTCCGACTGGACCCAGGACGGGCTATGCGAACGACGACAGTGGGTACTATCTGGACGCTTCCTCCCTCTCCGCGCCGAAGACAACAACGCCAGCAGGTCAGGTCATAACGGGAACGAATTGGACAGACACGAACGGTAACTATGTCAGTGCTACGGTCGTAAATTCAAGCGAAACTGATTGGAAAGACAGCGCAGGCCACACGCCGTTGAAGATCATCACAGGAAGCGCGTCGATTCAATATCAGTACCCCGATACTTCTGGTGTCTACCAAACGGCCACGCTCAAGCTTACAGCTACAAACATCAAGACAAACTTCGCGTGTGGAGTCGTGGAGTACACAGGAACAGCCAACTTGCCAACCGAACTCGATCTGCCGAACGGGCAAAAGTATTTTTTCACCTACGAACCAACACCCAACCAATCAGGCTATTACACGGGCCGCATAAAGCGAGTGACTCTTCCAGCGGCGGGATATTTCGAGCATCAATACAATGGTACAAACGACAGCATCAATTGTTCTGACGCGACCGCGACCAATCTATCTGTGGTTGTTTCGAATGGCACCAATACTTCAACTTGGCAGTTCGTGCGAGCTCCGAATGGAAGCAACTGGAACACCACGGTCACGGCACCCCAGCTCTCCTACGACTCTGCCGCCAATCAGTACGTGTATACATTCAATAGCAGTGGCCAGGAAATTACCGAGAAATTCTACCAGGGAAGTACAGGCGGTACGTTGTTGCGCACTGTCAACACCACATGGGTGAATGGCGCACCGGCAACTCAAATCACTGTACTTGAGGACAACTCGACACAGAACGAAGTCGAGACCGTATACGACTCTTTCGGCAACCTCCAGGTAATGTTTGAACACGATTGGGGAACAGGGACGCCAGGAAACATATTGCGCCGGACTAATATTACATATCTAAGTACCAGTCCCTACATCGCGGCAAACATATTGAACCGGCCAACCCTAATAACAACTGCTGACGGCGCTGGCACGATCAAATCCCGCACACTGATCGCATACGACGAATCGGGTTTTATCAACTCACCTTGCATCACCGGAGCCGTTCAACATAATGATTCGGCCTATGGCTGTTCTTTCACGACACGGGGCAACCCGACTACTTCCACGACTTATACAGACCCGGTAACGCCGGGTGGAGCAATTGCCAAACATCAGTACTACGATTCTCTCGGGAACCTCGTCAAAGCGGACGCGAATTGTTGTCAGCAGGTGCAGTGGAACTACTCGGTAACGACAAATTATACATTTCCGGATTCAGTGTTGCGCGGAGTCGGAACCGGCCCACAGTTAACAAGGAGCGTAATTTACAATTCCTATACTGGGTTCGCCGCTGCCTTCACGGACGAAAATGCGAAAACAACAACATACGCATACACCGACCCCGGTCACCTGAACAGAATCACGTCCATCACGCGCCCTGACAATGCGCAGATCACATATTCGTACGACGATGTGAATTCCACGATCCAGGTCAGTTCTCCCATCGTAGGCTCTAGTGTTGCGGTTCGAAAGTCATATTTTGACGGCCTTGGCCGAGCAGTGAAACAGCAACTGTTGGACGGAAGCAGCACAAGCTACTCAATCGTGGAGACCCAATACGATGCCTGGGGTCGCGGCTATAAGATCAGCAATCCTCATAACAGCACGGCGCAGTATTGGACGGAGACGCGCACAGACGCCATTGGCCGCCTCACGAAGACGATTCTTCCGGACAACAGCAACAGTACGACGGTATATACAACCACAGCCGCGAAGACAACAGATCCGACCGGGAAACAGCGACAGTCCGTGACCGACGGCTTGGGAAGAATGACAACAGTCTTGGAGCCAGACCCCACGAGCGGAAACACCCTCACGCTCCAAACCTCTTACGCCTACAACGTTCTCGACCTTCTGACCACAGCCGCCCAGGGCTCTCAGACCCGCACCTACACGTATGATGCGCTCGGCCGCCTGATAAGCGACACCACGCCCGAGGCTGGCACAGTCTGCTTCGGCTCAATGTCGGGCAGCACCTGCAATACAGACGGCTACGATTCCTTCAACAACCTTCTAAAGAGAACCGATGCGCGCGGCGTCCTAACGAACTATAGCTATGACAGCCTGAATCGGCTCTATCAGGTGAGCTACAACGTTGGTTTGACGGGCGTGCCTGCAACTCCCACAGTCACCCGGACGTACGGAACGAATTCGAGCCAGAACAACAATGGCCGCCTCATTACGATGACTGACGGAGTGGGGTCGGAAAACTATACCTACGATATATTGGGCGACGTGACTCAACTCGACAAGCTGATCAGCGGTACGACGTACACGACGAAATACCAATACAACCTTGCAGGAGAACTCTCCCAGATCACTTATCCCTCGAACCGAGTCGTCGTTCCTAGCTACGATTCCATTGGAAGGCCTTGCGCAGTGGGGACCTCCGGCAGCACTTGTACAACGGGAACGGTCTACGCCAATGGCTTCGGGTACAACCCTGCCGGTCTGGTCACCGGCCTCAAATACGGTAACGGGATTTTCGCTTCATTCGGATTCTCCTCAGATCGTTTGCAATTGACCTGCCTCGATTACTCCACGACAAATCGAAGTGGCGCCTGCGCCCACGACGCAACGACAAAATTTGGTTTGGCTTACTCCTATGGGGTGGCCGGGAGCAACAACGGCCAGATCGCCGGCATCACAGACTCAGTGGATAGTGGTCGCAGTGTTGCTTACACTTATGACGCGCTCTATCGCCTTTCGACCGCGACAACGACCGGCTCAACGAATTACCCGGCATGGGGCCTGTCCATGATTTACGACCGTTATGGCAACCGCAAGGATCAAAATCAAACGGCTGGCAATCCGCCCGCTAACCACGTTCTGATAGACGCGGCCACGAACCGCATCTCTGGTGACTGCTATGACGCGAACGGCAACCTTATGGCTGAGTCGGCTCCTCCCTGCCCATCGCCAACGTACACGTACGACGCCGAGAATCGCGCGGTCGCTTACAGCAGCTCAGCAGCTTACAACTACGACGGCCACGGCCTTCGTGTGAAGAAATGTCTTCCAAACTGCACCACCACGAGCACGGTGTATATATTTACGGGAAGCAAAGTGCTTGCCGAATACGATAACGGTGCTGCCGTCGGCTCCCCCTCCCGAGAGTACGTCTACTCCGGCACCACCTTGCTCGCCAAGATCGATTCTTCTGGCACGAAGTATTACCATCAGGATCACCTCTCGAACCGCCTTGTCACCGACTCCAGCGGGAACACATCCGCCCAACTTGGCCATTTTCCTTTCGGTGAATCCTGGTACAACACCACCAATGACAAACTGCTCTTCACCACGTATGAGCGCGACTCCGAATCCGGCAACGACTTCGCGATGGCTCGCTACGACGTCAATCGCCTCGGACGCTTCTTGTCGACGGACCGTGCTCCAGGCAACCTCGCCGATCCACAGTCGCTGAATCGGTACGCCTATGTACTGAATGATCCGTGTAACCTGACCGACCCGCTGGGTTTGCAGCCGTGCAAATTCAACATAACGGTTATCAATAACGGAGCCTTGAGTGACGCGAATGTACGAATCGCAGAGACCCAAGTGGCAGCATTCTTGAAAGGTGCTGGCGTGGACGTTGCTTTCAACCAATCGACGAGCGATTACACTGCAACACTAACCCTCGGAGACTCTCCCCGAGGGCGGGGCGAATTTGGATACACTCCACCTACTTGGGGGGGATTAGGTGGCCCGGGCAACAGCGGTACGGTTTATGCTTACAGCACAGCCCTGGAAGTTGTCCAGCAGAAGGGCGGCCTGAACTCGACAACTGGTGGCGATATTGCAAAAGCGATAGGGGAAGTCGCAACTCATGAGTTTGCACACTGGGCCTTGGACTATACGCACCCTCCCGACGAAAACCGCGCCTCCAACGACATAATGCAAAGGAACATACAAGGAGACTTCACGCAGCAGAACTATAAATTCTCCGGTCCGGATGCAGCCAAGCTGCAAAAGCGCTGCAAGGATCGTCACGGCGACAACAGCACTAGTACCGGTGGCGGCGGTGCAGCAGGTGGAGGTAGCGGCGGTCTAACCTGTCAGAGGTGGTGGAATCGGTGTCGGAAGTGGTGGCGGAGGTGGTGGCGGAGGTGGGAAGGGATGCGACATCATGGACGTATCTTGCGGTGGCGGTCCAATTGGAGTCCCTCCGAAGAGCAGATTGTAATGACAATTAGCCAGACGGATGATGGTCGAGCGCCCTTCCACTTTGAGGCGATTTGGGGGGCAGCGTGCTGACAGTGAGGTGTCTCCGTCCATATTAACATTACGCTCGGGTTGACCTGCACCCTTTTCGGCAATTCCCGGTAAACGTACTATGTTGATATACTATTACCAATGAGAAAGATACGAAACTCACGGCTGCACCACACGTCTCATGGAGCAAAATGAAGAACTCTTCAGAAAGAAAGAACGGACCATTTCGATATCGGAATCTTTTTCTTGTCGCGTTGTTTCTTGGAGTGGCACACTGGATTTACCTGACTTGGGATAACCCTTGGCGTGTCCCTCGTTATGGACTTTTGACTAAGAAAGTCGTGCGGTTTGAATGGGATAGAGACCACGGATTCACGAAGTTTGACGTCAAGGCCTACCCTGGAGATTGGTTTGTGGAGCGATTGCTACGTGGATTGCTGTCTGTACAGCTGAGACCTCGTGTTGCCGTGTACCTAAAGCCGTCTAAATGGAAAGAGGCAGAGGGAGATACAGTTTTTACGATGGTAAGCTTTTGTCCGCTCGTTCTTTCAGATTCTTTGGGCACGGATGCCTCGGAAGTGCGTGACCCTACCAAGACCCCACTCATGCATGCAGCGGAGTCTGGCGACATCGAGCTGACTCGGAATCTCATCAACTCTGGGGCCGACGTTAATGCTACAGACCAAAATGGAAAGACTGCTTTGTTCTACGCACTGAAGAGTTCTGGAGAGGCTGCGCGAGAGGTCACTCAACTACTCCTAGCGGCCGGAGCCAAAGCCAACGTAGCAGACAGAGATGGATACACTCTCCTGATGAGGGCTGCTACGAATGGTGAGATAGGTGTTGTTCGGTTGTTGCTAAAGGCGGGTGCTAATCCGAACATAAAAAATCCCGTCGGTGACACAGCAGTTTCGCTCGCTAATCGGGAAGGTCACCCAGATGTCGCAGCATTAATCAACGACCCCAGTGGCCGGCCCAAGGCTTTTTAGTCCGAAATTATACGGAGGACGGGCTGGCACATGCCAAGAATGATGACCGCGCTTTCTGACGTCAAACTGCGCCAAGGCGTGCGCGGTGGCCCTTTACGGCCCCACTATGTCCTCGCGTTCTTGACGCTATTTTTTCCTCTGACCACGTAGGCCGGGCGTCCGACGGCGGCTCAAAAGACGTGCCAGACACCGCTCATCGCCGCAATTCAAAAACGAGATTCCGCTGAGGCTAAGGAGCTGATCAATTCAGGGGTGGATTTGAATGCCAAAGACTGCAACGGAACTACCGCCCTGATCGAGTCGATTCGCCCTAGAGCAGTTCGAAATCTCTGAGAAACTTGTCCTCGCCGGGGCAAGTTTGAAGGTCGTGGACAATAGGAACACATCGCCTCTGATGATTGCCGCTTGGTACTGCCGCGAAGATACCGTCGCGCTTCTGCTTGCGCACGGTGCGAATGTAAATACCGTCGACAACGACGGATATTCTCCGCTCATGCATTCAGTGCAGAACTGCGAGGACGGACGCGTGCCAGCTCTACTGCTAAGGCTCGGCGCCAAGATTGGCACCACGGCAAAGAATGGAGACACTGCACTATTTATCGCCTCTATCCACGGAAACGAACAGGTCGTCCACGTATTGGTTGCGGCCGGGGCCGACATCGCAGCCAAGACTGAAGGAGAGACCGCGTTAACGATCGCTCGCGACCTCGACGTCGGTCGCAAGGCCTCGGATGGCGAGGCGCTCATCCTGACGGAGAATGTGTTCCGCATCCGCCAAGTCGTCTTATCCACCGAGAAGGACCCGGTAAAGTTGCAGATAGACGGGCGAGTCTACAGTCTGGAGCCTGGTGAGGTTTTGCTTCTGCTTGGTTAGACTCAGCGATTTGGCTACAAGGCTTGTGACTGTCCAGGAGCTGTACTCCCTCCGGTAAACAAGTGTTGGTAGTTCGTTCAGGTTTCGTCCGTCAAATGAAAACATTCAGTTTACATAGCAAAGATTGAAGTGTGCCCACGCTGCGGGAAGTAAGGACTCGCGGCCCGGACCCGCTTCCCATTTACCCCCACTGCGGTTTTCGACTGCTCCAAAAGATAGATCGAACCAAGATTTTCGCACTGCAAATGGTGAAGGCAGCGGGAGCGTAGAGATGGAGCACCGGACGGCGAATACAGGGATTCACCTGATTGTGCATCGGGCCATCTCTTGGTATACACATCCAAGATTTTGCACTCGGAGTGTGTTATGAGGCTTTCGCCAGATACTCGCAATAGAATTTTCACGCCAGGGTAGTTACTTTAATGTTTAGCATTACCCTATTGACATAGAGACTCGGTCGTCCCCCAAAAGTGTCCCCGAAGGAGGTTCGTACAAACGAAAAGAAAAAAAGGCAATTCCTCGGTAGGTTGTGTCCCCCGGTAGGCCCTGCAGTAACCACGCCTCTTGCCCCGGACGTGGAGCCCAGTCATTAACGGAGGTTCCAAATGCGAGTTGGTCGTTTTCCTCTTATTGGTAGTCTGGCTGTGTTTTTACTCTCAAGCGCGATGCTTTTGCCTGCCCAGGAATTCCGTGCAACGCTTTCGGGCATCGTGAAGGACCCGAGCGGAGGGGCCGTTCCCAAAGCGAGGGTGAAAGCCGTCAAGAAAGACTCGGGGCAGGCGTACTCGGTCACCACAAACGACGAAGGCTTCTACGTGATCCCCTACCTCATTCCCGGCGAGTACCAAGTTACAGTTGAAGCGGCGAGCTTCCGCCGATCTGTACGGACCACTGTTCCTTTGAATGTGGCCGAAAAACAGGAGCTGGACTTCACGCTTGAGTTGGGCAGCGTACAGCAGGAGGTCGCCGTCACCAGCGCCCCCGAGATCGTGAATACAGCGGATGCTTCTGGCGGCACCCTAATGGACCTCGAACAAGTACAGAACCTACCTTTGAACGGTCGGCAGGTCTACATGCTGATGCAACTGACCCCGGGCGTGATGTTTCTGCAAACACAATTCGGGTCCAGCGGGTATTCCGGCACGCGAGGATGGGACGCCAATAACAATTACTCGATGTGCGGGGGATGGACCAGCTACAACCAATTCCTACTGAACGGCTCACCTGCGATTACTGATGAGGCTGACGGGTGGGCAGGCGGCTGGTTCATGTCGCCCAATCAGGATGCAGTGCAGGAATTCAAAATTGTTTGCCCCGCCCTTGATGCAGAGTACGGTCGCACAGGCGGTGGGATCGTCAACACCACGCTCAAGGCAGGGGCCAACGATTTCCACGGCACGCTTTTCGATTACTACGTCAACTCGGCGCTCAACGCCAACACCTTCACGAATAATATGGTGGGCGCTCCAAAAGGATTGCAGATCACCAATCAGTACGGCGGCACAATTGGAGGACCGCTCTACCGCAACAAAGCGTTTTTCTTTGGCAGCTTCGAGGGCTATCACGAGATCGTTCCGTTCCCGGTTGTAACCAGCACGCTTCCTGATTCCGTAAAAATCCTCCCGGATGGCAGCGTGGATTTCTCGGGGACCGGATACCGCGTCTATGATCCCCTCACTACGCATCTTTGCACCGCGTCTGACAACTGCGTAAACGGGCAGACTTATGCGCGTACTCCTTTTCCTAACGATGTCATCCCCGGCCCGAACTCTCCGCTTCCCACTGGCATCCTCAGCCGCGTCAATCCTAGTGGGTTGGCAATTATGAAGCTATATCCCGCTCCGACCGTCTCCGGTTTGCTGAACAATTATATTCAGACCGGAGGGCTTGCCGAGGGGCGCTACCGCTATTACCAGCCGATGGTCCGCGTCGATTACAACTTCAACGAAAAGACGCGACTCTATGGCCTCTGGGCTTGGCAGCGCGGTCACGAGCATCGCAACTCATCGGGATTTCCTTACCCCATCGCTACCGGAAACATTGATTCCGAGCGCGACTTCACTACCACGGTGCTTGACCTCACTCACGTATTTTCTCCGGTCTGGGTAGTCGATGTACAAGGATCGTTCGGGCGGTTTCACCAAGATTTTCCCGAGGGACCTATGGTTGCGGGTTTGGCTAAACCGATCACTGCCCAATCACTCGGTTTGAATATGCCAAAGATTCCCACTACGAGCCTCAGCATCGCTCCACAAATTCAAGTCAGCGGCTATCAGACGATCATCGGAAACAACATCAGTGAACAAGCCACGAACGCCTACGACCTGCGGCCCGTAGCCATGCACATCATGGGGCGTAACAACGTCCACTTCGGCGGCGAATTCGAGGACATCCAATATGCCGACCAGGGCGTTGGTAGACCGCTCGGGCAATTTGGTTTTGGAACGGGGTTCACGCAAGACGATCCGTTTACTCGCGGTCATTGTCCCGGCTGCGGAGCAACCGTCACAAGTGACGGCTTCCCATTCGCCAGCCTTGCGTTGGGTGATCCGAATTCCGGCAGCGTGGATTGGAACCAAACACAGTTCGAGACGTGGAAATACTACGCGCTGTTTCTACAAGATGATTTCCGCGCTACCAGCAAAGTCACGTTCAACATGGGCTTGCGGTGGGACGTACAGACATCGCCAAGCGAACGTTTCAATCGCATCAATGCGGGATTTTGTTGGACGTGTACGAACCCAATCACGAATGATCCGACTTACCAAGCGAATCTCGCAAACGCAACCAATCAAGCAGCATGGAAAGCAGCGGGAGTCACACCACCTGCCACCGTGAACGGTGGACTTCTGTTTGCTGGTGTGAGTGGTCCTCGTGCTCCGTACAACAACTACTATACGCAGTGGCAACCGCGCTTCGGCATCGCCTACGCTCTGCGCCCGCATACTGTCATTCGAGTAGGCTATGGGCAGTATTACGCCATCCAGAATCAGCATGACACGCGCAGCGGCTTTACGCAGAACACCGGATACATCAACTCCCTCGACGGTGGACTTACTCCGTCGAACGCTTTTAGCACTGGCACACCATATCCGAACGGGGTCCTTTCTCCGACCGGAGCATCGCTAGGATTGCTAACCAACATCGGCAATGGCGTGGGCTACGACTGGCGTACACGACGCATTCCATTTTCTCAGCAGTGGATCGTCGGCATTCAGCAGGCGTTACCCGGAAGCATTCTTCTGGACGTGGCCTACAGCGGGAACTACACCAGCAGAATGACCATGTCAGAGCAGTGGGATGTCATCAGCAACGACCAGCAAGCCGCATGTCAGGTCAACAACAATCTGTGCAATCAGTTGGTTCCTAATCCCTTCTATGGCGTGCTGCCGAAAAACAGCAGCCTTGGTTCGTCATCGAAAATTCAGGCATGGAATTTAATGCGCGGGCCTTTTCCTGAATTCAACGGCGTAACCGAGTTCACAAATCCAGGCGCGAGTTCTCGTTGGGACGCACTGCTTGTCAAAGTCGAAAAACGTGCCTCGCACGGCCTGACATTACTGAGTGCTTTCACTTACCAAAAAGAGTTCGAGCGAAATCACTGGCTAAATAATGGACAGTTCCGCGACGTGACTCCAATCCGCGAAGTCGCCTACTTCGACCGCACGCTGGTTTGGCGTTTTAGCGGAGTATGGGACCTGCCTTTCGGTGCCCAGCAGCATCTCTTAAGTGGCGCACACGGCGCTTTGGGATTTCTTATCAACCGCTGGAATATCGACTGGATTTACACCGAGGCTTCCGGCTCACCGATGAGCCTGCCGGATGCTTACTTCAACTGTTCCAGTATTTCGGTACCACACCCAACCTTCGGGCAGTGGTTCAACAATAATCCATCTTGCTGGCAGGCACGGCCACAGTGGACCCGCCGCGTCTTACCGGATCGCGTGGGATGGATACGCAATCCGTATGTGCCCAACCTCGACCTAGCTTTACAGAAACGCTTCCACCTCACGGAGAAATTCAGCCTGCAATTCCGAGGTGAGGCATTCAACCTGACCAACACGCCAGTCTTTCCCGGACCAAGCACCGACATTTTCACGCCGCCGCATCAGCTTGCAAACGGCTCTTGGATCGGCTTGGGCACGGTGCCTTTCCGCCAGCAGAACTTCCCACGGAACATTCAGTTCTCGTTAAAGTTCATGTACTGAGAGTAACGATTTGGGGAGGGATTTTGTTTTCGCCCCTCCCCAAACCCCGTCCAACGTATGTCACTTTGCGAATCTCGTTGTATTTTTCTCGGACGATCCGAAAGTTGAGGGAGATCGTTATGCAAGGCACGGTTAGTTGGTTCACTGGGAACTTATTGGGGCAGACTGGTTTCTAGTTGCGGAGGTCACATTTGAACTGACGACCTTCGGGATATGAGAACGGAGTTGGGCATCTAGGTTCGCTGATTCTGGGCGATTTAGCTCCTAGACCCGCAGCGACACTTTTGTCCCAATCTAGTCCGCACTGCTCCTGTTGCACGGAATCAAATTAATCAAATCACTTAGCCTCACATAAGGTCTTGCTGTTCGGGGGAAATCATGCCATTCGCGGCCAAACATGCACCAACTTCTCGTTCTCGCCGACTTCCTCGTCGCTGGCAAATAATAACAAGTCATGGGATCACATGAGGAGTAAAGACCGTTGCTTATTGTATTATAATTGGTCTATGTCTGTGGTTGGCACGGTGCGGCCATGAACCATTACGAACTGTTGTGCATTCCAGTTGATGCCGACGATGGAATGATTCGGTCCTCGTTCCGCAGGCTTGCCCGCCGTTTTCATCCCGATGTGGGCACCGGATCATCGCCCGAAAAGTTCAGGGACCTTGCTGAAGCCTATGAAACCCTAATCGATCCGCTTCGCAGGGCGGATTACAATCGAACGCTCACAACCTTGAGCAGGCGGGTGCCCATTCAGGTCGAGCCGCTCCGGTCAGCATCAGTGGCTTACTCGTCGAGAAATTTCGCGACCGGCCGCGGGCAACTCTGGCACTCTCCATTGGAATCTTTCCAGTTCATCGAAGAAATGTTCCGGGCAATCGAAGATGATTTCTTCTTCGGTTGGCCGCGTAGCCGCTAGCATCAAGACCGTGGGCGGCAATTCGAAATTGCTCCGTCCCCTGGGTCCGCGACAGACAATCCCAAAAACCGGCTGTTTTCTTCGCGCAAATCGGGCACGAGATCGCGAAAACAGGCCACAATTCGCTACAAACTCTCATCCCGGTGGAGTCTTCGCACGCCGGGAGTCTCGCGTAGACAAGGAGATTCTAGACATTCTGTCACGCGACCGTATCAGACAGTTGGTTAAAGACGAACCGGAGAGATTTGCGGCCGTCCTCGTCAAAGTGGAAGAAGAACACCTTCGAAACTTCATGGAGCGTCGCAGTTTTCCCGAGTCTGGACCTCCCGAAGTGATGATGATTGGCATGGGTGGGATCGGTCTCGCCTACTTGGCTCCTCTAATGGTGCCGCTCGGCAAAGACGTTTGCTTCGTTGAGAAGATGTCTAATCGCGTTAAGGCTATGCAGTTCGCGCGCTACAGGTATGACATTTTGAAGGTTGGTCCACGCTCTGATCCTTTAGGGCCTCAGAGGGCCACAATCTCTTATTTCAGCCTTATGGCTTAATTCTGAATCTGAGAATCAGATCGCTTCGCTCACTCTCCGTATCGACCATGTATTTACGGCCGTGGGCTCGGGTAATCTACAGGATCTTGCTTGTCTATTCGCCAAGATGGTCAAGTTCAGATACGCCTTCCACATTGCCAGCCCGCTAAATATCCTCCTATGCGAGAACATGCCTGTCGGAAAAGACACGATCAGCCAGCTGCGTTCCGCTATTGCTTTCGCACTTAGCGGAGAGTCAAGCGAGGTACGACTCTACTTTGAAACCCACGTGGGCTTAGTTCCCGCGATCAACGAGGCAATCGTGCCGCAAGTTGAAGCGAGCTTCGCGAACCCTATTCCCATCGAGGCCGATCTCGCTCCGTTGTATGTGGATGCCAGCGAATGGAAACTTGATTCTTCGAACCAGCTACCCAGTTGGCCTGGGGTACAGTTCAAGAGGCCATTCGAACCAATTCATCTGCGGAAGCTTCTCGTACATAACATGACTCATGCACTGGTAGGATATTTGGGTCACTTTGCGGGCTACCTAGAGATGTCGGAAGCAGTGCTGGACCCCGAGATCCGTGCCTTGGTTTTCGACGCCGCGAACACCGTCGCGAACGCCCTCTACGCGGACTGGCGTTACTCAGATACACAGCATCGTGAAGCGGACCACTACGTGTCCTGGATCCTCGACCGGTACAACAACCCGGAGCTCGGGGACCAAACAACGCGGGTGTGTCGCGATGCCCTTCGCAAGCTCGAACAGGGTGACCGTCTAATCGGCGCAATAAATTATGTAGTTACTCACACCCTCAATTCGAATACCGCCGCGGTAGCCGAGAGCTTGAGTGGCATCTTGATCGGAGTTGCGGCCGCCATGCGGTACGTGACCGACACAGGCTGTGCGCCTGAAGGTTACGCAGACCTTAGGGAGAAAGTAATTTCGCGGTTGGCCCTTGATTCCCGATATCTAGTGTAGTGTCCCATAAATAACTTGACAGATTGTCAGGACTTGCTATGATCGCAGTCATGCCGAACACAGGTCTGGCGATCGAGTTACAACCAGCTGAGCGTACTCAACTGGAACAGTGGGAGTCCGCACACGGAACGCCTCAACAAGTGGCGCTGCGTTGCCGGATTATCTTGAGAGCGGTGGCGGGTCAGCAGAATGTGGCCATCGCCGAGGGGCTCGGCGTGAGCCGACCCACCGTGCAGCTGTGGCGCAAGCGGGTGCACGAGCAGGGCATCAGGGAGGTCTGGGAGATCGCTCCCGGTCGCGGGCGCAAAGCGCACTATGATCAAGGCCAGCGAGACCGCATCATTCAAGCGACCTTGCAGAGCAAGCCCAAGGGCATGACCCATTGGAGTTGCCGGCTGATGGCGAAGGCGCAAGGGGTCAGCAAGAACACGGTGAACCGTTTATGGCAACTGCACAATATCAAGCCGCACCTGAGCCGCACCTTTAAGCTGTCGCGGGATGCGAAATTCCTAGAGAAGCTGACCGATGTGGTGGGGTTGTATATGAACCCTCCGGACAAGGCCTTGGTGCTGTGTGTGGATGAAAAGAGCCAAATACAAGCGTTAGATCGGACGCAGCCGGGGCTGCCGTTGAAGAAAGGCCGGTGCGGTACGATGACGCACGATTACAAGCGCAACGGCACCACCACCCTGTTTGCGGCACTGAATGTGTTGGATGGCAAGGTGATTGGTGAATGTCACG
>QHYZ01000268.1 GCA_003225295.1 Acidobacteriota bacterium | reverse complement strand
GCCACGACAGCGAGGGAAGGCAGACGCGCAAGCGTTTCGACGTCGTCGGGGGTCTTCACGGTGTTGTCGAGATACTCGCGCATCAGCGCCAAGCCGATGCCGCCGACCAAGCAGATCATAACGGACAGCGCAATGTTGCGAGTCTTGGCGGGACGCGCTGGCGTGGAAGGTATCATTGCCGGATCGACGACGCGAATGTTGGAAGAACGCAAACCCTGGGAAATCGCCGTTTCCTTCAATTTTGTCATTAGGCCATCGTAAAGAGTCTTGTTCGCCTCCGCCTCGCGCTTGAGAATGTTGTACTCCACAAGCTTTTCGGCCATCTGGTTGGTTTCGGTCTTCTGTTGATCGAGCGCCTGCATGAGGAGGGATTCGCGCTGCTGTGCTTCACGATAATCGCTCTCCAGAACATCTAGTACGTTCTTTTTCCCTTTTTCAATGCTCTGGTCATAATCCTTGAGCTGCGCCTGCAGACGCTGCACCTTGGGGAAGTTAGGACCATATTGATTCAGTGCATCGGTGTATTCGTTAGACACCTCGCTGCGCCTTTTAAACAAGTCGGTAAGTGCAAGATTGCTCTGTATCTGCGGTACAGCATCGAGATTCCCGGATTTGGCAAACTGATAAAGCGATTCCTTTTTCATGCGCTCGCTCTGCGCCTCGGTTAATTGCCTGTTAATATCTCCGAGACGCTGGGAAGTGATGTTCTGCTTGTCGTCTAGTGTCCAGATCTGGTTTTGGCGTTCGTAGGCGATGCGCGCGTCTTCGGCCTTTTGTACTCTGATCTTCAATTCCGTGAGCTGATCCGTTAGCCAGGTGGTGGCCCGTGTCGTAGCCTCATACTTGCTGCGAAAATTCTGTTCGATGTAGGAGGAGATGTGCGCGTTGACGATCCGAGCCGCAAGCTGAGGATCCGTCGATTCAAAACTGACGTCCATCAGGTGGCTGTTGGGGACGCGCTTCACCGTGAGACTTCGCAAGAATTCACCGAGTTCGGGTGGACGCTTCTGGTTTGCCAAACTGCCGATGGCTACGGCCTCCGAAGGACCGTTGGGGGCCGAAAATTCCGGGCGAGCCGAAAGGGCGTTGTTGCGGATGGTCTGTAACGCAAGAGTTTCGCTGGTCAGAATTTTGGATTGCGTCTCAATGTAGTTATCCTGATCCATCATAACGTCATAGGAATCCGTGCCTTGGAACGGGAGAATGTTCGCATTTTCGCGGTCCAATTCGATGCGGGTGGTTGCGATATAGACCGGTTGCATGCGAAAGGTGGCGATCGCTACGATGGTCACCAGGACCAGCAGAAAGGAAAGAATCAGCCACTGGTGCTTGCGCAGAATTAGTAGGTAGTCGTAAAGGTGAGGTTCTCTTCGAGAGAGATCCCAGACCGGCAGTCGAATCGGGACCTGCAACAGATCGATGGCCCCATTCGAACCATTCTCACGCGGCACGAGCTTGTTTTCTTCGGCCATTTTCTAGCGATACGCAATTCGGTAGAGTGCCACTCCGGCTCCCAGCGCGAGTCCGAATTCAAGAGCCCGGTACATCGCTTGTTTCGATGCACTATCCGGCACATACAAAATGTCACTAGCTTGTAGCGATACATCTTCGGCCGTACGCTCCAGCACCTTCTTGAGATCGACAGCGACTTCGTGCTGCTGGCCTTGACTGTCCTTGCGGATAATGACAGCTCGATCTTTCTTCGCGGTGCGGCTCAAGCCACCGGAGAGGGCAAGCAATTTCAAGGCGCTCATCTGTGAGCGATCATTCGCCATCACATATCCGCCGGGTTTGCTGACCGCTCCGAGTATGTAGGCAATCCCTGCGTGTGGGACGGTAACGATATCGCCGGCCTTTAGAATAATGTTGTTAGTGGCGCTTCCTGATTCCACCAGTTCGTTGAGGTTGACGGTTATCGTATTGCTCAGCGGGGGTGGTTCATTCAGCACAGGCGGATTGGATGGGATCTCCGCAGCAGCACCGCTCTCGGTCGATTCCTTTGGTGTCGTGGCCGCAGCGGGATCTTCCGGACCGATTGACGGAGGCTCTAACGAATCACCAGAAGGCTCCTGCGATGGGCGCGTCACGATCACCGTGTCGCCTGCATCACTGGCGATTCCGCCGGCTTCCGCGAGAACTTCTAGGATCGTAACGGGCCGGTCCGCCTGGTATACCATGGCGTGTTGTACCGCACCGACCACCGTGATGGGCTTACTTTTTCTTTCCTTTACGCTGACGCTTACTTGCGGATGAGAAACTAGACCATTCGCTTCCAACACTTCCGCTATTTTTTGTTCCGTCTGTACTTCGGTCAACCCTCCGACATGCAAGCGGACAGGAACCAAGGGAATGCCGATTGACCCTGTCTGGCTAACACGCACTTCCCGGCTAAGTTCTTTTACATCAAAGACCTCTATGTCGATCACATCCCCGTTGCCGATGACATAGTCATGAGGCGACGCACGTGCCGTCGAGGAAAGCGCACGAATGCGATCATTGGTCTGTTGCGGCGTTTCGACGGTCTGAGCTCGGACGGGAGACGGTAGTACCAGCATCCCGAGCAAGACACTCGTGGCGAAACAGCACGGCAGCGCAGCCAGTCTCCCTGGTTGCATGCGGATAGATGACCCCCCAAGTGGATTATACAGGCAGAAAGCCCAAGTCCATCAGGGATTTCCAGAGTTGCGGTGCCTTCTTTTGGAGGGCGATGCTGATGGCGAGGATTGTGGAATCTCAGCGGTGGCCAAGTGGGCCATGAGAAAAAACAGCAGCGCATTGGCCGGAATATGCAGATTAAAATCGACGAAGCTATGCATGAGGAAACCTGCCGAGGCTACGAGGCCTGAGAGCTGCAAGGTCCCGGCAAAGGAGTAATTGAGCTGACGCAGTCGTTTTAAGGACTTGTTGAATAAGACCCCCAGAAACCAGGCACAACAGAGCCCTCCGAGAATGCCCGTCTCTGCGAGAGCCTCCAGATAGTCGTTGTGCGTGTGATTAACGATCTTTCCATCATAGAGAGTTTCATAGGAAGGATAGACGATCTGCAGCGTGCCTAGTCCCGTGCCCACGAAGGGGTGGTCCAGAAAGATCCGCCAAGTGTCTTTCCGCATAGAGGCGCGCTTTCCCGCCGTCACTTCGAGTAATTGGACAGAGGATAGCCGCTCGAGGATCTGACCGACGCCAAGCCAGGAGACCAGCAGCAATGCAACCAGCAAGACTGCAACTCCGGCTAGCCACTGCTTCCCCATCGTGCGCCGGTGAATCATCACTAGCGCTAATGCTCCCAGCTCGACACCGAAACTCAAGATACCTCCCCGTGATGCAGAGAGGAAGAGCGCCCCGATGGGAAGAACCGCGAATAGTCCTACTACCGGCCGGCGCTCCCGGCGCACTCTCCCCAGAACGAGGGGAGCGAGGGCCAGAGGGAGAATCAACTCCGCAAATCCGGCGAAGTGATTCCGATTCACGTACGGACCAAAAGGGAGAACACCGGAGCTTATCTCGCGAAACCAATAGAGCTTTCCATTAGAGGTAAGGTGTTGGAGGATGGCGAAGAGGCTCACCAAGAAACCGAAAAACATTCCGAACCAGACGAAACCCCGCCAATCTTCGAGAGTCCGAAAGACTTGCACTGCGACAAAGAGGACGATCAAGTCGGAGACGAGGAGCAGGAGCTCCATACGCGTACCGTAGGAAGACGCAGTGCCATGAAAAAACCACTGGCCGCACACGATCAGAGAAAAGGCTACTAGAGGCGGGAGCAGAGGAGAAAAAACAACCTGTTCTTCTTTAGTGAAGTATATCCACAAGGCCCAGGCGAGAAAGAGCAATCCAGCGCCGGTCTCAAAGACAGCCCGCGCCCAATCTTCCACCCCTCCGTGCGCCGCCACCCCAAAGACGACCAGCGCGCAGATACAAACATACCTGTACTTCCTGTACATCTTTTCCAGAGGACCAAGGTATTTCGATGTGGGTCCACGGCTCACTACCATGAAGCTCGGGCGTCACGACCACAGAATTGTCCGTTGTTCCGAGAGAGAGCAACTGGAACCGGACGCCTTGATCGGTAGTGACTGCTCTCGCCTTCATCCAAGCCGAGAATGTATAGGAGGTCGAGGGTGAAACCGGAACGTAGTGACAGATTTCCGTGGAAGTGACGATGGACTCTCCATCAAACGTCAGCCGCAAGGAATGATTCCCCGAATGTCTTTCCTGGGCATCGATGCTGATTTGCACATTTCGCACACCCTCCGGAAATAGCCAGGAATATCCTCCTCGCGTGACTCCAGACTCGAAGCCGCCGTCCCACAAGATCGATCCGGTGGGGCCCTGAAGATCAGCCATGCCGGCAACAACCACTGCCTGGTCCCAGACGCGGCGCGCATCGGTGATCCGTTTGCTATTCCTCAAGGCAGCGATCAGCGGAAAAACGTCCCGCAGGGGCACGTGCGGATGAATGGCGACGAGCCGGTCCCATACTTTGAGAGCATTCTCGGTGTGTCCGTCTGTCGTTTGATCCCAAATCACATCGATGTAAGCCTCTTTAACGGGGGGCAAGAGGCGGTCAAGAGTAAGTTCGACGCTCGAACCGGCACGCAGGAAGCGGGAGAAGGATTCTGCAGCCCGTTGGGGGTCAGCTTCGACGGCATGGCGCATTTCGGTGAAAGCCGACTCAAGTTCCCCCTGATCCAGCCAAATGTCCGACGATCCCGGATTCAACGACAGCGCAAAAAGGTAGGAGTGAATGGCGCGCGCGCCGTCGGGGTCCTCGAGGTTGTACTGCCAATAACGGCCCAGGAGATACCAGTTTTGCGCTTTAGCAGGCTCCAGATGCACGGCGCGCTCATAAGCTTCAGGCGTTTGCAAACCAGCATAATGAGTAGCGAGTGCATTTCGAATGCTGAAGTACGAGAGGACTAAGGCAACAGCAATAGAAGCAGCAACAAGTACCGCGCGCTGCGCATTGCTCGGGAGACTCAGAATCATTCTTCGGTACTGTGCCTAGACCGTTTCGGAGTTGCAAGACAAAAGTCTATCGCGGCGCGCTACAACCGCGCTTCTCCATCTTTGGCGAAATTCCCCGGCCGAGCGCCCATGAAATTTGCGGAACACGGTGCGGTTGATGCTGGACAAAGCTGAACGTACAATAAGGCTCCAGCCAAGTAGCCTGTAGAGATGCCCTTCCCGTTGCCGGAGAACTCTGCTTCCGGTCGCATGCCCGGCCGGAATGGGCATACTGTTTTTATGGACGAACATGAGGGCATGCGACTTCCTATTTCGCCATTAGCGAGAGTCCGCCCCTCGGATAGAAAGGTAAGCTGATTGAGCGGCATCGTCGGCATTTACCACCGGAGCGGTGCGCCAATGGAGCGGGCGCTTTTGCAGTCCCTTGTAGATTTTCTCTCTTACCGCGGCCCAGATTCCCACGAGTGCGGGATGGATGCTTCGATCGGGCTGGGTCACGCGATGCTGCGGACTACGCGCCAATCGCGGGGCGAACGCCAGCCTGCAAGTCTCGACGACGGCCGGTTTTGGATTACCGCCGATGCGCGGCTCGACGGCCGGGTGGAATTAATCACCGAGCTCGAACGCTCCGGCCGCATCGTTCAGCCAAACGCTCCAGACTCCGAACTGATTCTGCACGCCTATGCCGCTTGGGGCACGCCCTCGGTGGAGCACCTCAGGGGTGATTTTTCCTTCGCCATCTGGGATGCGCACCATAAACAGCTGTTTTGCGCGCGGGATCATTTCGGTATCAAGCCTTTTTATTACCTGGAACGGGAAGATCTCTTTCTCTTCAGCAACACTCTGAATTGCATTCGCATGCACCCGGAAGTATCCGGCGAACTCAATGAAGCGGCGATTGGGGATTTTCTGCTGTTTGGGCTGAATTGCGACAATGCCACGACGAGCTTTCGCGATATTCAACGCCTGCCCCCCGGGCATTCCCTGAGTATCTCGACGGAAGGTTTGAAGATCAGGCGCTACTGGACGCCTCCGACCGACGGGCGGATTCGCTACTCGAAGCCAGAGGAATATGTCGAAAATTTCAAGTCGCTTCTCGAGTCCGCTGTCGGGGATCGCCTGCGCACAGATCGGGCTGGAATCCTTCTGAGCGGGGGCCTCGATACGTCCTCCGTGGCTGCGGCGGCCAGGGAAATTTCAGCAAAAGGAGCCCAAAACACGGACATTCGGTGCTACACGCATATTTTCGATTCGTTCCCTCCCGACCGGGAAGGCGACTATGCGCGCGAAGTGGGCGAGTTTCTGCGTCTACCCGTTAAATGTATGGCCTTGGACCATATCCAGCTTTTTGAAGGCTGGGACGATCCGGAATTCAGTCTTCCGGAACCGGTGGATGATCCACTGTTTGCGGGTTTCCTTGACACTTGTAGGACCATTTCAGCGGACTGCCGTGTGCTATTGTCCGGAGAAGGCGTCGACAACCTGCTGGACTTTCAAATGTGGCCATACGCGGGTGATCTGCGGCGAAACGGGGAATGGCGGCGTCTCTTGACGGACATGGCCAATTATTTTTGGATTAAGCCCTTTCCGTGGGACAGCATTCGCACGCGGATGAAGAGAATCATCGGCAAGGATCTGGACATGCCGATTTTTCCGCCGTGGTTCAACCGAGAATTCTTCGATCGTGCAAAGCTCAAGGCGCGATGGAAAGAACGCTCGGAGCATCCGGTGATGCCCAGCGCTCATCCTATTGTTCCGCACGCCCACGCCTCTCTTTCCCTGCCACGCTGGACGCAGATGTTCGAACGGGAGAACGCTGGATTGACGCCATATCCCTTGGAGGTACGGTATCCGTTCCTGGACTTGCGGATCGTGAATTATCTTCTGGCGCTTCCGCCGTTTCCCTGGTTCTTCGAAAAAATCCTTCTGCGGGAGGCCATGGCCCAGCGCATTCCCGAACGCCTTCGCATGCGTCGGAAAACTCCGCTCGCGGGCGATCCGGTCTCGGCCCAGCTACAGAAAACCGGCGCCGAGAGGTTAAATCAGATTCCCTGGAGCGAAGATTCGGATCGCTTCATGGAGCGCTCGGCGCTGGTGCCGCTCGATGGTGAGATGAGCGCCCAGCAGATTCGTACTCACTTGAGGCCCTACTGCCTCAACATTTGGTTGCAATCGGCGCGAAAAGTTCGATCTCCCATGCATGCGCAGGCTGGTAGTGGTTAATTGAGTCTGTCAAACGGGAGACGAAAAAGCCATATTCGAAGCGGTCGCAGACCGTTTACGGTACCGTCCGAGCACCAAAGGATCCTGTTGCAACGGATCGGCATGAAGCTACCCGTGGGTTTGGAACAGACACAAATGTAGTGAAAACTTCCTGGCCAGCCGCTGCTGCGCCGCACCCTTTCGCTGCAACTGCACGAACCACTGCGTCAGCGCATCGCTGTGCAGTGTCACCTCGAAGGCCTCTCGCGCGAAGAACTCGATGCCTATCTCGTGCAGCAACTCAAGGCCGCCGGCGTGAGCCAGCCGCTGTTTGACGACACTGCGAGACAAGCTCTCTATCAGGCCACCAAAGGCATTCTCCGCAAGGTCAACAAACTGGCCCTGACCGCTGTGCGTCTGGCGGCTTCTCGAAAAGACTCTACGGTTGGGGTAGCGATCTTGCTGGATGCCACCACGGAGGCGCTGCTGTGAGCGATGCCGTCGCGACAAAGTCCGCCCCACCGACGGTGCTGTCCCTGGCGCAGTTGCTCGAACAGCAGCCATCGTCTGCACCGCCCTGCCCGGTG
>QHYZ01000086.1 GCA_003225295.1 Acidobacteriota bacterium | reverse complement strand
TTCAGCAGTACGTGGAGAATCAAAAGAATGTCTGACGAATACATCACGCCCACGGCTCTTGGTGCCGAGCGTAACTGCAGCGGTAGCAAGGTCGCACTGCAGCCTGATAAGACGTTTCGAATCGCAGGCTCGGGCGGCCAAAGTGGTTCTCTTTTGGCGATGTCCCGCGTCCTAGCCATCGAACAAGAGCACCAACCTTGCAAGTCTGAAAACCGCAGGCGTGCCTCGCTGTCTGTGGCCCAAACAAAAGAGGCGCATGCCTTGCTTCCAAGCAGAATTAACAGGAGCGGCTAAGGCGTTCCTCCGAGGGCGGTCTCATGTCTAGCCCAACCAAACACGGTGTCAAAGGCAGGGTGTACCTCACGCCTGAGGAAGCTCCTGCGGCGGCTCGCCAGTTTGGTTGCGCCCGTTTTGTTTACAATCATCTTTTGGAATTCTCAAGAAGCAGATATTTCACAAATAAAAGCAAAACATCGCCAGCCGAACGCAGCCTCGAGCTAACTCGACTGAAGAGTGAAACCCCGTGGCTCCAGGAAGTAAACGCCCAAGCGCTTCAGCAAACCGGGAGAGCCTTGGATAGGGCGTACCAGAACTGGTTCGACTCCATCACCGGCAAGCGACCCGATAAAGTAAACCCACCGAAGTTCAAGAAAAAATCGCAGCGACAATCAGCGAGATTCACCCGCGGTGCTTTCAGTTTCGATAAGAACAGCGGGACCTTGAGGCTCTCCAAAATAGGAGACATTCGAATACCGTGGTACCGCCGAGTAAAGGGTGAGCCGTCTTCTGTGGTTCTCAGCAGGACGCCATCTGGTCGATACCATGTGTCGTTCCAAGTCGAACAGCCCTTGCGTGTCGTGGGCTCGGCACAGAATTTCGCACTGTCTGTGGACATCAACACCAAGACGTTTAACTTTTTCAATGGCCGGACGTGGTCCCATGTGGCTCTGCCTCGTCCGCTGTTGCCCGCACTAGCACGACTCCGCACCGCACAGAAACATCTCAGCCGCTGTACCAAGGGCTCGAAGAACCGAGAGCAGGCTCGCCTGCGAGTTGCCAAGATGCACCAGCGGGTAGCGGATACCCGAACAGACTTTCTTCAGAAGTTGAGCACTCAACTCATTCATGAGAACCAAGTGATTGTTGTTGAGACGCTGTGCACCAAGAACATGCTCAAGAATGGCCGCCTTGCTGGAGTAATTTCGGATGCCGGATTCGGCGATTTCATTGGCATGCTGGAATACAAATGCACATGGTATGGGCGAACGCTCGTCAAGGTAGACAGGTTCTTCCCATCGTCAAAGTTGTGCTGCATTTGCCATGTCCAGAACGTCGAACTCCAGTGGCAAGACCGCTGGCAATGTCCCAACTGCCAGACGGACCACCAGCGGGACGAAAACGCCGTCGTCAATCTGTATGTCGAGGGCTTGAGAATCTTAGCCGAGGGACGCTCGGTGATAGCCTGTGGAGACACGGTAAGACTTGAGCGCCAGCCCAAGCACATGTCTGCGAAACAGGAACCATCGTTGGAGACGTGCGGCCATGTCGCCTAGTAACTCCAAAGAATCCCCCGCCTTTAGGCGTCGGGAGTCTTCAAACTGTTCGCCGGAGAGCGCCGCACAGGCTATTCGTGGTTGCCGCATAATTTCGCTGGCACCTCGAGGGGCACTCATGAAGAAGCTTTTTCTTGTTTTCATTCTCGCGGCCGCATCGACCTCTTTCGCTTCGCAGGCAGACAAAAACCAGGAAGCCGTGCGATGGGAGCAAGAGGCGCGGAACGTCGCCATTATCCGGGACGATTGGGGCATCGCGCACGTTTACGGGAAGACGGACGCCGATGTGGTCTTCGGCATGATTTACGCACAGGCCGAGGACGATTTCAATCGTGTGGAGACGAACTACATCAACGCCATGGGGCGGCTCGCGGAGGCGGAGGGCGCGTCCAAGATCTACCAGGACCTGCGAATGAAACTTTTCATCAACCCCCAAGCAACCAAGAAGCAATACGCGGCGAGCCCCGAGTGGCTGAAGAGGCTGATGAAGGCGTTCGCCGACGGGCTGAACTACTACCTCGCGAAGCATCCCGAGGTGAAACCGAGGGTCATCCAGCGATTTGAACCGTGGATGGCGCTGACGTTTACCGAGGGGAGCATCGGAGGCGACATCGAGCGAGTGAACCTAAGCCAACTGGAAGCGTTTTACGGGAGAGTCCCCCGGAGCGAGACGCACTCTGGTTCGGCGGGTGACGACGAGAATGAGGAGCCTAGGGGATCGAACGGGATCGCCGTGGCGCCCTCGAACACCGCCGGGCACCACGCGTTGCTGCTGATCAATCCGCATACGTCTTTTTTCTTTCGGTCCGAGCTGCAGATGGTGAGCGAAGCAGGGCTGGATGCGTACGGAGCGGTGACCTGGGGCCAGTTTTTCATCTACCAGGGGTTCAACGATCGCGTCGGGTGGATGCACACCTCGAGCGGAGTAAATGCCATCAGTGAGTACCTCGAAACAGTGGAGAAGAAGGGTGATCGGTTTTACTACAAGTACGGGAAAGAGGAGCGGTCGGTGGAGGCCAAGGGGATCACCGTGCGGTACAAGACAGACCATGGGATGGCGGAAAAGAACTTCACCGTCTATCGCACGCATCACGGGCCAATCATCCGCGAGGCGGACGGCAAATGGGTGAGCATCCGGCTCATGCAAGAGCCGGTGAAGGCGCTGATGCAGTCCTACGGACGCACCAAAGCCAAGAGCTACGCGGGGTTCCGCGAGACCATGGAGCTCCATACGAACTCTTCGAACAACACCATTTTCGCGGATGCCGACGGGGACATCGCCTACTTTCACGGCAATTTTATTCCCAGACGAAACACGAGCTTCGACTGGACCAAGCCGGTCGATGGCAGCAATCCAGCGACCGAGTGGCACGGGCTTCTTTCTGTCGATGAGACGCCGCACCTGCTGAATCCTAGTAGCGGCTGGCTATACAATTCGAACAACTGGCCATGGTCGGCAGCGGGGTCGAGCAGTCCGAAGAAGGAAGACTATCCTCCTTATGCAGAAACGGGCGGCGAAACCGCGCGCGGACTTCACGCCATCAGGGTCTTAGAGGACAAGAAGGATTTCACGCTCAGCTCGCTTATCGCCGCGGCCTACGACAGTTATCTGACGTGGTTTGAAAAGCCCGTCCCGGCCCTGATCAAGGCGTGGGACGAAACGCCGGCGGACATTGCGCTGAAAACGAAAGTGGCCGAGCAGATTGCAATTTTGCGGGGATGGGATTTGCGGTGGGGAGTGAACTCCGTGCCCACATCACTCGCGGTGTTCTGGGGCGAGGACATCCAGCGGCGCGTGGGCGGCGATGCCAGAAAGGCAGGTAGGTACCTGAGCGACTACATTTGCAGCCAGGTGCCGTCGGAAGTGCTGCTGCAGTCCTTGTCGGAGGCGTCGGACAGGCTAGAAGCGGATTTTGGGAACTGGAAGACGCCATGGAGTAACATCAACCGATTCCAGCGTTTGACCGGCGAGATGGTGCAGCCGTTCAACGATGCCGCGCCGAGCCTTCCTGTCGGTTTCACTTCTGCGCAGTGGGGCTCCCTGGCCTCCTTTGGTGCCCACGCGTACCCGGGGACCAAGAAGTGGTATGGCACCAGCGGAAACAGCTTCGTTGCCGTGGTCGAGTTTGGCGAGAAGGTTAGGGCTAAAGCCGTGACCGCTGGAGGCGAGAGCGGCAGTCCGGCGTCCCCGCACTTCAACGATGAGGCCGGGCGATACACGACCGGCGACTTGCGAGAGGTCTACTTCTACCGGTCGCAACTCCAAGGGCACACCGAGCGCGAGTACCATCCCGGAAGCTGAGTCTCCCGCTATTCTCCAGGTCGCCGTCGAGACACCACCGAATTGTGGAAGAGTCGCGCTTCATTTCGCCGGAACATGCCGCACCGGCGCAGCCTGCGATCCCGGTCCAGGTTCAGGAACAGGCTTGGGCATCTCCTCGGGCTTGAACCGCGGCACCATCTGGTCGGCCATCGCTAGCGAATACACGACCGAGGCAATTTCCACAGCTCCTTCTCTGACGTCCTGTTCATAAATTCGCTCATAGGTGTCCAGATTGGTGTGATGCGTAAACGAACCATAATCAAACGCATCCTGTGCTAATCCAATTCCGGGCAATCCGGCGTTGTTAAAGGACGTGCTGTCCGTCCCGCCGGTCCTCCGGCTGTCGCTCGCCACGGCTCCCATGAATCCCCAATCTGCAAATGGCATCAGCGCCTCGCGAACCATGTCAGCCGCCCCCGCCGGCCCAAACACCCCTGCGCCTCGTGGCTTCCCCGTGCCGGAATCGATGTTGAAATAGGCATCCAGTTTGGGGTACTCCGGCTTCTGGTTTTCAAAACTGCCAAAATGCTGCTGCACGTACGCCAGCGAACCGAGCAATCCTTCTTCTTCGCCGCTCCACAGCGCAATGCGAATGGTCCGTCGCGGTTTCACATGCAGCGCCGACAAAATCCGTATGGCCTCCAGCATCATCGAGGAGCCGATGCCGTTGTCCGTAGCTCCAGTCGCGTCATGCCACGAGTCGTAATGGCCCCCTAGCATGACGATCTCGTCTTTCTTGTCCGTGCCGGGAATTTCTCCAATCGCGTTATAAGCGGTCGTCCCCTCGGGGTACTCCTTGTTCTGAATATTGACGCGCAATGTCACGGCCGTCCCATCGCCACACAACCGCGAGATTCGTCCGTAGTCTTCATTGCGCATCACCAGCGTAGGCACCGCCCTGGTCCAGTCGTACGTGCTGTTTTGTTGCGCGATGATGATTCCGTGCGCGCGCCCCGCATCGTTGATCCGTGCCAGCGCACCGTTGTCCACAAGAAACTGATCCACCTGCCGCGAAACTTCCGCGCGCGACAACTGCCCTTCCGGCACCTTTGGAGGTTCGGGAAAGCGGAACGGGCGCGGGTTCTTGGCATCGAATCGCGATTTCCATTCGTCTTCGGAACGTCGCATCGGCGCTGGGTTCATCTCCTCGGCCACTTCCACGTGCTTTCCCACGAATACGATCGCGCCGCGAACTTGGTCCTTCACTGAATTCAAATACGCGTCAAGCTCCGCCGGTGTCGGCTGCTTCGGCTCCGCTGGCTTGGCTGCTGCCGGCATGGGCGGTGCTGCCCATTTCGGTTCCGGTGGTGGCGGCGCGCCTCCAAAAAAGTTAAATCCGCCACCCGTCGGTGGCGCCAATCCCGGCGGATCCACCATCACCACTTGCGCCGTCACGATTCCCTTGGTGCTGGGCGTCCACGCCAGCGGCTTCACCATCAGTTGCCCGTGGAACGGGGTAACGGCTTCCGCCAAGAGATCCATGTTTTCCCAACCGGGCGCCGGCGTCGCGGCACCCGGCGGCTGGAACGTCCACGGCTCCAGGTGCGCGTTCGCTAGTCCCCACGAGGTCATCGTCTCAACGGCCCAATCGTCTGCCGCCTTCAAGTTCGTTGTGCCCGTCAGGCGTGCGCCATACACATCCGCGATCTCGTGGATGATCCACATGATCTTGGAATTGTTGGTCTCTTCGGCGCGGATCTGCGCATACATCTCGGAGAGTCCCGGGGCCTCGGCAGGCAGCGGCATGGCCACCAGCAGTACCAAGCACAGCACCCATCCGCACAGTCTCGCCACGGTACCTCCCAGATTCTTCGGAAGTTTTCAACTCGCATCGCCCGGTCGCAGGTCAATATACGCTCCGGCGTCCCCCGAGACAATGCAGCCATATCCTGTTCCAACTCAACGGTTGGGGGACCTGTATTTGCCTAGAAGATGACCTTCCCCGAAAACCAGAAGGTGCGCTGGCCGGTGAGGTTGCCGGCCTCGCTAGAAAACTGAGGTCCGCTTGCCGTGCTGGTGATGACCCCGAAGTTAGGATTCGAAATATTCGTGTTCGGGTTGCCAAAATTTGGCGTATTGGTCGCGGCGAATGCGTCCAGGCGGAATTGAAATTTCACCCGCTCGGTGATCGGGAAGTTTCGCAAAAGGCCGGTATCCAAGTCAAAGAAGCCGGGCCCTCGAAGGATGTTGCGTCCGGCGGTGCCGTAACGCAATTGAGCGGATGGGACCGCTGCGAACGAACTCGTCTGGAAATACTGGCAGGAGGTGCTCGTGAGGGCACAGCTCACAAACTTGCCGGTCGCATCTTGCCCCTCTACATTTCCCAGTATCACGATCGGGCCAACAAGATCGGGCGTGTTCGTGCTTCCGAGGGCGTTGGACGAATTGACGTTGGAAGTGATGGTGAGAGGAATGCCGCTGTAACGGCTCAGAATCCAGTTCAATTGCCAACCGCCAGCGAGGATGTTTCCTATGCCGTGCTGTGCCCAGCGCTTGTTGCGGCCGAAAGGCAACTCATAAACACCGTAGCTTTGGAAATTGTGCGGGCGGTCAAAGCTCGCGAGCGCCTTGTTATCCCCCCAATTGCCTGGAAACGGATGGAACACCGCTCCCTCGTTTTCGCCAAAATCAATGGCTTTGGAGAATGTGTAAACGATGCCGACTTCCGATCCCGCGCTCAACCGGCGTGTCAATCGCGTCTGCAGCGAATCGTAGTAGGTGACCTTGAAGGGTGTCACGGCGTTGATGTCTCCCCAGCAGTTGGCGGTCGGGCAGACCGCAGGATTTCGATTCAGCAGGCGTCCCCCGTTTCCGCCGCCGATGGGCGCGGGGTTAATGTTGAGACCCAAGGGGATGCGAATCCCGCGGGTTCCCACGTAGCCTGCCTCAGCCACCCAACCGGCGAACTCATGCTGCAGGGTCAGGTTGTAGGACTCTGCATACCCACGATGGAAAGGGTTGGCCACGGTGGTTGTCCCCACGTTGTTCGGTAGACGAATCACGCCATTGCCAAGCCCAATGAAAGGTATGAGAGCTATCCCTGTTGCCAGGCCCGGGTACGGAGCGAGAGTGGCATTTGTGCCCGTGAGACTTGCTGACGGCGCGAAGTTGCACCGCTTTGGCTTTTTATTAGTGGGGGGATCCAAGAAACCGCATTGGGCCTGAAAGATTGAATTTCCCTGGTAATCCATGTTAGTGATGTTAGGGAAGGTATCCCGCAGAGCCCGGAAGTTGTTGGGGTCCACGCTGATTCCGTAACCGGCGCGGATCACGGTCTTGCTCCGCAGTCGGTAAGCGATTCCGAAGCGTGGGGCAAACATACCGTGTCCTACGTCAACGCCATCGTCCCGCGGCTCGGATCCAAGACCCCCGATGAAAACGTTGCCCGACGTAGGATCAAAGAACTTCACGCCAGTATGGTCGCTAATTGCAAAGGGATAGTATTCCCACCGCACGCCGTAGCTGAAAGTCAGCTTGGGAGTCACCTGCCAGCGGTCCCGCGCATACCAGGCCCACGTGGTGAACCGCAGTGCGTTCGGGTTGATGTTTTGGACGACCTTGCCATTCCTTTGCGGGAGGCCGAGCAAGAATTGGGCAAAGCTGTTGTAGGCATTCGCCCCCGGCCCGCCATTCAGAGCGGTAACGCTTCCGTCAAACCCAAAAGTGCCGCGCGGCGTGCCAAAGGTCCCGCCTTGGGGCTGGAAGTGGTTGATCCCGCTGTGGTAGTACTCCAGACCGAAGCGCAGATCGTGCCGTCCCTTAGTCCAGCCGAGGTTCGAGTTAGCCACATATTGATTATCCCGGAAGATGAAGGGGTTGCCGGTGTTGGCGTTCCCGAGATTGGCCCAGCTTGAGATCTGGAACGCGGGAATCCCACCGTAGGCGTGGTCGGTTCCGTTGGTACCTGGGATGTGCAGGGTGTCGAGCCCGAAATTCGTATTAATATCCGTGTCTTCCGCATTGAGGCGCAGCCGCGTGTAGCCGGCATTCACATCCCACAGCATGGCCGGAGTTAGCTGATAGCTGCCTCCCAGCGCGACGCTCTGGACCCGGCTAAACGCGTTGCCATTCTGTCCGCCGCCGGTTGCGTCGCCGCCCGCCGCTCCCAGAGCCGGCGGGTCGAAGATAAACGAAGGCGAAATGCTGTACCTGGCGAACACCATGGACTTTTTGCTCGGCACGTAGTTAGCCTTGGTGTCAATTCTGCTGAGATTGTACTGAGGTGCTCCAACCGGAATGTAATTGTTCGAGATATTCGTTGGGTCGTTGGGATTACCCACATTGGGTGTTGGAATCAAGGAAGCCATTTTCAGCGCCGCGGGATCAAGCCGATTGGCCGGAATGATGTTGCCCGGAAAAGCCGTGCGACCGGTGCCGTCAGCATTTCCGGTATTGGGGTCGTATAGGCATCCCGCCATGGGCGTGACGTTGCAGTTGGTTCCAGCGGGTATCAACGATGAAAAATCGCCGTTGCGGATGGAGGTAGGCGCGACGCTCCGCGAGGCTCCACCGGCTGTCCGGATTTTGGTGCCTTCATAGGACCCGAAGAAGAACAGCCGGTCCTTCTTGATCGGACCGCCAATCGTGCCGCCATACTGGTTGAAGATATTCTTTGGCTTCACGGGTTGCACGGCAGTCGGTCTGAAGTAATTGCGCGTGCGAAGCGCATTGTCGGTGTGGTACTCGTACGCGGTCCCGTGAAAGGCGTTTGTGCCTGACCTAATAATCACAGTCGTAGCCGCTCCGCCTGCCAGGCCTTGCTCGGCGTCAAAATTGTTGGTGACCACGTTCACCGATTCGATGGCGTCTGAGGAGGGGATGTAGGCGACGTTCGCCGGGAGCCAAGTGTAAGTGTCCGAAGCCCCGTCAATGCGGGTGTTGTTGTTGTTAATGGACAGCCCGTTGACGTTGGTGGTCATGGCCCGCTGGGGATTCCCCGCGGCCGAGTTGTTTTCTCCCAGCAAGCCGGCCCCGGGGACGATGCGGTAGGCCGACTGGAAATTCCGGCCGTTGGAAGCCAGGAGCGGCAGGTCCGTAATTTCTCTCGCACCTAGGTCCGTATGCACGTCGGCGCGGTCAGTCTGGAGCAAAGGTGCGGCGCTGGTCACGTTTACAGTTTCGACCTGTTGCATCAGTCGAAGTTGCACGTCCACGCGTTGTGTGGTGTTCGCATCGACGCGCACATTTTCCGCCACCAAAACACCAAAGTTCGTCGCCGATACCGTCACTTTGTAGATGCCCGGTTGCAGTTCAGCGAACCGATAGACGCCAGCCGAGTCGGTCGTTGTCTGACGCGACACGCCGGTTGCCGTGTTGAGCGCTTCCACCCGCGCTCCCGGCAGGACCGCGTTCGAAGGGTCAGCAACGTTTCCCGTCAAGGATCCATACAGTATTTGCGATTTCGCCGCGCGGGGGAAAAGGCACAATGCCATCAACAGCACTGCGCAAATAAACTTCCAGAGCTTGTTTTTCCTGCAAAAAACATCCGCATTGCAAACCACCGGCCGTCCACACATGACGCCCCCCCTCCACCCAGTGATTTAATCGATCCAAGCGCCGTGGCACCCCGCCACTTTGCCGGCTAGAACCCTTAACTACGCGATGGCCTTACCCTGAAGGGAACTTTCGTGTTCTTTCTCCCGTGCACCTGCCGAAGGTCCGAAATGTTTTTGAAGCACGAGTGCCACCGTGCCCCGGAGACGCGCCATTTCCCCTTCGACCGGTCTGACCCGAGGTGGCCGCCCCGCAAGAAAACCCATTCCCACTTCCTTTTCAATCAGCGAACCGAACCGGCGCCATTGACGAGTCAGCTCCCCGACAACCACAATTTCTTCCGGTGCCAATCCGGTGACAATCATCCGCATGCCTCTGCCGATAGCCTGAAACATCTTTTCCAATGCTTTGAGCGCCAGCGCATCTCCTGACTGGGCCAATGCCAGCAAATCCTGAAAACTCAACTCCTGCTGGGTAGCGCTCGATTCCTGGTAGTAACGCAACGCCGCTCGATTCGAGCCGTAAACCTCCCAACATCCCTTGCCACCACAAGCGCAGGAGGGTCCGCTGGGATCAAGCGGGACATGGCCAAATTCTCCCGCCATTCCCGTACGTCCGCGGACCAGCTGTCCGTTCAGAAAAACACCGGTACCAATTCCCTCCGAGACGGTTACGACCACGAAGTCGCGAATCTTCTCGGTGTGGCCGAACCATACTTCGGCGAGCGCACAGGCATTCGCTGCGTTTTCCAGCTCCACCCGCACGCCCGTGGCTCGTTCGATTGCGCCTTTCAAATCGAAATCCGGCCACCCTAGATTCGGGGCGAAAATGACGTGCTGAGTCTTCTCGCTGATGCGCCCCGGCAAGCTGATTCCCACGCCCTCAAAAAGCAGATGGGGATGCACCTCCATCAAGCGACGAATTCTTGCGGCAAGACCTTGAGCAGTAGCGCGGGGGTCGTTCGTCGTGGGCATGGTCTCCTGGGAGAGAAAATTGCCATTGACGTCGGCAAGGCCTACCCTGGTTTGCTGCGGTCGAAGGTCCGCCACCAGGATCGCTCTCCGGTCATTCAGTCTGAGGAAGGTAGGTCTGCGACCTCGGGGCAGCCGCCCTATCGGCCCGTGGACCACCCAGCGCTCACGAATAAGTTGTTCGGTGATCAGCGAAACGGTGCTCCTTTGAAGCCCCGACACCCGGGCCAGATCTGCTCGTGAGATTGGCTGCCGCCGCCGGATGAGGTTGAGGACTACACCCCTGTTGATGTCTCGGGCTGTTTGGCTCGAGGCCACCTGAGTATTCGTAAAGTCGATTCGCTTCATTTAGTTTTAGTCTCGCACTATATTGTCGAGCGCCAACTCATTTCCAACCGTTCGCTGTCCCCTGGATTGAGCTCTCGGAAACCGTACGCCTAACGACGGTGGCATTAAATTCGTGTCGCGAACTATATGCGCGGCTTTTTTCTTACTGTCAAGCGAAATTCTTGAGACCTCGGGGCGCACCATTCAGGAAGCCGTTTACTTCTTCGTCCAGCTCCTGGTGACCCGTTCCTTTCGGAACAGCCATGGCAATCCGTCCGATAGGCTTCGCAGCAGTGACAGTGACATGATTTACTCGTATGCGGGCGCTGCGGGCGCCAGAGTAAGTCGGCCTCTGTCGCCGACCCGGCTGCACAAACGCTACGCCATCTCGGGCCCATTTTCATCTTTCGTTGAGGCTCTCTGAGAGCCATGATTTACTCGTAGCGCAAGGCAACTATCGGGTCGACACACACCGCGCGGCGCGCGGGTAGCCAAGATGCCAGGAGAGTGACCACCAGCAGCGCGAAGAGTGCTGCCGTTGCCGTCCAAGGATCTAAGGGCTCCAGCCGGAAAAGAATAGCCCTTAACAGCTTCCCGATTGCGAAGGCGAACGGAAACCCGATGAGAATTCCAGCGCCTACCATCCAAAGCGAGTCGCGCAGCACCATCCGAATCACATCGCTCGCGGTCGCACCCAGTGCCATTCGCACTCCAATTTCGTTTGTTCGGCGAGCAACTGCGTAGGCCAGTACACCAGCGATTCCGATCGCCGCGAGAATTAGCGCAACGAGACCAAAGGCTACAGACATCAAAGCCAAGAGTCGCTCGGTTCGAAGTAGTCGGTCGATCAAACCATTTTGCGTGTGAAACTCAATCAGCGGCACGGCCGGATCGACGGAAGCAACGACGGCCCGGACGGCTTGCGCCAGGCGGGCTGAATCCATCGTTGTGCGGATGGCGAAATGAATTGGGTCTCTAACATCGGGAAGATAAGGTTCATAAACCGTCGGAAGCGGTTCCCTGCGCAAGCTGTTGTAGAGAGTGTCGCGCACGACGCCGACGATCTCGTACCGGTTGCTGTCCTTCGGGTCGAATCCAAAGCGGCGTCCCAACGGATTCTCATTTGGGAAGAACCGACGTGTGAAAAGTTCATCGACGACTACTGCGTCCGCATTTGGGCGAATGTCGCGCCGCTCAATCGTCCTCCCAGCTATCAGAGGAATGCGCAGCGTTTCGAAGAATCCGTCTCCTACGCTGTTCACATTGGCGGCCTCTGTCGGCGCCACAACGCCCTTCTCGATCGAAGATGGGCGTCCGGGAACACTGACGCGTGACAAGTTTCCGTTGCCCGATAACAAGCGCACTTCAACTGGACTCACTCGGAGGACTCCGGGCAGTCTGGCCAATTCCTGGCGGACACGCTCAACATAGGGTCCCAGGCGCTCTGTCGAATATCCGGCTTGCCCGGGATTCACGGATGCGTATGCAAGCTTTTCCCGGTCAAACCCGATATCAACCCACCTGAGGTTCTCTAGTGAACGGCCTAGCAAACCAGCCGCGACTAGAGCCGTCAGGCATAACGCGATCTGCAAGGAAACCAAGAGCTTCGGCAGCCTCAGTCGGCCACCCATCACCGACCCCACCTGTGCTTTGAGAGCGTCATTAAGGTCAGCGCGCGCAGCTTGAACGGCCGGAGCCAAGCCAAAGAGAAGTGCGGTAAGGATCGAAAGCCCACCGGTGCACCCTAAGACCCGCAGGTCGAGATGAAGGTCAAACATGCTGCTCGGGTCGCGGCCAGACTCAATGACCAGATGTATGCTTCGCGCCAGGACACTCCCGAATGCAAGACCGGCTCCTCCTCCCAAAAGCGCCAAAACTCCGCTCTCGACCAAATGCTGTCGGAACACCCGCGCTCTTGTCGCTCCCAGTGCCAGGCGCACGGCCGACTCGCGTTGCCGAACCACGGAGCGGGACAACAGCAGATTGGCCACGTTGGCGCAGACGATGAGCAGCAGCACTCCAACAAGCAGCACCAGAATCCACAGGGCGCTTGCATCTCTGGCGTTGAGCGCACCAAAGCCACGGCGGCCGGACAGAGTGATCAGTTCGGGAATCTTCTTCGGTTCGAGGTTCATGGCTTCAGCCGCGAGGCTACGGAACAGACCAGCGATTTGCGTCTTCGCGGCCGTCTCCGACACGCCGGGTTTCAGGCGGCCCATTTCACGGACCCACCAATCACTGTCGTCTTCGCCGCGCGGAGCGCCGTCACTCTGACCAGGCTGAAAGGCAACTCTCATTGCCAGCGGCGCGTAAATGTCAGTCCACTGCCCAGCCCTCAGACCAAAGAATCCGGGCGGAGCCACTCCAACAATGCGAGCTGGCACATTGTTGATGCGGACGCTGCGGTCTAACGCGTCTCCGGCGCCGCCAAGTCGGCTGACCCAGAAACGATGGCTCACGACTACCAGTGGCTCTTGCCCGACGCGGTCTTCCTCTGCGCGGAATGGCCGCCCAATAACGGGCAAAACCCCCAAGCCCTGAAAGAAGTTGTCACTGACGTATTGCAGGCTCACCTGTTCGGCAGGGAGCGCATCGATGGCAATCCCGACCGGGTTCGAGTCCGCGATTCCCACTAGCGCTGCGAAAACCGTCTGCTCATGGGCCAACTTACGATACAGATGCGCTCCTACTGAAGATGCTTGGACCCCACCACCGGAAATTTGATTGAAATCGCCGTTTATGTTGCTTACTCCTTCGGGGAACTCCGGGTTGCTCCACTCAATGACTCGCAACGAGTCCGGGTCCTCAACCGGCAAAGGTTTCAGGATCGCCGCATCGACGAGGCTGAAGATTGCGGTGTTTGCTCCCACACCAATACCTAGCGATAGTATGACCGCGAACATCAAGCCCGGCGATTTGCGGAGCATGCGGAGAGCGAAGCGCAAATCCCGCCAACACGTCCCCAGAAAAGATTCCCAGCTGGCTGAGTGGACGATTTCCTTGGTAACTTCGAGGCTTCCTCGCTCCAATCGAACCGCCCGAAGAGCATCCTTGCGGCCCATGCCCTGCTTCATCTTTTCTTCGGCTGCCATTTCCAGGAAGCCGTTTAATTCTTCGTCCAGCTCCTGGGTGACCCGTTCCTTTCGGAACAGCCATCGCAATCCGTCTGATATGTTTCGTAGCAGTGACATGGACTATCACTCGTAACGGAGTGCGAGCATCGGATCGGCACGCATCGCCCGCCGCGCGGGGATATAAGACGCGAGCAATGCGATCCCTCCCAAACACAGGGAAACGACAATGAAGGTCGCGGGGTCAGTCTGCGGAACGTTAAACAGCAGCTTAGAAAGGAAACGAGTCAGGAAGAAAGCCGCCGCCAGGCCAAATACGATGCCCAGGAGCGCGAGCCTGAGCCCTCGGCCAAGCACAAGCTTCAGTACGTCCCACCGTTGCGCACCCAACGCGATACGCACGCCTATCTCGTGGGTACGCTGCGTCACCGCGAAAGCCATCAGACCGTAGATGCCTACCATGGCCAGGAGCAGGGCAAGCGCCCCGAACGCGACAATGAGAGCTGTATTAAATCGGCGTTGGGCGACCGCGTCTGAGTAAATGTCCGCCATCGTGCGCGTCATCAAGACCGGCTGATCTTTATCCACTGCTGCGATAGCTCCACGGGCCGCGGGACTCAGGCTAGCCGGATCAACATCCGTACGCGCCACCGTTACCATAAACGCCTGAGGCGATTGAAGGAATGTCAGATAGATTGTGGGTTTCGCAGGTGACTCCAGGCCATCATGCAAAACATCCTTGACCACCCCAACGATCTCAAGCCAAGTCGGTTGCGTGCGGCCGGTAGTGAAACTCAAGCGGCTGCCGACAGGATTTTGAGCGGGCCAGTAACGGCGTGCTGCGGTCTCGTTGATAATGAGCGCTGTGGGACTGCCGTCCCTGTCGTGCTCCGTGAATTCTCGACCCTGAAGCAGAGGGATACTCATCGTCTGAAAATAATTCAAGCTCACGACGCAACGATACGCGGCGGGAGCATCCGCGTCTGAGGTAGTCGGATGACCTTCGATGGTAAAGGGACCGCCTCCGTGCACGCCGCTCAACGGAAGATTGTCGATTGCGCCGACCGACTTCACGCCAGGCAGAGCCTGAATGCGTTGCCATGCTTGCTGATAGAACGCGGCCCGTTTTTGCGGCGCGTACTTAGCCTCGGAAAGGATGGTCCAGACGGTTAGAACTTTGTCCGCCCTGAAGCCCGGATCGACTCGCTCCATGCGTACGAAACTCTTGAGCATTAGACCCGCGCCAATCAGAAGAGCCAAAGACAGGGCAACTTCGGAAACCACCAGCGTGCTGCGGAGACCAGAATGCTTCGGGGTTGGCGTTGATCTTTGGCCTTTTAACGGTTGGCTAACATCGACAAGAGCAACGCCCAGCGATGGAGCCAGTCCAAAGATGATCCCCGTCAAAACAGAAACGACGGCCGTATAGGCGAGAACTCGGCCATCGATTGCAACGTCTCCAATGCGAGGGAGGTTGTCAGGACTCAAAGTAGTGAGCAGCAAGATCCCACCATAAGCAAGCAGTATTCCGAATGCGCCGCCACCGACAGCCAGGAGCAGGCTCTCCGTGAACAGTTGGCGAACTAACCGTGATCGGCTGGCACCTAATGAAGTGCGCAGTGCCATCTCTCTCTGGCGAATCGTCGAGCGGGCGAGCAACAGATTAGTTACATTCGCACACGCGACCAAAAGCACGAGCGAGATGGCTGCGAGAAAAACCCAGAGAGCGGGACGGATGTCTCCGACGACTTGATTCAGCAGCGGCTCGACTCGTACCGTGATTCCCTGATTCTGAGTGGGATATTGCCTTTCCAAACTGCGGGAGACGATATCCAAGTCAGCGCGTGCCTGCGCGATGGTGGCGCCAGGTTTAAGCCGAGCGATGACCCCCAGCATGTTCCAGTCGCGCTGGTCCGGATTAACAGCGAGACCAAGCGGAATCAAAAACGCCGCCTTTCTTGAAGGGACTGCCGATGTAATAGGCACCGTCGGCGGAAAATTAAAACCCGCAGGCATCACGCCAATGACGGTATAAGGCTGGTCGTTGAGAGTGAGCGTTTTGCCGATCAGTTGTGGATCGGCTCCAAACGATTGCCTCCAAGTGTCATAACTAAGGATAATTTCATGGTCCCCACCAGGCTGATCCTCAGCGGGCCGGAAGTTACGGCCCAAAATCGGTTCAGCGCCAAGCGTGGGCAAGAGGTTGGCCGAGACCTTTAGGCCGAATAACATCTGGGCTTGGCTCACATTTGTAAGATTAAGCGCGTGAAACTTGTACGCGGCCATGTACTGGAAGGCTTTGCCTTGCTCGGCCCAGTCGTGGAAGTTCGGAAAGGAGACCCAATCGAAATCAACGCCCCTCTTCTGATCGTGCTCGATCAGTTGAACCAATTGGTCTGAATCCTTATAGGGGAGTGGGCGAAGTAAGACGGCATTTACCACGCTGAAGATAGCTGTGTTGGCGCCGATGCCGAGGGCAAGCGTGAGCACGGCAACAACCGTGAAGCTAGGGTTCTTGCGCAGCATGCGAGCAGCGAAACGCAAATCTTGCCAGCATATCTCCGCAAAAGATTCCCAGCCGGCAGAGCGCACGACTTCCTTCGAAGTTTCGAGATTCCCTCGCTCCAGGCGCACGGCGCGAAGCGCATCCTTGCGGCTCATGCCCTGCTTCATCTTTTCTTCGGCGGCCATCTCCAGGAAGCCGTTTAATTCTTCGTCTAGCTCCTGGCTGACCTGCTCTTTTCGGAACAGCGATTGGAGCCCAACCACCATGCTTCGCAGTAATGACATGGAACCTCCCTACCCTACGAGGCCTCCAAGATTCTGGCGATCGCCGCCACTTGCCTTCCCCATTCTCGTGTTTCGCTGTTGAGCCTCTTTCGTCCCTGGTCTGTTAGGACGTAATACTTGGCGCGCCTGCTATTCTCGGTGGCTTTCCATTCGCTGCTGATCAGCCCCGCTCGTTCGAGCCGCTGAAAGGCGACAAACAGCGAACCGGCATTCAGGCGGAAAACGCCCTTGCTCATCTGTTCGAGCCGGACGGCGATCCCATAACCGTGCATGGGTTCGAGCGCCAGCGTTTTCAAAATGAGCATGTCCAGAGTTCCCTGGACGAGATCACTCGGCTTGTCCGCCATAGACGCATTCCCCCTGAGGTTCAGGAGGAAGAATACACCTCTCCTACTGATTGTCAAGAGGAGAACCACGGCAGTCTTCACTTTGAGAGACCACCGTAAGGGCCATGAGAACCGGTAGAGGCCGCGGCCAGTGTTCCTGACGTTTGCCGGCCGTTACATCCACGGCTCGCCGGGGCGTTAAGGGATGGGGTCGGTCACGCGGGGGCCAGCAAAGACAACAAGACGGATCACCTGCGCGGTATTACTCACTCGAGTAGCGTCACCCACCGTCGACGCTCGCCGAACGAGTGCTGCCTGCTCATGGGTTCGGAAGAGTACGCCGGTGTGCAGAAATGATCCGGTCGATATCTGCTCTGGAGAGCAGCCGGCCGCGCACGAGCACGGCGGCAATGCGGCGCAGGTTGTTTATGTCCGTCAGCGGATCAGCTTCGAGCAGCACGAGATCGGCGCGCTTGCCGACCTCGATCGTGCCTTGCGTTTTCTCTCGTCCGAGAAATTTCGCGGCGTTGATCGTCGCCGTCTGAATCGCCTGGAGCGGGGAAAACCCGGCATCGGTCATCAATTGCAGCTCGTCTTCAAGGCAGAAGCCGGGCACCAGACCATCGCAACCTGCCAGGAAGCGGCTGCCCCGAGAATGCAGGTCGTGGATAGCAGCCAGGCTGGCCTTGCTGAGGTTCCGGATAGACAACAATGCTTGTTCATCAAGCTTAGAAGCTTCCGCGTTCTGGCGCGTGAGCTTGAGAAGTGCATCGCTGGCGTATTCAGCGTGGGGCAGGGGTTGGCCCGAGAACGCCTCCGGCAGGGCTCGAAAGAAGGCCATCGTTGGTGTTTGCCATATGCCCTTGGCCGCAAGTTTGTCGAACCGCGGCTGACAGCGGACCGCGCTGTAGGCTCCTTCAGGAGAACACTCGGTGAAGACGCGGAAGTTTGCGAGATGCTCGATACTCTTGATTCCCGAGTCGGCCGCCTCTTCGACGGTGACCGTGATCGGAACATGGCCGGCAAACGGCAGGCCGAGTTTTGGGGCTTCCTCCGCTATGGCGAAGTACGCCTCGCGCGGCGTATGGTCGTGCACTTTGATGAAATCGACTCCGCGGGCCTTAAGGTCTCTGACCGCTTCTCGGGCCTCCTCGGCGCTAGTCACGCGGCGCCGGAACGGAAACTCTGGCGGAGCATCGTCGAGGATAGGTCCGGACGCGACAATCTCGGGTCCGAGCAACTCGCCGCGATTTATGCGCTCTCGGAGCGGCAAGATGAATTCAAGATCTGCGCCCATGTCGCGGGTGCCGACCACGCCGCTGGCGAGAAATAAGTCTAGCGCTTCCCCGCCGGTCGCTTGGTGATGCGAGTGCATGTCCCAGAGGCCCGGAATGAGAAACTTCCCCGCGCCGTCCACTCGCACCATTTCGCGTGGGATGGAGATTCCCCGACCAATGTCCGCGATCAAACCAGCCTTGGTCACGACTGTCACGGCAGTCTCTCGTGCGCCGCTGGCCACATCAACGAGCGTCACATTGGTAATGGCGATGGAGCCGTCAGCCGGGAGCGAAACGTGAGATTGCTCGCCTGTCGGCTGAGCCGTTGGAGTGTGCCCGCAGCCCACCACGAAAAGGCTGAGAACCGCCAGGATGTTCAAGCGCCGATCGGCTACCGTGCCATCCATAGGCTCTCCCCAGGCCCCCACGTCGAAAGTTCCCCGCATCGTGTGGCGGGCCCATCCATTGGCTGGCTGTCAAGCAGGCCCAACGCCTCCGGTTTCGAAGACTCTAACCTCAAATCTGCACGGCTATTTGCTGGCAGTGACTCCGTTGTGGGAGGCGAGGTAAGAGCGCGCATGAGCGAGTTGCGGAAGACCGGAATCGGCGGATTTCCACGCCGCCAAAAAGTCCTCGTACCCTGCCGTGGCCGCCTTGATGTCACCAGCCTGCTCGCTGGCCATGGCCATGCCGTACAGCGGGAAGCCAGAGCGCGGCCGCTCGGCGAGCGCCTCCCTGTAAGCAGCCTTTGCGTCGGTCCAATCCGAAGCAGCCATGAACGCCGCCGCTTCGGTTTCGCCAACGGGACGAATGTAGGCCGGAGGCTCGCGGTATCCGAGCGCTTTTTCTTCTTGCGCGGCTTGTGCATAAAGTTTTTTCGCATCCTCGTTGAGCTTCTTGGCCATGAACAAACCGCCGCGCAGTTCCAGAGACAGGATGGATAAGTTGTTCAAGAGCGGCTTCGGCAGCGCGTCGGGCATCACTTGCAGTTTTGGCGGCGCTGTGTCCGCGTTCTCTGGGTCTTTGTCTTTTTCATTGGCCTTGGCGTCCGCTTCGTCTTTCAAGCGATTGGAGAGTCGCCATAGCTCCGCATCGAACTGCGCCGAGGCTGCTTCCGCGCGAGGCAGATCATGCTCCTCGAGGGCCTGCATGCCCACAGCGAATTGAGTTAGCTGGCGCGCCAGAAACTGGAGATTCGGGAGGGTCGGCGGCGGATCGCTGGACTTCAGCAGCCCGAGAGCCGCGGCCCAATCTGCAGCGCGCAGGGCGACCGGGAGGCGGGGGTCGAGGCGCGCAATGGCATCACGCGGCGACCACGGATAGAGTGTATTGGCCAGCTGGCCGCGCGCGTCTCGCAACTTGCCGGAGAGCGCCGTCGCTTCGCTCAATTGGCCGGCTTCCATCAAGTTCGCGATGGCATACATCAAGTTGTGCACGTAGTTCCAGTCGTCGTCGACCTGTACGTGTTGCGCCTGCATGTACTGCTCATCCGCTTTCATGGATGCCGCAAAGGATTCCCTCGCGCGGGCGTAGTCGCCGATGCGATAAAAGATGTGGCCGGGCATGTGCACCATGTGTCCTGAGGTGGGGGCCAGGCGGCCGAGAATTTCTGCGCTGTGCAGGGCTTGCTCAGGGTGCGGACTTGCTTCGACGGCGTGAATCCAGTAGTGATTCGCGGCAGAGTTGTCGGGGTCCTCCTTGAGGACGGTTTGGAAAATCGCCAACGCTTGTTTTTGCCCGGCGCGCGGCTGGCCGTCATCGTCGTAGCCATCCGTGAGCGCCCACGCCAAAAAAATGCGCGCCTGCATGTCCTGGGGATCGCGTTTCACGAGCTTGCGGTAGAGTTGAACCTCCTTCGACTCCGTCGGGCTCTTATCTTTCTTTTCGGATTTCTCGGCGGCCTCGGCAGCGGCACTCGCTTCGATGTACAGCCGCTCCGTTTTGCTGGCGTGGCCCTTCAAGCTGACTGCTTTGGTTAGTGCTTGGTCGCGGAAGTATTTATTCGCCGCGCGGTAGTTAGTTTTCGCCGCCCGGTAAATACCCCAGTAGCACATGGCGCACTGCGGATCGACGCGAACGCTCTGCTCAAAGGCTCGAACGGATTCGTAATCCCAAAAGTCGTGCAGCAAATTCAAGCCTTGATCAAACCACATCTGCGCCTCGGGAGTCGCGGTGATGGGGATGTGGGCATTTCCAATTCCGGTGAGTTTCAGCGGGGGCGGCAGTTTTTCCGGAGGGACCGCCTCTCGCATGTCCATGGGGTCACCGCTCATGCCGCCCTGCGCGGTGATCGGCTGCGCGTAGCCAACCATCAGACCGACGGTGATCAGGGCCAATGCGGCCGTCTTTGGCGTTGACAAAATTGGACACGACCGAGACGGGGTCACGAGGCCTCCGGCAAACCTGGTCGAAGACGCTTCCATTCTAGGCGAAAACCGGCGCTGGTTCGAATGGCACCGACAGCGCCGTTGGGGGACTGCCACCTAGGTCTGTGGCAATCGAAAGCGCACGCGGCAGACAGCCCATAAAAAGTAGGGGGCCTCCGGAAACCATGCAGTTATCAAGGAGCGAGGGGGATGCGGGAGGTTTTAGCCCCCCCACGGTCTAAGTTCGTAGGGCCGTTCCTCGATGGAAACCCAAGAACTAGCCGGACGGAAGCATCGGATGTATGCTCTGTCGCAACTAGGGCGCCCCGATGGACGCGCCGGGTTCAGCAGTCGTGCGGATCGGGCCCGCCGTTCGTTGGCTCGAAAAGCGCAGACACGGCGTCCTGGTGAGGGTGAAAATCCGTGTTCGACCAAGGGGAGTGTCAACTATGTCCAAAATCTTCAAAAGCAGAATTTTACTCTGGTTGCTCTTTTGCCTTGGGGTATCCGCGCTAAGTGTCGGAACTACATTTGCGCAGATCGGAACCGGCACGGTCACCGGTATTGTATTTGACGCCAGCGGCGCGGTGCTTCCTGACGCCGAGGTCACGGTAACCAATGTCGATCGCAACACACGCCACGTTACGCGCACCACCAGCACTGGCGATTATACGGTCACAGCTCTGGAGCCGGGCCGCTATTCCGTTACCGTGAAGCATGTCAGCTTCCGCACGGCTACGGTATCCGCGTTTGAATTGCAAGTGGACCAAAAGGCACGCGTGGACGTTACTCTGAACCTTGGTGAAGCAACGGAAACGGTCACCACCACGGGCGAGGCCCCGTTGCTCTCCACCGAGTCAAGCACCGTCGGCCAGGTGATTGATAACAAGCGAGTCGTGGACCTGCCCTTGAATGGGCGGAGCTTTCTGGATCTCGCCACGCTCGGCCCTGGCGTGACCTTCACAAAAGACTCAAATACGTCGTTTCAAGAAGTTCGCGATGTCGGCCGGCGCGTCACTGATCAATACTCGGTGGGCGGCGCGCGCGCTCAGGACACCAATTTCCTTCTGAACGGCGCGACCGATACCTCGCCGGATTTCAATACCGTAGCGGCCATTCCTTCCATCGATGAAATCCAGGAATTCAAGGTGCAGACGAATTCATACACCGCAGAGTTCGGCCGGGGCGCCGCTCAAATCAACGCGGTAACCAAAGGGGGAACCAACGAGTTTCATGGCACGGCCTACGACTTTCTGCGAAACAGCGCGCTGGACGCAAAAGACTTCTTCAACGATATCAACCTCGGCGCCGGGGCTCCCAAGCCGCCTTTTAAGCGCAATCAATTTGGGGCCACTGGCGGTGGAAGAATTGTGAGGGACAAGCTGTTTTTCTTCGCTGCTTACGAGGGATTGGCGGACCGCACTAACTTCGCCGACCGCGCTACGGTGCCGATGCCCAACGTAAAGAACGGAGACTTCTCGGACTACGGCGTTCCGATTTACATGCCGCACACTACCAATCCGGACGGCTCCGCGAAGTTCCGCGCGGGCAATACGCTCCCGGCCGGCTGCTTCAATTCCAACCCCACGACCGACGTGCCTTGGCCCAACATGACCATTCCCCAACAATGCTGGAATCCGGCGACCGCACAATTTCTGGCGTCGTCCTATGTGCAGGCACCGAACCGGCCGGGGCTGTTCAACAACTACGCTGGCGTGGTTGGCAGGCCCACAGACTACCACCAGGGTGCTGGACGGCTCGACTATCTCCTCAGACCCAACATGAGTCTGTGGGGAAGGTATTCGTGGGGTAAGGAGGACGCGGTAAATAACAATGTAATGCCCATCCGGGATTTGACCGAATCCGTGAAAACTGAGACGGCCACCTTGCATCACACTTGGACGATTAGCGCAAACATGGTGAACGAGGTCAAAGCGAATTACGTGCGCGCGGAAGGCAGCCGAGTAGGTCCGCTTTCCGGCAAGACGAATGTTGTCGGGCAACTAGGCATACAGGGCGCTTCGAGCGACCCCATCGATTTTGGAACGCCGAGCTTCAACGGAGCGGGGGACAACTTTGAGAGCCTCGGAGAGGATGCCTTCGGCCACCCGCTGCGAAAAGTTCAGACCACCTACGAATATGGTGATGACTGGTCGCTGGTCAGGGGGCGTCATGTGATAAAGGCGGGAGTGGATTTCCGCCACGAGAATCTGAACCTGCTGTCCCACAATCTTGCCCGGGCGTCCTTCAATAATCCCATTGATGCGACCGCGGCGCTCGACGGATCGGGCGGGCTCTCGCTCGCTTCCATGCTGCTGGGCATCAGCAACGATTCCGAGGTAGCCACGGGAGACTCGCATGTCCACCTGTTCCGCTGGACGCAGGCCTATTACATTCAAGACGACTTTAAGCGGTCGCGAAACCTAACGCTGAATTTCGGCTTGCGTTACGAAGTGGCACCCTATTGGCATGATTTGAAGGACTCCATGGTCAACGTGGATTTCAGCGGACCCCAACCGGTCATCGTGAGACCGGGCTCTGGTGATCCCTACCAAGACTTTCCCAGCGTGCAGTTTGACACCGACCCAGCATCGCCCACCTATCTACCGTTTGTGCGCGACAACCGTCTGGGCCATAACCTGGTGTTCACGGACAAAACCAACTGGTCGCCGCGATTTGGATTCGCCTGGACACCTGCGTTGGGGCAGAACAAGACCGTGATCCGCGGTGGCGCGGGGATCTTTTATTCACCGATGAACGCCGATCCCTGGTTTGACTTTGCGCGCAATGCTCCGCGCTCGGCCAAGTTTATCCGCAAGGGTCAATTTTCGATCGTGGACCAGATTTTCCAAAATACCGGGCAAGTTATCATCCAGCCTTCCATGTTCACCGTCGATCCGCATTTGAAAACCCCGCGCGTCCAACAATGGAGCTTGGGAATCCAGCAACAATTGGCGCCCAATCTGACCTTGGAGGTTGCCTATGTGGGTTCGGCGTCGACGCACTTACCGCACTTGACCGATCAAAACCAAACATTTCCGGTGATGAGCGGGGATAAAGTCATACAACCGGTAACTTATCTGCCGCAAAAAATCGCGTCACTGGGTTCTTACTTCAATTTATTCGAAAACGCCACGTCCGCCAACTACAACTCGTTGCAGGCAAAAGTGGAAAAGCGCTTCTCGCAGGGTCTTTCGTTCCTGAGTTCCTTTACTTGGTCCAAGGCACTGGACACGGCCTCAGCCACACGGGACGGCGGCAGTTATGGCATGGCCACTCCGCACACTTACGACCTCAAGCTGGATTATGGACCGTCCGTTTTTGACGCCAAGATTAACTGGGTGAACAGCGTGCTATACGAACTTCCCTTCGGCAAAGGCCGGCGCTGGGGCACGAACTGGTCTGCTCCCGTGGACAAAGTGTTGGGGGGCTGGCAGATTGGAGGCATCAGCGTTGTGCGAACCGGTTTGCCAGCGTCCTGCCTCACTGCCAGTGATGCGGCCGTCAATCAAGTTAACTTCGAACAAGACTATTGCGAGGTCATAGGAAATCCTAACGATGGCCCCAAACAAATTCTCGATTGGTGGAACGCCACTGCTCTTGCACAACCTACCGACCAGGAAGTCTTCGGTAACGCCGGGCGCAACATTTTGCGGGGACCAAAGTACGTGAGCATGGACTTCAGCGCCATGAAGACCACCACCATTACGGAGCGGCTGAAACTGCAGTTCCGGTTTGAAGCCTTCAACTTCCTGAATCATCCCATCTTTTCGATGCCCAACCCGTTCGTGGACGCCGGCGGCTCGTTCAACACCATCACCAGCACCGCCGCCGACAACCGTGAACTTCAGTTCGCGCTAAAGCTGATCTGGTGATTTCTAAATTGGGTACGGGGCTGCATTATTTGCGCCGCCGGTAGGCCCTCAGAAATGGAGCGATCGAAATGAAGGATCGAGTGTCACGAAGAAAGTTTCTTGGCACCGCCAGCGCCGCCGCAGTTATGCCACAGTTATGGGCCTCCCGGCAGGCCGTTCCGTTCCATGCGTTCTTGCCGGAGCAGGCCGCGCCGCACGTCTACCCAACTCGCATCGTCGATATGCATGTGCATTTTGACGAAAAGAAGGCCAATTTCATTTCCGACCTTTTGAAGCTCTCGGAGCGCTTGAATCTAACAGCCTGTTTGCTCACTCCCTTTCGAAATCGCAAGGTTGTTGCCGAAGCCGCAAAACAGCATCCCCGACAGATTGTTCCCTTCGGCTTCGTTGACCTCGACGCTCCGGACGTGGTCCAGCAGGCAGAAGAGCTGCATGCCATGGGCTACCGAGGCCTCGGCGAAATGGAATTTGTGAAGAAGCCCTACAATGATCCCTCGTATTTTCCCTTGTACGAGCTGGCAAATCGGTACGGCTGGATCGTCCTGTTTCACACTGGCATCGTGTTGCGAGAACATTTCGATGAACCGGAAGATGTAGCGTCGGGTCGGATGCGTCCGATTTATCTCGAGGAGATTGCCCGGCGTTTTCCGAAGATCACCGTGCTCGGCGCACACTGTGGCAATCCCGAATATGAATGGGCGGCGGAGATCGCGCGCTGGAATCCGAACGTATTTTTTGACCTCAGTGGTTCGACCTTGACCAAAATGCATGGACGGCTCGCGGAATTTCAGAAGATCTTTTGGTGGTCGGCCACAGAATGGCACAGTGCGGAATGGAATGTAAGAACACCGAACAACGATCCGAACGCCTTCATCAAGATCGTTTTTGGATCAGACACGGACCTGAATGAGATCGAATCCGTGGCGAATCAATACCACGCTATGTTCGATGCCTGTGATGTTCCGGAGCGTACGCGCAAGATGATTATGGGCGGAACGCTGGGCAAAATGCTGGGACTGCCTGATTGACCTGCCCTTAGAAAGCGGGGTAGGGTGGTGGCCATAATCGAACCACAGAGGAGGAGCCCATGGACAGCTCAGACCCTAAAATCAACCGGAGGGAATTTCTGCACAAGGGCGCGGTTGTGGCGGCTGGAGGTGCGGCATTGAGCAGCACGGCGCTGTCCTACACGCGCATCGCGGGGGCCAACGACCGGATCTCGCTCGGGCATATCGGGGTCGGCAATCGCGGCAGCGAACTCGATGGCATTGTGGCGTCTCTCAAAGATCAAAAGAATGTGGAGATGACGGCAGTCTGCGATTTGTGGACTCACAATGTCGAACGAGCGATGGCCGCCAATCAGCAGTTCTATGGCAAAGCACCCCGGGCGCTTCGGCATCCGCAGGAGTTGCTGGCGCTAAAGGATGTGGACGCAGTGCTGATCTCCACGCCCGAGCACTCGCACTCACCGCTGCTGAAGATGAGTGCCGGGGCCGGAAAAGATACCTACTGCGAAAAGCCTATGGGCAACGTTCTCGAAGAGGTCAAAGCGGCCCGCGATGCGGTGCTCGTGAAGAATCTCATTGTTCAGATTGGCACGCAGCACCGCAGCGAACGCTATCAGATTGCCGTGCGCGACTTGGTTCGCTCCAAAGTTCTCGGCGAAGCTACCAAATATGAGATTGAGTGGAACTATCACGGACCACGCTGGCGCGGGCGTCCCGAAGTGAAGATGATCCGCGAGCAGGATACCGACTGGCAAACCTGGTTGATGGGCAAGCCGTCCCGGCCGTTTGATCCTCAGCTGTACTTCGAATTTCGTCTTTACAAGGATTTTTCCAGCGGCATCCCCGACCAGTGGATGAGTCATGGCATCGACTTGTGCCACTTTTTTCTGGACGAAAAGTATCCGGCCTCAGTCGTGGCCAATGGCGGTGTTTTTGCCTGGCACGATGGGCGGGAGAACCCCGACACCTTCCAAGCGCTGTTCACCTATTCGAGCGGCTTGCTGGTGAGCTACGCGACGAGTTTTGGCAATGACGCGCCCAGTTTTACGCGGATCATGGGAAAGAATGCCACGCTGATCAATCACGGAGGCGAAGGCAGTCCGCGATGGCAGATGGTCGAAGAGAAAGGAAATCACGAAGACGATCCCACCGTTGACAGCCGGCGAGCGGTGAAGGACGTTACTCTGAGCGACGATAAGTCACTTCCGCCAACGTTTATAGGGGACGAGGATCCCTCGCACATGACCAACTGGCTGGATTGCTTGCGAAGCCGCAAACAACCGAACGCCACGGTCCACCACGGATATGCGCATTCAGTGGCCTGCATCATGGCGGCACAAGCCTATTGGTCCGGCAAGAAGCTCTATTGGGATCCCCGCGCGGAAGCCATTCTCGACCACGCGCCCTAGCTCACGGCAAGTGCCGCGAAGTCTCGCGAAATCCGGGTGACCCCACCGGTAACGGGTCTATCGCCGCTTAGCGGCTTTAGATTCTTGATGCTGAGAGATAAAGATTTCCGTCTGCGGGGCAATTCGCATGGTCTGGTTTTTCTTCCTGGTCAGTGCTCGGCCTTGGTCCTTGCAAAACCGTGTAGCTGTCAAATATTCTCCACTTAAGGCGTCTTGGCGATGATGTTCGAAACGTTCCGCTCTCGAAGCATGGTATTGAAGGCCGCGATATCCTTGGCCAGGAGTTGCTGGAATTCTTGCGCGTATTGTTCGCCCTGCCGATTCAACTCTTCCTTCACCGCCACTTGCTGCGTGGTGGGCGGAAAATCAGATGACCCCACGGCGCTCGCCAAGTAGTTGATCTTCTGCAGTAGCATGGGCGCCCAGCGCACGTCATCCTGCCCTCGGCCGGTGGCCTTGAGCTGCAACACTTTCCCCTCGACGGCCACGAGTTTTTCCGCTAGATCCTCGGCCGCCTTGCGGATCGCTTGCGCGTTATCGTCCGTTCCCAATTCCTTCTCCAGGGCTCCGATCTGCGCACGCACCGACTCGATTTGATTGACGCTGTCGGCAATCGTGTTCATCTCTTCTCTCAGCGCGGTCAGTAATTGTGTCTGTGTTTGGATGTCGCTTTCCGAGCCACTTGAATGCGGATCCTTCAGCACGCTGAGCTTCTGGCTAAACTTTTCTTCACCCCAGGCCAACGTCACCGTGTACGTCCCTGGCGGAGCAAGCAAGGAAATGCGTCCCGCCCCGGGAGCGGGCCGCCAACCCTCAGGCCCCACAGTGACATCCGGTGCGTAGAGTGGCGTGGTCCTCAGCTTGATCTCCCTGCTCGGCTCGCATCGCAAGTCCCACCAGTAGCGGTTGATGCCGGCCTTCGCTTCGCAGGGTCGGGCGTCCGGGCCGCCCTCTCCACGTCCGGCGCCTCCGGGGCTGCCTGGCCCCGCGGCTGGCCGCGCGCCTTCGGGTCTGGCTGGCCGGCACTCGATTTCCCGCACCACTTTGCCGCTTGCATCGCTGATGGTCAGGCGAGCACGGTCCTTTTCACCGAGGTTGGCCTTGAGATAGAAGTTGAGTACGGCGCCGAAAGGGGGATTGTGACCCGCCGCGGGGTCATAGAAAACTGCGGCCGGCTGCGCTACGGGCCGGAAACGGTAAGCGGCGCGCGGCGCGAACAAATGAGCGTTCGACGCCAGCACTTCCGCCGTCAGCTGTTGCAATGGTGTAAGGTCATCCAGGATCCAGAAACCGCGCCCGTAGGTGGCCAACGCTAAATCATGAAAGCGCTCTTGAACCGCGATCCAGTACACCGGCGCGTGCGGTAAACTGTTCTGCAGTGGCTGCCAGTTTTTCCCGTCATCGAACGAAACGTATAACCCGTTTTCTGTCCCTAGGTACAGCAGTCCCTTTCGCACTGGATCTTCGCGGATGCAGTGCGCATAGCTCAGCATGCTGTGGGGAATTCCTTTGGTAATCGCCGTCCAGACCCGCCCGTAATCTCTCGTCTCATACGCGAACGGATCGCGATTGTCCATTTGATGGAAATCCACGGTGATATAAGCCGTGCCTGCGTCATATCGTGAGGCTTCAATGTTGCTCACCGTTCCCCATTCCGGCAGGTTCGGAATATTCTTGGTGACGTCACTCCAGCTCTTTCCCCCGTCACGCGTGATTTGCACCAGTCCGTCGTTGGTGCCTGCCCAGATCACCCCGGCCTCCTTCGGCGACTCGGCGATGGCGAAAACCGTCCCCGCATACTCCACGCCGATGTTGTCTGGCGTGAGCCCACCGGAGATTTGTTGCCTGCTCTTGTCGTTTCGCGTCAGGTCAGGACTTATCATCTGCCAGCTATTCCCGCCGTCTGTGGTCACGTGGACATATTGGCTGCCCACGTAAACCTTATTGTGGTCGTGTGGAGAAATGGTGATCGGGAATTCCCAGTTGAATCGGTACTTCACTTCTGCGGCGCTGGCCCCGGAGACATCTTCGGGCCACACCTCGACGTCGCGCGCCTGTCGATTGCGCTCGTCGAAGCGCGCCATCGCTCCCCCGACGCTCCCGGACCCCGTGCCGCTGGACCAAATGATGTTGTTGTCCACAGGATCCGGTGTCGCGAAACCGCTTTCGCTCCCTGCGACCGGATGCCACACACTGCGCGGGATTTGTCCTCCACCGCCTCCACCGCCCCCAAAGCCCGCGAACTGCAAGCTATTGCTCGGCCCGCGGTAAGATGGACCGTCCTGCTTGTTGCCGTAAACGAAATAAGGAATCTGATCGTCCACGGTTACGTGATAGATCTGTGCTATCGGCAATTGAACGTGGTCCCACGTGTGGCCCCGATTCACCGAGATGCTCACGCCTCCGTCATTCACTACCGCCATGCGATCTCCGTTCGTAGGATCGATCCACATTTCGTGGTTGTCCCCTCCCGGGCCCGCGGGCATGTTGGTCAGCGTGTGGCCACCGTCGAGCGTTCTTGAAAAAGCTGCCGAAAAGAAATACACCTCGTTCTCATTGTCCGGCGCGATCTCTTCTCGCGTGTAGTAGTGCGTCCGTCCCCGGATTTGTCGGTCGGAATTCACCAATTGCCAGTTTTCCCCACCGTCATCGGAACGCCACAGTTGCCCGCTCTGGGTGGTCTTCCCGTCGATGGGCACACCGTCGCCGGTCTCAATCAAAGCATAGACACGCTCGGAGTCGCGTTGCGCCACGCGCACCGCAATCCTCCCGACCGGCGGCTTCGGCAACCCGTGGTCTTCTAGACGTTTCCACGTTGCGCCCCCGTCGGTGGACTTGAATAATCCGCTCCCGGGCCCTCCGCTCGTCCGGCCATAGGTATGGATCTCGACTTGCCACATCCCGGCAAACAAGATATGCGGATTGCCTGGGTCCATGGCCAGGTCCGAGCAGCCCGTTTTCTCGTTCACAAACAGCACGCGCTCCCAACTTTTTCCGCCGTCGGTGGTGCGGAAGACCCCGCGTTCGGGCTGCGGACCGTAAGCGTGTCCCAGTGCACAGGCCAGCACGATTTCCGGATGGTGGGGATCGATGATGACGTTTCCAATGCGCCCCGTTTTCTCCAGCCCCATGGCTGTCCAGGTCTTCCCCGCATCGAGCGAGCGGTAAATTCCACTCCCAACCGATATGTGGCTCCGGATGAACGATTCTCCGGTGCCTGCCCAAACCACATTCGCGTCGCTCCCCGCCACCGCCAAAGATCCAATCGACGACACCGGCTGTGCATCGAAAATCGGCTCCCAGTGGATGCCGCCATCGGTGGTTTTGAAGATTCCGCCCGACGCCGCTCCCACGTAATAAAGGTAAGGCTGGCCCGGCACTCCGGTGACCGCGGTAGTGCGATTCCCGACTGGCCCGATGTAGCGAAACTGCAGTTGGCTGTAAACCTCAGGATTCGTCGGCGGCTGCTGGGCCCGAACAAATGGGGCGGCGCCAAACAATAAACCAGTTTTGATGAACAGAACAAGACACGCTCGCTTTAACATAGCAAACCTCTCTCGCCAATTTGACCTGGGATTGCGCGGATGATACCGGGGGAGGTCCGTCTCGTCAATGGCGTGGCGTGGCAGCATGCTGTCCAATTCTGTTTGCTGGCAGCGTGCGCGCGAACGTCATGAGATGTCGGTTGGTATTTTCCGCGGGAGGCCCTAGTAGAAACCTCAGCATCCGTCGCTCACTCGACGGGGTTACCGTCGGCGTCAATCTTGTGCACTTCACCGACGTTCAACTCGCGGATGCCAGTTTCAACTTTGCTCATGTCACCCACCACCACCCAGACGAGGTGTCTCGGCTGAATGTACTTCTTGGCGACTTGGTTTGCTGTGTCCGGCGTAATGGCCAATACTTTCTGTGTGTACGTGTTGTAGTAATCCTCCGGCAGGTTGTACTCCAGGATCGTGCTGTAAGCGCCGGACAGTTGCTGCACCGTCTCGAACGATCCCGGTAGACCCAACGTCGCGTTAGACTGCTCGTCCTTGAGTTCCGCCTCCGAAATTGGCTTGCCGCCCACGATGTTGTTGTACTCAGCCACCAGTTCGGCTAAAGACTCCTTGGTCTTGTCGGTCTGCACAGGCGACACACTGAAAAACGGCCGCTCGCCCCGCGCCGGCAGCAGACGCGAGCCCACCCCATAAGACCAGTGTTTGTCCTCGCGCAGGTTCATGTTGATGCGTGAACTGAAGGTCCCTCCGAACATGTCATTCACCAAATCCAACGACACTTCGTCGGGATCGTTATAGGGCGGCGCGAGTTGCGCGGCGATGATCAAACTCTGCCCTGAGCCCGGCCGGTCGATCAGGTAGACCACATCTTTTTCCGGCTCTGGCGCTGTCGGAATGGTTCGTTTCGCAACTTCGCCGGGCTTCCACGAAACGAACAGCTTTTCCAGTTTCGGAGTGATCTCCGCCAACGTCGTATCGCCAACGATCAGCAACGTGGCTTTGTTCGGCTTGTACCAGGTGTCGTGGAATTTCGCCAGATCCTGGCGAGTCATTTTGCTCACACTGGATTCGCTGCCGGTGCTCGCAAAAGCGCCTGCATACGGATGCCCTTTGCCGTAAAGCAGAGGCGGCACGACGCGCAGAGCCATGCTGTTGGGCGTCACCTTCTCGCGTTGTATGGCCGCTAGCCGGTCCTTTTGCAACCGCTCGAACTCCTTCTCCGGGAACGCCGGATGAAGAATCAGGTCGGCATAAATCTCCAGGGCTTGATCCACATTGATCTTGAGCGCGTTGAGATTGACGGTCGCCCAATCCAGATTGGCGCCCGCCGAAAATTCTGCGCTCAGCGCTTGCAGTTCTTCGCTGATTTTCAGCGAATCGCGCGTGGGCGTGCCTTCTTCCAGCATGCGCTGCGCGAAACTACACGTGCCCGGCGCGCCTGCTGGGTCCGACGCGTAACCACTCTCCACCAGAAGCGAGAAGTTCACCACCGGCGCGGAGTGGCGTTCCGCCAGCACGATTTTCAATCCGTTCGAGAGCGTCGCCTTCTGCATCGCCGGAAGGTTCAGTGACATCGCAGAACCCAGTCCCGGCTCCTTCGAGCGGTCAAGCGGGGCGCCAGCTTTCAAGGTGGTGGGATACGGCTGCACTTCCAGAATGTAATCTCCGTCAGTTAGCCAGTCGTTCGCGACCTTCTTCACCGTGGCCGGTGTCGCTGCCTGCACGCGCTTCAGGTACTCCTTGTAACAATCAGGATTTCCCGCGAACGACTGGCAGCGCGCGAGGATGTCACTCTTGCCGCCGAAGCCTCCGATACGCTCCATGATTCGCGCGTACTGCCCGAAGATCTGCGTCTTCGCGAGTTGCAATTCGGATTCGGTGGGTCCGTTCTTCAGGAAATTCCGCAACTCCTCATCCGCGGCTATTTCCACTTTCTTCAGCTCGACCCCCGGTTTCGCTGTCAAGGTGATGAAGAATTGCCCGGCGATCTCGTTGTTGCTGTCGTCGGCACTGGCGCTCGTCGCGATCTGATCCTTGTAAACAAGCCGCTTGTAGAGCCGCGACGTTTTTCCCTGGCCCACAACAAGTGCCACCAGATCAAGCGTGGCCTCTTCCGGTGAAAATGCCTGCGGCACGTTCCATACCCGATACAGACGCGCCTGCGGAACGCGATCCTGCACCCAGCCGCGGTGTGACCCGCTCCTTTTGGCCACCCACGCCTCGTTCTTGGCGATGGGGGGACCCGGCGGGATCTCGCCGTAATATTTCTCCACTTTTTGACGCGCCATTTCGGGGGTGATGTCGCCGGCGATGACCAGCGTGACGTTGTTTGGCCCGTAATAGGTCTTGAACCACTCCTGCACGTCACTCATCGAAGCCGCATCAAGGTCCTTCATCGCACCGATCACCGTCCAGGAATAAGGATGGCCCACCGGGTAGGTGTTCTCCGTCAGCAGCTGGCGGGTCACGCCGTAAGGTTGGTTTTCGCCCTGCCGTTTTTCGTTCTGCACCACCCCACGCTGCAAATCCAGTTTCTTTTGGTCAAGCACGCCGAGCAAATGGCCCATGCGGTCGCTCTCCGCAAACAGCACATAATCGAGCATTGAGGTCGGTACGTTTTCGAAATAATTCGTCCGGTCGTTGTTCGTCGTCCCGTTCAGATTCGTCGCGCCGATGCGTTCCATCGCGTTGATGTAGGTGTAATTGAAGTTGTCACTCCCGCTGAACATCAGGTGCTCAAACAGGTGTGCGAAGCCCGTTTTTCCCGGCTTCTCGTTTTTCGATCCCACGTGATACCACGTGTTCACCGCCACGATGGGAGCCTTGTGGTCCTCGTGAACCAGCACGGTCAAGCCATTCGCCAGCATGAACTTCGAGTACGAGATGTCCGGGATGGGAATTTTCGTGCTGGCCGCAGCGGCCACCTTCGGAACAGAGTTGGACTGCGCGTATGCCCGAACGAAACCCAAGCTCGCCGGACCCAACACGACGAAGAAACTCGCCAGCACACGCAAACTCCCGTTTTTCATGATTTGCCTCCATTTGCAGTATCCACAGCCCACCGCAGCCAATCGGAAAGCAGCATACCGTCTATTTTTCTGCCCGCGCATGGTCGCAGCGGCGCGGTATTCTACATTCGCCCCCGCACGAATCAATGCCACTGGCCAATGCATCCGAGTTCTCCGATAAATGTCTATCGGGACTTATTGTAAATCAGTTCGGAAGGGATCAAGGAAGCCGGCGACGGCAACCAACCTCCGATATCCAGTGTCCGCTATATGTGGCACCAATCCGCTGAGGCCAAACGAATCTCGATGTATAAGCCACGCCAATACTCGCCCATTTCCGCCGGGGTTGATTTTCGCATACTTCTAAGGCTGATTTTCAAAGTACGGATCAAGTGTGAAGGGCTTCCGGAAATAGCTGTGCTTCCACTGGGGGCGCAAGCGGCGGGGATAGGGGACCCTCTTGAGACGCCTCGTCAATCCGCGCCAGTGGCGCGGATTGCCTTGGAATAGGTTATTGACAAGGGCAATTCGTAAGACTATGTTACTCTACGCCTAGTAGAGACAAGTGTAGGACGAAAGCCGACCGGCGAAATCATGAGCCAGGATGATGGTTCTTCGAACGCTCGAACGACAGCCCCTGCACGGCTACACCCTGGGGCGAACCTCCAGCGATTTGCTGCAGATCGAAGAGCACCTGGAAAGGGAAGTGTCGAGTTTCAGGCGAACGCTCGAAGGAATTACGCGAGTCTTGGGGCCGGGTGAATCATGAACTGGCCGAAGCAACTGATCTCGCGGCGAAAGCTCTATGGCGAACTCTCGGAAGAGATTCGGGAACACCTGGAGGAAAAGATCGAGGAGCTGGTTGCGAGCGGCGTGTCTAGGAAGGAAGCCGCAGCGGCTGCTCGTCGCGAGTTTGGAAACGTAACTTTGATTGAAGAGGACAGCCACAAGGTCTGGCGATGGCCATCCGTCGAGGAATTTCTCGCCGATGTTCGCTACGGTCTGCGCATGCTCGGCAAGAATCCGAGCTTCACCGCCATCGCTATTCTCACTCTGGCGCTCGGCATCGGCGCCAACACCGCGATTTTCTCCGTCGTCAATGTCGTCCTGCTTCAGCGCCTGCCCTATCCCGACGCTGATGGTCTGGTAATGGTGTGGGAAAAAGTTCGCCTGCCGTTCTATGAAAAGGACCAAAACGAGCCTGCGCCCGGGAATTTCGCCGACTGGCAGACGCAGAACTCCGTTTTTGAGGCTATGAGCGCCATCCAAGACCGCAGTTTCAATCTGACTGGCGGCAGCGAACCGGCGCGCGTCGAGGGCGAGGCCGTTTCGGCAAATCTGTTTTCCCTGCTGCAGGTCAATGCTGCTTTCGGACGTGTGTTCACCGCCGACGAGGACGTCCCCGGCCGTGCGCATGTGGTCGTGATGGGCCACGGCCTGTGGGTCAGCCGCTTTGGCGCAGATCCCGAAATCGTGAACAAGAAGATTCTTCTCGATGGGGTCAGCTACACCGTCGTCGGCGTTATGCCCCGCGATTTCCTGTTCCCAGATCCCGCGAACTTCCACGTCTCTGGTCCAGAAGACCAGCTCTGGGTTCCACTGGCCCTCAGCCCGTCACAGCTTGCCAATCACGGGAGCCACAATCTGAACGTCATCGCTCGACTGAAATCTCGTGTGACGCTGGCGCAGGCCCAGGCCCACATGGATGGGGTAGCGCGCCACCTCGCCGACCAGTATCCGCAGTCAAACACGGGTGTTGGTGTCAATCTGGTTTCGCTGCACGATCAGATCGTCGGGAACGTGCGCACTGCTCTTTTAGTTCTTCTTGGTGCCGTCGGTTTTGTCCTTCTCATGGTTTGCGCCAACGTCGCGAATCTGTTGATGGCCCGCGCTTCCGCACGCAGGCGTGAAATTGCTGTGCGTGTGGCGCTCGGGGCCCACCGTATGCGCATTCTCCGCCAGCTGCTGACGGAAAACATGCTTCTTGCGTTCCTAGGTGGTGGCTCGGGCCTGCTCCTAGCGCTCTGGGGCATGAAGGCGCTGCAGGCGATCAGCCCGCATGACCTTCCGCTCTTCGGCGATATCGGCGTCAATGGAACAGTGCTTGCGTTTACCCTGGCGATTTCGCTCTTGGCCGCCTTGCTCTTTGGAATCGCGCCCGCCCTCGCCGCGACGCGGAGCAATTTGCGCGACTCATTAAAAGAGGGAGCCCGCGAATCCCCAGCCGGTTCGGGCCTGCGGGTACGCCACTTGCTGATCGTAGCGGAAACCGCGCTGGGTGTTGTCGTACTGGTCGGCGGCGGGCTTCTTCTCCGCAGCTTCCTGGCTCTTGAGCGAGTTCCGTTGGGATTCCAGCCAGAAGGTCTGCTGACGTTCCGCGTCATTCCGCGAGGCGAAAAGTACACCCAATTGTCGCAAAGAGCGGCTTACTACCAGCTGGCTTTGGACAAAATTGGAACTCTCCCCGGCGTGCAACACGCCGCTGCCATCTCATTTTTGCCGCTGACTCTTTATCGGGCGAGCAAAGGTTTCCGCATCGACGGCCGTCCCGTGGCACTACCCGGGGCACTACCTATGGCCGACTATGACATCGTTTCTCCCGGATACTTCGAAACGATGGCGATTCCCTTGATTGCCGGAAGGGACTTCTCCTGGAGCGACACGCCAGGAACCCAGCAGGTGGTGGTAATCAATCAGAGCATGGCGCGTACTTACTGGCCGAACGAAGATCCGCTCGGCAAGCGCATCAACGAGGGCTCGCCCGATGAACATGCGCCCTGGCTGCAAGTCGTGGGAGTCATCGGAGACCTTCGTGAATTCGACGTCGCCAGTCGTCCCCGGCCAACGATGTATTTCTCGGTCTCGCAATTCGAGGGGAACGGTTTGTTGCGTGACTGGGTGGTCCGCTCAGCGGGCAACCCTGTTTCGGTGTCCTCGGAGGTGCGCGATGCCATTTGGAGCATCGACAAGGATCTGCCGATTTCGCGGATGCGCACCATGTCGCAGGTACGTTCCGCTTCAGTGGCCGCGCAGGCGTTCAACGTCCTCCTGCTAGGTCTCTTCGCGGGTCTTGCTCTCACCCTGGCCACCGTGGGGCTCTACGGAGTCACCGCCTATTCCGTGGCCCAGCGCACACGCGAGATTGGAATTCGCGTCGCGCTCGGTGCACAACACCAAGACGTGCTAAGCCTGGTGCTGCGCCAGGGAACTACACTGGCCCTCGGCGGGGTGGCCATCGGCGTGGTCGCCGCTCTGGGGTTGACACGGCTGATGACCGGCCTGCTCTACGGCGTTCCGGCAAACGACCCGCTGACCTTCGCGGGCGTCACGATTCTTTTGTTGCTCGTGGCCCTTGCCGCGTCCTACGTGCCGGCACGCCGCGCCATGCGTGTCGACCCCATGGTCGCCCTGCGTTACGAATAGCTTATGGGTGCGCAGGATTAAACCGCCATGAAGTAGAGAATGAAAGAGTCTCACAGGAAAGGAGAAAGCGATCCATCCTGGCCCTGCGTTTTGCTGCTGGTCGTGAGGTCAGCGGCAGGTCAATTCGCTCAAAGCCGTTTCCAGTGGCATGCTCCGGGGAGGAGCGACCTGATTTAGCGCGCCGCTATTGGCAAAGCGTGTTGTGGTCACCTTCCTATTTCGCCGCCAGTTGCGGCAGCGCCCCCCGCAACATTCTCAAGAATTATATCGAGCAGCACAAGAAGCCGCGCTGACGTCGTATATCCCCGGCCTGAAGTTCGGGGCTTTACGGCCCCAGGGGTAGGGAAATCATTTGACTTGCGCACCAGAAGGGCATACAAACAAAAAACAAAAAAAACACAAACACACACTGCGTGCTGAACCTAGGGGCTCCTACGAAATCCGCTCCATCTTCGAAAAAGGAGACAGCCAGATGGTGAGCCGTCCTGCTGGCACCCTTTTCCGCCGAGCGTGTGGCGCGCTTGCGCTCTTGTTGCTGGCTCTCGGTCTCCTCTGTTCGAACTCCGCGAAAAGTTCCGACAAGCCACCGGAACTGTTGATCGCTATAGGCGACGTGCACGGTGATTTTGATGATTTTTGCCTGCTCCTCAAAAAGGTTGGCTTAATAGACGCCCAGCACCATTGGACCGGCGATAACGCCGCGCTGGTTCAAACAGGAGACCTCATCGACCGCGGCCCCCAGGGACGTGAGGCCATGGACCTACTCATGGGGCTGGAGAAAGAAGCCGCAAAAACGGGAGGGCAAGTCGTGGCCTTGCTCGGCAACCACGAGGTAATGAACCTTTTGGGCGACCTGCGCTACGTCACGCCTCAGAACTACGCCATTTTTGCGGACCACCAGTCCGAGAAGCGGCGCAGCGCTGCCTATCAGGAATACGCAGCTTGGTACACGAGCCACGCGCAATTGTTGGCGGCTCTCAAAGAACCTCTGTTGCCCGTCACGGAAGAAGAGTGGATGTTGAAACATCCGGCTGGCTTTCTGGAGTATCGCGATGCCATGAGTCCCGAGGGAAAGTACGGGAAGTGGCTGCGACACCATGCAGCGGTAGCCAAAATCGAGGGAGTCATCTTCTTGCACGGCGGAATCTCACCCAATGTGACTTCCATGAAACTCGATCAGATAAACTCCCAAGTACAAGAAGAAATCGAAGAATTCGACAAGACAAAGGAATATTTGATTTCGCGCAAGCTGATTCTGTCGTTCTTCACCGTCCAGGAAGTGGCCATGGCGGTACAAGCGCAATTGATTGCCGACCGAGCGGGGGATACGGCGCCCGACGCGGAATATCAAGCCAGGCTGGTGCGCCTCCTCGGTTTTGACAAATGGCTGTGCATGCGTGACGACGGCCCTTTGTGGTTTCGCGGCTACGACCAATGGAGCGAGGAGGAGGGCGCCCTGCAAGTCGGCAAAGTACTCGCGGCCTACGATGCAACGCACATCGTCGTCGGCCACACGGTACAGCAGGCGGCACACATCCGATGCCGCTTTGGAGGAAAGGTCTTCCTCATCGACACCGGCATGCTCTCGACCTATTGGAGGGGCGGCCAGGCCTCGGCGCTCGAAATCCGCGCCGGAAGAAAATTCACTGCCGAGTACTTGGGCGGACAGGAGGTGCTGTTCGAGGAAAAACCTCTGCAGTCCGCGGGGACAGAGCACTAGATGTTAACTTGGGGGCACGCGTGAGAAAGGGTTCTAGAGATGAACCGCTGGATTGAGCGGGCTCTGAATATTCATCCGGGGGATTTGCGCCGCGGCGTCCTCCTGAGCTCTTGTCTGTTTCTCACCATCAGCGCCAGCGTCATCGGTAAAGTAGCTAGCAACGCCTTGTTTCTCGCGCAATTCCCGGCCGTTCGGCTGCCCTATGCGGACATCGCTAGCGGCGTACTAGTTGGCTTCGTCGTTGTCGTCTACTTGCGATTGGGGCGTCGTACCTCACTCGGTAGTTTGCTGGTGGGCAGCCCTTTGTTCTTTGCCGCCGTGTGCGCGTTGATGTGGGTTCTCGCTCACTACTACCATCCGGCGTGGCTTTATCCGGCCTTCTATATATGGGTGGGCATCTTTGCAGTCCTCGCGCCGACTCAGGTATGGACTCTGGCGAATTATCTCCTCACCACACGCGAGGCAAAACGCATTTTCGGCATGGTGGGTGGCGGTGGCATCTGCGGTTGGATTTTCGCCGGCTACTTCTCAAAAATTGTCGCCCAAGCCTTCGGCACCGAGAGTCTCCTGCTGGGCATGACCGTTCTCCTGCTCATTTGTTCCGTGCTCATGGCCGTACTTTCTAGAGGCGGCCAGCCCCAGATGGATCTCAGCAAGGATCCGGCTGCAGGTGTGGCGGGAACCGGCCAAAAGGATCTGCAGGACAGCATGCGTTCCGTTTTTTCGTCCTCCTATCTCCGAGCCATCGCCGCGGTCATCTGCATTTCCTCGTTCGCCACCACTCTAACCGGCTGGCAATTCAAAGCTCTGGCCAAGCAGTCTAGTGTGGGCAAAGACGCCCTTGCGATCTTCTTCGGTGATTTCTATTTTTACGCCGGCCTCCTCGCATTGCTGTTTCAATTGCTGCTGACCACGCGCCTGCTCCGCCGCTTCGGCATCGGCCCCATGCTTTTCGTTCTTCCCATTGTGGTGCTGGCGGGCTCCGCTGGCTTGCTCGTCTTGGGAACCGTCGGCGCCGCCTTGTTCCTTAAGGGCGGTGATCAAGTTCTTCGCTACTCCATCGACCGCTCCACGATCGAATTACTCTACTTGCCGCTTCCGCACCGTGTGAAACTCCGGGCAAAATGGTTTATTGACACGGTAGTGTGGCGCCTGGGAGACGGCTTGGCCGGCGTCGTGGTGCTGATCTTTGCCGCGCAGCTCCACTGGGCGCCACAGCAAATCAGCTGGATGGCCATGCTGTTGACAGTGGGATGGCTCGGCGCCGTTTACGTGGCGGGGAAGCAGTACGTCGCCCTTCTGAAAGATTCCATCAGCCAGCATCGCCTCGATGCCGAACAAGCCTCCACGCTGGCCCTGGACCGCTCCACGGCGGATTTCTTAGCCAGCAAAATCCTTGCCTCCGGCCCAGAAGAAATTCTCTATGCGCTCAGCCTCTTCGAAGTCGAGCGTCAGCGCGCCGCTCATCCTGTGATTCGTGGTCTGCTGAGCCATCCCGCGCCTGAAGTCCGCCAAAAGGCCATCTCTGTTCTCTCCGCCGTCGGCGACAAGTCTGTTCTCCCATCCATCCAACTTCTGCTGAAAGACCCCGACCACAGCGTTCGAACCGAAGCAATGCTCTATCTCGTTTACCACGCCCACGTTGATCCCCTCACGCTTGTCGCAGAACTTGGAGACTGCGCCGATTTTTCCATCCGCTCCGCGGTAGCCGCGTACCTGGCGCGTCCCGGTGAAGCCCAAAGCCTCGAAACCGCCCGTCAAATCCTCAATGAAATGTCCCGCGAGGGCGGCCAGGAGGGTCAACGCACCCGCCTGGAAGTCGCCCGCCTCCTCGGCGAACTCTCCGATTCCTTCGATCCCTTGCTCGAGACGCTCCTTCGCGATCCCGCCAATCTCGTGGTGCGCCAAGCCGTCCGCTCCGTCGGGGCGCTCAGAAAATTCTCCCTAGCTCCAACTCTATTGCAGCATCTTTCCAACCACGAACTTTCCGGCGACGCCGCGCAGGCCCTGGCCAAATTCGGCGACCAGGTCGTCGCCCTCCTGGGCGGCCATCTCGGCGATCCTGCCTCTGCAATTGACGTCCGGCGGGCGATCCCGCCCATTCTCGCAAGCATCGGCACGCCTGCCGCGGCACATGCGCTCTTAGACAACCTCCTCGAAAGAGACACGACAGTTCGTTTTCAAATCATCAGTGCCCTAAACAAAATTCACCAGTTTCATCCCGAAATCGAACTTGACACGCAATTGCTTGAAACCGTTCTCGCCGCTGAAATCATGGGCCACTATCGTTCCTATCAAATCTTGGAATCGCTGCGCATCCCTGGGAACTCCGATGAACCTGTCAGGCGCGCGCTCGGTGAATCCATTCAACAGGAGCTCGAAAGAATTTTCCGTCTCCTCGGGCTTTTGTATCCGCATCTGGATTTGCACTCGGTGTATTTTGGATTGCAATCGAGCGACGTGACCGTCTACGACAATGCGTTGGAATTTCTGGAGAACGTCCTAAGATCCCAATTGCGCGGCATGCTCGTGCCGCTCCTGGACGGCAAGGTGAGCCCCAAGGAGAGAGCCGGGATCGCGGAGCGCCTGGTGCGCGCAAAAGTGGAAAATCGCGAACAGGCCGTTGCAGAACTAGTCGCCAGCGATGATCCGTGGCTTAAATCCTGCGGCGCTTATGCCATTGGAACACTGGGAATGAAATCCCTAGAAGCGGAATTGAACCGCTGCCTCGAACATCCGGATCCCTTGCTGCGCGAAACGGCGCGCACGGCGAAACTCCGCCTCGAAGCTCTCGCCGCGAATTCCTGATCCTTGGCGGCCCTGTAGAAAATCCCCCCACCCGTCGTTCGGAGCTGCCCCTGGGTGCAGATTTAAGCGAACCCCGCTGTCCAGGCGGACAGAGCCCCGGGACGTCACATCTCAAGAAAAGTTATCGTGGCAGCCGCAGGTCAATGCGAGTTGCGTGCAGCACGCCCTTATCGTCTACCTTGCCCAGCACAATTACAAACGAGCCTTCCTTCACTTCGTCCTGTTGCCCGGGCTTTCCAAGCTTGGTCCATTCCGTGGAGTTGCCGTAGGCGACCTTCCTGGATTGCACCGAGGGGGCGGGGCCGCCCTGGATGTCCATCATCGACTCGTCCTTGTAAATTCTGATGACCTTGCCCTGCCACTTCTTCTCTTTTTTCACAGCCGTTGCTTCTTTCTTATCGGCTGCGGCCTGGTTGCCGCTGGCGGGCATGGCAACAAATACCGCTCCTGCAAGCACCAAGGAAAATAAAGTTGCCGGAACCTTCATTGGACCTCCCTATTCTAGTAGCAGTTAATGCGTGACCGACTGCGAGGGGTTAGATTTCGTTGCCAGAGGATAGTCCCGCGCCGGGCAATAGTAAAGAAAAATCTGCCGAAAACGACTTCCGAGCAGCGATAGGTGTTGTCTCCGCGCGTGCCCTGGGGGTACAGTGTAGGCAATTTCCGGAGGACACCTCCCATGCAAGAATATCTCAGGCCCTTGACGAGACCTCTCCTGGTGGTTCTCGCTTGCGTCATCCTCCCCATCGCTGGGCGTGCCGCTGACAACACCCCGCTAACCAAAGAACAGGTCAAGCAGTTTCTCCAGACCGCCGAAGTCATCAAGAGCAAACCCTCCAGCAAGGGCATCACTCATCCATGGCGGCTCACCCTCAGCAACGGCGCCATCACGCACGACGCCTCGTTCCAGTCAATCGACGAGCACAAATCGGAGATGAAGCTCGCCAGCGGCAAGGTGGAAATCGATTTCGTCGATTCCTACAAGTACAATATCGCGGCCTACCAGCTAGCCGAACTCGTGGGCCTCGACGACATGCTGCCGGTCTATGTCGAACGTAAATGGCAAGGCAAAACCGGTTCGCTCAGCTGGTGGCTCCCCGCCAAGATGGACGATGTGGAGCGCGTCGAAAAGAAAATCGAGCCCCCTGATCCCGACAAGTGGAACAAGCAGATGTACCGCATCCGCGTTTTCGACGAGTTGGTCTACGATACCGATCCCAATCTCACCAACGTACTCATTGGCGAAGACTGGACCGTTTGGCGGGTCGATTTCAGCCGCGCCTTCCGCAAGAACAAGGACCTGCGCGCCCCGAAAAACCTGGTGAAATGCGACCGCCAGCTCCTCGAAAAACTGAAAGCCCTCAAGGCTGATGAACTGGCGGGAGAAACCAAAGGCTATCTGACCAAGGATGAAGTGAACGCCGTCATGGCCCGCCGCGACAAAATCGTCGCCACCTTCCAATCCCTTATCGCGGAAAAAGGCGAAAAAGAAATCCTGTACTAGCCCCGGCTCCCCCGCGGTACTCCGAATGTGCAAGCCCGGCATCGCTTCGCCCCTTAATAATGGCTACTTCGTTTCGGATTGGAAAAGGGGACTTGGCCCTGGACTTGGCCCTGTCCGAGTCGCGGACCCTATCTAGACGGGACTGGGTCTGCAAGCACGCCCTGACAGAAAGCAAATTTCCGTAACCGGCTTGCCTGGTGACGCAAAAAGCGCGAGCCACCATAAAAAGGCCGGTCTAATGCCAACTTATTGCGGGCACTCCGAGATGAGTTTGGTGTAAACCTCGCGAGCGTGGTCGTAGGCGGCCTGCGCTTCGGAAAGCTCGGCCTTGGAGATTTTGGGAGCTTTCTGGGTCCAGCATTGGTTTACGCTGGCAAGACACCATAGGGCGCTCTCGCGTGAGGCGCGAATGGGTTTGCCGTCGACCAGAACGAAGATGGGGTTAGTGTGCGAGGAGCCCAGGATGCGCACTGCGAGCCAGCTACTTTTCTCCACGGGCACATCGAAGGAAATTTCCTGAACCGCTCCGTCGGCCAAGAGATTCTTGTGAGCCACGGGTTTCCCGTTCATCACCAGTTCAACGCTCACTTCGCGGGTGTTTCCGATGCGCGCACGCTCGAGATGCCAGTAAGGTGTTTGATCTAGCGGACGATCATGGATATTGTCCGCCGGGCTATTGCGGTTGTTGAGAGCGTCCCTCCAGAAGTGATCCCCTCGGTCAGAAGGGATGCTCTCGGTTCCCGAGGCAACGGGACTGAGGTAAGCCGAGACCTTCACTCGAGCGTGCACCGTCCCTGTTCCCGTCAGCCTAACCTCGCTGGCATTCGTTCCCACGTCAATATTGTTCACGCTGAAGTCCATCAGATGGCTCCTGCCATCGGACACGTAGCTTCGGCCGGCGCGCAGCGCCTCTACCCAGCCGCTGTAACTGAGCGACCGGTCAATCTTGGCATAGACACGCCCCTGCCCGACGCGGGCGTCTGTGATGCAAGGGAAATCTGTCTCTCCGGAGATACGCGTGCGGAACCCCACATTCAGCGTGTGATACCAAATGTTGAGTTCCCAAAGGTAAGGTGTGTCCATGGTAGAAATGAAATCGACCGCGTCGGGATGCGTCACGTCCACGATGTATTCATTAGCCCCAATGGAATCAAAGCCCGGAATTTCGTAATTTGGAAGTTCGCGCGACTTCACCGCAAGTCCCCAGCCAGAGTGCGCAAAGCCAGCCGAAGCTCCCTGCGATTTCGCCCATCGCAAAACAGGGAGATCCCAGGTGGGCCACTGCTCGATCCGTAGGCAATGCGGATAATCCTGATTCGTTAACCCGAGTAATACCAAATGTCCGGCGTGGCTCGATGGAAACCCGGAAACCTCCAGGTCGTAATGCATCAGTCCATCCGGCTTCGAGAGAGGGTGATCCTTGCCGCTGAAAAACTGTTTCTGGTAGTAGTAACAGGGTCCCCAGGTCAGAACTGCGCCGACATTCAATTTCTCGCCCAGGATTTGGCGCATCATGTCATCCGGTTCGACGCCTTCCGTGGGATTCTGGTAGTGCGAACAGCCGGCGGCATGCACGTGATGGTCGCCGGAATACCAGCGGTATTTCGCGGGGTCGATCCAGCGATGCATGGCGAATGAAACTTCGTTTGGGCCCGTTGCGGTTACCTCGACTTGTTTCGTTTGCGGGTGATATTCAGGTCCCATGGAAGAGGTCACGGTATAAGAACCCGCCGGCACGAGAATCGTGTCGCCGTTCTCACGATAGACCTGCGGCTGGAAAAAGAGGTCGGGTGCCAGACGCTTTGCGGGATTGGGGTACAGTCGGCCCAATGCGTCGCGGATCGTGAAGGCTGCCATCGACGGTGCGCCGTTCTCGTCGCGAACCCGCAGCCGCAATGCGCGGGCGGGTAGCGCTGTGAAGACCAGCACGATCTCATTGCGAAACCCAATGTCTTGCGTTCCCTGCCCGACGTTGAAACTGATCGCGGCTGATCGCTGCCCTTGTTCGCGGCTGTAGATTTGGAGGATTCGATATTCGAGCGGCAGACCTGAGAGTCGCGAGGACATCGGATCTTTGTCGTAGAGCTGCAGGCCCATCCACCTGTCGCGGGCATCGGCAGCAGAGATTTTCTTTGGCGGTTCTGGGCTGGAATCCGATTGAGCAAACACAGGAAGTGCATTTGGGCTTTCGGCTATGAGCGGAGCCGTTACTCCAGCCTTGTTGATGACTTTCACCAGGAAGATGCGCGTCCCAGCTTCCACCAGTCCGGGCTTCGCCGGGCCCGGCAGCACTTTGACGCGCCCCTCGGCATTGATGTCCACGATCGCCAGAGTGTACTTGTCAAGGATCTGCTCCAGACGATCAATTGCGGCAGCCTCGCTGGCATTGCCGATAGCCTGATTGATGGCGTCCCCATCATCCTGTGCGAGGGGCTGCCCGAGATAAGCAAGGCTCGTTTCCACTTGACGCACCTGCTGCGCAAAGGGTTGAAGGGGAACGCGCGTCTGCGCGGCTACGGGCAAAACAATCATGGCCTGAAGTAGAATTCGAATCAGATAAGAAGTGATTCTGAAGATGCGTGCTGGCACAGGAGAATTTCTGTATTCCATGACATGCCTGCCTTCGCCGTTTCTGGTTATTGTGCGCGAGAAGACCGGCGCCAGACAAGGGCCACGAAAGGCGTCCCTCACCTGACCATGACTTCTATAGATTCTTAGCTGCGAATTCATGAACAGAACCACTTCAACAAATTTTGCGTATACCGAGGCAATGTAACGCGTTGTTACTTCGCTGTCCGGAAGTCGTTGGGATTTCAAGGGCGAAGCCCTTGGCTAGTATTTGTTTACGGGGTGGCGCGCCTTTAGTGAACAGGTTAATATCGGTGGCTGCGGGACGCCACGCGCGGTTCGACGTCCGCACCGCTATGATCTCCTCTTAACATTGCCCTGTGGAAATCGTTGGCGGTCATAGAGGCTTCCGCTCCAACATCGTACGAAGCCCCTTTGTAAGCTCGTTGTTCCCTTAGTTGATACTTTGTTTCGGGTTGGAAACCGCGAAATTGGCCCGGAGATATCGGTGATAAAGGTGGTGCAATCGGTATTAAAAAGGCCGGAGCGCGCATTTCCTTCATTTTACAGTAATAAGGGAAAAATTGGCTGGGGCGGAAGGATTCGAACCTTCACCGTCCTCATTAACAGTGAGGTGTCCTACCAGTTGGACCACGCCCCAGCGGGCTGTCTTCGCCCCGGATTTGTCCCAGGGACGCTCAGGTATTAACCAGGCCCCGCCGCAAAACGAACGTCGCAGCCTACTTCCAAGATACCACGGGTGCGCGCTCCGGCGAACGCTTGTAAATAAAACTTATGGGGAGCAAAGCAAGAGAAGGAAAATCCCGATTGGAGTGTCGTAGACTTCGACCGTCGTCGAGAAAGGTGTCGAAAGTCCCGACACTCTCAGAAGAAGGTACCGCCGTCTGGCCATGCAAAGCTCTTCTGTCTTCAATCAGTCCTCGGTTAGAACGCATCTGTGGCAGGCAGAGTGCACTCTCTCGGGTTGGGGAAAGAGATGACCCATGGCCGAAAAAAAACCTCCCGTGACGACCACCGATACCGCTCGGAAATTTCGTGGAAAATAGTTCCCTTTGGCATGGGAATCGGTCGACGGTGGAGACCAAGGGTTAGCAACGGCACTCCGTAGACATTCTTGATCGAAACGTTGGGCTTCGAGGGGGCGGACTTTTTTCCGAAGAATATGCGGCGAAAAGCGAGCCTCTGAAATCTTGGAAACCGCGACTGACAAATTGTCGGAAGGTTGCATTCCCGAATGTTTTGTTGGACACTATCGCGTCAAGCATGATCCGGGTTTGCACTTTCCGGCTAACTCGTGGGACGCCCTGACCGCAGCTCCCTACCGGAGCGCTCCCCCGCAGAGTGCTGAACAGACATGGCACAGATTTTTCATCGCAGTACCAATTTCATCGCGCGGTTCAGTGTGTATTCGGCCCTTTTTTTGGTCGGAGTGGCGCTCATAGCCGTGCTCGCGGTGGCGCGCTCGCCCTATATGACGCGACAGAACATTTCCCGTGAGCAGCCCCTGCAATTCAGCCACAAGCATCACGTGGGCGATGACGGCATCGATTGCCGCTACTGTCATACCGGCGTGGAAACTTCCGCCGTTGCCGGGATTCCGCCGACCAAGACTTGCATGAACTGCCATGCGGTGCTATTCAACAATGCGGCCTACCTCGAGCCCATCCGCGAGAGCTATCGCAGCGATAAATCCATCCAGTGGGTCAAAGTTCACCGCTTGGCCGATTTCGTCTATTTTAATCACAGCATTCACGTCAACAAGGGCGTAGGCTGCTCGTCGTGCCACGGGCAGGTCAACCAAATGCCGCTGGTATTCCAGGCCAATACCTTGCTGATGCAATGGTGCCTGGACTGCCATCGCAACCCCGAGCAGGTTCTCCGCCCCAAAGATCAGATTTTCAATATGGACTGGAGGGCCCCGGATAATCAGGAGGAAGTCGGCGCCAAGCTGAGGGAAGAGTACCAGCTTCGGACAACGGCCGAGCTAACGAGCTGCTCGACCTGTCATCGCTAATGGACGGTATGCGCGAGCGCGAACAACACGAACACATCGTGGGCCGGCACGATCATAACCATCCGGCCGGAGACGGGAAGCTGCAGGATGGACCGATGGATTTGGCCGCGGTACGCGCCAAGCTGGAATCGAAAACTGGCAAGCAGTACTGGCGCACGCTCGAAGAGCTCGCTGGCGATCCGCAATTCGAAGAATTGCTGCATCGCGAATTCCCGCGCCAGGCGCCTTCGGACTGGGACAACTCCGTCGACCGGCGCGATTTCCTGAAGTTGATGGCCGCTTCGCTGGCTCTTGCCGGTCTTTCCGGCTGCGGCCGTACGCCCGAACAGTACCTCGTGCCGTACGTCAAGCAGCCCGATGGGCTGACTCTCGGAAGGCCGCAGTTCTATGCCACGGCGATGCCGTTTGGTGCCGATGCCATTGGCCTGCTGGTGGAAAGCCACGAAGGGCGGCCCACGAAAATCGAAGGCAACCCCGACCATCCGTCCAGCCTGGGCGCGACCAACGTCTTCGCGCAAGCTTCGGTTCTGAATCTTTACGACCCGGATCGTGCGCAGACGGTCACGAAATTCGGAGAAATCCAGACCTGGTCGTTGTTTGTCGAGAGCGCGCAGGCGCTCGCAGCGGGGATGAAGGGCGACGGCGGCGCGCGATTCCGCATCCTGAGCGGCATTGTTACTTCGCCGACGCTGGCCGGGCAAATTCAATCACTACTCACGACTTTTCCGAAGGCCAAATGGCACCAGTGGGAGCCCGCCGTCGGTGACGGCACACGCGAGGGCGCGAAGCTCGCTTTCGGCAGCTACCTCAACACGGTTTATCGCCCGGAGAAGGCTGACGTCATCCTTGCGCTCGACTCCGACTTTCTAGGCAGCGGTCCGGGACACATTCCCTACGCGAAGAAATTCTCGCGGCGCCGCAAACTGAATGGCCCCGACGACACCATGAACCGGCTCTATGCGGTCGAGCCGACCCCGAGCGTCACTGGTGCGACCGCGGATCACCGCTGGCCCTTACGGGCTTCCGAAGTCGAGCTCTTCGCGCGCGCGCTTGCAGCGAAGCTCGGTCTTGGCGGTTCGGTGACCCTTGCGGCTGGCGCGGAGAAGTGGCTCGACACCGTCGCTAAAGATTTGCAGAAGCACAAGGGCGTGTCGCTGGTGGTCGCAGGCGAACAGCAGCCGGCTGAAGTTCATGCTCTGGCGCATGCCATCAACGCGGCGCTCGGCAACGTGGGGACAACACTCTACTACACCGAGCCAGTGGAAGCGCATCCGGTGAATCACTTGGAATCGCTGGCGGAATTGTGCGCTGATATCGAGGCGGGCAAGGTCGAGACGCTGCTGATTCTCGGTGGTAATCCGGTTTACACCGCGCCGCATGATTTCGATTTCGCCGCAAAGATTGCATTCGACAAGACCAAGCAGAAGAAAGTCAAAACCACCATCCACGTCAGCTCGCATTTTGACGAGACTTCGGAACTCTGCGACTGGCACGTTGCCGAATCGCACTACCTCGAAACCTGGGGCGATGCGCGCGCGTTCGACGGCACCGTGGGCGTGATTCAGCCGTTGATCGCGCCGCTGTACCACACGCATTCCTTGCGGGCGGCGCTGGCGGCTTTCAGCGACCAGCCCGGCGTCAGCGACTATGACGTCGTCCGCGCCAACTCGGAAGCCATGGGGCAACGTCTCTCTCCCATGTCCTCGCCGGAACCGGGCTCTTTCGAAAGATTCTGGCGCAAGTCGCTCCATGATGGAGTCGTCGCGGGCTCGGCCTTTGCGCCCCTCAAGGCCACGCTGAAGTTCAGTCCGGCGAGCCTCCCGACGCCAAAGCCCGCACCCGCTAACGAGATGGAATTCATCTTCCGCCCCGATCCTTGCGTCTACGACGGGCGCTTCGCCAATAACGGCTGGCTGCAGGAGTTGCCCAAACCCGTCACCAAGCTCACCTGGGACAACGCCGCAATGATCAGCCCGAAGACCGCTGAAAATCTGAAAGTGGCCCACAACGTCGCCTGGCGCGGCGGCGAACACGGCAAGGTTTATTCGAACGTCATCGACATTGCGCTTTCGAACAGCAAAGTCACTGCGGCTGCCTGGATCGTGCCTGGCCAAGCCGATGATACTGTCGTTCTTCCGCTGGGGTACGGCCGCAAGCGAGCCGGCTACACCGGAACGAACAAGGGTTTCAACGCCTACGCCGTGCGCACTTCCGGCGCGCTGTGGGCCGCCTTCGCCCCCAGCAGCGCCATTAGAAAAACCGGCCAAGAGTATCCTCTGGCGTGCACGCAGTATCACTTCAACATGGAAGGCCGGCAGATTCTGGCCACCGGTACTCTCGAGGAGTATCTCAAGAATCCAAATTTTGCCAACGAGCACGCCGAATTGCCCCCCCAGGAACTCTCGCTCTACAACGGTGAAGCGGAATTTCCCTACCATCGCGACAAGTGGGCGATGGCCATCGATTTGAACAAATGCAACGGCTGCAACGCCTGCGTCGTCGCTTGCCAGTCGGAGAACAACATTCCGGTCGTCGGGAAAGAGCAAGTCATGCGCGGACGCGAAATGCATTGGATCCGCATCGACCGTTATTACCAGAAGTCGGTGAAGTCCCCCACCAACGATCCGTCCAGCTACGACGAGTCGCTCTTTAATCCGCCGACATTCTTCCAGCCCGTGCCCTGCCAGCAGTGCGAGAACGCGCCTTGCGAGCAGGTCTGCCCCGTCGGTGCCACGGTCCACAGCGCCGAAGGCCTGAACGATATGGTCTACAATCGCTGCGTCGGCACGCGCTACTGTTCGAACAACTGCCCCTACAAAGTTCGCCGCTTCAACTTCCTGCGCTTCCAGGATTGGGAGACGCCGCAACTCAAACTTCTGCGCAATCCGGAAGTCACCGTGCGCAGCCGCGGCGTTATGGAGAAGTGCACCTATTGTGTGCAGCGCATCAACGACGCGCGCATCGAATCGGAAAAGTTGAACGCGCCGATTCACGACGGCGCGATCGTGACGGCGTGCGAACAAGCCTGCCCGACCGAAGCCATAGTCTTCGGCAATGCCAATGACCAGGACAGCCGCGTCGCCAAACTGAAAGCGCAGCAGCGCAATTACGCACTCCTTGGCGAACTGAACACCCGACCGCGCACCACCTATCTCGCGGCGGTGCGCAATCCGAATCCGGAATTGGAGTCGGCATGAGCGCCGGCCAACCACCATTCGACTCTCCCGAAATCCGCCGGCTGAGCCCGGTGATAGGTCCCGGGCATACCTACGGGTCGGTCACCGACAAAATCAGTGCGATCGTGCTGACCCGCCCGACGTCCCTCGGCTGGTATGTTGGATTTTTGATCGCCTTCAGTGTCATGGGGATGATGACCGTTGCCATCGCCTGGCTGGTCATCAAAGGCACCGGCATCTGGGGCATCAACATCCCCATCGGCTGGGGCTTCGCGATCGTCAATTTCGTGTGGTGGATCGGTATTGGCCACGCGGGCACGCTCATCTCCGCGATCTTATTTTTGTTGAATCAGAAGTGGCGCACCTCCATCAACCGTTTCGCCGAAGCGATGACGCTCTTCGCCGTGGCCTGCGCCGGCATTTTTCCCCTGATCCACACCGGCCGCCCCTGGTTGGCGTTTTACATGATGCCGTACCCCAGCACCATGGGGATCTGGCCGCAATTCCGAAGCCCGCTGATCTGGGACGTGTTTGCGGTTTCCACCTACGGCACGGTTTCGCTGATGTTCTGGTTCGTGGGTCTCATCCCGGACCTGGCAACGCTCCGCGATCGCTCCATCCGCAAACCCTTGAAGATCATTTACGGAATGCTTTCGCTGGGCTGGCGCGGTTCGGGGCGCCACTGGCATCGCTACCAGTCAGCTTACTTGCTGCTCGCCGGACTCGCCACCCCGCTGGTTCTTTCCGTGCACACGGTGGTGAGCTTTGATTTCGCGATCGCCATCGTTCCCGGCTGGCACACCACAATCTTTCCGCCGTACTTCGTGGCCGGGGCCATCTATTCGGGCTTCGCCATGGTTTTGACCATCGCGATTCCGCTGCGCAAAGCCTACGCCCTCGAAGATTTCATCACCATGCGGCACCTGGACAACATGGCCAAGGTCATGCTGGCCACCGGGCTCATCGTCGCTTATGGCTATTTTTTCGAGTTCTTCCTGTCGCTTTACAGCGGCAACAAGTTTGACGTCTTCCTCGTCCAGCAGCGGCTCCACGGTCCGTATGCCCCGTTTTACTTTGCGCTGATTCTGTCGAACATCCTGGTGCCGCAACTGCTGTGGTCCTACAAGGTGCGCCACAATGTGGTGGTTCTCTTCCTCATGTCCATCGTCGTGAATATCGGCATGTGGCTGGAGCGCTTCGTCATTGTGGTCATCAGCCTGACGCGCGACTTTGTGCCTTCCGCCTGGGGCCGCTACAGCCCGACGTTCTGGGATTGGGCCACCTTCATCGGCACCATGGGAATGTTCGTCACGCTGCTCTTCCTGTTCGTGCGCGTTCTCCCGGCGATTTCCATCGCGGAAATGCGCGAACTGGTGGCGGAGACGTCTGAGGAAGAGAAATAATGCAGCGCTCGGACCTATACGGAGTAATGGGCGAGTTCGGCACTCCGGAAGAACTCCTTCAGGCGGTCAAAAAAATCCGCCAGGCGGGTTACCGCCGCCTGGATGCCTATGCCCCCTTCCCTATCGAAGGTCTTTCGGACGCCCTCGGCCTGAAACGCAATCTGGTGCCTGCCATTACGCTTCTCGGCGGCCTGGCCGGGGGCATCGGAGGATTTGGGCTTCAATACTGGGCTGCGGCGATCACCTACCCGCTGAACATTGGCGGCCGCCCGCTCAATAGCTGGCCGGCCTTTATTCCCGTCACCTTTGAGCTGACCATTCTGGGGGCATCGTTCGCCGCGGTGTTCGGTATGCTCGCGCTGAACAGACTGCCCCACCCCCATCATCCGGTTTTCAACGTTGCGCGTTTCACGCACGCTTCGTCGGACCGTTTTTTTGTTTGTATCGAGGCCAACGATCCTAACTTCCATGTGGAGAAATGCGCGCGCCTCCTCCAGGAAGTTCACGCCCACCATATCACCGAGGTGTCCAATGAATGACACCTCGCGCTTGCTCGTGGCTGCCTCGGTCGCTCTGTGCCTGAGTTTCGGCAGCGGTTGTGAATATCTCCGGCAGGACATGGCCAACCAGCCGAAAAACCGGCCGCTTTCGCCCTCCGAATTCTTTGTCGATGGCCGCTCGGAACGCCCGCTGGTGGAAAACGCCGTGGCGCGCGGAGCGCTTGCTGACGACGAACTCTTCCTGCCGAAGGATTCGAACAATTTCCCGTTGCCCGTGGACCTCAAGCTTCTGGAGCGCGGCGAAGAGCGCTACAAAATTTTCTGCTCTCCTTGCCACGGTTTGCAGGGCGACGGCAATGGCATGGTGGCCGTGCGCGGCATGAAGCGGCCGCCCAGCTATCATCAAGACCGCCTCCGGCAGGCGGCCAACGGCTATTTCTACGACAACATCACCAACGGGTTTGGCCAGATGCTGGGCTATTCCGCGCAGATACCCCCGCGCGACCGCTGGGCCATCGTCGCCTACATTCGCGCGCTGCAGCTCAGCCGCAACGCCAAGGCTGCCGATCTGCCCGCGGAGCTTCGCGAGAAGCTCAATCAAGGTGCAACCCCGGCCGCCAAACCGAGCGGGACGAACGATTCGCGAGGAGGCAGCTTCTAATGGCTGCGCAGGAATATCAGGCGCCGGAAAGCGTTAGCCGCCTTCAGCAGCGGGCGTATTTCGTCGGTGGCATCGCTCTGCTCGTCTCCATGTTTGGCGCCGTGCGCGCCCCGGAACTTTTTTTTCCGTCTTACTTGATGAGTTTCCTCCTGATTCTCGGTCTGACCGTGGGTTCGCTGGGCCTGCTGATGTTGCAACATCTCACCAGCGGACACTGGGGCATCATCATCCGCCGTCCGCTGGAATCGGCCACACGCGCGCTCCCATTGATGGTCATCACTTTTCTTCCCATTGCGATTTTCGGAATGAAGTATCTCTACATGGGTCAAGGGGAGCACAAGGGCTGGCTCAACGCCCCGGCCAGCGGAGAAGGCGCACTCTCCGATTTTCAGAAGACCTACCTCACCACCAGCGGTTTTTACACGCGCGCGGTCATTTATTTCGTTATCTGGCTTGGGCTGATGTTTATCTTCAATGTTTCGTCGAAGCAGCAGGACGCCAACCCCCAAGACCGCGCCTTGCGCTTCCGGCTGAAGATGTTGGCCGGTCCGGGCATTATTCTCTACGTATTTGTGATGACCTTTGCGTCCATCGATTGGGCAATGTCTCTGTCGCCGCACTGGGCTTCCACGATTTACGGTTTCCTGTTTGTGGCGGGACAGTTGATCTCCTCAATGTCGCTTATGATCGCCGTGGTCGTCCTGCTGGCACGCACCGAACCTTTCGCCAGCGTCCTGCAGAAGCGCCACCTGCACGATTTGGGAAAATTGCTGCTCGCTTTTGTGATGCTCTGGGCGTATTTCGATTTCTCGCAGCTCCTGATCATCTGGTCGGGAAACCAACCGGAAGAAATCAGCTTCTATCGTACGCGGCTGTACAGCGGCTGGGGCGTCGTCGCGGTGATCGTGCTGGTGTTCCATTTCTTCGTGCCTTTTTTCCTGCTCCTCTCGCAGGACGTGAAGCGCAATGCCAAGGTGCTTCCGAGGATTGCCATCTGGCTGATCTTTATGCGTCTTGTGGATCTATTCTGGATGACGCGTCCGGAATTTACTTCTCGCGCTATGCCCACTTGGCTGGACGTTGTTTTGCCCCTCGCGCTCGGCGGTTTGTGGCTCGGTTTCTTTGCATTCAACTTAAAGCAGTGCCCGCTGCTGCCGCTTGGCGACCCAGAACTTGCGGAGGCCATTGAGCACCATGAGCACTGAGTCTCACAACACCGGCCAGGAACCGCGCCACAAGGACGTCTCGTTTGAAGAACGCGACATCAAACCGGGCGTGATCTATGGATATCTTTTTGCCTTGGGCATCGCTGTCGTGGCCTCCTTGATGGTTTGTGTTTTTATTCTGCGCCTTACGACCACTTATACGGTTTCGACCGATGCGCCTCCGCCACCATCGCGGGAGACTCATCAAAGGGAATTGCCGCCGGAGCCGCGGCTCCAGGGTTTTGGTTTTCCTGGCCAGGAAGCCGATCCACAGGCCGATCTGCGCAAAAAGATCCGAGCCGATTCCGAGGCCAATGAAAAACTGGAGTGGATCGATCGATCCAGCGGCATCGTACATATTCCCGTCAAGGAGGCCATGAAAATCATTGCCGAAAAGGGTTTGTCCCCCGCGCCTGCCGTGCCGGTGGAGAAAAAGAAATAAGGCCATGAAAGAAGTTCGCCATACCGTCGGAATTGCCGCGCTCTTGCTGGCGGCGGGGATGCTGCGCGCGCAGGCAGTTCCCGGCAACGCCGGCCCTGCTGCTTCGGCCATGCCTGCGGCTTTGCAAGACGTCGGATTTTCGCCGCCGCTCAACGGGCCCATGCCGCTGGACCTCTTCTTTCGCGACGAGACCGGGCGCAGCGTTCGGCTCCGTGAGTATTTCGGGCAAAAGCCCGTAGTTCTCGCCTTCGTTTATTACCGCTGCCCGATGCTCTGCGATCAGGTGGAACAGGGTGTCGTCGGCGTGCTGCGCATGCTCTCCTTCAATCCCGGCCGCGACTACCAAGTTGTTTTCGTCAGCTTCGATTCCCGCGAGACGCCGGAGATGGCCGCCGAGAAGAAAAAGAAAGCGCTGGCTCATTTCCGCCGCCCGGAAGCCGATTCCGGCTGGCATTTCCTCACCGGCTCGCGAGAATCCGTGGAGGCCGCGACCAAAGCCGCGAATTTTCGTTTCTCCTTCGATGCCAAGAACAATCTCTTCGCTCACGCTAGCGGCGTTTTGCTGCTTACCCCGGATGGCCGCATCTCCCGTTATTTTTACGGTGTCGAGTATCCCGGCCGCGACATGCGCCTCGGACTCGTGGATGCCTCCGCTGGAAAAATCGGCACGCCCCTGGATCACGTTTTGCTCTTTTGCTATCACTACGACCCGACGGCCGCGACCTACAGCGCGTCGATTCTGAGGATCATCCGCCTCGCCGGCGTGCTCACGATTCTCTGCCTGGTCGGAGGAATTCTGATTTCCCGCCGCCGCGAAACGCTGGCCGCGGCCCGGAACTTGAGCCCGCCGCTGGCCGGTGGCCAGGAACGAGGAGCTCGCTAAAACCGTGCAGTCGCAATTGCCAATCTATCCGGAGCAAGCGTCCAACTTCGCGCCGCAAGTGGACGCGCTGATGCTTTTCATCACCGGTATCTGCGTGTTCTTTGCGGCCGGCGTCACCGTCGCGATCGTCGTTTTCTTTTTCAAGTATCGCCGCAAGACCCCGGATGCCGTCGGCATTACCATCGAGGAAGACGCGCGGCTCGAGGCGCTATGGATGATCGTTCCCCTGATTCTGTCCATGGCCATGTTCGGCTGGGGCGCGGTCGTCTACGTGGACTATCGCAACGTGCCGCGGGACACGCTCGATATTTACGTGATCGGCAAGCAGTGGATGTGGAAGGCACAGCAGCCCAACGGATTGAAGGAAATCAATGAATGTCACGTTCCCGTGGGCCGTAACATTCGTCTGATCCTCTCCAGCGAAGACGTCATCCACGATTTCTTCGTTCCCGCCTTCCGCGTGAAGATGGACGTCGTTCCCGGGCACTACAACACGATGTGGTTCCGCCCCACCAAGCCCGGCCGCTATCACTTTTTTTGTTCGCAGTACTGTGGCACCAACCACGCGCTGATGGGCGGATGGGTTACCGTCATGGAGCCGTCGGATTACGCGGCCTGGCTTTCCGGCTCAGCGGCCGGGAACGCCAATCCGGTCGTGGCCGGTGAAAAGCTTTTTGCCGAAAAGGCTTGCAGCACTTGTCATGTCGCCAATGGCACGGGACGTTCTCCCTCGTTGAACGGAGTGTATGGCGCCCAGGTTCTCCTTGCGGATGGCTCCATCGTCGTCGCCGATGAAGCCTATATCCGTGAATCAATTCTTCAACCAAACGCAAAAATTGTGGCCGGGTATCAGCCGTTGATGCCTACCTTCCAGGGACAGTTGACGGAGGAGCAGATTTTCGCTCTCATCGCCTATATCAAGTCCCTGCAGTCGCAGCCGGTACCGGCGACAGGCGCCGGGATTGCGCCGCCCACGGGGAAGAGATAAGTCATGAGCACGCCGCCAACGCCAGTCCGCGAATTGCCGCACAAGCATTATTTGAACGCCACCTACGGCGCCGGGCTCCGTTCCTGGCTGCTAACCACCGACCACAAGCGCATTGCCTTGCTTTATCTGGCCTCCGTCACAGTTTTCTTTTTCATTGGCGGCGTGCTGGCCACCATGATTCGCATCCATCTCCTGACCCCCGGCGGAGCGCTGGTCACACCGGAAACTTACAACAAGCTCTTCACCATGCACGGCGTGGCCATGATTTTCTTCTTCTTGATCCCCTCGATCCCCGCGGTCTTCGGGAATTTCCTGATCCCCCTGATGATCGGCGCGAAGGATCTGGCCTTCCCGAAGATCAATCTGCTGAGCTGGTATATCTACGTCATTGGAGGCTGCTTCGTTCTGTATTCCTTCGGCACCGGCGGATTGGACACCGGCTGGACGTTTTACACGCCGCTCAGCAGTGTGTATTCGAATTCTGCGGTTACGCCGGCGGTCCTCGGTATCTTCATCAACGGATTCTCCTCGATTCTCACCGGCCTCAACTTCATCGTCACCATCCACACCATGCGCGCTCCGGGGATGACCTGGTTCCGTCTGCCGCTCTTTGTTTGGGCCCATTACGCCACCAGCCTGGTGATGATTCTGGGTACGCCCGTGGTGGCCATCACACTGCTGCTTGCTGGCCTCGAGCGCATGTTTCACTTGGGCTTCTTCAATCCCGCGCTTGGCGGTGACCCGATTCTCTTCCAGCACCTTTTCTGGTTCTATTCGCACCCCGCCGTGTACATCATGATTCTTCCGGCCATGGGCGTGATCAGCGAGATCATCCCGACATTTGCCCGCAAGCCCATCTTCGGTTATGCCTTCATCGCGGGATCAAGCATCGCCATCGCGGTCATCGGTTTCCTGGTTTGGGCTCACCACATGTTTGTTACCGGCGAGTCCACCTACGCCGCACTCACCTTTTCGTTCCTCAGCTATCTGGTGGCCATCCCATCGGCGGTAAAAGTTTTTAACTGGACTTCGACGCTGTACAAAGGCTCCATCTCCTGGGACCCGCCGATGATCTATGCGCTCGGCTTTATTGGTTTGTTCGTGATCGGCGGCCTCACTGGGCTATTCCTCGCATGCCTCGGTCTGGACATCCACATTCACGACACCTACTTCGTCGTCGCTCACTTCCACTACATTATGGTTGGCGGCGCGGTCATGGGTTACGTGGGGGGCTTGCACTTCTGGTGGCCGAAGATTACCGGCAGGCTCTATCCGAGAGCGTTGTCGCGATTTGCCGCCGTGGTTCTCTTCATCGGCTTCAATCTGACGTTCTTTCCGCAATTTATTCTTGGTTACCTCGGCATGCCCCGGCGCTATCACACCTATCCGCCGGAATTCCAGGTGCTCAACGTGCTTTCGACCGCAGGCGCCTCGATTCTTGCACTGGGCTACCTGCTGCCCATGAGTTACCTGACTTGGTCCATGCGTTATGGCCGAGTCGCCGGACAGAATCCCTGGCCCGCTACTGGCCTGGAGTGGAAAACGGATTCACCGCCGCTCACGGAAAATTTTGAAGTCACACCGGTAGTAACCTGGGAGCCCTACGACTTTAAGAACCGGCCCGATCTCGGCCTGGCAACAGGCACACCGTTGCCCGCCCCGGCTCTTGGAGACGACTAGTAGGTGATGTGGATTGGTAGGGACGGACTTTCATCTGTCGTGTTTGTGGCCGAGGCCAGGCCATAGATTGATTTAGGAAGAGGAGTACCGCGTGCACCGCACCGGACGGCTGTACGGACAGTTTGAAACACTCGAGCAGCAGAAGGAAACCGCCGCGCTGGGCATGTGGGTTTTTCTGGTCACCGAGGTGCTGTTCTTCGGCGGCCTGTTCCTCGCTTACACCGTCAATCGCAGTGCGTTCAGCACGGCCTTCGGCGCCGGAAGCAACACTCTGGATATCAAGCTCGGCGGCTTTAACACCGTCGTGCTGATCATGAGCAGCTTGACCATGGCCATGGCGGTGTGGTCCGCGCAGGTGGGGAAGAAAAAACTGGTCAGCATTTTTTTGATCGCTACGCTGGGCCTCGGCACCATCTTTCTCGGCGTCAAGGTCATCGAATACAAGCAGAAGTTCGACCACCATCTCATTCCCGGCCTGGGCTTCGATATGCGCTACCGTTCTGAACATCCCACGGCCACGGATGACCCTAAGGAAATGGCCATAGAGAAAGAAGAAGTAGAAAAGACCTTCGCCGTTGATCCGGATACCAATGCCCATGGCCAGCTATATTTCTCGCTGTATTTCGCCATGACCGGGCTGCATGCGCTGCACATGATCGTGGGCGCAGGGCTCCTCGTCTGGCTCATCAAGGGATCATTTGCGGGCCGTTTCACCCCGCAGTACAACACGCCCGTAGAAATCGTGGGCCTTTACTGGCACTTTGTCGATATTGTGTGGATCTATTTGTTCCCGTTGTTATATCTGATTGATAGGCACCGGTAGGAGAGTTTCGGGGAGAGTCGCGCGTGTCCGAGCACATTGTTTCGCCGAAGATTTACTTGGCCATCTTTACCACGCTGATGGCCGGCACCGGCATGACCGTTTGGGCGGCATTTCAGAACTTTGGTAAATTCAATATTGTCATCGCGCTGGCCATCGCCACGATCAAGGCCACGCTCGTGGTTCTCTACTTCATGCACGCCCGCTATAGTCCCAAACGCACTCAGCTGGTCATCGTCTGTTCGGTTTTTTGGCTCGCCATCATGCTCTCGCTCACGCTCGCTGACTACAACACGCGTCGGCACGAGGGCCGTTTGGCATCCGCCACAACCTGCTATCGGGCCTAATCCCTTGGCGATTGCCGCTCCGGATAGCCTACACTGACCGACACGCTCTTGGCGTTACGCCAGCATTCCCGGCGGCATTCCACCTTCAACAGAACGGTGATGCTGCCAGTGACCATTCTGCCAGAGTTGTCTTCGCCGCTGAACGTGCCGGACATGCCCGTGCCACTCCCCGCACACTTCAAGGGCAGCGCCAGCGATTCCGCCGAGCCATCCGTGAGGAAGTAACTTAGTTCAATCATGGACCCGTTGATGCACGTGACGCCCTCCGACCATTGCGTGGCGGGCTTGTCGTACAGCGCGGTCACGTCGATGGCCGTGCCGTGAATTGCATTGCCGCGCTCGTCCAGCGCGGTGACGGTCGCGAGCAAGGAATGATCGCTGCCGATCTCGGGGCCTGTTCCGGTCCAGTTGAGCGGGAAGGTGTCGCCGGGGGCCTGCGCTTTGGCTGGAACCAGTGCCAGGGTGATCAGAGCTAGGGTCGTAACCAGGGAGAGCTTTTTCATGACTTCTCCTTTGCGGATCGATCTAGGCTCAGGATGCCATCAAACACGGACGGCGGGGCGTCTCTATTTAGCAAGCCACGCGAAAAAGTTGATAATGGATTCGGCACCCGGAATGCCGTTTCCTATCATTTTTGCCCTCGGAGTTCAAACCCTAACTTCGGGCGGGCGCACTTTCGTAATTTCCTCGGTCGTGGATTGGGGAGGGGAGCCGGCGGCGACCGTAGGCACGGAACACCAGGTTCCCTGTCGGTGAGAAATAAAAAGGGGGGAGTAGCGAACCGGCCCAGCCCTCAATCCCCTAAAGGGATCCTCGGTTCGCCTCCCCCACGGACTTTCGAAGTGCAAGCCCCAGGCCAATTCTAACATCTTTATTTTCAATGAACTGCCGAACGAATTCCAAGTAAAAAAGCTCTACCGCCCGCGAAAATTTACCTGCCTCCGGAGACCTCGAGGGCCAAAGGCCCAGTGGCAATCTATCTGCTGGCAATATGAACCCCAGGTATCCCTGGGATTTGCTGGATAGATCAGGCATTCGAGCAGTCTCGGCTACGCCTTTTAGGGTTTTTCGGTTAGCACAGTGCCTGTGGCGCATTTCCATGAGCAGATCGCCGAGCAATTCGCGTGCTGGCCATACCGCGCCGGGCGTTACCCGTCCTAGCCGTAAAGCCCCGGGGTTCGGCCGGGGATATAACATCTTCATGATCCGCCGCCATTGCTAGCCAGCGCAGCGCGTTATAGGTTCGAGTTCCGGAAACGCCAACCCCGGCTTCTTCACTTGTTCGGCCCAGTAGGCATCTCCTTTTTTCCTCAATTCTCAGAGAAAGCCTGCGTGCCTGTAAAGATTTCCCGTGTGCGCGGCCCCCAGCGCGGCTGCCCCATCGGAAATCGGGGCGGTACTCCCGGGTCCCTAACCAGGCGTTCGGCTGTTGTTCGGAGCGCAGCGAGCGCGAAACGCATAGTTGATCTTGAACGGGGATGTGCGGTCGATGTTAGTGCCCGCGGTCCACCGGGTTAATCAGGGGGCGGTTCGTTGAATTCAGTTTGTTGGCAGCGGCGAAATGACACACGGGCGTGCACGGGCGTGCGGCAACCTTGTGGGGGGTAAACGTGCACAGATTGAAGACTCCCCACGCCAAAAGGCGGGGGATTCTTTGGAGTTACTAGGCGGCATGGCCGCACGTCTCCAACGATGTTTCCTGTTTCGCAGACATGTGCTTGGGCTGGCGCTCAAGTCTTACCGTGTCTCCGCAGGCTATCACCGAGCGTCCCTCGGCTAAGATTCTCAAGCCCTCGACAAACAGATTGACGACGGCGTTTTCGTCCCGCTGGTGGTCCGTCTGGCAGTTGGGACATTGCCAGCGGTCTTGCCACTGGAGTTCAACGTTCTGGACATGGCAAATGCAGCACAACTTTGACGATGGGAAGAACCTGTCTACCTTGACGAGCGTTCGCCCATACCATGTGCATTTGTATTCCAGCATGCCAATGAATTCGCCGAATCCGGCATCCGAAATTACCCCAGCAAGGCGGCCATTCTTGAGCATGTTCTTGGTGCACAGCGTCTCAACAACAATCACTTGGTTCTCATGAATGAGTTGAGTGCTCAACTTCTGAAGAAAGTCTGTTCGCGTATCCGCTACCCGCTGGTGCATCTTGGCAACTCGCAGGCGAGCCTGCTCTCGGTTCTTCGAGCCCTTGGTACAGCGGCTGAGATGTTTTTGTGCGGTGCGGAGTCGTGCTAGTGCGGGCAACAGCGGACGAGGCAGAGCCACATGGGACCACGTCCGGCCA
>QHYZ01000267.1 GCA_003225295.1 Acidobacteriota bacterium | reverse complement strand
ATTGGAGGAGTTAAGGGGAAACGAACTCTTAGTCTCGGAACTTCGGAGAGTGGAGCACTTAACCAATCAAGAGCGGCCGGTTTTGGGCGCGACAAAGGGAAGTCATCTCTTGCCAATCCTTTGGCAGGACCTGAACTATGCATTCCGGATGTTGGCGAAGAATCCCGGCTTCACAGCCGTAGCAGTCCTCACGCTGGCCCTGGGGATCGGCGCGAACACGGCAATCTTTAGCATGATGAACGCGGTGTTGCTTCGACCGCTACCCTACTCGGAGCCCGAACGGCTCGTCAGAGTTGTGTCGGTAAGGCTGCGCGACGGTGCGGATGATAACGTTTCCTATCCTGACTTCATCGACTGGCGCGAACGGAACCACTCCTTCGAGGGACTGGCGGTGTTCGAGACGGGTGGCGCTACGCTGACGGCAACAGGCACCACTAAGCGCCTCAACATAGCGATTGTCTCGGCCCAACTTTTCCAGATCCTGCGCGCAACGCCGAGCATTGGACGTTCTTTTCTCACGGAAGAAGATAAGTCCGCCGCAGATGGCGGGACGGATGCTGTGATCCTAAGTCATGGTCTCTGGCAGCGCGAATTTGGTTCCGACCTGCATGTACTCGGCCGGATCATTCACCTCGACGGCCAAGACTATACCGTTGTCGGGGTGATGCCTCCGGGCTTTCAGTTTCCTATACAGACCGCGTCGCCTGAACTGTGGATAACTATTGCCCATGACTCCGCTGGCAAAGATGCAATGACTGCCCAACGCGGTGCTCACTACCTCGATGTCATCGGCCGGCTCAAACCCGGTGTGAGCGCAGCGCGAGCGCAGGCCGAGATGAGCACGATAGTCAGCGGCTTGAACAAACAATACCCTGACATCTTTCCGCGCGACGCTCGTGTCGTGCCGGAACTTGACAAACTTGTGGAAGACGTTCGGCCGGCGTTCATCATCCTCCTAGGCGCAGTTGGCTGCGTGTTGCTGATCGCCTGCGCCAACGTAGCAAACTTACTGCTGGCGCGTGGCACGGGCCGGCGCAGGGAAATTGCTATTCGCACGGCGCTTGGTGCCAGCCGCAGCCGCGTGATCCGCCAAATTCTGACGGAGAGCATATTGCTGTCCTTTCTCGGAGGCGTGCTCGGCTTGTGCTTGGGAATGGCGGGAATTGGACTCTTGCTGCGTCTTGTTCCAGAAGGCATTCCGCGCCTTTCGACAGTTGGGACAGATGCTCGTATTCTGGTCTTTACTGTAGTTTTGTCGCTGCTGACGGGAATCCTCTTCGGCTTGGTTCCGGCTTTCCAGTTCTCAAAATCGGATGTTACCGAATCACTAAAAGAAGGCGGGCGTGGCTCGTCCGAAGGCGTGCACCGAAGCCGGATTCGAGCAGTTTTGGTGGTGGGAGAGGTGGCGGTGGCGATGGTTCTCCTGGTCGGCGCGAGTCTTTTGATCGAGAGTTTCCTGCGCCTCCAAAGGGTGAACCCCGGTTTCGATTACCGACAGACCCTTACCTTTGGTCTGCAAGCGCCGGCTACTTATTCGACGGCCCACAATCTCGAGTTCCTTAGGCAAGTCGTCGCCGGAGCCCGTTCCTGCCCAGGCGTCCTTTCGGCGAGCGCTGTCACGCCGTTGCCCCTTGGCGGAGACGAAGCTGACACTAGTTTTTCCATCGACGGACGCCCCGTTCCGAAAGCAAACCGGCCTACGACCCAGTTCAGTGCGGTCGAGCCTGATTACTTTGGCACTATGGGCATACCTTTGGTGAACGGGCGGGATTTCACGCCCCGCGATGATCTAAAGACTTTGCCCGTGGTGATTATCAATGAATCGTTGGCGGAGCGCTTCTTTCCGAGCCAAAATCCGATCGGGCAGCGCATACAGCCCGGTATGGGAAATCCGGATGGGTATCCTCCTATGCGCGAAATTGTTGGTGTGGTTGGAGACGTAAAGCAATCACGTATGAATGAGGGTCCGACTCCCCAAGTATATGTTCCCTTGGCGCAGAGTCCTTTTTCGTCGATCACCGTGGTGGTTCGCACTGCAACCGAACCTATGAGCGTCGTTTCCACGATGCGAGAAAAGGTAGCCGCGCTCGACAAGGATGTCCCGATCTTTGCTGTCAAAACGCTCGACGAATACGTGGGTGAATCCGTTGCTCAAGCACGATTTAATAGCCGATTGCTGGGGATTTTCGCCACCTTGGCACTAATACTAGCCGTGATCGGCATCTACGGTGTGGTCTCGTACTCCGTCACCCAGCGCACGCACGAAATCGGCGTTCGCGTTGCGCTCGGCGCTGGAGTGCGTGATGTGCTACAGCTCGTCGTTGGCCAGGGGTTGCGGTTGGCGGTCGTTGGAATTGCAATCGGGCTGGCGGGGGCTTTCGTGCTCACTCGGATGCTGCGAACCATGCTATTTGGCATTCAGCCGACCGACCTAGCCACCTTTCTATCTGTTCCACTGATCCTCTTCGGCGCCGCTCTCTTGGCCAGCTACATTCCCGCTCGCCGAGCCACGAAGGTCGATCCGCTGGTGGCGCTCCGATACGAATAACCTGCCATCGAGTTTCGATTTGGGTGTCGATCAGAGCCCTTCTCAACATTTGCCGCACATAGGTCCCGTGTAGCGCGGTACTGTTGACCACACCGATCAACTCCTGGATGGCAAACCTTCCCTAATCGATAAGGTAAGGTTAGTCCGTCAGACACGATCAGTCCGGCCCGCATGGTCACTACCGAGATTATGGCGTCAATCGAAAGGAAGGCATGAAAATGACACGCGTCCGAGTTGAGGGCTTTACCATCTCGCTTGACGGATACGGAGCTGGTCCGAATCAGGACATCAGGAATCCGCTCGGCGTGGGCGGGACAGATTTGCACCAGTGGTTAGTCCCAACACGCACGTTCCAACGGACCCTATTTGGCGCCGACGGTGGCACAACGGGGATCGATGACGACTTCGCTGCGCGGGGCTTCAAGAATGTTGGCGCCTGGATTCTCGGAAGAAACATGTTCGGATTCGCGGTTCCTGGCCCGACATGAACTGGAAAGGCTGGTGGGGGGACAACCCACCGTATCACGTTCCAACTTTCATCTTGACTCATCACGCGCGCCCGCCCATCCAGATGGAAGGCGACACGACGTTCCACTTCATAACAGGAGGCATTCGCGAGGCGCTCGACCGTGCACGCGAGGCCGCTGCCGGAATGGACGTGCGGATCGGCGGTGGGCCGGACACAATCCAGCAGTATCTTCGTGAGGGCCTCATTGATGAACTGCACATTGCTATCGCGCCGGTCCTGCTCGGCCGGGGGGAACCGCTGTTCGAAGGGGTTGCCTTGCGGGCTCTGGGATACGAATGCGTTGAATGGTGAACTATCTTGAGTCATGAACTGGGAATTTAAAATTTCCGAACGGACCGCGAGCCTTCTGTGCGTGGCTCCACGAACAGCTAACTCCCGGCAACCCTTACCTTACCGGATTACGGGAGGGTTGCCCGTGACTCGCCCGCAATGCGCAAAGCGGTTAGCCACCGATGGCGCTCTCAAGTGAGGCGATGTATAAATTGTTTTGTGACACGGTAATTTTTCGCCCGCACTCATCGTCTTCAGAGTGTACGCGATTCTTTCAGTCGTAGAGGTGGCCTCTTGCTTTGGCTGGACGATTTGGTTCGGGACCTCAGGTACGGATTCCGCATCGCCCGGAATGCGAAGCTGATCTCGATTGCCGTCATACTGACCTTGGCCATCGGCATCGGGATCAACACCGGCGTGTTTACCCTCATCAACGGGCTGGTGCTTCGTCCGCGCACCGATTCCGATCCGGCAACCTTCTCCCGGCTGTACGCCCAGTATTGGTTGCGAGGAAATCCGCTTGAACTGGGCGGCCAATTTTCCGTAGCTGCTTACCATGCGATTCAGCGCGAATCGAAAGTGCTGCAGGAACTTGCTGCATGGCGTACGGATGGAGTCTTGATCGAGGAAGAGGCGACAAGCAGCCTGGCCCTGGAAGTTTCCTGCAACTTCTTCGCCGTTTACGGCTTAACTCGGCCGAGTCTCGGACGCCTGTTCGGCCCTGACGAATGCGCGTCGGCCTCAGAAGAACGGGTAGTGGTGCTCTCGGAAGAGGCATGGCGCAGCCGCTTTGCTGCTGACCCGCACATCCTTGGGAAAGTGATTCTGCTGAACCGGCAGCCCTTCACGGTAATCGGTATTACCCCGGTGGATTTTGCCGGCAGACTCCGCGGTCCTGGAATCTGGGTGCCTTACACCATGCAGCATCGGCTCACCGGGAATGAGGACATCTTTCGCGCGGAACGAACGCCCACGTTGTGGCTGGAAGGGAGGCTGCGTCCAGGCCGCACTCGCGAGCAACTTGCGGCCGAGGCGAATGTAATCGCAGGGCGGGTTCCCGCGTTCGATCCCGACTTGAAACAGCGCGTGCTCGTCACCAGCGGAGCTCTCATCGAAGATCCAAACGTGCGCGCCAACTCCTTCTGGATCCTGTTGCTGATAGGCATCGGGGCGACGCTGCTGCTGCTAGTAAGCTGCGCCAGTGGGGCGGTGTTGCTGCTTTCCCGCGCCATAGCGCGTCGGCAGGAAATCGCCGTGCGCATCTCGCTGGGCGCGGCAGGACGGCGCGTGCTGCGGCAACTTCTTTCCGAAAACCTGCTGCTGGCGGCAGTAGCCGGGGCACTCGGCCTCTATCTTGCCTTGCAAATACCCAAGGCTTTTCAAAAGCTGGCTCCTGCAATGCCTCACTATTCGTTCACACTCGATTGGCATGTCTTCGACTATCTCGCCGCAATCACTTTGGCAGCTGCTATCTTCGCTGGGATAGCGCCCGCCGCCGAATGCCTCAGGCAGGACGTATGGATTTCGCTGAAGGGGAAGGAACTTTCTCTGTCCGCCGTACATGCGCGTTGGAAGCCGCAGGATCTGCTGGTGATCGCACAGGTTTCCTTCAGCGTGGTGCTGATGGTCACATCAGTAATGTTTTCCCGGGCCGTGGTCTCCATCTTCCGCGCGGAGCCGGGTTTTGAAACCCGACACGTGCTCGCCGTTCCGTTGGAGCTTGGCCAGGAACGCTATGATCCGGCTGAAACGGAAGCGTTCTACCGAAGTTTGCAGGAGCGTCTTGCGGGTACACCGTTGGTCGATGCCGTCGCCACCAGCAGCATATCTCCCCTGATGGGAGACGGCGAAGAAGGAGTTGGGCTCAACACCGAGTTTCGTCTTCCCACGCAGGCATCGGGGGGAACCCACAGCGCTACGGTCAGAGCTGTCTCGCAGAATTATTTCGCCACGGTCGGCATTCCGCTGGTACTTGGCCAGGTATTCCGCAATACTCTATCTGATGAAAATGCCGTGATGATCTCCCAATCGTTCGCGATCGCATTTTGGCCAGCACAAGATCCGATTGGCAGGGAGGTCATCGCACCGGACGGAAAACGTCTGCGCGTGCTCGGCGTTGTCCGTGACACCTACACCGGATACACCCGCCAGCCCGATGGCCCTTGCATTTATATGCTGCGCACCATTCCGGCTCGCGGTGATCTCGTTCTCGTACGCTTCCGCGGTGATGCCGATCCCATTGCGGCAGCGGTGAAACATATTGCGCGCGATCTCGATCCCCAGATGCTGGTGCTTTCCAGCACTCTGCGTGCGCAGATGGATTATAACGCCGAGCAAGGATGGGTAATCGGCAAGATGCTGTTGTTTGTAGCTGGCGTAGCAGGTTTGCTGGCCCTGCTCGGAATCTATGGAGCAGTGGGGTATTCGGTGACCAGGAGGACTCGCGAGTTCGGAATTCGCGCGGCTCTCGGCGCCAACCCGCGTGAGCTCATGAGGCTGGTGTTTAATTCCGGTCTGCGCCCAGTGATCGCAGGAACACTGGCCGGAACAATATTCGCGGTTCTCTTCTCGTTTATCCTTGTGAACGCTCTTCGTCGCGCGCCGTTGCCGCTGAACCCGACCAGTCCGGTGTCGTACGGACTTGTATGCGCTTCGCTGGTCTTCGCGGCGCTTGTCGCGATGATCGGCCATGCGCTCCGCGCCGCTCGCATTCAACCCCTAGTTGCGCTGCGCGAAGAATAAAGAGGGAGCTGCCATCGGTCCGATTCCTAAGTTAATGGGCCAATCAGGCGGCTAACGAACAGCTCCGAGTGGATCGTCGGCAAACCGCAAGCTATAACTTCCGGGTTGCCGTTACTCGTCCAGAACCGAGCAAATTGCAGAACCAGAACTCATCAACCATAATCTCCCGCTACTCTGCCCCCCGTTACCACTGAAACACCCGAAACTTGACGTGTATACTGTATGGCTGTAATCATACAGAATGCTCTTTCACGTGAATCCATCCTCGGGCGTGCCGATTTATGCGCAGATCGAGATTCAAGTGAAGAATGCGATTGCCGCGGGCGCCGTGAAACAGGGCCATGCATTGCCCTCGGTACGCAAGCTGGCCGCCGAACTGGGGATCAATCCCACCACCACTGCACGCGCGTATCAGAATCTGGAGCGCGATGGCGTCATCACCACCATTCCAGGTGGCGGCACATACGTCGCAGAAAATGTCCCGCGCTTCCTGAAATCGGAGAAATTGCGCCGCCTGCAACCGTACGCCAAGCAGATCGCCGTCGAAGGTGCCCAACTCCGCCTTACTGATGAGGACATTCTGAAAATCGTGCAAGAGGAACTGGCCAAATTAGGAGAACGCGTAGGAGACCACAAATGAACGAACTTGCCATCGACACCAAGGATCTCGCGAAGACATACGCCGGCATCCACGCCGTCAGTGGAATCAACCTGACCGTGCCGCGCGGATCGATCTATGGATTTCTCGGCCGCAACGGGGCAGGCAAAACAACCACGATCAAAATGTTGCTGGGACTCGTACGCCCCACGGCCGGTTCGGCTCGCGTGTTGGGCATGGACGCACGCGGCGAACACATTGCCATTCTGCAACGCACCGCTTTTGTCAGCGAGAAAAAGACTCTATATCCCTCGCTGACGCCATCCGAAGTGGTGCGATTTAGTCGTGGCTTTTACCCAACTTGGTCGGACAGCGCGGTAGAGAAATATGCCCGGCTATTTGAAATCCCGATGAAACAACGCTTTGAACAGCTCTCCAACGGCAACCAAACCAAGGTTTGGCTATTGCTGGCCCTTTGCCAAGGTGCGGATTTACTGATTTTGGATGAACCGACAACCGCTTTGGACCCGATTACCGTGGACCAGTTGATGCATGTGCTGGCCGAGGACGCTCCCGACCGAGGGTGCACAATTTTCTTCTCCTCCCACCAACTTGAGGAGGTGGAGCGGATCGCGGAATACGCCGGGTTCATCGATCAGGGCAAGCTTCTGATGGAGGCCCGATTAGATGACATCAAGAGCGAATTTCTCCTGATCACTGC
>QHYZ01000266.1:3766-7649 GCA_003225295.1 Acidobacteriota bacterium | reverse complement strand
CATAGGCATATTGTCAACTAGAAGACGAACGTCTAGCGCTGGAGCAGGTCGTGGGGAGCCATCTGCTGCGGATGCCATCCGGTGATTATAGTCCGGATGTGCGGTTTGACACCCAAACACATGGTCCGCAATCGCGGTTGGAAATAAGGGTATGGAAGAACAACAATCCGGGGTATCGCTTAACGCTTCAGGTGGGTTCTGCCCACCTCTGCACGTCGCATCGCGATTAATGCCGCCCACGTTTGCTACGCGCATAGATGAAATGCCTCACCTTGATAGGCTTCGATTCGAAACGACCTACGTTTTCCTCCAGCTCGCGGTCCCCTCTCGTCAATCGCTCGTGCTGTCGCAAGTGCTCCACCCAAGATTCGACGATGAATGTTTCGACGTAGCGCGCCGGATGCTCAGTATCGCGATAGACGCCCCATCTTGATGCTCCGTCCCGCCGCCGCACTCGTGCGAATTTGTGGAGAGCCTCCAGGAACTCGTCCGCCTTCCTCGGCTCAACCTCATATTCCACTGTTACCAGTACAGGCCCTTGGCTTGGGTCTACTTCTCCGACCAGCATCGGCTTGCCCCAGTGATCCCAAGCCCCCAGATCCACAGGCGTGTCCGGCAAGCGCGAAATCAAAACCAATATTGGACAAACGGCGGTGCCAATAGCCGCGGTAATCAAAGAAAAGTGTGTACCCTGCCGGCCAGCGACATATCCCCAGAAAGCGCTGCCGGCTGTCCACGTTCCCATATAGACGAGCATGAACACAGCCATGGCACGCGCGCGCACCCAATCGGGCGCCAGGTTTTGCATTACCGTGGTCATCAAGGAAATGATCGCGGTCCATGCAGCCCCTCCAAGCAAAATGGCAGCTGAGAGCAGCACTAACGAGTGAAAAGCGGTTACGCCCCACAGTGCCGCGGCAAAGATTGTCGTTCCTACCGTGAGCAGCGCATCAGATGAGACCAATGAACGCGTGCGCTGTAGCACGAAGGCTCCCAAAACTGCGCCAGCGCCAAAGACAGTTAGGAGCAGTCCATAAAGGGTGGCGTTCCGTCCCAATTCGTGAGCGACGGTGGGCAGGAGCGCCCAAAACGCGCTTGCAAAAAACATGTATGCATCCGATTCGTCCGAGAACCGTCAGAATCTCAGGCGCGTTTCTCGTGTACCGCACTGCCGCGCGGATCGCACCCGACACGGTCTCTCGGAGCGAGCCCGGCTGGTGTGCCGGTCGCTTCCATCGCGCAATCACCCAGAGCACACCAAGATACGATATGGCATTCAGCGAAAACACTGTGGCGATTCCTGACGCCGCAATGAGAAATCCACCCAGTGCAGGACCGATTGCGCGGGCTAAATTGAATTCGATGCCGTTTAGAGCAATGGCCGGCATCAATCCCTCTTGCGGCACCACTTCTGGAAGGACCGCTCGCCAGGTCGGCGCTTCGAGTGCATCTCCGATTGACAGAGCAAGTGTTAGGAGGAGCAGCGCCCAGGGCGTAATTAAATGCAGCACCGTCAGAACAGCGAGTACTACCGCCACAGAAAACATCCATACTTCCGTCGTCAGTATCAGTTTCCGCCGATCAAAGATGTCGCCCAAAGCTCCTGCGGGCAGCGCCAGCAGAAAAAATGGAAATGCTGACGCAGTTTGTGTCAGCGCCACCAGCAGCGGTCCAGCCCCTTGCGAAACCATCAGCCATGCGGCACCAACACCTTGCATAAACGTGCCCATATCTGAGACCAGGTCAGCAACCAGTAGATTCCGAAACATAGGCAGGCGTAGCGGCCGCCACGTACTCCATTCGGTTCCAACCTCGCTCGGGTGTGCTTGAGACACACGGGTGGCGTCTGCGTGCATTTCTTGACGCTGTTCTTGGTCCGGCATAGCCGCACTGATTTATCGCATTAAGCGGGAGAAGAGCGCTTGTAGACGCTATTTGATGGGACGCGAGCCGACGATGAGGATATCCACTAATCGTCTGGCGCTCGGCTGCCAATCGGGCGCGGACGCGACATTGGAGACGCCGATCAGAGCGCGAAGCAAGTCAACCGGGTCGAGGTCGCTGCGTATCTCGCCGCTCTCGACGCCGCGCTTCACCAGCGCACGAATCGCCTGATGCATCTTCGCGTGAGAGGCTTCGAACACCTTCTTGGGATCACCGAGCAGCGTATTGAGCGCAGGCGCGATGAGTTGCTTCGCTGCAATGGCGTCCACGAACAATAGCAGCCACGCTCGCAGAGCATCAGTCGGAGCCATCGTCTGTGCGAACTTCTGTTCGGCTGCAGCCAGCTTTTCTAAGTCGGTCCGGTAAACCGCCTGTAGAAGTTCCTCGCGCGCCGGGAAGTGGCGATACAACGTTCCAGGTCCAACGCCTGCCTCTTTGGCGATGTCGTCGAGGCTGGCGTTTGCGCCGTGCCGGGCAAACGCTTCCTTCGCCACCTCGAGAATCCGTTCACGATTCCGCTGCGCGTCCGCGCGGGGCTTTCGCTGGACGGTTTTTCGATGTTTTTGGGGCATGACAAAAAAACCTTGTAACCGGAGACTGTCTCCGAGAATCTATTAATTCGGAGACAGTCTCCATTTTACCAAGACCAGCCCAGCCGATGGGAGGAAAAAAATGACGGAACGAACGAACTTGGGAGGCGCATTCACCCTTCGCAGCACTTCATCCCGCGTCTGCCGAATGGGCTACGGCGCGATGCAACTGGCAGGCCCCGAAGTTTGGGGACCGCCACGGGACGTGAACGCCGCAATTGAGGTTCTGCGCGAGGCGGTAGCCACTGGCGTGAACCACATCGACACCAGCGACTATTACGGACCGCATGTGACAAATCAGATTATCAAAAAGGCCCTGCATCCCTATCCAGCCGGCCTGGTAATCGTTACTAAAGTGGGCGCCCGGCGTGGTGCGGACAAATCGTGGAATCCTGCCCTTTCGCGCGAGGAACTGATTAACGGGGTTCACGACAATCTTCGAAATCTCGGTGTTGACGCGCTCGACGTCGTGAACCTTCGAGTTGGCGGAATGCTGGAACCATCGGAAGGATCCCTCGAGGAACCTTTGACAGTGCTTGCCGAGTTGCAGCGCCAGGGATCGATTCATCACTTCGGCCTCAGCAACGTGACTTCCCGGCAGCTCCAAGAGGCTCAAACAATCACGGAAATTGTTTGTATCCAAAACTTCTACAACGTAGCAAACCGCAGTGACGATGCCTTTATCGACGCTCTCGCCGAGCAAGGCATCGCTTATGTCCCGTTCTTCCCATTGGGAGGTTTCACTCCGTTGCAATCGTCGGTGCTCGATCGGGTAGCGGCATCGATGCAGGCGAGTCCAATGCAAGTAGCGTTGGCCTGGCTGCTTCACCGTTCTCCGAACATTTTGCTAATCCCTGGCACCTCTTCGCTAAACCATCTTCGAGACAATCTCGCTGCCGCGGCGTTGGAACTCCCTTCGGATCTCATCGCCGAGCTCAACGCTATCGCTGAGAAAGCGCGGGCGGCCGCTCAACCGGCACGCTGATTCCGTGTTCCGATAATTCTACACAAAGGAGCTTTTATGAAAGTTTTTGTTACAGGGGCAACAGGTTTTATTGGTTCTGCGATCGTTCCAGAGCTAATTGGCGCAGGGCATCAGGTGCTTGGCCTCGCTCGTTCAGAAGCCGGCGCCAAGTCTCTGATCGCCGCTGGTGCGCAGGTGCATCGAGGTGATGTCGAAGACCTGGAGAGCTTGCGAGAGGGAGCAGGCGCCGGTGACGGCGTGATTCACACCGCCTTCATCCACGACTTCTCGAAATTCAAAGAGAACTGTGAGATCGACAGACGTGCGATTGAGGCTCTCGGCGCTGCACTTGCCGGCTCTGATCGACCCTTGATCGTCACTTCCG
>QHYZ01000266.1:0-3676 GCA_003225295.1 Acidobacteriota bacterium | reverse complement strand
CTATGTAGGTGACGGACTGAATCGCTGGTCGGCGGTACATCTGCTCGATGCTGCCCGCCTCTATAGACTCGTGCTTGAGAAGGGTTCCGCGGGAGCCAGATATCATGCTGTCGCCGAGGAAGGGGTGCCGGTTCGAGACATCGCCGAAGTAATCGGCCGCGGCCTGAAAGTTCCGGTCGTTAGCAAGTCCCCCAAGGAAGCAATGGAGCATTTTGGTTGGCTCGGTGTGTTCGTGGGGAGCGACTTGCCGGCGTCTTCGGCTAAAACGCAGAAGCAGATGGGATGGCGTCCAACCGAGAGAGGCTTAATTCCCGATCTTGAACAAATGAACTATCTCGAAGCTGATACCGTTACCGCATCTGGGGCTCGACGCACCTAAACGTTGGAATTGGGAGGATCAAACGATGGAAATCAAAGATCGCGTATTCATTGTGACCGGCGCTTCGTCGGGGATCGGGCTGTCGACGGCGATCGCTCTGTCTGATCGCGGCGCGAAAGTTGCCCTTCTCGCTCGCAGCAGCGATGCGCTGAAAGAACTAGCGCGGAAGCTTCCAGGCAGCTTGCCGTTCACGGTAGACATGACGCAGTTTGATCGAGTGCGGGAAGCCGTAGCCGCTGTGCACCAACATTACGGGCGCATCGACGGTCTCGTAAACAATGCAGGCCGTAGCTATGCGGCCGCAATCGAGGAGATCGAACCAGCGCTTTTTGACGAAATCTTCCATCTCAATGTCCTGGCACCAATCGTCGCAATGCAAGCTGTGATTCCGGTTATGCGTGCGCAGGGCGGCGGAAGCATTGTAAACATCAATTCGGGAACTGCTTTCATGACGGTTCCTCAATACAGTGTTTACTCGTCGTCGAAGCGTGCGCTTCTTGGCTTTAGCCTTACCGCACGCGCCGAGTTGGAAAAGGACGGCATCCTTGTCAGCGAAATCTACCCATTCATCACGGCGACGAACTTCGGCAACAACAGGATGGGCAATCCAGCAGGTGGCGGACCCTCGGCTCATTACGCCGACGGTGACAAGCCCGAATTCGTCGCCGGCCTCGTTCTGCGAGCTGTCGAAGAAGGCCAGGCCCAGTATTTCGCGAATGATCGTCTTCGCAAAATGGCCAGCGTCGCGTCCTAGGCCACGCTGGCCCTAGCTGAGCTGCTTCGATAACAACGGAGCCCGAAGGTCATTGTTAGCTGTCACCGGTAGATCAAACCATGCATCGCCCAGGCACGGGATCCGGTACATGGCGCTCTAGAGTTGTTTGAAGCGTAGCAGGCCGAATTCCGAGGCAATTTGAAATCGGCGCGAGGAGTGGTCAGCGATTCGTAGTCTTGCGTTTCTCTTGAGCAAGCGCCCTTGCGCGCTTGCCCGCCTTTTTGAGGACCTTTTCGAGGATTTGAAGCTCTTTGGGGTTCGCATCGGCAAACACTTTTCCGATTTCCGCGGCGTGCTTGCGGAAGATTGGAACAATCAGATCTTTGCCGCTTTTTGTAAGAGCGACGATTCGTACCCTCCGATCGTCCGCGCTTTCCACTCGCGTGACCAATCCTTTTTCGAGCAGGCGATCGACCGCCACGCTGATGGACCCGGAAGTGAGGTGGACTTTCGGTCCGATTGTGTTCACGGGCAGCGGGCCCTTATGCAGGAGTGCCTCAAGCACGCGGAAGTCCGTGTCGGAAATGCCCGTCTCCTCGATTCCTCTGTACAGGTAGTCGGAGGCCGCCTCGTGGGCTTTCCTCCAAACGAGCCAGCAATGCACTGGGTCTGAGGACGTTTTCGTCATTGCTCTCTCATGCTGAGGCTTTTCCAATTAGTTGTCCATAAAATGTATCTATATCAATATAATGCGCATCAATGTAGTAGATGCCGGGGCCTGGAAGGCACGGGTCATTAGGAGATGAGCAATGAAGATCGCTTCTACGATCGCACGGTACTTGCTTGGTTTGATCTTTTTGACATTCGGGCTGAACGGGTTCCTTCATTTTATTCCTATGCCGGCGCCCACGGGGGTCGCGGGACAGTTCTTGGGGGCTCTCTTCGTATCCCGGTTTTACGTGGTAATTTTCCTTTTGCAGATCGTACCCGCGGTCCTGTTGCTCGCGAATCGCTACGTGCCTTTGGCACTGACGATTCTGGGGGCCGTGATTGTCAACATACTTTGCTTTCACGTTTTCATGGCGCCTGCGGGTTTGCCGCTGGCTGTCGTCGTTACGATCTTGTGGTTTCTTACGGCTTCGAGTGTGAGGTCCGCATTTGCGGGGATTCTTCAAAGTTAAGGTAAACGGTGACGGAAATGACTGGACGGCAAGAGGAGACAAGCCATGTCCTACAGCATATCGACCTTGCTGACACGCAATCTCCACGACGTCTTCGGTGAAAACGACACCGCGCGCCGGCGCGCGGCGATTGACGAAATCTTCACCGAAGATTGCGTGTTCTTGAACCCAGGGGCGTTTACCGTGGCCGCGACGAGATCGAGCGCGTGGCGGGTGCCATCAAGGCTACTCACCCTGACTTTCGATATCAGCCAATTGCCCCGCCGGAAGAATTGGGCGATGGCTGGCGGATCCGATGGGTATCAGGCCACCCTGGTGAGGCGCCAGCCTACGCGGGGACTGATTTCATCATCGCCCGGGACGGCCGGATTGCTGCGGTCTATCTATTTTTCGACAAGCTACCCTGAGATGGACTTTGCCGTCCCACGGAACTGCAAGGAGTTTGAACGCTCACTCAGAACGGTTTTCGTGGGAGTAGCGTCGATAGACTTGTGGGTTTCTCTCGTTCCGCTCGTCAATCCGAGCGAACTTTCGAGCACGATCGAATCAACCTCAGCGCGACCTTTTGAAGAATGCCGGGAGCATAGGATAAATCTCGCATGAGCGCACCGATTTTTATGGGCGGTTTATGGGCGGTTTCGGCAGGGACAGCTGCTACCGTATGCACCGCAAGCGAACAGTGCGCTGTATGCGAATCTTGCAAAGCCCTTATTTGCAAGATTTTACGCTAAGTTGTTGATTCCACGGCTGGGGACGTAGTTCAGTTGGTTAGAACGCTGCCCCGTCATTCGTTAGAATCCCACACTGTCACGGCGCGGTCGCGCACAAATCCCAACGTTCCGGCGATTGTTTTCATGCACTTGCATGAATCGAGCTTCCTATTTCGGGCAATCTCGCCCCAGTCCTAACTTGCACCGGTCCTTATATATGAGAATCGCAGTCGCCGCGGATCCTCGTCTCCGTACTTGTCGGAGCCAAGACCCGATGGTGGATCGGTTTGCCGCTCCGATGCCTATTTGATCCAAAAGACGAACTGCACTGGTCTTGGAGATAAGGTACAACGCCTTGCCTAAGCAGCCGTCACTAGGATACGACCGCCTTTTCGCGATCTTGGCGCGCGGCGGATTATGATATCCACGTCACGATCCAGGGCGGTGAGAAAATTCATTAGTCGTTCGACAGAAAAACCGTCCAGCTGGTAAGTGGACAACGCCGACACTTTGGGTTGATTCACATTCAGTCGGCGTGCCGCTGCCATTTGCGAGAGTTTCCGACCCTGAATTATCTGGTTGATCGCGACGGCGAGTCGAACCTTCGTCTGTTTCTCTTCCGCGTTGGTAACACCAAGATCAGCGAAGACATTGCCGGAACTTGAAATCACCTCAGGCTTAACTCTTCCCT
>QHYZ01000085.1 GCA_003225295.1 Acidobacteriota bacterium | reverse complement strand
CCGTCGCGTGAATGCCAGGCGAATTGGTGTGGCATTGCAGACACAAGAGGTTGATGTTGCTGTATTTCAGCATGTGCGCATTTGCCCCCCCGTGTGCGATGTGGCATGAGCCGCATCCCTCTAACCTCACGGCGGCGTGCTCAAAGACAAAGGGTCCCTGCTTGTCCGTGTGGCACTTAAAGCAAACCATGTCCCCAGAGGCCGAGGTCCGCACCTGCCGGACCAGATGGTCTCCTTCAAGGACACCGCCCGTTCCGTGTTGGTTGTGACAATCGGTGCAATGGATCAGCCCCTCGTTTACGCGATGGTGAAACGGCATATTGAACTGAGCCCTCTGCTGCAAATGGCAGGAATAGCAAAGCCCGGGCTCGGCCCTGACCAGCATGTGTTCCTTAGTCGTTGCATGGTGCATCGAGTGGCAGGAGGTACAGCTAACGTCGTTTTGCCGGTGGAATGAATTCGAAGCACTGATGTGCTCCGAGCCTGAGGCGTGGCAGGTGAGGCAACGGTCGGTAATGGCTTCTGGTGTTGCCTTCTTATAATCGAACACTGCCTCCTTACTTGGATCGTCTGCGTGGGCCCCGCCTGGACCGTGGCATGCCTCGCAACCCTGCTTCGAATGCCCACCGCGCGTGTCATTCATCGTCTTCCAGTGCGGCGATTTCTCGAAGCTGGTGGTAATGTCCCCGTGACAAGCTTGGCAGGTTTCTGCCTCCGTAGACGCGGAGCCATCGGCGGGCGCGTCGCCGGGCTTGCCCTGGCTTGAAGCGATGGCAGAACTGGGGGCCTTTTGAGGCTGTTGGCCGCCATGTACCACATGGGGAGCGACTATCGGTCCTGAAAAGAAAAACATGGCGCCCATGAACAGCCTGAGAGTTCTGTTTGATAGTTTCATGTTTCCTTCTAGATGAATCTGTGCAAGCTATCGCCAAACTACGACGAGACGATTCACCAAGTTGTTTGCGTTGCCTCAAATTCGAGGCGGACTCTGACTAAACATTGACTTTCGAGGCTCTCATCCGCTGCGGACCGGCCTGATGGTCACGGATTCTCCGAGTCAGAATCCCGATCGGGCGCAACTAGCTCATGACTCCGCTTCGTTGGCCCTCAATCTAAGCGAGTATTTGCTACCCTGCGCATCCACTTACTGATTTGCCGCAAGCTAGTTGTAAGGAATTTGTAAAACCGCAGCGCTCGCAGCCGTCGCCATTTCCTGGACAATACCGTACACCCCAAATCGCGGCCCCGCCCGCTCCAGGCCTTTGAATATTTTTCTTGGCCACGACGATTGCCATGATCTGGCCATCAGCACAGAGCATCATCTGCCGGTCAGTGTTGCGCAGTCAGCGGTTCACCTCCGGCGTACGGGCGGGCTTCCAGCCAGATGCTATTGGCGTGAATCAATAAATCACCTATGAGTTAGTCATTCAGAATTGGAAGGGGGATGCCAGGGGGGTCAAATGAGTTTTCATATGACCATGACGCAACCAGAGGTCATAAATTCTTATTACTGCGGTTGGTTCTATTCTCTGCTGGGCACCCGCCCCACAAGTCAAAATCTTTCTCAACGGCGGAAGGGATGGCGTCCTGAAACCATCGTTCCAAGGAAAGGCACGTTGAGGTCAGCATAGATGCACTGGAAAACAGGGAACTCATCTTCGCCGTAGAACCACAGCGCATACTCCATCAACTTTCGTGAATTCACATGCGATATTTTCAAGAAGTTTTTTTCACCACGGCCGCCAGCCAAACGCAAACCCTGCTCCATTCGACGAGCAGCCTCATTCAGCAAGTAGTGAGCCGAGTCTTGCTTCATGCCAACAACGATAAGTTCTGGTTGTTGTACGGTCTCGTAAAGACCAATTGTGTAGGACCGCCGGGTATCGGCTGTTGAGGTTTGACATGAATGACGTGGCACCCATACTTCTCTATGTCATCAACAAGTTTCCTTTCACCAGCTTCGAGTTGGTTTCTAGATGGAGGATGATTCGACTTTTCTTTTGTTCGGTCATGTCCTAGTGGCTCGCACGAGCGTTGTCAGGGACTTGCTTTTGGCAGCTCGGTGCCTCGATTGAGAATTTCCAGGTAGTGGTGATATTTGAAGAGCCGATGGCGCTGGCTGCCGGTCGTCTCACCACCGGCCGAGCTTTACCATGTGCTGCAAAACCTTCGCCACAGTGGGCGCGGAGAGGAGAGTTGCTCGGCGGTCGCCGGGATGGTGACGATCGGCTTGCGCTGAAGGTGCTGATGAACGCGCAAAACCGATGCAGCGGAGCGGCCCAGCTCCTCGATCTTCCGGCGGTCTTCTTCGATGATCGTGATTATCTCCTTCGATGTGTCGGCTACCTGCTGGGCGGTTTCTATGACACTCTTTAGAAAAAATTCGAGCCAAGCACGGTCAGCTACGCTATGGCTTAGCCATGACTGGCGGCTTTGGCTTGAGCCAGCTCTTGTGTTAGAACCTCAAGAAAGGGCAACGTATTGTTGGTGTAGGCGTTCGGCTCTTTCGCAATGTGTTGCTCGGCTTTTGTTTCTCGCGGCGCCTCTACTCTACCGCGGAGCGCCACCGGGGGACCTGAACGCCAAAAGCTTCGACCGCACTCTGAAGGAGAAATTGCAGTGAACATTTCTGAAACGCGAACGGCCCTCTTCTGCTGTTGCCGCGCATTCCTTTTTGTCTTTTTCTTCCTCTCGCCTCCCGTGTGGCCCCAGGCGAATCAGGGCACCATCGAAGGCATCATCGTGGATCAATCCGGTGCCGCTCTTCCCGGCGCCAAGTTGACGGGTACGAACGATGCGACCGGCATCCACTTTCAGACCACTAGCGATTCCAACGGCCTCTTTACTTTCCCCGTGCTCCCGGTAGGTACCTACACCATCGAAGTCGAGCACCCGGGTTTCGCCAAGCTGACGCAAAAGAACGTCACGGTAAGTGTCGGCGCCCGACTGAACCTGAACCTCTCACTCTCGGTGGCTGGACAGACCCAGTCCGTCACCGTCACGGATGAACCCCCCATCGTCGAAACAACGCGTAGTCAGGTGAGCTCCGCGGTGAATGATGTGGCCATTGAAAACCTCCCCACAAACGGCCGCAACTTCATCAATTTCGTCCTCCTCACCCCAGGCGTCACCCTCGACGTACGCGGTGGCGACATCAGCTTTGCAGGCCAGCGCGGCACCCTCAATTCCCTCATCGTCGACGGCTCGGACGATAACAACACCTTCTTCGGCCAGTCCGTCGGCCGCACTGGATCGGGGCGCGCTCCCTATCAGTTCAGCGAAGATGCGGTACAGGAATTCCAGGTGAATTCCAGCAGTTATTCCGCCGAGCTCGGCCATGCTGGCGGAGCAGTGATTAACGTCGTCACCAAATCCGGTAGCAACGCATTTCACGGCGCGGCCTTTGAATTCTTCCGCGATCGAAGCCTGAATGCCAACGACCCAATCAATAAAATCAACGGCCGCCAAAAGTCTCCCTATCACTTCAACCAGTTCGGAGGAGACCTCGGCGGTCCGGTCATCCGTGAAAAACTTTTTTTCTTCTTCGATTACGACGGCCAGCGCAACACCCTCCCCAATCTCGTCTTTCTTGGGGTGCCCGCTCCCGCCACTCCGACTGCCAATCAGCAAACAGCTCTCAGTTATCTTCAGGCACGCGCCAACCCCTGGATTCGCACTCAAAACCAGAACGTCTACCTCGGCAAGGTTGACTGGCGGTTTGGCAACGCCGAACTCCTCAGCGTCCGATACAACTCCCAGCGTTTCGTTGGCAATGGCCTCGAAAATGGCGGATCGCAAAATTCTATCGAGCACACCGGCGCGTCGGATGTCACCACGGACACCCTGTCCGGCTCGCTTACATCCACCATCTCATCCGGTATCGTCAACGTTGCTCGGGCCGCCTATGCGCGCGACAACGAGCCCGGCCTGGCCAACAGCATCAATCCGGAAGCCACCGTTCGCCAGGGCGGCGTCACCGATCTCATTGTCGGACGCAATTTCTTCAGCCCTCGCTTCACCAACATTCACCGCGCCGAAGTTGGCGATACCCTCTCGCTCACCCACAGTCGCCACACAATCAAAACGGGCATGAATTTTCTCGTGGACAAGATCGCCAACTTCTTCCCGGGCAACTTCTCAGGCGCTTACGTTTTCAATAGTCTCGAGGGATTCGGCTGCAATTTGAACGGAGGCGGCGCGGCTTGCTTCACCGGTCCGGACGCTTCGGATACTTTTGCCCAAGCCTTCGCCGGCGCGGACACTAACGGACCCACCACGAATCCCAATCTTCAGGAATATTCAGCGTTCGCCCAGGGTGAATGGCGCGTACGAAGTGACCTCACTCTGAATTTCGGCCTCCGATACGATCTCGACCTGATCGCCCAGCCGGCCGAGCTCAACCCCAGCGCCAGCCTCGCCGCTGCGGGAATCTTCACCAACCGGATTCACAACGATCATGCCGACTTTGGTCCTAGGCTCGGTATTGCCTGGACGCCTCTCGGCAAGAAGTTGGTCGTTCGTACAGGATACGGTATTTTCTACGGTCGCACTCCTGCGATCACCGTTGGCACCGCGTTCTCGAACAACGCTCTGAACGTGCAGACTCTGAACTTTACCGGCGCAAACATCCCGCAATATCCCGCCACGAAGTGCGGCGCTCCCGTTGCCGCTCCAGGCTGTGCCGCGCCGGTCGGTGGCACGGCAGGCGCTCCCACCATCTACGTCTTCCAGCCCGATTATCACGAGCCCAATGTGCAGCAGGCCAACCTAGGCCTGGAATACCTGATTCGGCCGAGCCTGTCCGTTCAGGTCAACTATCTGTGGGTCAAAGGCACGCATCTCACGCGCACCCTGGACATCAATCTCCAGGGTCCTGAAACGCCAGTAACCGTCGGATTTGTGGGGTCTACTCAAACTGCCACGGTGAACCGGATCACTCAGCCACGCCCCATTGCTGGCTTTGCGCGCATTGAGGAATTCCAAAGCAGCGCCAATTCCATCTACAACGGCCTGACCGTGCAGTTAAACAAGCGCTTCTCCCAGAATTACCAGTTCCTGGCTTCCTACACTTTCGGAAAGGTCATCGACGACAACCCGGACGCCACTTCGGTCGTTCCCTTCTCTGGCGACGACGCCAAGATGGTCCAGGACCCTCTCAACCTTCGCGGGGATCGCGGCCCTGGCGTGAACGATCAAAGACACCGCCTCGTGCTAAGCGCGATTTGGAACCTCGACGGCTATGCACACTCTCTACCACATGCGTGGCGCTACGTGGCCGGCGGATGGCAACTCAGCGGAATCCTAACGGCCGAGACCGGACCGCCCTATTCCGGCATGGTCAACTCGGACCTAAACAGCGACAGCAACAGCCGCACGGACCGTGCGCCGGGACTCGGCCGTGACACCTTCAACCTTCCCAACTTCGTTTCGCTGGATCCTCGAATCACTAAAAACATCCCGATCACTGAGCGCGTCAAGGTACAGCTCATCCTTGAAGCCTACAACGCCCTCAACCGCACAAACTATACTTCCGTAAGCGCCACCCAATTCTCGACCGCCCCCGTGACAAGCTGTCCTGGCACCGTGACCATCTGCCTGGGGCCACCGCCACCGAAAACGCCATTTCAGACGCCGTTGAGCACGCAACTCAATTTCAGCCCTGGCTCGAGAATCGTCCAGCTTTCGGGCAAGATTACGTTCTAAGCCACTGATTCGGCAATTGTACGTCCCTCTGTATCGCGTTGTTGACGAACCCTGTATGACGAAGTAGCAAATACCTCCCTATGTAATCCGCTGGGATGCCCGGATCATGCGATGGGTCACAACCAAGTCGTTTCGAGCGAGAGGAAGTTGGCTTTGTTTCTAAATCTGGGACACCCCCAATGGGTGGCGGACGCGGTGTTGAGGTGGTGTATGCTTCCACCCGCAAAGAGCAGAAATCCTCAGCTCTTACGGTGACCCGGCGGGAACTATGGCGGATGATGCCAATGCGAACGTACCTGCGCAGGGGGAGGCGCCAGTTTCGCGAAGTAGCGGGCGCCGTAAAACCAGCTACCTCCTGGGTCCTTCCCCTGGTCACTGCAGCGGTCCTGCCTTCAGTTTTCTGCCTCTATTATTTTCTCTACCTTGCTGCGCAGCGCGAGTATCACACCAACCGGAATTTTCGATCCCTTGCGGTGCTGGGCGGCCGCAGAAGCTCGGATCCAGATTGCATATGCGGCGCCACAACGGTCGCTGGGAGCTGGCGCTGACCGCCAACCGACATCAAGGTTCACAAAAAGACTACGTCGGTTCGCTGGAACTCAACGGCGTGCTGAAACCTCTGGTCGGCACCCTCCCCTTTGATGATATTCGGCCGCGCGGCCAGCTCCGGTTGGATAGGTTCCGAGTTCCACTCTCAGAAAATGCAATGCAGTTTACCGTCGCGACTGTCAAGGAATTTAATCAGCTTTTTGCAATTTTCTTGGCTCCTGCGTCCCACACCGCCACAGCCTTGTTGAAATAGGCATAATTGGCCAAATGGCAGCCGATTGCCGCGTTGTTGCCAAATACTTCATTTTCAACAACCGGCTTTCGACTCCGAACGGCGTTGAAGAAATTAGCTTGATGATCTGGAACGGCGTCGTAACCCGGTGGTGTGGTGAACGTCTCCACTTCCTCGTCCACCCGGAAATCGAGAGGTGCTGGTAACGGATTTTCTTCGTGCCATTTCTTCAGGTATTCGTCACGCAATTTAGTCGGCCAGCCGTAGATCGAGTAGCTCTCTGGTTGCGGGCGTGTGTCCTGCGGCTTAAACGTCAGCGTCGAGTCCTTGATGACCATCGTTCCTTTGGTGCCGTAAAACCCCAGAAGACCTCCGCCCTCATTGTTCAGGTTGCAGCGAAGGACAACACGGAAGTTGGGGTAATCGTAGAAGGTCTCGATCAGATCCGGAAATTCACGGCCATCTTTCCAACGGAAAAGGCCACCGGTAGACTGGGCGCGCCGCGCGATCGTATTCGTGCTGGTAATGAAATGGATCCCAGAAATCAAATGAACAAAGAGGTCGCCCGCCAAGCCCTCGCCATAGTCCGCAAAGCAACGCCATCGGAAGAACCGGACTGGATCAAAGGGTCGGTTGGGCGCCCCATCCAGATAGGCGTTCCAGTCGATCGTTTGTTCGTTTGCGTCTGGTGGGATGGGGTAGACCCAAGCGCCGCTGGCGGTGTTGCGGTCCGAATACGCCTCAATCATGAACACGTCACCGAGCCTTCCCGAGTCAAAAATATCCTTGGCTTTCGCGTAAAGGATAGAACTGACCCCCTGGCTGCCAATCTGGATGATGCGATTTCCCCTTTGCGCCGCATCGATCATGGCAAATCCATCTTCCACCGTATGGGACATCGGTTTTTCGCAATAGACGTCCTTGCCGGCCGCACAGGCATCGGCAACCACCTTGCGATGCTGGTGGTCTGTCGTCGCGATGATGACGGCGTCGACATCCTTGCGGTCCAGAATTTTCCTATAATCGCGTGTGGCTGGAACGTCCTTCTTGATAGCTTCCCTGGCCGCCTCGTGCCGTGAGTCGTAAAGGTCGCAAACGGCGACGCACTCAATGCCCGGAACACGAAGCGAAGCCTGAAGCAACTCGCAACCTCGGACCCCTGTGCCAATGGAGGCGAAGCGTAGGGTGTCGCTTGGCGAAACCACGCGGGCGTAAGCGGAGAGCGCGTTGGGTTTCAGGACTGTAACTTTCGCGCCTGCGCTTGCCGCCATGGCTCCTGTGCCGACACGGATGAATTGGCGACGAGTTAGTGAACCATAGCCCATGAGAGTTTGCCTCCCAAAGTATCGATCTAGCGCCAGCGTCACGGCGCATTACATCGCCTGCGTTCTTTTTGGGTCGCGATTATCCCACGAAATTGGGTAGTTGCGAGACACTTATGGGCGCCGAAATTGCGGTTCATGCCAGACGGAACATACGGATCGTGCCGTCAAACTGCTGTGTTACACCATCAGCCCCAGCCGCGCATGCAGCCGTCCAGGCTAGAGTCTGGTGACCCAATTAGCAATTCCTCCTTGACACGTCGCCGGACTGCCTTATAGTCCCGAGTGAAAGTGCGACAGGAGGCCGATCATTGTGATAAGGAACCATTCGTCGATGCGTAGGCGTGGCGTAAGCTTAGCGGCAGCTGTACTGTTTTCTCTCCCAGCGAGCGAGGTGCTTGTGTTCGCCCAGGACCCGGCTGTTAGTGGAGACGAACAGTTCAACGGCCGCTGGGACATCACAACCACTGGTGGGCGTTCTCGTGCCTGGTGGCTGGAGATTGAAAACGCGGGAACGCCTACACCGAAAGGCAAGTTCATCAGCGCCTTTTCCGGCGATCTGAATGTGATCGAGGAAATCTCGATCAGCGGCCGCACCCTACGCTTCGGCTGGACGCGGCAGGAACGCCCGAGTCCCGGTGCCGAGCCGGTTACACGGAAACTGGTCTACACGGCGAAACTGGTGAATGGGAGGCTAGAAGGGGTTTTCGAAGTGGAAGGGTCGAACCAGCCTTTGCTCGAATGGATCGGCGTACGCGCGCCAGTGATCAAGGAAATGGATGACGGGACTTGGCGAGAAGGAAAACCAATTGAACTGTTCAACGGCGAGAATATGACCGGCTGGGCGTCGTGGGACGGCCAAGAACCGGTCGGTTGGTCGGTAAAAGATGGCGCGTTGGCCTCGACGGGCCGTGGTCAGGACATCGTGTCCCAGCAGAAGTTCTGGAATTTCAAGCTGCACGTCGAATTCCGCTTGGCCCAGCACAGCAACAGTGGTGTCGCGTTGCGGAATCGCTATGAAGTGCAAATCCTGGATGACTACGGCCGCCCCCCAAACGCTCACAGTGCGGGCGCCCTTTATAGCCGCATTGCACCGAGTGAAAACGCCAGCAAGCCGGCCGGTGAATGGGAAACCTACGACATCCGCTTGGTCGGGTGCCAGGTCACGGTGGCGTTCAACGGTAAAAATGTGATTGAAAAGGGGGTCATCGATGGTCTAACGGCAATGGCGCACGACGCCGATGAAGGCGAGCCTGGCGGCATCGCTCTCCAGGGTGACCACGGTCCAGTCGAGTTTCGCAAGATTACGATCACACCGTTGGTGCACTAGCAGAGAAGTTGGCCAGTCCAGGAGAGACTGCGGGCGACGACCCAGTGGTCTCCACATCGTTGGGGAATTTCTGCTCTCGCTCGGAATTACGGTGACGTATTTGGAGGGCGTCAGGCCGCTGCCGGGCCGGGTTCTTGCCGTGGCAAGAATTCAGCCGTCCTTCCTTCGTCCCCGGTTACGCGTGATTCCAACATGACTCCCCAGAATACCGGACTCCCGAAACTCATTCCAATTTCTGCGCCACTGGAAATGTCCACCGAAGGGCTTGTGCCTCACCAACCACCCCATATAAAATGACTGACTCAAGGGGTACCCAGACCTCCCGGGGAGATTCTCCCTGTCGCTCTAAGAGTGAGGAGTAGATGGCACCTATCGAGAGATACCCCAATTCCGCTGCTGCACCTTTACCACCATTTCCCAAGACTCCTTCCGAAGCGGCGGCTCGCCCACCTCTGATTGAACTGGAAATACTTGTAACCATTCATTGCGCTCGCATCGTCGAAGGCTCCGACAAGCGCGAACCCTTTTCCGAAACTACCAGGACGGTTCTGGTTTCTTCTCACGGTGCGGTTGTCCGGCTTGCCGTCCCGCTGGTTCCGGGCCAGCTTATTTTTCTCTTCAACGAAAGAACAGAGAAGGGAGTCGTCTGCCAGGTCGTGAAGTCCGCACCGGGTGGTTCTGCCAGCGGCTTCGTTGAGCTCCAATTTTCGGAGCCCGCCGCCGGCTTCTGGGACTTGCCTACTGCCGTTGCCCCTCCCGCGTCGGTCGGTGCTCCACCTATTGCACCAGCAAACCTCGAGACGCTTCCCCCGGTTCCCCCCGCTGCCGCCAAGGCCGCTGCTCCGAAGCCCATCGCGCCAGTCTGGACTTTCGGTTCACCGGATAAACCTACCGTGGCCCCGCTTCCGCTGCCCGTTGTAGAGGCGGAGCCCGCGACTCGACAATTCCTTGGCTCAGCGCATTTCGCTTCTCCTAGTTCCGTTGTTCCTCCTGTGGCCGCTCCGCCCGCCCCAAAGGTTTCGCCGACACAGGCTGGAGCGGTGCCAGCCTCTCCGGCCGTCCCTCCAGTGCCTGATGCGCCCAACCCGGCAACTTGCACTTCCTCGCTTCGCGACTTTTCCAAAGAAATCAGCGTTCTTCTTGCTGCCGCTCTGGCTGCTGCCCCGAAGCCCGTTGCAACAGTTCCGACTTTCATCGCACCGGTAAACCCTACGATGGCTCTACCTCCGTACCCGGCTGTAAAGCCGGAGCTCGCGACCGCGCAATCCGATGCCTCAACGAATTCCACTCCCCAGAGCTCGGTTGTTCCTCCTGTGGCCGCTCCGCTCACACCAAAGATTTCCTCAACACAGGCTGGAACACCTGCTTCTCCCGCCATCGCTCCGGCGCCTGTCGCGCCCAACCCGGCAATTTGCGCTTCCTCGTTGCTCGATTTTTCCAAAGAAGTCTCCGCTCCTGCTCGAACCAATGCGCCCGGTTCCCCGCAGGTTTCTCCGGTGACCCCAACTGCGCCGCGCCCCTCTCCAGCTTTTTCCCTGCCGTCGGTCGAGCAATTGATGCTCGCGGCCACACCCCTGCAAACAAGTCTCGACTCGCTGCACTTCAGCGCAACTCCCCCAGCGCTTCCGGCTCCCTCCGTACCGCCAGTCGCCCAGAGGACGAAGCCCCCGCACGCCCAGGCAGCGAAAACAGTTCTCGAATTTGCCCGGAGCGAACCAGAGCCCGTGGTCAAGAGCGAGTCCGAGTCTTTCCTTCCTGGCCACCAACAGATTCCTCCCTCTGTCGCCGTCGAATCCTGTCTCGGCGTTTCAGTGAGCTCCGAAGAATCAAGTGATGCTTTGGTTGTCGAAGAGCCTCGCCGCTGGCAAATGGAGGAGTCCGCTGCAGGATTGCTCCGCAAATCTCCCGTTCAGCCCGATCGAGTTACCTCGGCCAGTCCGAAAAAAGCCCTTACTCTCGGGCTCGCCGCCTCTGTGCTTCTTGTCCTTGGTGCGGTCACCTTTTACGTCCGGCAAGATCAGTCCGCAACTAGAACTCCTGCTGGCGCCCGGGCCCTGGGTACTCCTCCTTCTCCGGTTTCCTTGCGACCTGCGAAGAACGCCGCACCGGTTCCAGGCCACGCAGCCTCCGCAACGGTTGCAACCAGCCAGGCGCCGAGCGCTCTGATCCCTAACTGGCTCGCTGCGTCTGCCCTTGTAGAACCTTCCTCGCCACCAGCACCCGCTGAGCCGTCACCCGCTCCTGGCGCCACGCTTGATCCGCAGCCTGGCGCAAATCCTCCTGCTGCTGAGTCACAATCCACAGTCTCCACGGGTGAGTTGACAACCGCCGGAGCATCAGGCGCCGCTCCAGAACCGGCTCCGGCCGATGTCCCTTCCCGTACGACGGAAGGTGCCGAGGAGACTCCTCAACGGCGCCCAGGCGTTCAATTGGGTGGGTTTGAAAAGCCGTCGGCGGAATTGGCCGCTTTCGATCCGGACCGCCACCGCGTTTCTTTTGGAGAAGATGAAGGTCAAGCCTTCCAGCAGGGCCAGCACCCAGGCTGCACCAAGAACGTCACCCTCGGCAGCGTCGGCAAAGAGAAACTCTATCTGGGTATTCCTGAATGGGCCTCACGTTGGATTGAAAAGAACAGCAAGAAATTGCCCGGAATCTGTTTTTCGGATTCGCCCATGTCCGGCGCACGGAATTTCTTGATCGTTTTTTATACCTCGGCAGAATCCGCGCAGACCGAGCTGCCAACCACGGCTCCTTCTTCTTCCGCTGCTTCATGGCCTGAGGGGCAGGGGGCCTTTACGACTAGTTACGGCTCGACGTGGCACTACAACCACGACGAGACCGTGGGCACCACCGTTACGTCTCTTCTCCCCGACGATTCTCCGCTCGGCCTCCCTGCGCATGTCTCTTATGCAATGGCCTACACCGAGGACGGGATGCCAATTTCCCAAAGAAGGCCTCCGACGGAGACAAAAAAATCGAAGGAATCCACCAAACCCGGCAAAACACGTGATGAGTCCACCGGGGTTTACCGCGAACTCGACGCGCTGCTCAGCCTCGTCGTCACCGACATCGAAAAGCGCTAGCCTTCTCCGTCTCCCGTTGTTTTCTTGAAACTTTGCAAAATCGAAAGACCAGCCACTCCTTACGGTGGATGGCCTTTCTTGCTTCACCGGTTGTCAAGAAAACTTCAGCGCCCAACCCTGCTCCCGGACGGGCCTGCTGAAGTATTACGAGAGGGAAGCGGCATACCGGCGGTTCGAGTCCCCGCACGTCCACCGTAATAGCCGGAGCCACTTGTCCATTCGCACTCCGGACATGACCTAGTGGCGAGCGCAAGCCCAGCACTTCAGGGCGGGGTAAGCGAGCCTTAAACCGTTAAAATAGTGCGGGCAATTCAAGACCTAAAGCGGCTACTTCGATAACCGTTTGGTCGGTGCTATTCGCCGAAGACAGGGGGAGCGTACATCGGTACAGTGCCCTAGAAGAAATGGGTGATGCGCATCTGCGAGGGGTATACTCGAAGCATGAAAGTACTTCAAGCATTTCAAGTTGCTGCTCGCGAAGACGGCTTCATCGAAGTGGAAGAATGTGGGGAAGGAACTGTGTTGTGGCTTAGGAAGCAGACAAAGGATACGGACACGAAGACACATCAGCGTCTATGCATTGACAGCTTGCTGAAAAGCGTAACTATTTATCGGACCAACGTTCTGGGAAAGATAGACTCGAAGACCTTCCGTACAGTCTCGGGCTTGCAAGAATGGTTTGCGCTGCAACCTGTCCGTTAGGTGCGGGGAATAATATGACAAATCGTGAAGCCAGCTTGCGACTCTCTCTCGACACGGGCGATCGTGCCGCCATGAACTCATCGCGCGACAACGACGGTGAATTCATCCGCGTCGATGTTACAGACGGACGGTCCGATTTTAGACAGAGAAACGCCCCCGTGTTTTGACACTCCAACCAGGCCGTGATGTCCTCCTCGCGGAACCGCCAATATTTCCTGAGTCGGTAGCCTGGGAATCGCTTTAAAGATCGTTTGCGCGTGCGTCCATACACCCGCGAAACAGGCACGTACAGCAGGACAGCCACTTCTTCCACCGGAAGTAGTAGGCCCTTCCTGTTTCTGTCTCCCCCGGTCGCTTCGTTTGATGGCGGTTAAGCGATAGCTCCTGGCCTTCCTGCGTCGTAGGGTGTCGGTGACGTTGGTAGTTCTGCTCCGCTGTCCAAAACGAAACAGACGCCGCTTTCTTACCTATCTAGTTTCTGTCGCAAAACATCCGAATTCGCGAAAATCCAGCCAGACCGCTACGATTTCAAGGGATTTTCAGCAGTCCAGGGCGCTCAGATAGTGTGAGCCATCGTGAGTTTTGAATCGTGTGGAAGGCGCTACAGCGAAGGAGAAACACGGCGGCCACCGGGGGTGAGAGAGAAGAAAATTCGGAAGATACCGTTACGCTGCTTTCGTTTGCGCAAAGATCGTTCGAGCAGGCCCGCAATTCTCATCAGGTTGTTGGCCAGCACGGCGGCACCGACCCAGATTTCAAATCGCTCGGACCCTTCGGCCAGGCAGCGCTTCATGCCCCGGCCGCGGAATAGGACGGAGATGGTCCCCTCGATGCCGGCTCGAAAGCGCTGCCCTTTTTTGAAATCGAGACTCTTCTCATACTTTGCGCGCGTGGGAGTTTTCTGTCCGCCGCGCTGTGGGATGCACACCACCTTGACACCTTTTTGCTTGCAGGACTTCACATTCTTCTCACTAAAGAAGCCCCGATCGGAACCATACAACTCTGGGGCGTGGCCGAAGGTTTCCTTGTGGCGTTCCAGGGAAGGTTCCACCTGTTGATCATCGCCAGGGTTTCCCTCCAGCACTACGTATTGCGTGATCAGCAAATGTATTCGTCATTCCTATGCCGCAAATCTGCTGAAAAACGGTACTTCTCTTAAAACCATTGGCGATATTCTCGGCCATCGGTGTGCAGAAAGCACGGTTGTGTATCTACGATTAGCAACCGACGATCTCCGCGACGTAGCTAGTCCTGTACCGACGAAGCCAAGGCACAAGGAGGTGTGGTCATGAAAAGGGCGGTGTTTTTTTCCTCTTCTATGGCCCCCATGTTCCGTCGCTACATGGACCTAAAGCGAGCGTTGGGATGCGATTTTTCTGACCAATGCCAGGTGCTCCATTCTTTGGATCGATTCTTGAGGGATTCCACCAACCACTCTCCGGACCTAACATCCAGAGCATTTCAACAATGGTGTCGTACTCAGGAAAAACTTGCCTTGGACTGCGGCGCTACCGAATGCGGACGATCTACAACTTTTGCCTCTATCGTCGCCGCACCAAACCGCATTGCTTTTCGACAATGTGCCGCACGCAAAAAGATTCGTGTTCATGCCTTCTACTGCATGTTGGGCATCTCGCTGCTGCAGTACATCCATAGGAAAGCCCAGGCTGCCTGGGCTGTCGATGGAACAGTTGCTGGAAGAACTTCGTCAGATCCAACAGTTTGCTCTGCTCTATCCCAAGAGTGAAAAGGGGACCAACCGCGTGGCTCTGGTCCTCTCAACGCAGACTCTCGCACAGCAGAGCTTGGCCAAAGAGCTGGGCCTGGACGCGCTGCGGTTGCCTAAAGAGGGCAATACGCCCGCTGCTTCCTGAACTTCTTGCCGATCAGCGGCTTACCTCTCTTTTTTTCAAATTCCGAGTAAACTACCGCTAGAGATTACCAGAGTCGTTTCAAAACGTTTCCTCGGCATTCCTTTCCTGAGTGTTACCACCCATTCTCGACATATCCAACCAGGTATCGCCTTAGTTCCCGTAAAGAATTTTGTCTTGAGAAAGCCTGTTGCCGCTCCGCCAGAATCCGGGTTGGGTAGCCCTGGGAAACGGCCTCGCGCAGAAAAGGCCACAGAGGAATATGCGGCTCCGATTTCGAGTCCCTAGGAATTCGTTGGACAGGAAAATGAAAAAAATGCGCATTTTGATTCTTTGCTTTGTTGTGTCGCTTCTTACAGCGCCATTGCTTCGTGCTCAGGATCTTTCCAAGTACCGGCACTTTAGCCTAGGAATGAGCCAGACCAAAGTGCTGGAGCGTACCGACCAAAAGATGGCCGATGTAAAGGTGATTCAAGGCCGTCCAGCGCTGGTTCAGGAAGTAAATTGGTGGCCGCCGAATGTTCCCGGGACTTCGTTCCAATCGGATGCTGTCGAACAGATTCTTTTCTCCTTCCACAACGGCGAGCTCTACAAGATTTCTGTGACTTATGATCAAACCTCCACGGAAGGGCTCACCGCGGAGGACATGGCGAAATCCATTGCGGAGAAATACGGTCCGGCGACAAATGTTGTGCCGGAGATCGACTCCGCGAAGAACGACCACTATGACGCGACGCAAAAGCCCGTCGCATCCTGGGAGGACGCGCAATATTCCTTCAATCTTGTCCGTTCTTCCTTCACCGATCGTCTTGGGCTGATCATTTATTCCAAGCGCGTCAATGCAGAAGCTGAGCTTGCCATTGCGGAGGCTGTGAAATTAGAAGAGCAAGAGGGTCCTAAACGGGAAGCCGAACGCCAGAAAAAACAAACGGATGACCTGGAAGTGGCCCGGCAGAAGAATCGGAAGATTTTTCGCCCGTAGTATTGGCCTAGCCCAACTTCCACGGGGGAAGTTGGGCTAGCGCCACCAAAAGTTGATTGTTCGAGTTTTGGAATGGATTGAAAGCGGAATCGCCAAAGCGGCATCCGGCAAGAAGTAAGTGTTATCCGAACCGAAGATTTCGGACGGGGCAGAAGCGCTCAATCACCCGAGTTCTAATAGCAAGACGATTGCCAGCAGGGAGCCGGAGTTCGAGTCCCCCGGTCAACTTTAATCGGCCCCCAGTGCATTGCCTCGGCTGCAGTAGCCTTCCTCGCGATTCGCGCTGGCGGGTCAAATGACGGTTATCCGACCGCTCTTGCGAATGGTCCAAGTGACCTCCTGCGTGGACTGCTTGACTGCGACTCGACGTGTTCGCTGCGAAGTTCTCCGCTAATGTTCGGCCAGCCGGCTCCATGGGAGTTATCTTCATACGTATTGAACAAAACGATTAGCTGATCTTAGAAACGTGGACCAATGAATTGAGAGACCAATGAAGATGCCCGTCGCTGAAGGCACAAGCCGGGTAAAGGGGGCCGCCATCGAAGATTTTAGGATTGCAGGGCATGGCTGCCAGTATCTTCCTCATGTCGCTGCCCCAAGCTTACTTGGCCAAACGGAACGCAATCCGCACACGAGCGGGAAAATCAACCGGCTGCCCGTCGCGTTTCGCAGGCCTGAAGCGTATCTGTTTTGCCGCCTGAATTGCTGTTTCATCAAGACCGTGGCTTAGGCCGCTCACCACGCGGATCACTTGCACTTGGCTCGAGGCGAGGAAGACTACCTCCAGAACTACATCACCTTCAATTCTGAGAGTACGCCCTTCGGCGGAATAAACGGGGTTTGGCTTGTCCAAAATGTCGACACCCGTGGTCGCGCCTCCCGTGGCGGGCGCGCTCTTCTTGGGCTGCTCGGCGGCCACGGCGCCGCGTATGCCTCGGGCGCCGCTACCACCGTTGCCATAGCCGGGACCCCCGGGCAGAAGAGGCGAGCCAGCTTGGTTAATGTTCGCAGCCCGGTTCGGATTTCCGGGACCTAGGATTCCGTTCGGGTCGCCAAAGCCTCCGGTCTGCACTTTGTTAGCTGGAGCAACCACCGTTGATGGAGCGGGGCTGCCCGAACTGAGAGTGCCGACCTTTACATCTTCCTTTGGGGGCTTTGGTTGGCTCGTCATCACAACAATCTTTGTTTGTTCAAGGATCGGATGGAGTTCCACAGGCTTTGCTTCCACGGTGCGAACCTTGGGCGCTTCAGGCTTCGGAACCAGAAAAACGTGCTGCTGCCTGGGGTTCAACTCCGGCGGTTCAGGAAGTACCGGCTTAGGTTCTGGCGGCCGAACCTTGGGCCTAATCTTTGGGGGAGGTGGAGTTGATGACGGGAGGCTAATTTGCGTGACCGGCTGCATCAAATCCACAACATCAAATTTCAGGGCGGTCTGCATCGGCTGCGGGAAAATCAGGGGAGCTAAGAGCAGGAAACCCACGGTTGCCAATTGTCCGGCAGCGCTCAGGCCGATTCGGTCCCACCGCGGCTTCCGGTCAGGGAGGAGTTCGAAACGCACGGAGACCCTCTTTTTGTCGTTCGCGTCTTTACCGGCCGGGGGGGTGGGGCTCTTGCGGTTGGGGCCCAGCCCTAGGCCCAGGCGCAGTTCACTTGATTTTGGTTCTAGAATCGAAGGAGCGATCCAGCCAAGGTGCGCGGAACGGCTACGAAACTCGTGTGAAGAAGAGTTACCCATACTGGCCAGGTTAACAAGCAGAGGGCCAGCTGTCATTTGTACCAAAGATCAGTTTAAGGACAGGGTCAGGGGTGCTTACTGGTCTTGTCCCCACCTGATTGCATAGCAAGGAGAGGTTTTTCTTTTGACATTCACCTCCATACAACTAATCGTCCACTGGCAGGGGTTTGTTCTTGGCTGCCTCCAGGAAACAGACGCGTAAGTCGTTTGTTTCCTGTCGCCACTGACGGCGCAAAACGCCGTCCTCTGCTCGGAACTAATGGAGCTTTGCCTACCCAGAGTTGGCAGCAATGAGGATGGGAATGTCCGGGTCGGCGTCTTTCCACAACGTGAGGAAGTCTTGATCCGCCCGCGCGCTCCTTGATCTTGCCTCCAGCGGTCGCAAAACCATGTGCCAACTGCAGATGAACAAGCGCGCCGAGGAAGAAACTCTGGACACAACCACGGTGATCCACCAGTTTTTGGAACTGGTTGGCCGCAAGAGTGGGCTGATTCAGAGGCAAGTACGCCAGGCCGCGCAAATAGGCGGCGTAAAGCGTGCTGGGCACTACCCGTAATTTCCAAACTCCGTCACACGCACCGTAGCGTGGGCCAAGTAGATCCGAGCGACCTCATTCTTGTTTTCGCACCGAGCTGCCATCGCCTCCCTGCGAGCGAGGTCCCAGGCGCCGCCAGTGAATTGCTTCGGCAGCAGTAGCCTTCAGCGCAATTCGCACTGGCAAAAAAAACGTTGCACGTGAGCACGCCGCCACGCGGCCAGCCGTGGGGGATAGGTCTCGAGTAATGCTTTACGAAAATGCCATTTCAAAGTTTTCGACCTACTGTAGCCTTGTTATATTCCTGATTGCCTGGTTAGCACTGCTCCGTTTCATCTTCTTGAATATCGTTGATTCAAAGGCATTCATGCCGGATAGCCTCTTGGCAAGGGAAGGCCATTTGGCCCAGCTAAGAATGGTGGGCTCCGGATTGGCGTCTCCGGAATTTTCCGACCGCGTTAAGAATGGTTCTCGCCTTGTTCCGTCGAATCGCTGGAGCCGGCAATCTCCTGGACAGTTATTCCATGATCTCTGACCAATCCATCGAGCGTAGTCTTTGGTTGGTTGTGAGCGGAGCTGACGGCGGCAACCAAGCAGAAATAAAGGAAAGCCCTGATTCCCGTGGGGAACTCCTTGCACGACAGTTCTCCTGCTCGGGCGACCTCATCCTCGAGCGTTCGGCGGCGCGCATCGCAAGCCGTCCGGTTTTCCGCCTCCAGCGACGCCAGCGAGGACTTAGTCCGCTGGGTTGCCTCGGAGATGGCCAAATCAATTTGCACTTCCGCCTGCCGCCGGAACTCGTTCAGGATACTATGAGCCGCGCTTTGGATCAGCGCGCGCGCCTCCGCCGCTCGCGCTTCGAGTTGCGAGGAAACTTCTCGCGTCTCCATTCTCGTGGCTTCCATTAGGCGCACCAATTGCCGGTCGGAGACTCGGGCTGCCGCAGCCTCAAATTCCTCCCTCGCGCGGCCAACGGTTTCTTCCAGCGTCGTGCGCATCTGCGGCTCAAGTTCGCGGGCAGCCTTTTCGATGAATCCTTGCGTTTCGCCCAGCTCAGGACCGGCTTCGCCAGCCAGCTTCTCGAATCGCCGCGCAAGCTCGTCGGCCCCGCTGCGATTCGCTTCCTGGTGCTCCTCCCAGCGACTCTGGGCTTCTCCGAGACGCTCCTCGAGGCGGCTCAGAATTTCTTCCCGCGCGGAATTCACCAGACTCTCAAGGCGCTCTTCAGAGACGCTGTTCACAGCGCTCTGACTCTGCAGGAGCAAACGCGTTTGCGTCACGTGGGCTTCCAGCTGAGCGGAAGCCTCTCGCGCTTCCGCGGTGCGGGTCTCGAGCTCCAAACCAGCATCTCGTGCCGCCGTCTTAGGGCCTTCTGTTAGCCTAGCGAGTTGCTGGTCGGAAACGCTGGCTGCCGCAGCTTCGAATGCTTTTGCGGCACGCCTGACGCTCTCGTCCAGTCGGACACGCAAATGAGTTTCGAGGTCGCCAGCGGCTTTCTCGACGAAAGCCCGCGTATCGGCCAAATCAGTTTGCGCATCGGTGGCTAGCTTCTCCAACCGCAGAGCAATCTCTTCAGTCCGGTTGCGATAGTTACCCTGCTGCTCTTCCCAGTCGCGCCGGAACTCTCCAAGCCGCACTCCCAGCTGGGTGAGGATCTGCTCGCGTGAAGAACTGAGCAGCGCTTCGAGGCGTTCTTCGGATAAGGCGCTGGCCACGCCAGTTAGCGAAACGACCTCCGCGGTGCGCGCTTCCAGTTGTGCCGAAGCCTCTTGCGTCACCTTCAGCGTGCTTTCCTTCAGCTGTACAAGGTGCCGGGCAGAAGCGCTGGTTACCAAGACTTCGAAGTCCTCAGCGGCACGGGTAGCGTACTCGTCCAGCCGCGTGTGCAGCGATTGAAACTGCGGTCCCAGCTCGTGGGCAATCCTCCCGATAAACGCCTGTGCATCAGTGAAACTTTGCTGAGTCTCGGTGACTAGCTTCTCGAGTCGCTCGGAAATCTCTTCTGACCGGCTGCGATACACGTTCTGCTCTTCTACCCAGCGGTTCTGAACTTCTCCGAGCTGCCCTGTCAGCCGGCTGAGAATCTCTTTCTGCGAGGAATTTACCAAACTTTCCAGACGTTGCCCCGTGAACTCCTGGGCCTGCTGCAGACTCGCCTTGGAAATCTCAGCGATCTTATAGAGAGCCTTTTTCACGGCTCCATCGAGCTGCGCTGCGAAGGCGCTGGCTACGGCCTTCTCGGCGGCCAGCTGCAGTTTCCCCTGTAGCGCCTTAACTAGCTGGTCCTTGGTGATTACCATCCGCTCTGGTTTGGCCAGTCTGGGATCTTTTGCCCGTTCCGCGGCGGCCGGCGGAGCAGGGAATGCTGCCACCTCGGGCAATCTCTGATCGGGAGCGATTTCGTTCAGTGGAAGTGCTGCACCCATCACCACAGGCTCCCGTTCGGGAGCTGGTCCCGGTGCGCATCGCCAATCTTCCGGGGGGGTAGGAATTCCCCACACATTGCTCGGCGCTTCGAACTCTACGCCGATCTCGCAGAGTTCTTGCGGGGCTTTGGGACCGTGGATGGACCGTACTTTGGCGCGGACCAGCGCTGATTTGGCCCCGCCATTTGGTTCCGCCACCTGCAGGTTGACCCAGGTCTCAACCGGATAATCACGGCGTGAGGGAAATCGGCACCCATGGAGATTCAGACTTACCGCCGAGGTGGCCTCCTGAGAGAGTTCTCCAAGTTTATCTATGCCCATGATAATTAGGGGGATAGCACGTTCTAGGCGGGTGCTTCGGCGTGCGTCGATGCCGGAAAAACGGCCGTTATCTGCGGGAGTAGCCAGGCTCATTTCTTCTCTCCATCTCTATCTTGGCCGGATCGGCAACCAGGTTTCCAGGAGCTTCCTCATGCTTGATGTCAACCGCAACCGGACCAGGGTACGCAATGGTGGGCTCGGTGTCATCGAGAACGAAAACCCACATCTTGGCGGCTCAGGGATAGTAGTTCCTTAGGCTCGCCTTACCCTTTAATACTCAATTCCCACACCTACGTCAATAGGGGCCGCTTCGGCAGATGCTCCACGCTGCCAGGCTCTCGTGCTCATGCGCGTCGAAATCCTGAGTGTCAATTCAGGTGGCGATGCCGAGCGAGAGGCAAACAGCGCGATGCTCGACATTGTGCTCGCCGATACCACGCAAACGACGCCGCTTGGCTCGCGCACTTTTCGGTTCTTGTATGCACCGGCGTTGCGGCAGCGCAGTCAGGACCACGCGGAACATTCATCCCAGGCCAAGCAGGTCCTACTTCCGGCAGGATAGTCACAACCGTTTCATTGCGGCTTGACGGCAATGAGAAACCATCAAGCGATTTGGACTCTCAGCGACCGGCACGCGAGTTGAAGCCACACTCGCCAGGGTCGTTACCTGGCCGCTGAATCGAAATCTCGAAGAATTTCCCGGCAATCAAAAGGGGATCTGGAGGCCAGTTGACCGGTGCGTTCTGACTTAATGTCGATTGGCCTCAGTAAGCGCGAGCACGGCGTAAGCCGTGGCCGCGTCGTTCATAAAGAGCGCGGTGCTTGGAGTCATGTGGTGTTCTATGTTTTTGTTTAGGGAGTAGGACTGCCAGAAGCCTTGCGACTTGTTTTGATTACCGGCCAGCCACGCGATCCCTTGCCTCAGTTGAGTATTGTCTCGAGGGATCCCCGCCTGTTGTAGCGCATACGTGATCAGCCCGGTTGCATATCCGTCGCTCTTCTCTTCCTGCGGGGTGCCATCATTTCGTTTCCAGGACCCAGACAGTGACGATAGGCTCCAGCCGCCGTCGGCCTGCTGCTTACCCAACAGTTCAGTGATGATCGCCTTTTGCTTTTCCGGTTCGAGGAGTCCGGGGACTTTCGCGGAAGCCCACAAGAGGACAGCACGATTGATGGTGGTCTGGGCTGCGCATTCGCGGTTCAGGTATTCGCGCAACATCTTGAGGTTATCTTGGATTTCAGGCCGCGCGCGATAACTCCCCGGGGGAGTGCCCGCCGCGACTGCGGCAAGAGTGGCTCCATAGTAGTCTGAATCGTCCGCTTCCCACGGCTCATTGGCGAAGCGCAGCCACAGCCACGCGCCCTTTTTATTTCCCGTGGTTTGCTGCTCGGCCCACATGTTATCCAACGCCGTGCGCGTGTCGTTGCTGAGTTGGCCGCTCTGCGCGTCATTGCTGGCCAGGATCAGGGCATTGAGAACGGATTCCGTCCCGCGAGACTCGACAGTCTTGTACACCCCGCGATCCGCGTCGCTGTAGAAAGGCGCAACTTCTTTCCAAAGGCGTACGCGCTTGACGACATTGTCCAGGAGCCTGCGTTCGTTCGCGGAAGGGGCTGCCTCGGCGAGCGATTTACGAAGAGCAGGCCGCGAGAGCGCGTAAGGTACCGCCGTGTGACACGACACGCAGAAGGTTTCGTGATCGCGCGCGGCCTTTGGCCATTCCATCCACCAGGCTGCCCTTTGGTCGAGATAAGCGGCGGCAGCCTGCTGGTCCCAGGAGCTGGCGATTCTTGCTTCAGGCTGATCGAGGCGATTCGCCCTGGCCTTTGGATCTCTGGAGCCGGCGGCTCTAGTTTCCATGTGCCAACCGACAGCTATGATTCCCGCTACGAAACACGCCGCCAGGGCACCTATTCGCTGCACAGTCGCATTCATAGGGATTGTCTCCCTTGACGTCCAATTCGAAAATGGATCGCGCCCACACGAACCGGGCGCGGGAAATATCAATCCAATGTGAAGAGGTTACCACGAACGCCGCTTGTGCACTCCTGAGAGCATCAGTCCGATAACACCAAGTGACCAGCGCTAGCCTGGCAGGCTCCTGGGCCGACCTCCGCGATGAAATCAAAGTCATGTGCTGTAACAAAGGGGGAAAGCGCACGTGCGTGTCTGGCTCTTTCAAGAACTGCTAAAACTCTGACCCCTACCAGCGGGCTGCTCATGTCCATGGAATCCCGGAATGATTTATTACCTCAAGCGTCGGTGGCATCCGATTCGTTGCGCCTCGATCTGGTAGAAGCGGTCCAACCAGCGCCTAGCCAGACGCACTTCGGCGGGCGGCCGCCATCAACCACTTAACCAGCGGAGACAGGGACGCGGGAGTGGCGCGCTCGTCGGTCTCGACCGTGTGCTTTCGGCCATCTTTTTCAATGCTGATTTTGTACTGGAACTGGTCGGCTCCGCCGGAGCGTGAAACTTCCGGCAAACTGAAAAAATTTGCCGCATCCACCCACGCGGCCACTTGGGTCGCTTCTTCAGGGGACAGATTCTCCGTATTAATCTCGCACCCGGTGCGCATTCCCGCAAAACCGCCGGTACGCTGGAAGGCGATGTGCATCTCGACGAGAGCCTCTCGTGCTCTGCGCCTCAATTCTATCGCTGGTGTGCCAATAAACGTGCGGCATGTGAACACACCTACCGGACTGCTCCGCACATGCCGCACGTTTACGGTGTTCTGCTTTGTTCTAGCGGCTCGCGCCCACCGTCTTGATCGAAGGCGCGCTCGCAGGTCTTATTCCCACTCTCGTCCAGGAGTCGATTACCGCCTTCTGTTCATTACTGTTCTGTCCGAAAAGGTCGCCGGCGGCGCTTACCGTCCCATCCGCCGCGGACTGGAAGTCCGACTTCGGACTCAGCCTCTTCGTCAGCGTCTCGTACCAGATCTTACCGGTCTTCTCCCAGGCGTTGCCCCCGATGGACGTCGCCGCCAGGTAGAATGCGTAATTCGGAATTCCGGAGTTGATGTGAACGCCGCCGTTGTCCTCGGTCGTGTCGAGATAGTTGGCCATGTTCTTCGGCTGCGGGTCCTTGCCAATCTGCGAATCGTTGTAGGCCGATCCCGGATCTTTCATCGAGCGCAGCGCCACTCCGGTCACTGCCGTCGTGAAGAGACCCGCGCCGATCAGCCAGTCGGCCTGATCCACGGATTGCCCGAGCACCCATTGCTTCACCATCGTGCCGAAGACGTCGGACATCGACTCGTTCAGTGCGCCGGACTGCCCCGCGTATTCAAGTCCCGCGGTATTTTGCGTGACGCCGTGGGTGAGCTCATGACCGATTACGTCCAGGTCCAGCGTGAAACGGTTGAAAAGCTCGCCATCCCCGTCGCCATAAATCATCTGGCGCCCGTCCCAGAAAGCGTTGTCGTACTGCTGGCTGTAGTGCACGGTGGAATCCAGGCGCAATCCGTTGTTGTCCACGGAATTGCGCCCCAATATCTGCTTGTAGAAATCGTATGTGTTTCCCGAATACTTGTAGGCTTCCGTGACGGCGACATCACTCGTTTCCGCGTCGCCCTCCCCGCGGACAAAGGTTCCGGGCAGGCGTTCGCTCGTTTGCGCGTCATAGATCGTACGTCGTAGCGTTCCCGTCGGAACCGACCCGAGCATCGTTCCTAGGATAGAGCGCCGCCCTCGCGCGCGTTCCGTCAGGGCTATTGTCCGTAAGGCGCGCTCCCGATGGCGGTTAGATTCAGTCATCTTGGTCAGGATATGGGGTGGAAGTATGGTGCAAATGTACTCTGGCGATTTACACATTCTAGTGACCCTCCATTCTTTGGATATCTTCCCGGCGCGGAGACAAACTGACCAGCCGGTCATTTGGAAGGGTAGTGCCCGGAAGGGGTTGAACGTATCACCGCACTTTGTTTAATTCAAGGCAATTAAGGTAACCCTGTCACATTCTGATCGCCTGCGCAGCCCCCTCCGCTTCGTCTTCTTGAGCGAGGCGGATGCCCACTCCCTCTGTGGGGCCTCGGCCGAACCAGCTCCCCCACCGATTCGGAGGACGCCCCCGTTAAGCCCTGTGGCAAACATTCTCCAGCAGTACGCAAGAAGATGCTGTCCGTTGTGCTTGTGGCTGGGCCTGCTGTTCGTGGCTATCGCCCCAAGTTGTTTAGGTACTATCAGATAGGGGTTCTTACTCTTCAGGTTTTATATGGTTAGGGGATTGCTTCATTTCATGGCTAGATTTGTTTTCAAGTGTATTTAAGAGTTCCCGGACCGGAGAGACACCATGGCTGAAGCTCCCTACACCACAAGGCGCGTCAATCCGCGCTTCTCGTTTTTCGCGGATGCCGAAGTTACCCTGCTCGACGGAACGTGGGTTCGCGGACAGCTAAGCGAATTGAGCTCGCGTGGTTGCTATATCGATACACTCGAAGCCATTCCCATCCGTACCAGATTACGTCTCTGCATCCGCGATGGCATGAGCACATGCGAAGTCCGTGGCAAAGTGATCTACGTGCATTCTGGCGGCGGCTTCGGAATTTTCGGCATGGGCGTGCTGTTTGAAGAGATGGATGCCGAGCAGCACTCCGCGATCGACGCGTGGCTGCGCGGACTGGCGGCGTATCCTGGGGAAGATTCGGGAAAGAATTCCTTCTCTCAAATCAGGCTAAGGCCTGCGTGAAAAGCATGAAAAGAGAATAGCGACTGATGCCGCTCTCGAATCTTCTGGTCCGATTCAGCACGAATGGGCTCTGGCCTGAAGTCCGGGGCTTTACGGCCCCACGGGTAAGGCCACCGGTTTAACTCATCGGCAACGACAAGCGACCTGCCACGAAGCACTCTAGTGTTTCCCCGCTCTGCTTTGCGAGCACGGGCCCCCGGATTCCCCGGATTCGCGTCCCCCACGTCCACCATAATCGGCCCTAGGTGAATTGCGTCGACGGCGGTAGCCTGCAGCGCTGTTCGCACTGGCAAAGAAAAGAGGTATCGCCGAGAACGCACGGCGAAAGCTGGCGGGTCAAATAAACGGTTATGCAACTCAGAGTTAGCCTGCCGAAGGGCCCATCAGCGAATTGCAAGTATGGCCGCGAGACTTTGGTGTTGGACACCTCCAGAAATCCATGGCGCGATGGAGGTAGAAAAGCGGCGCGAAGGGTCCGTGACCGCAAAATTCTCAGTTGGCGGCCCGGTTTTTGTTGCCCTCGACTTTTTCTGGGCAAGAGGTGGCACCGGAACTGTTTCGATCCCGCCTACGGAGGTAACGGCGATTAGCGGCCCTTGGGATAGTGGCTTTTACTCGGCAGGAAAACAGCGCTCCGTGCACCAGGAGCAGAGAACAGCACTTGGTTTTCACCTAGGAATGAGGCGATGACGTAAGTATGTGTGGGGCGTCCAAAGAGGCAGGTATCTTCAGGGAGGCTTCATGCACATTCGCGAGGTATTGCCACTGGTTTCGCTGTCGTTGGTTTGTCCCGTGATCGGGAACGCCGGACGCAGCTTGTCCGAGGAAGACACTGCAAAGATAAAGCGAGTGCACAGCAAGTACGAAGAAGCTTGGCTCAAGGGAGATGCAGATGGCGTGCGCTCTCGCTTCACGGCGGACTGTGTGTTGCTGCCGCCACACGGAGACAAGCCGCGTATCGGGCAAAAGGGATTGAACGAATACTGGTTTTCGCCCGATGCTCCGCTAACTCAGATCACCAAGCTGGTCGTGACACCGCAGAATATCGGTGCCGACGGGGAGATCGCGTGTGTGTGGGGGACGGACGAAGTGGCCTGGACGACGGTGCAAAACGGCAAGACGACGAGCGCGTCGCACAAAGGAATGTTCTTGAATGTTCTGCGCAAGCAAACGAATGGGGAGTGGAAGATGTCGCACCATATGTGGGATGACAGGATTGAGCCTCGTTGAGCTGCGCCGTCGGTGTAAGCGACACCATCGATCATCAGCGAGAAGAATGCGAGTTCTAGCCCAGACGAACGTGGTAGACGCCTTAACCGGATCAAATCACCTGCCGCCAGATGTGCGGTAACCGAATAAGCCCGCCATGCGTAGTAACATCGAGAGATTATGCTGCCAACAGGTAATGGTTCCGCGGTGTGTGCCAAGCGCGTCTCGCGCCACTATCAGATGGGTGCTGCGCTGATTCGAGCCGTGGATGACGTCACACTAGACGTCCCAGCCGGGGAATTCCTGGCGCTGCTCGGAAGCTCCGGCTCGGGGAAGTCCACCCTCTTAAACCTCATGGCGGGTCTGGATCGCCCCTCCTCCGGCGCCATCTTCGCGCAGGGCCGTAATCTTTCCGAGATGAACCCGCTCGAGCTGGCGCGCTATCGCAGCCGCACCGTCGGTATGGTTTTTCAGTCTTTCAACCTCCTTCCGCGCATGACCCTTGAGGAGAACGTCGAACTGCCCTTGCGTCTCGCCGAAGTGGATCGCAGTGCGCGCGCGGGGCGCGTGCGGGAGGCTCTTGAGCACGTGCGTCTGGAAACGCGTTTGACACATCGCCCGAGTGAGCTTTCCGGTGGGGAACAGCAACGGGCTGCGATGGCGCGGGCACTGGTGAATCGCCCTGCCTTGTTGCTGGCCGACGAGCCAACCGGCAATCTCGACAGCGCCACCGGTGAATCCATCATGGTCTTACTGCGTAAAATCCAGCGATCACTCGGAATGACCATTGTGCTGGTCACGCACGAACGTCATCTCGCTGAAAAATTTGCCGATCGCATCGCCTCTGTTGCCGACGGCAAATTGGTGAGCGACGGGGTGCAATCGTGAAAGCCAGCGACCTCGGTGAACTCGCTCTCCGCAATCTGCGCGAGGCCATCTTGCGCAACTCACTGACGACGCTGGGAGTCGCCGTCGGCGTGGCCTCACTGGTCGCCATGCTTTCGCTGGGCGTCGGCCTGCAAGAGCTGGCCTCAAAGCGCCTGGCCAATTCCGGTTTGTTTGATACGGTGCTGGTCACCTTGCGTCGCAACCTTCGTGATTTCAACCGCCCCACTACGGAAAAATCTGCGTCCCCGCAAAAAGTGCGATCTCTTGACGAAGACGCCCGCAAGGAAATGGAACGCTTGCCGAATGTCATCGAAGTTTATCCGCAGATTCGCTTCCCCACGGAAGTACGTTACGCGGGCAATCCCTATTCCACGGTCGTGGCGGGTGTGCCTGCTTCTGCCCGTGGGAATGGCGCCTACGATGGCATGCAGGGCAGCTTTTTTTCGCGTCCGGCCGCCGATGAGGCCATTCTGCAGATCGAGTTTGCGAAGGATTTATCTGATCAGCCTTCCACGCTGATCGGCAAGGAGCTCGTGGTGCGCTACGTCGAGCGCCAGCCGCTCGCGCCCCAACCTGTACCGGCAGATCCGCCGCGCGCCGGAAATGTCGACCGCTCCGCGGTTACGTCTCCCCATGACAGTGCCAGCGAAGGCTTTTCCATTGTTCCTCGGGAGAAGAAACTCCGCATTGTCGGCATTGTCGAGACCGAACCGGCCGCCGGGTTTGCCGGTTACGGTAACGGCCGCTTGTTCATCCCGCTTGAGGTTGCGTCGGCGCTGCGGGCCGCACAAGTGAATGATTTGAGGGATGCCGTGCGCACATCGAACGGCAAACCAAGCTATGCAAACCTAACGGTTCGCGCCAGGAGCCCCTCCCAGGTGGAAGCGATTGAAACCTCTATCAAGAACATGGGCTTCTCCACCTTTTCCTTGCTCGACGCCACGCGCAATTTACGCCTCTTTTTCACCATCTTCGATCTTCTCCTCGCCATCTTCGGTAGTTTGGCGCTCACCGTCGCCACCATCGGTATTATCAACACTCTGGTAATGGCCATTCTTGAGCGCCGGCGCGAAATCGGAATCCTCAAGGCGCTCGGCGCCGCCGATCGGGACGTGAAACAGCTCTTCTTCGTCGAAGCCGGAGTCATGGGTCTGCTGGGCGGGGTCTTCGGCGTGGGTATCGGCTGGCTCATCGGCAAAATCGTGACCTGGGGTACCAATCTCTATCTGCAGCGCCAGAATTTGCCTCCGGCCCATGTGTTCTCCGTGCCGTGGTGGCTGGTCCTGAGTGCGATTGCCTTCGCCATCCTCGTGAGCCTCGTCGCCGGGCTCTATCCCGCAACGCGCGCCGCGCGTCTCAACCCCGTCGAGGCCTTGCGGTATGAATAGATCCCGGCTGCTTCGAGGGGCGGTGCTATTTTTGGGTTGCCTCGCCTTTGATCACGCCGTTTTTGCGACGGGCCGGGCAGAATGTCTTTCCGCAGCTAGCAAAATACTAGGTCATCCGGTCGCTTACTGCGTGCTCCTGCCACCTAGCTACGACGCGGAAAAGACGCGCCGGTATCCCATCCTCTATCTTCTTCACGGCCTCGGTGACAACGAGCAAATGCTCATCCATTCCGGCGGTTTCAATCTCGTCGAGGACCTTTGGGAGCGCCATCAGCTCGGTGATTTGCTAATCGTCACACCGGATGGGGGTTCCAGCTTCTACATAAATTCCCGCGACGGCCACCGTCGTTATGAGGATTTCTTTCTCCGAGAATTTCTGCCGCAGATCGAAAAACGCTATCGCACCAGGGCCGGGCGCGCCTCTCACGGCATAGCCGGAATTTCCATGGGCGGATACGGCGCGCTGCATCTGGCCTTCCTTCATCCGGAGCTCTTCGTTTCCCTTGGCGCCCACAGCGCGGCCCTGCTTGAGAAAATTCCCACAGTCGCAGCCAGCGATTCCCGCCAGCTTGCCAGGTCGCGGATTCTCGGTGACGTCTTTGGTTCTCCGCTCGACCCCGTCTTCTGGAAACACAACGACCCCCTGACCATCGCGCACACGGCGAGTCTCGCCGGATTGCAGATCTACTTTGATTGCGGCTCCGAAGACGATTTTGGTTTCGACGCCGGTGCCGTAGCTCTGGACAAAACGCTTGACTCGCGTCACATTCCCCACGAGTTTCACCTCTACCCCGGGGGTCACAATTGGGTCTACGTGGCAGAACATCTGCCTGCTCTGCTCCAATTTCATTTCCGCGTATTCGAATCGGCCTCAAGTCGGCGCAATTCGTCGCAATAGTTTTCATGATTGCCGCCAGTAAGCGCCAGTAAGATTGTTAGGAGAAAGGGATTCAGGGGGTTGAGTTGCCATTCTTGGAAGGGCAAGGATAAGGCCTGGGCCATTGGCATGAAAACGGCGATCGTAGGAAAATCTGGCAGTGCTTCGCTAGAAGCGCTCCCGCGTCGCTCCGACTCGCAAACACAAAACTAGACAACAGCAATCTTTCCGGTTGAGAAGGTGTGGCTGCCGCATGTATCGTTTACGTTTCCGGAGGAACAAAAACTTGAGAACGACCTGGCTCGCTCTTCTAGTTGCATGTCTTAGTACCCCAGTGTTCGCGCAGAAACACCCGCCGAAGCAGACCCCTGATTCCGGCCAGAAGCAGGCAGAGACTGCCGGGGCGCAGACCGCTGACACTCAGAAAGAGAGAGAAGAAGGCGAGGACAAGAACCCGTGGAAAGGTCTGCAGTATCGCCTGGTCGGCCCATTTCGTGGCGGGCGCGTGGTCGCGGTGTCAGGCGTCGTCGGACAGGATAACGTTTATTACTTTGGCTCCACCGCCGGCGGCGTGTGGAAGACGACTGATGGTGGCCTCAACTGGAAACCAATTTTCGACAAGACGAAGGATGCATCGCCGGCGATCGGGGCGATAGCGGTTTCCGAATCTGACCCCAATGTCGTTTATGTGGGCACGGGAGAGGCGTGCATTCGCGGCAACATCGTTGGTGGAAACGGTGTTCACAAGTCGATCGACGCCGGGAAGACGTGGAAGTTTGTTGGGCTTGCCGACACGCATGCCATCGGACGCCTCGCCGTGCACCCCAAGAATCCTGACATCGCCTTTGTCGCTGCGCTCGGACATCCCTTTGCCGATAACGAAGAGCGCGGCATCTTCCGCACGCAGGATGGCGGCAAGACCTGGCAGAAGGTGCTCTATAAGGATGCCCAGACCGGGGCCATCGACGTGGTGTTCGATCCCAGCAACTCCAATGTCCTGTTCGCTGCATTGTGGCAAGCTCGGCGCACCCCGTGGAGTCTGGATAGCGGCGGCGTAGGAAGCGGCCTTTATCGTTCCCGAGACGGCGGAACAACTTGGAAAGAACTCAAAGGACACGGACTGCCCGAGGGTATTCTGGGCCGCATCGGAATCACGGTCTCCGCCGCAAACTTCAACCGCGTTTGGGCGGTCATCGAGGCAGAGAAGGGCGGAATTTATCGTTCGGACGACGGCGGCGATTCCTGGCACTTAACCACCGACGACCACCGTTTTCGCCAGCGGGCCTGGTACTACTCGCACATTTTTGCCGATCCAAAGTCAGAAGATACGGTGTACATCCTGAACACTGCGGCGTATCGATCCAATGACGGAGGCAAGACTTTTAGCCGAATCCGCGCGCCACACGGAGATCATCACGCGCTGTGGATCGATCCCACGAATCCCAAGCGTCTCGCGAATGGCAACGATGGCGGCGCCACTATTTCCACCGACGGCGGCGATTCCTGGACCAGTGTGTATAACCAGCCCACAGCGCAGTTTTACCATGTGATTACCGACAACCGGTTCCCGTATTACATCTACGGCGCCCAACAGGACAACTCCACTGTGGCCATCGCCAGTGCCAGCGCAAAAGGCGCGATTGATCGCCCGGACTGGTATGACGTGGGTGGCGGCGAAAGTGGCTACATCGCACCCGACCCGACGGACCCTGAGATCGTGTATGCCGGCTCTTACGGTGGCGAGATCACCCGCTACGATCATCGCACGGGCGAAGAGCAGGCCATCAACCCCTGGCCGGTGAACCCGATCGGCTGGTCTGCAGGCGACGTCAAACACCGCTTCCAATGGACCGAGCCCATCGCTTTTTCACCGCACGACCCCAAGACGATGTACTTCGCGGGCGAAGTGCTGTTCAAGACAACCGACGGCGGCATGAGCTGGACGATCATCAGTCCCGATCTGACGCGCAACGACAAGTCAAAACAGTTGTCCTCAGGCGGCCCCATCACCAAAGACAACACCGGTGTCGAGGTCTATGACACGATCTTCTCGGTCGCGGAATCACCCGTACAGAAGGCTCTGATTTGGGCAGGAACCGATGACGGATTGGTTCAACTCACGCGCGATGGTGGCGAGCATTGGGAGAACGTCACCCCCCAGGCCATGCCGGACTGGGGCACGGTGAGCATGATCGAGGTTTCTTGGCGTGAAGCAGGCACCGCTTATCTCGCCGTCGAACGCCACAAGTTGGACGACTTCGCACCCTACGTGTTCAAGACCACAGATTTTGGCAAGACCTGGACCAAACTGGTCGCGGGGCTTCCCCCGAACGATTTTGTCCATGCCGTCAGGGTCGATCCCCGGCGTACAAGTTTGCTTTTCGCCGGAACCGAACAGGGTGTGTACGTTTCTTTCGATGATGGCGCGCACTGGCAGCCGCTTCAACTGAATCTTCCGGCGGCCCCGGTAAACGACCTGGTGATTAAGAACGCTGACCTGGTGGTGGCCACGCACGGACGCAGCTTCTGGGTGCTGGATGACATTGCTCCGCTTGAGCAATACGAAGATTCGATTCCGCAGCAGGAGGCTCACCTGTTCACGCCCACCTCAGCGAATCATACGGTCTTCCGGGGTTCGTTTTTTGCCCCCAGCGGCAGTGTTGGAAAGAATCCGCCGGCAGGAGCCGTCATTAATTATTGGTTAAGAGCTTCCCTCAAGAGGCCAGACCAGGCGAAACCGCAGGCTTCTGGTGGTGGTGCTGAGGGCGCATCGGCAAAAACGGAAGCCACCCCGTCGACTTCCTCAGAAGGCAAGAAGACTGATGCCGACGAGGCCCCAAAAATCACTATGGAGATACTGGATTCCTCGGGAAAGGTCATCCGCAAATATCCTAAGAAGGAAGAGCCAGCCAGCGACGAGGAGGAAGACTTCTTCAGCCGCGACCGCAATGCGGGCGGCCTGCCTGCCGACGCGGGCCTGAACCGCTTCGTCTGGGACCTGCGCTACGAGGGAGCGACGAAGGTGCCACACGCGCCACTCTGGGGCGGCAACACCGACGGTCCAGAAGCGCTGCCGGGCGCCTACCAGGTACGGTTGACGGTGCTAGGCAAGAGTTACACTGCGCCGCTGGAGATCAAGGCTGATCCGCGGTTGAAGATCGGTCAGGAGGATCTGGCCAAGCAATTCGATCTGCTTCTCAAGATCCGTGACAAGGTCACAGAAACGGACGATACCATCATCCAAATTCGCGATCTTCGCGAGCAGATCCATACGATTAACAAGCGCCTGAAGAGCGACCCTCGCGCCAAGGCCATTGCCGATGCCGGCAAGAGGCTCGATACCGAGATGACCGAGGTGGAAGAAGCGCTTATCCAGACCAAGGCCAAGAGCGGTCAGGATGTGCTCAATTTCCCGGTTCGTTTGAACAACCACCTGGTTGCCTTGAGTGGTGTCGTGGGGAGCGCGGATTCGGCCCCCACGAAGCAGTCCTACGAGGTGTTCGATATGCTCAGAAAAGCGGTGGATGAACAACTGGCAAAATGGAAGGCGATTGTCTCGACCGCAGTAGCGGCCTACAACAACCTGGTGAAACAACAAGAGGTTCCCGCACTGATGCTGACGCAGCCCGAGGCAGGAAAATAACCAAGCCATGGCTCCCCACTCTCTCGAAAGGCCCGGCATGCCTACTCGACCATAGCCGCGCGTCGTGCCTGCGATGCCGTGCGAAGATTCCGCAAGGTTATAATCACCACCACCTATGACGCTGGCAGCGGGTACAAAACTCGGGCCTTATGAGATCATTGCACCGCTGGGTGCAGGCGTGGCGCTGTTTCAGACACACACACGACAGCCGATTTCCGCCATGGATCTGTTTTGGTACGATTTGACCGTCGATGGCCAGAAATCTCTAATCAACGCAAGAGTGGATGAGCCGAGTTCGGCGCCGTTGTCGATCATTTTGAATTGGGCCTCTGAAATAGAGAAGTAGGCCGGTCTTTGGCTCGGTCAACCGCCGGAACAACTGTCCATACCGAAAATGCTATCCGGCGCGAAGGCCTTTGAACGGCAGGGTCTTCACTTCTAGCGGCGCTTGAGAGCCTCGAGTTCCTCGAGGGTGCGCGGCCAGTCCGATCGCAAAAGGCGAGACAAACCGCGATCCGCAAGAACTTTTCCACCAGTTTGGCATCGAGCACAGTAGTTCGTTTCGTTGTCCGCGTAGAGAATCCGCTGAATCCTTTCTCCACACCTCAAGCAAGGCTCTCCATAGCGTCCGTGAACCGCCATTTCCTTGCGAAAGGCGGTCACCTTTTCGGGAAAGCCAGCCTGCGCTTCTGCGCGCAGCCGGTCGATCCACAGCCCGAGGGTATGGCGCGTCGCAGCGAACAGCCTTTCCCATTCGTGCGGCTCCAGCTTGTGCGTGAGCGCGATAGGCGACAGTTGTGCTGCGTGCAAGATTTCATCCGAATACGCGTTGCCGATCCCACTGACCAGGCGCGGATCGGTAAGAGCTCTCTTGAGCGTGCGGTTTTCGGCCCTGAGTGCCTCGCAAAACGAGCAAAGATCACTCTTGAAGATTTCGATTCCTCCTGGGTCGACGGAATGCAAGCCGTCCTCGCCAGTTAACACACTCAACGATGCGCGGTGCTTTGTGCCTGCTTCGGTAAGCACGAGAGAGCCGCTGGGAAAATCGAAGGCTGCTAGACTCCGGCGGCCCACCAGCATTGCCTTGGGGTGCCGCCAGTGCAAACGGCCAGCAATCATCAGGTGCAGCACCAGCCAGAGATCGCCTTGCACTCCAATCGCGATTCGCTTGCCGATTCGCCGCAGTTCGCGGACGACGCGGCCCTGCACATTCGTTATTGGGGGTTGCGCCGTTCGAAGCAGAAAAGGGCTTGCCAGTCGCACTCGTTCGACCGGCTGCGCGAGGATGCGCGGTTCGAGGGCAGTGATGTAGGCGGCGATATCCGGCAGTTCCGGCATGCCTATCAGCTTGCAGGCCGGACCTGTGCTTTTGCAACCTAACTCTTTTGGCGGAGGGGAATTACCGGTTTCTGGTGGAACCGCGGCCGAGTGGGAAATTGACGAAGGCCCACCATGGCCGACTCGTCAAAGAAGTGACTCGCTCGGAAGCCGATCGCAGTGGTTGCGTTCCGCGCTGGGCCATCGATCCCTGGACCACCATCCGGTTATCGTCTTGACTGAGCGCTTGCGTGTAAACCTCCACCGTGATCCGTTCAATCACAAGACGAAATCTCGACTGCCGCCAGAGGTCACCACGTGAATCACTCGTTGTCCTTGGTTCTGTTTCAGTTGAATCTCGGTGATGTCCAGCCAGAGGAATTTGTGGGCGCCCACGCCAACAATGTTTCTGAGGGTAGGTAGCCCTCCATCGTCCACCACCTCGAAGCTAACCGCTTCTTTGAAACGAATGGGTGTCCCGCCGATTTCTGTCTTGGTCTCTTGGCCATTGGTGATCTGCACCTGGGTGCCCGTCTTTGTGATCGTCTGAGCGGCGGTAAGAAGCGCAGCCAGTGGACCCCGGACGGCTACATTCGACTCGAGCAGCGCCTGGCTGACGAGTGCGCCAGAAGTGTTGATGTCATCTCCTAAGGTGCGGAAGATCTGCATTCCTAAACTTACCGAATCTGCGCCCGAAGACTGCGCTTCAGCAATAATACGTTTGATGTCTTCGACGGTTAGCGCGGTGTTTGCATTTGCTCCGACTGGCAGTCCTACGCCGGCCGGCCCTGATTCGGATGGCGACATGAATTATCTCCTTTCGAAGCGATCAGCTGGGATTCGCAATTGGCTGGCCCAAATCGTTGAGTGCAGTTCTTAGAGTGCTCCTCATGGCTGATCGACGTGTCGAACCAGAAGGGAGCGCCAAATGATACTGCACCGGCACTGATAAATCCCCATGGGACACCAACACGACAATGCTCCACCGTAGCAGGCCAGGCCGTACGCGCAAGAGACGTCCCAACCGATCGGCAATGCCAAGCGCTCCAGGGCGCGTGCGCCAAGCTCTCGCCGACTTTATTCCGCAAACGAGTCAATGTGTCCTGCATCCCTGTTAGCATCCGACCCAGCTTGCTGATACTTCTCGAACTATCCTCATACCGTCGCCGGCAGTGCGTCTCGCGGAGGTTTGCGCAGCCAAAGATCGCTTACGATAGTTACGCAATCGGCGTCCATGGCCAAAGCCATGACAGGACCCGGCGAAAACGCTCAATTGCGAACGACCCTCGTACCACTCTGGCCAAGCTGGATTTGTTCGGCAGTACGATTTCCAAGGCCAAGTGTCGCGAAGGAATGTGGGACGGCCAAGTCGACCCCCTGCTGGGTTCGGAGTGGACTTTGAACCGGCCGCTGATCATGCCGTGATTATAAACTTCTTTTGAACAGGCAGGACCGATCTGGGTCCTTCGGCAGTTCGCGGAGGCCTCCTTCGAGATCCGCCACGTGGTTCTTCAGTGCCCGCTCAACTTGCTCGCCGATCTTCCAGCGGACAGACGCAGCGGGAGATAGGTAAAAATCATCCTCACGGCTACCTCCCATAATCTCCGAACCAAACATCAGATCCTGCGCCGTTCGAAAAAACTCGGGAAGAGGGGTTTCGATCGTGTTCTGCACACGGATGCAGTGGCAGTGCCGACCACCTTACAATTCCGGAAAGGAATTGACGCGCGCAGACCGCGCTCCACGAACAGTGGCGCTGCGAAGATTTCTGATCTCCAAGCAGAATAGATGGCCCTGGGCAGGAGCAACCATCATTTAGACGCCTCAATAGGCCTCAATAATTTACAGCCTCAATAATTTACAGTTGACATCTTAGCTCTATGGTTCTATAAGTGCGCTACTTCAGGACTTGGCCTCAGTGAGATTTCAGGCTTCGATTCGTCTAGGATCGTCACTCCGGGGCCGGGGTTTCCTTTTTCGAACTTGCCGGTCGCGGTGACTTGGGGCCATTCTTTGGCGCGAGATCACGCAGAACCGGCAGAGCGACGTGAGGTGATATGGCTCAGTATGATTTCGAATTGGCCCTAGCGCGGGAGCTGCTTTCTTCGGGAATCACTGACGTCGATTTGGACTTGCATCCCGCGCCCGAGAAGTTGCAGCTGGCGGCGGCTCCGGGTGCCAAGCTCGGAATCCCTTTTCCTCCGGGGCTCGCTCCTGTTCCTCAGCCGATCAATCCTGCACCGAACCCATCCGCGCCGCTCCCGCCGGCTGACGTTCTGGTGGTTACCTGGACCGTGGATGAGGTGGGCGCTTTGGCGGACGTTCATACGCCCGGTTTCACCAAAGATCATTGGTATCGCTATAACAGAAACTACGCTCAGTACGATCCGCAAATCCGCAAGGGAGCTCCAGCAAAGGTCGCCCAGCGGCTGGGGAGCTATTTTCCGTCCAAGATCGGAAACAAATCGGTGTTGCTGTTCAAATCCGAGCTGCACTTGAATCAGGACAGCATGGAAACTCCTCCGGGAAGCCCCGGCAATGCCACTTTGCCAGTGAAGGATTTATTTCATCAGTTAATTGATGAGGTTAAACCCAAGATTTTCTTGACTACAGGTACTGCCGGGGGCGTCTACGCAGAACAGGACCTGGGAGACGTTGCTGTCACGCGCGGGGCCAAGTTCCGAGTAAAGCAAGAATTTAGGAACGCCCCGTTTAAAAACAGCGTCTATAAGTCCGACTGGAACCTGCCTGAAACGCAACTGGCTGCCGCCGTGCAGCTTATGGCGAATTTTAAAGACAAGCTGGCTCAGCCAGATGAACTGCTACCCCCCACGGTCAGCTTCACGACGCCGCCAGGAGGCTATCCCAAGCCCTCTCGCCCGGACACTCCAGATATCTGGCTGGATGGACAGACGGTCAACGGCAAAGTGCGCATGCCCAAATTCCACCCCATCCTCACCACCGACTACTTTGAGTACGGCACCTCCAAGAATCGCCTCGATCTAGAGGGTTGCGCTGTCGAAATGGGCGATGCCGTACTCGGACTTTGCATTGAAGAACGCAAGAATTCCGGTCGCTCCACACCCTTTTGGGCCGTGGTGCGAAACTGCTCGGACCCGCAGATCAATGGCGACCTCAAGGACTTGCCCAAGTCGCAGAGTCTGCAGGTCATGTGGGCAGTTTACTACTACAAGGGCTATGGCTATTGGACTACCGTCATGAGCGCTCTGGCTTGCTGGGGCATCATCGCCGGACTGTAGCTGGAGTGTATGAGCGACAGCCGAGTTCCAACGGAAGTCGAATTAGTCTTTGAAGTGATGCCTTGCAACGCACTTCGCGTGGCCCAGGAACCAGGCCAACAACCACACCCCTGTTCCTATTTCCGAAGTTGGGGTACCTATCACAGCTATGACTATGAAACCTCCGGACCTCCTCTGCAGCGCGGCATTCTGCAAAAAAGCCAATACTTGGGGCGAGCGCCTCTGATCCCTGAGTTACTGAGCGGTTGCCGGAAAGCGCCACTGATGGCCGTGGGAATCAACCCCAACCTGCCCGGCTGGTGGCCCAACACTCAAAACTCCATCAACCCGATGTTTGACGATTTCAAACAATATGCGCACTACTTTCGCTATCGCGAAGTCGCCAAGCTGCAACTTCCACAGGCCGACTATACGGCCTTCGGAGGAGGTCCTCAAGACGCTCCCCCGGGATCGAAACTGGAACTTGCCGTCCCCCAGGACGACCATGGACTGCGAACGATTCGCGTGGAATTGCAGGATCAGAAAATGTATCAGGCCTACCAGTCGCTACTTGAGGAAGTGGCTGTGGCATTGAGTCTCCCCGCCGACCACAAGCTCACGATTGGGGAAGACCTCTCCTACGGCAACATGATCGCCTGTCCTTCGGCGAAGTGGACTACCAGAGCCGATCCCAGCAACCCGAGCCTACCTCCAATGACTCTGGCACAGCAGGCTGGCATCGTGGAGGAATGTTTTCACACCAGGCAGTATTTCCTCAGGCAACTATTCCAAAGCTTGCCTACACTGCTTCTGGTGTTTAGCCAGAGTACCGCGAACGCCTTCATGGGAGCTCTCAAGGGGCGCTTTTCGGCTGGCAATCCCAGTGTGAATGATCCCGTCACGGCGTTGCTTGATCGCGACATCCGGCTTAAGTACGGCGATCTTCCGAACGGCACGGAGCTTGATGCGGAGGTCATTTTCGCGCCCCATCCGACGGGGGATCCGGCCAGCTGGGCGACCGCTAAGCCGAGGGTCATCCAAAAGCTTAAGGCCAGCGCCCAAGCGGGACGTTTCCAATACAATCCGGCTACAAAACACTTAACCCGTCCCGGCGGATCTTGCTCGTTTTGTACCATGCTGGAGATTGGGCCTTGCGACTATCTGGAGGAAATCAAGTCCCTGCCCGTCCCTCTACAGCTCACGGGGATGAGTGTTCCCACTCCGGCGGTGGACAAGCCGGTGCAGAACGAATTACTGAAGGAGTTCATTAGGACGACCCACCCTGCGCCTGACGGGTGGGCCGCTGGCGATGACGGCTCGAATCGCGACTCGGCCAAACAGGGCTAGGTCGGAAGTTGCTTTGTACCTCCAGAACGCTTCTCAGGCGCTCGCCGTAGCCAACCGTTCCTCCTGCTTGCTGGGCGTGCCTCTCTCTCCATCACGCTACAGCGTTGGAGCTTATTGGTGCAGGCGCACTGCCGTCTGGTGGCAGCTCCGCTTCGGGTTGGAGCAAACATAGGGTTCAACTATCTGATTGTCCGGCCCGATGCATGTTTGCGTGTAGACACACCAATACTGATGATCAGTGGTGGCGGGAACGCTGGGGTCGGGTGCAGCGGGCGTGAACTGTCCTTTCCAAGTAAGTGCCGGACAGAGATCGCTATGTTTGCGATTGAATCGCTCCGCGTGCGTGAGCATCGGCCGTTTGTCCATAGTCTAGGCCAGCGCAGGGTGCGAAGGTGGAACGTCGAACCCTGCAGCTTGTAGTATGGCTCGTTTCAGGGCAACCTTGGCAACCTGAATCTTGTATCCGTTCTGGCCAAGGCTCTTGGCTGGTTTCAAAGCTGCCTCGCTCGCCGAGGCCGCAATACTCTCGTCCAAGGTTTGTCCCGTAAGCAGGTTTTCCGCTTCCCTCGAACGCCAAGGAGTTGGAGCGACATGTCCTAGGACGATCGACGCTGCCGTCACTTTCTTGGCTATGGTCGACAACGCCACCGTTGCAGTAGCCACTGGCCAATCAAATCCGTGCTTCTGACGAACTTCATAGTAGGCGGTTGCTGATCCGTCTGGCGGAGGCACATGCACGGAGGTCAGGAGTTCGTTGGGTTCGAGGTCGTGTTCGCGTTCCTGTTCCGAGCTCGGCGCACGGAAGAAACTCTCGAGTGCGATGGTCCGCGAATTCTTCGGCCCGGTGATCGTAACCGTCGCGCCCAAGGCAACCAACACCGGAGCGATTGTCGATGGACTCACAAAGTAGGCCGGCCCGCTATTCCCGAGGATGGCGTGATAGCGATTGTCGCCCTGTAGTACGAGAGACTTGCCGCTTGAATCGATAGCCAGGAGCCCGTAACCGTTACGGAAATACCAGCACCGTGGCCGCTGGCAAAGATTGCCGCCGATGGTGGCCATATTGCGGATCTGCGGACTGGCAGCATCCGCGATGGCCCTTGCCAGCGCTGGATACGACTGCAGCACACCAGCATCTCGGGCTATCTCGTCTAATCTAACAAGGCAGCCAACCTGAAGTCCGGCTTTCTGATCCACGGCCAGGGTGTTCAATGCCGCGATCTTCTTGATGTTTAGTACGCGGGAGGGGGTGACGATATCGTCTTTCATCAAGGCGATCAGGTCAGTTCCGCCCGCCAGAATCTCGGTGTTTCCCCATTGATTTTCCAGCAGTGCGACAGCTGAATCTTGGTCTGCCGGACTCAGGTAGACGAACGGATTCATGACGGAACACCTAGCGCGGCAAGTACCCGGTCAGGAGTGAGAGGAAGCGACGGCACGCGGACGCCGATGGCATTCGCGACGGCATTCGAAATCGCGGCACCGGGCGAAATAACGGGCGGTTCACCGCAGCCCACGATGCCGCGTTCATCGTATCCCTTCCCAGACATCAGATGAACTTCGAGCGTGCCGATGTCCCCGATCCCACATAGCCGATAGAACTCGACGTTCGGGTTAAGCATTCGTCCCAGGTTCTGATCCATTATCTTTTCTTCGAACAACGCATACCCTACGCCCATGATCAGCGCGCCATAACATTGGCTCAAGGTTGCCTTGCGGTTGATGATCAACCCGCAGTCCTGGACGGCGACCAGCCTGTTGATGCTGACAACCCCCGTTTCAACGTCGACGGAAACATCCGCCATTTGTACGCCGCCGACACCACTATCGTTCAGCGCTCCGGCTCCGGGGTTCACGCCTCTTGCGGTGATGGGTAATGCGCCGATTGCGGCACACGCTTGCTTCCAGGTGACCGTCGACTGTCCATCAGTGACCTTACCACCTGCGGCTTTCAGCTTGCTGGGATCTGCATGCAGTGCTGGGGCGATCTTCGCGAACAGTGCCTGAAGGGCGTCTACCGCGGCACGCCGCGTCGCCGATCCCATCCCGCCGACCGTCCCGCTACCGCCGGAACCAGCTGAGGAAGATAGCGAACTGTCCCCAACTTGTATCTCAATGTCTCCGACTTGAAGCCCGAAAGTCTCGGCAGCGATGATTGCCATGACGGTTCGCGTTCCCGTACCGATGTCTTGCGTGCCCGCGGAAACAGCGACCGAGCCGTCCGAATTGATCGTCAAGCTGCAGGCAGCGGGATGGGCAGTGCCAGCCCAGGTGTGGAAGGAAAGCCCCAAACCCTGGCGGATGGGCCCTGCGCTGCCTTTTCCACGCGGGTGCCACCGCTTCGTCCAATCCATGGCCTTGGCCGCCACAGAAAACTCTTCTTGGTAAATCTTGGCCCGCGGCCCGGTCAGCGCGATGTTTGCCAGCACAAGATCGAGCGGATCCATGCCGAGCTTAGCGGCAAGGTCTTCTAGCGCGCACATCGTCAGAAGGCAAGCCTGAGGCTGGCGCGGCGCTCGCATCGACCGGGCGCTGCCGATGTTGTTGATAATGGTGGTGTGCTGTTTGCGCTGGTTTGGAACGTTGAACAAGTAAGGCACGGGAAAATCAGCGCCGCCCGTGACGCCGCCGGTGCCCCAGGTCTCGGACTCCCAGCCTGTGAGATTGCCCTTTGCGTCCGCGCTGAGCTTTATCGTCCCGTATGCCGATGGCCGGCAACCGCCCGTTTCCTGTTCGGTTCGACGGTTGACGATCAACCGTACCGGGAGCCCTCCGGCAAGTTTGGAAAGCTGTGCAGCGGCTAAGCCCCAGCGGTCTGCCGCGAGTTTCGCACCGAAGCCGCCGCCTTCAAACTCGGCGCGGACACGAATTTTGGAAGCGGGCACTCCGAGTGCCTTGCTCATCTGTGTCACAATTCCCGATACCGATTGAGTGGAAATGTGCACATCCAATGCTCCTGAGCGCCAAGCGACAACGCTGCCGTGAGGTTCAAGGCAGCAGTGTGTGATTACTGGCATTGAGTAAGTTGCCTGCACAACAGCCGCTGCTTTGGCAAACGCGCCGTCAGGATCACCCTGCACTTCCGGTTTCATCGGCTGGGCAAAACCGTCAGGAGGGTGCGGACTGGCATCGAGCACGAGATGCGGCAATTCGCTGTATTGCACTTTCACGGCTTTGGCAGCCAGTTGTGCCGATAGTTCATCGACAGCCGCTACCGCCACGACGTCATCGCCTGCCCAGAAGATCTCCGTGCCGGGTTTCTGGATGACCGTGACGGCCTTACAGCCGGGGACTTTTTCAGCCGCGCTAGTGTCAATGCTGATGATCTTTGCATGCGCGTAAGGACATCCCACGGTAACGGCATATAACATTCCGGGCGCTTGCACATCAGTCGTATAAGCCGCGCGACCGGTCACCTTGAGAGGCGTGTCGATGCGGGTGACGTCCGTGCCGATGGTAGTCCGGCTGCCGGCTATAGGCCACGAGTAGTCAGCCACGCTTCCTCCCCTCCGTTGCCATTGCGGATGTCTTGGGAGTCTTGGACATGCTCAGCAGTGCCTCTTCGATCCCTGCGTAGGTGCCACATCGGCAGAGGTTTCCGCACATACCCTTCCGGATGTCCTCTTTGGTTGGAGAAGGATTGTCGGCCAGAAATGCGGTCGCCGACATGATGAACCCCGGGGTGCAGTATCCACATTGGGACGCGTCAGCAGCGACAAAGGCCTGCTGCAAAGCATCAAGAGTGCCGTCTGGCGCAAGCGATTCGACGGTCTCGATCTTCGCATCTTGCGCATCGATAGCCAGAATCGAACAGGAGTACACCCGCTTGCCATTCACGAGCACGGTACATGCGCCGCAGGTTGCGCGATCGCACACCTGCTTCGCTCCCGTGAGGCCTAGTTTCTCGCGTAGCACTTGGAGCAAGGTAAGACACGGCTCGCAGTTTATGGACTGTGCTTGGTTATTTACATTCAATTGGATGCTGACCGGGCCTGGACCAAGATCCATCATGTAAACCACCATTTTGGGAGGTTCGCGCGTCTGCTTGGCGCTTGTTCTTGGCGGTTAGGCATAGCGACCGCCACAGAGACTGAAAATGTGCTCCGCTCGCTAATCCGAGCAACCCTGCTGATCGACAAACACATCAAGTTCTCAGGCGCGGAATATTCGACATGTGCTGGCGCAAGCTCTTCAGCGCTGAGCAACTTTAGAATATGTACCTTGCGCCTTCGATACCTAAAATGTCAACCAAATAGGTGGTTAAAATAGGTGGTGCAATGATGTGCGGGCTGGCCGTATGCAAAAGCGAAACTGCGGAATCAACGGCAACCGCACAGTCTCGCACTGCTGGAATCCTGGCGCAGACTGCCTAGCAGACATTTTATAACTACAATGGCATCTACCTTGACGCCCGCCGCTAAAGCTTGTTACGCTCCGCCACCTTGAAACAGCTTCCCCAGGAGAACCTCTCGTCGAGGGCCGCGGCGCCCCATGTGGGGAGCACATGAGCCCTAAGGATGTACTTGCAGTGTTTGGCCGCGACGTAATTTGAAACCTTCTCAACGCCCGCTAACGGAACGCCGGATGCTTCGGCGCTTTTAAGCAACACGAAGACAGAAAATGAGGACTGTGTACCCTCGATCTGCGAGCCGCTCGAGCTGCCAATTACCAGCTCGTGGAAGTAGGAGCGCCACACCAAGGACTGTAGGCCAAGAGTCGTCCGGGCTGGTACACCAACCCCGCACCGATAAATAGCAATTGACACCCGGGCTTATGTTTAGCTCATCTGATAAGTAAACCGGACATGTCCGGTAACCGGGCACGGGCAACCGCAGCCTTTTCCTTGACAGTCTAGGAGAGAAGGGTTATATTCCTAGCTCATCTAGGAGAGATCGTTTCCGTGGGCAAACAACTGGACCTTCTGCAAGGCACCCTCGACATGTTGATCCTCAAGGCCGTTTCGCTGGGGCCGCTACACGGCTACGGGATTCTGCTACGCATCCAGCAGATTTCGAAAGATCGGCTGGAGATTCAACAAGGCTCGCTGTACCCGGCACTGTACCGCCTGGAACACCTGGGCTGGATTACCAGTGAATGGGGCGAGTCGGAAAACAAGCGCAAGGCCAAGTATTACCGGCTCACGGCGGCCGGAAAGCGCCGGTTGCAGGCGGAAACCCAAAACTGGAACAGCATGGCGGACGTTATCGCAGGAATCCTGGGCACAAAACCGGAGGAAGTGTGATTTTTTGGAGCCGGCTTCGCTCTTGGTTGCGGGCGACTGGCCATCGTGCTCGTATGGAAAGCGAAATGGATGCGGAGCTCCGGTTTCATATCGAGGCGCTCGCCGCCGATTTGGTTCGCAGCGGCTTATCGCGCCAGGAAGCGCTGCGCCGCGCTCGCCTTGAGTTCGGCGCCATCGAGCGCGTCAAAGAGGAAGGCCGGGAGGCGCGCGGTGTCAGCTTTGCTGATGAAATGATGCAGGATCTTCACTACGGACAGCGTGTCCTCTCGAAGAGTCCGGGCTTCGCAGTTGTCGCCGTACTCACACTGGCTCTGGGCATCGGTGCCACGACCGCGATATTCAGCGTCGTCAATGCGGTCTTGATGCGGCCGCTGGCCATGGAAGATCCCTCTCGCGTGGTGTATTTGCAAGAGCAGTGGCGGGATCTTTTCCCCGGCGTCTCAGTCGGCAACTTCGCCGATCTAAAAAGACAGAGTACCTCTTTCGCCAAGCTATGCGCCTCGAACAATGCTAGTTTCAACCTCGAAGCACGAGAACTCCCGGAGCGCGTGGATGGCGAAATCGCTACGGCGGATTATTTCCCGACCTTTGGAGTGCGGCCCATCGCCGGACGCTTCTTCACAGCCGCTGAGGACCAGCCCGGTCAGGCGCGTGTTGTGGTCATCAGTGAGCGGTTGTGGCGCACGCGGCTTCATGCCGATCCCTCCGTCGTCGGCCAGCCAATACGCATCAACGGCATGCCTACCACAGTGGTTGGCGTGATGCCCAAGAGCTTCGATCCATTGCTAAGCAACTCTGATCTTTGGATTCCGGCGGCCTACACCGCGGAGCAGCTGGCCGATCACGATGACCATTATCTGAATGTGATGGGTCGTCTTAAGGCAAGTGGGTCGTTAGGGGAGGCCCAATCGGAGCTCCATGTGATTGCCCAACGCCTGCAGCAGCAGTACCCGCTTGACGATAAGGACCGCGGTTTTCGCCTGCAGCCGCTCGCTACCGCGCTGCTGGGCGACCAGCGCTTGGGCCTGCGTATGATGCTCGCCGCCGTCGGCTTTTTGTTGCTGATTGCCTGCGCGAATATTGCGAATCTGCAGCTGACCCGCTCTCGCTCTCGCCAAAAAGAGATTGCCATGCGGGCGGCGCTGGGTGCTTCGCCGAACCGCATCGTACGCCAGCTTCTTGCGGAAAATCTCGTGCTCGGGCTTGCCGGCGGTGTTGTTGGTGTTTTGCTCGCGTACTGGGCCGTATCCTGGATAATCGCCCACGGGCCCGCCGAAATGCCGCGGCTGGATCAGTCGCGTATCGACGCCAGCACGCTCGCCTTCGCTTGTGCGGTTGCTCTCTTCTCCAGCTTTTTCTTTGGACTGGCTCCGGCCCTTCGCTCCGCTTCGACTCGTCTGAACGAGGTCTTCAAGCTGGGCTCCAGCACGTCCGGGGGCGCTCGCGATCGAGTCCGGAGTCTCCTGGTAGTCTTAGAAGTGTCCCTGGCTTTAATTCTGATGGTTGGTGCTGGACTGCTGGTCCGCAGCGCGCTGCTGGTGTCGCATGTCGATGCGGGCTTTGATACTTCCAACGTCGTTGTCGGGCGCGTCGGACTCCCCGATCCTGGCTATCACGATCCCACCGTTGCGCGGCAAACGTTTGAACGTATGATCACGGTCGCGGCGGCTTTGCCTGGCGTTGAGTCGGTTGCGGTCGTTTCGCGTGCTCCACTTGCTGGCGGCGGAGGCAGCAATGGCCTGCTCGCCGAAGGCCAAGCAATTGACCCGGCGAATTTCGTGAATTCGCAACTGCAAATCGTCTCGCCCAGCTATCTCTCCACCGCCCGCGTGCCACTGAGAGCCGGCCGCGACTTCACTCCCCAAGACACGCGAGACCGCACTCTCGTTGCCATCATCAACGAAACTCTTGCTCGCACCATGTGGCCCGGCGAAAACCCCATCGGCAGGCGATTCGTTTGCTGTGAGGCCGGACCGAAAGGCCGTATGGACCCGGTGTGGCACGAGGTCGTCGGAGTGGTGGCGGATGTGCGCGCATGGGGTCTCGACCACCAGGTCCAGCCGGAGTTTTACATCCCGATTGCGCAAATGCCGCCCAGTGCATGGGATTGGATTGGACGCACCATGGACCTGGTGGTGCGGACTCGCGGGGGCGTGGTGCCAGTCCACGAGTTGCAAAGTGTAGTGGCCTCCGTCGCGCCCGCTGTGCCGATTTATCGGCTCTCCACCATGCAGCAGAAAATCTCCAGCACGCTCGAGCGGTCGCACTTCGATACCTTCCTGCTGGCCATTTTTGCCAGCACTGCTCTACTACTTTCATCAGTCGGAATTTACGGAGTCCTTTCAAACATTGTAGCTCAGCGCACGCGCGACATCGGGATTCGCATGGCGCTTGGTGCATCGCAAGTGCAGATTGCTTGGGATGTGCTGGGCTTCGGAATGCGCCTTGCCGGCATCGGACTGGCTCTAGGCCTGGTCGGCGCGTTAGCGGCCACGCGCTTGCTCTCCTCTTTGCTGTTCCGTGTGCGCCCCACCGACACAATCACGTTTACTGCCGTATCTCTGATCTTGCAGGTTGTCGCGTTGCTGGCCAGCTACCTGCCCGCGCGCCGCGCCACCCGCGTCGATCCCATGGTGGCCTTGCGTTACGAGTGAGGGCTATTTCGAACCACAAGCGAATCATGAAACCTGCGGAACTTCAGTGGAGCCTTTCTGAATCGCTCACAAATCTGCTTCATCAACGATGGTCGCGAGTTCTCGATAGCGACACAGCGCGTTTGCCAGTTGCATCTGACGAGGGGTGCGACATTCGGGCTCGAATAGACGCGGGCTCCCCACCACAATAACCGCCGACATTCCCCGCGAAGTTGCAACATTCAGTCGATTCAAACTGAAAAGAAATTCCATTCCCCGCGGGGCTTCTTCCGGCGACGACGTCGTCAGTGAATAAATCACCACGGGTGCCTCTTGCCCCTGAAATTTGTCCACCGTCCCGATCCGCATTTTCTGCAGCCGGGCCGATAAGTCCGCTACCTGCGCGTTATACGGTGCCACAATCAAGATATCGTCTTCCTTTAGCCGCCGCCTATTGTCCGCGTCTCGGAACCATCGCACTTCCGGCTTTAGCAATCCCTCCACAATCCGCGCCACTATTTCCACTTCCTTTGCGCAGGAGTTCCGATTCCCCTCGTGCTCCACGGGAACAAACCACAAGCCGGCCCCGTTCAGACACGGGTGTCCTTCCAGCACACGACTGTGCGTCAATACTTCGGACTGCAATCGTTCTTCGTAAAAAAGTTCCGAAGTGAACTCGCAGATTGTCGGATGTAGCCTCCACGTTCTTGGCAACAAGAATCCCGTGTCCGCCGAAATCGTCTTATGGTCACCCAGCAGGTGCTCTAGCGCCGATTTTTCCGCCCCATCCGGATGGCTCCCCTTCAGTGGCCGCTCCAATTGCTGCGGATCGCCGATAAGCACAAGACTCCTCGCAGCCTGCGACACCGCGAGCACATCCGCCAGCCCCATCTGTCCCGCCTCATCGATGAACAGCACGTCCACTGCTTCGAAAGCTGCTTCCGGCGACCACAGCCACGACGTCCCGCCCAACACCTTTGCTCGGCCGGATTCTAGCGCCGCCCACCCCTCCTCGTTCTTCCTGGCGACGGCAATCGCTTCGGTAGGTTCTTCCACGTCCGACCGCTGGATGCACCGCACACCTTCCTGGTTTCCTTCCTTCGCCGCACCCACCACTTCTTCGAGCAGCTTCCGAATCACTTTGTGGCTCAAGGCGGTAATGCCAATCTTTTTTCCCTCCTTCACCAACTCACAGATCATTCGCGCGCCTGTGAACGTCTTTCCCGCGCCCGGCGGCCCCTGTATCGCAAACACAGAATCTTCCAGCGCACATACGATCCGGCAAGCTGTGCTCTTGGGGCCCTCGCCGGCCAGCGGCTCCAGCGTTTCGCCTCTCGCGAGGCGCGGCCGCTTCCGCAGCAGCAAGTCTCGCCCCGCACGATATCTTCCGGCAGCCTCAATACCATTCGCCGCCACCCACTCGCCGACCCGGAAAAGCGCCTCCGTCTGCTCCTTCACCTTAAGCGGCCGCTCCCAGACGTACACCGCAGTTGGATGCAGTTCAGCAGTCTTTCTCGTTTTCTTAATATCGATGGTGTGTTCCACAGGGTCGATTGACAACACGCTACCGAACTTCTCGCCTTTGTAATACAGGTCTTGCTCGACGCGCGCTTCCGTCTCCTGTTTCGCGAATGCGTAGCGATCTACGGGAATCTTTCGTTCAACCACCAACCTCTCCAGCAACTTCAGCCCCGCCAACCCCGCTTTCTCTTCCAGCAAATCCAGATCGTCCAGCTCCGCCAGCCGATAACCCTCCCAAAACGTCGCCTTGTCCTCTCGTCGGTGCCAGTCCTGCAGCTGCGCTAGCAGCCACTGTGCCTGCTGCTCGTTGGTACGCGCCTTCGAGTCCGCCGGTATCCCTGCGGTTAATTCTTCTACCAGTGCCACAACGCGCTTCTGTCTTTCATCCAGTTCCTCGGACCCCTCTTCCGCCCGGTCCACAAATCGCGGCACATCAGTTGCGCCTTTCACCAATTTGCTCCGCTCCTCCTCCAGCCAATTCCTCAGCTTGGCCGTGGAAAAGCAATCTTCGCTGTTGTATCCCTCCATGGCTTCGCGAGTCGATTCCGGCAGCTCTTCATCGCCCCAGCCCAACTCCAGCCGATGCTCCACATAGCGCATCGCCGCCCGCGACACATCCAGTGGCGTCTTGCGCTCGAATTCGTAAAACGCCTCGATTTTTTTCAGCGAATACTCTTCCACGCTCGCCCGCACGCCTTGCTTGAACGCCTGATGCAAATCTACCAGCACGCCCGCTCGCAGTATCCGGTCGATTTCGTCTTCCCGCGTTACATACATTCCCATCAATCGTTTCAGCGCAGCCGGCTCGTACGCGCCGAAATGATACACATGCATCTTGGGATTCGCTTCGCGCCGCCGCATGACTTCGTCCACCAGCCACTCGAATCCCTTTTTTTCCTCCTCGCGATTCAGCGCCCAGCGCTTCTCGTAACGCAATTCGTCGCCCGCATTGTTGAATGCCAACCCGAACAGATATTGCAGTCCCCATTGGCCAACGAACGGATCGCCTTCCAGATCAACAAACACATCGTCCGCCGAAGGCTCAGGCAATCTGCAAAAGCCCAATCCCTCCGCAACCGGCAAAAGCACCTCATGCACCAGGCGCTTCTCTGAGCGACCGGTCACCTGCACCCGCGCCTGCTCGCGCACGCGCTCGATTCCTTCCCTTGAACCATGCTTGGGTCTCTCTTTCAGCGGTATCGGCAACACCGCCAGCTTCGCCATCGTCGCGGTGTCCCATTCTTCCAATTGGTTCCGTTGCTGCTTCCGAATTCCCGCCACCAGCGACAGATGATCGTCCCCACGCCGCCGCCTATCGCACTCGCGAAACCACCGGCACACGTCGCAGTGCGCCACCGGCTCTGGGTACGTCTCGATCCTGCTGCCGCCTTGCACCGCCCGAGCCAGCCGGTCCTTAACGCAGCGGAAGTACGCCGCATATTCCGCCAGGCGATACGCTTCTCCCTCAAAGTTTTCGCCGGGAGGGATTACCCACATCCATTCCGGTCCACATCCCTGAATCTTTTGCAGCAGCTCCGAGTATGACGACAACTGCAAAATCGTGGCCGCCCTGGTTTCCCGCGTCAGCTTGCAGTCGTACACCTCGTACGACCAATTCCCGACCTGGCTCGGCTTCGCTACCCTTCTGAGAACGTCCGGCCGCCCAAACCAGCGGCCGTGGCTCAATGCGCCCTGGGCAATTACCTCCACCCCGCGCTTCATCGCCCGTTGGGTTTCCCCCAAGACCTGAGCTTCGTCCCCCGCGTTCGCTAGATTCAGTACCTCCAGCCCGCACTTGTCCAGAAACGCCAAATAAGCCGCCTCGTGCAGCGCGCCGCGCTCCCGCACAACCCACAGGTCCGGCGCCTCAAAGTCCGGCGCAGTCCGCTCTCCGCGTGCAACGCTAAGATCAAGACGCGTAAGGTGACGACAGGCAAGGTGGTTGCTGAGGTCCGTCGCCGCTAGACGAATTGCACCGCCTACGTCTTTCATGTCTCCGAATAATACCTGTATGAACTGGCTGATACTATCTCCAGCAAAACGCCAAGCAAAAAGCACGCGTTGTACGCTCTCTCCAGGGCTTCGGGGGGTGCCAACGTGGGGTCAAGTGGTTCTTCTTGGCAATGCGGTGCCCGCGGTTGAGAATTTGCTCGATGAGCGTGAGTATCTCCCGCGATGTATCAGCTGCCTGTTGGACTCGTTTTTTTCACTGCCGTTAGAAAAAATTCGAGCCACGTCTCCCACTCTGGAGTGCGTGCAGACAACCAATCAATGCCGGTATCTCTGTCAGATGAGGCGGATAGAATTCTTGGGTACCACAGCTATGCCAGAGTTCCTTGGAGCACTTCGCGGAGTAGCTCTTGCTTTTGCATGGTGAGCTTCTTCCCTTGCGCCGTAAGGTAAAACACGTCGATAGCCTTGTGGCCTTCCGTATCGATCAACGCGACTTCGATGTTGCACCCCAAGCGCGCCAGCGCCGAACCGATCTCATAGAGCAATCCCGGATGGTCCTGGGTAACGATTTCGAGCAGCGTGCTGTGTGCCGAAGACGCGTCGTCGAAGTTGATGCGCGTCTCGACGGTGACCTTGGGTGCGCGCCCGCGGCCGGCGCTTTCGCGGCTTTTCAGGAGTGGTTCCAGGGGCGCCTTTCCATTCACGACATCTGCGAGGCTCTTCTCGAAGCGCTCCGCCTCGCTGGGGTTCAGCTCCAGAGTGCGGTGCAGATCTGCGAAGTGGAAGGTGTCCAACACCACGCCGGCGGCATTCGCGAAGGCATCCGCCTTGTTGATGTTCATGCCCCAGCCCGTCAGCACGCCCGATATCGTCGCGAAGAGTGCCGGGCGGTCCGCCGCGAGCAGCGTCAGGGAGAAACCATGGCGGGTGGCGAGGAGCTCCGTCTGCACGGGATCCGTTCCCAGCTTCTGGTAAAGCGCCAAGTGCGCCGCAATCTCCGCCGCCGAATGCACGGCGAGATACCGCCGCGGGAATCCTTCGAGGAACCGCTCGATCTCTTCGAGGGTGGTGTCGCCCGCCAGCGCCTGCACCCGCTCGAGCAGCGAGCCTTCATCCGGCGCGTGCAAGCGGTCGCGATCCAGCGTGCGGCTGAAGTGGTTTGAAGTGGCCACGAAAAGCTGCCACAGCATTTCCGCCTTCCATGGCGTCAGCGCTTCCGGATTGACGGAGTGAATGTCTGCATAGGTCAGCAGGCATAATCTTTGCAGACGTTCCAGTGTTGTGACGGACTGCGCAAAGGCCGAAACGGTGGCAGGATCAAAGATGTCTCTCCGTTGCACGGTGGCCGACATGTCCAGGTGGTGTTCGATGAGGAAGTGAACTTCTTCTTTCTCTTCCGACGAAAGGTTCAATCGCTTGGCGGCGCTAGCGAGCGCCGTGAGGCCGCCCGTAACGTGATTCTCCACGGACATTCCTTTGCCCACGTCGTGCAGCAGCAGCGTCAGAATCAGCAAGTCCCGCCGCTCGGCGGTCTTCCACAGCGGCCCGAAATGCGCTCCGCGCTCATCCGGCGGCTCCGCCAATTCCTGCAGGTGCTCGATGGTTCGCAAAGAATGTTCATCCACGGTATAGCGGTGATAGAAATCGCGCACCACCAGCGAGTCGATCATCCCGAATTCCGGCAGGATTTCCGTCAGCAACCCCAGCCGTTGCATCGACCGCAAAGCCACACCCGGATAATCGGAGCTCAGAATCTCTCGCAGTGTGGCCCAGGGAATCTCCGTGTTCTTCGGAGGAAGTTCCGGATGTGTCAGGATATAACCGATGCTGCGCTCCGCCTCACGGCTCAGCGGAGTACCAGTGCGAGCGGCTTCCGCGAAGAGGGAGTAGGTGACCGCGCGGTCCGACAGCACCGGCTGGTCGAGCACCTCGAGCAGGCCGTCACGCACGGCGAAAAACTTGTCGTCACCTGGCTCGGATTTGGCGGCGCGAGCTGCGTTGAAAAAGCGCTGCCGCAGCGTTAACGGCATGGGCGCTTTCTGCTCGAGATAGCGCAAGAGCTGCCGGTTCAGCGTGCGGGCGTGACGAAAATACTGGCGCATCCATTCGGCAGGAGTCCGCGCCACCCCGTCGCCCACACCCAGCCCGCGTTCTGCTGCTGCCGCCTGCAGCTCATAGGTGAGGGTGTTATCGTTCCGGCCGTTGCTGTAATGCAGAAAACATCGGATGGCGCTGAGAAAATCGACGGCCGCCGCGGACAGCTCTTCCTCCGCGGCGGTGATGTTGCGAATCCCTTTTCTTTCGTCGACGATCTGCCGCAGCCAGATGGCCGCTTGATAATCGCGCATGCCGCCCGGCGACTCTTTTACGTTGGGTTCGAGGTGAAAGATCGTATTTCCGTAGCGTGTCAACCGCTCCCTGGTCAGCCTGTGGATTTGCGCCAGCAGAAAGGGCCGCGCTTGTTTCTCCGACGCGGGCAGCACTTTCGTGTCCAACTTGTCGAAGAGCGCGGCATCGCCCGCCAGGAATCGGCGATCCAGCAAGGCCAGGTGGAACTCCGCATTGTCTTCTTCGATCCGCTTACACTCTTCCAGGGTGCGCCCCGCCGAGCTGACCCGGAATCCGATGTCCCACAATGTTCGCGAGAATTCGGAGATGAGCGGCCTTGATTCCTGCTCGATTCTCTCGTTTCCCAGCAAGAATAGAATGTCCAGATCGGAGTAAGGGAACAGCATCCGCCGCCCGTAGCCGCCGAGCGCCAGCAGGCAAAGCCCTTGCGGCTCGCGGCTTTGGACGCGCAGGACTTCGTCAAAGATTTGCTGCACGTTGCGGTCCGCCAGCTCGCACAGCGCGCGCAGCGTTTCTCGCGCACTCGTACCGGTCTCAAATTGTTGCCGGATGCGTTGCCGTTCGGTGTCGGCCTGCGAGCCGAGCACGGATAGGGGCGTTGGGGAACCTTGCATGTTCTTTGCGGGTGGGATGCCCGGATCGAGACTGGGGCGTGCAGCGGTCGTCACGTTGATCGCCCTGCGGTCAATAAGCTGGCTGCCCGGCGGCCAAAAATGATTGGCTAGAGCGCGTTTTCACCGCGTTCCTCGTTGCGAATCCGGATGGCTTCCTCAACCCTCGATAGGAATATCTTACCGTCACCAATCTTCCCTGTCTTGGCTGTCTTCAAAATTGTGTCCACAACTCGGTTCACTAGCGCATCCGGCAGCACCATCTCCAATTTAATTTTTGGCAGCAGGTCCACCGTGTATTCGCGTCCGCGATACACCTCGGTGTGACCCTTTTGCCGGCCGTGCCCGCGCACCTCTGTCACCGTCATCCCCTCGATGCCTATTTCGCGCAGGGCATCTTTCACCGATTCAAACCGCGAGGGCTGAATGATTGCCTCAATTTTCATCATGGGTGATTCCGCTCCGCCCCCTGCCTGATGCTCCTTGTCAGCTTTCCCTACGACTCAAGGTTATAAGCCTCTTCGCCGTGTTGTGTAATGTCCAGTCCTTCGATCTCGTGCTCTTCCGGCACGCGTATGCCGGTCAGCAAGTCTACGATCTTGAGCAGCACAAGCGTTCCCACCAGCGCAAAGACCCAGGCGATCAAGACACCCATGAGCTGGTTGCCGACCTGGCCCCAATGCCCGTCCAGCGCGCCGACGGCCTTGCCCGCTCCAAAGATGGGGTTGATTACCTGTTGAGCGAACACACCGGTTAGCAGCGCTCCGATCGTGCCGCCCGCGCCGTGCACGCCGAAAGCATCCAGCGCGTCATCATATCCGAAGATGGCCTTCACTTTCGTCACCATCCAGTAGCAGACCACGCCCGCGATCAAACCAATCGCCAGCGCCGGCATGGGCCCCACAAACCCGGCTGCCGGAGTAATCGCCACGAGTCCCGCCACCGCGCCTGAAATCGCACCTAGCGCGCTGGCTCGGCCGTTCTTGAACCATTCCGCAGCGCTCCAGCTCAGTGCCGCTGCGGCAGCCGCGAAGTGTGTGGCCACGAACGCGCTGGTGGCCAGCGAATTGGAAGCGAGCGCACTACCGGCGTTGAATCCGAACCATCCTACCCACAGTAGACAGGCACCGATGAAGCTCAGCACCAGGCTATGCGGGGGCATCGGCTGCTTTGGATATCCGGTGCGTTTGCCAAGATACAGCGCGCAGACCAGCGCGGAAACGCCCGAAGAAATGTGCACAACCGTACCACCCGCAAAATCAAGTGTCGGAAATTTTCCTCCGAGGGAGGCGTTCAAGAACCCGCCCTTACCCCACACCATGTGCGCCAGCGGCGCATACACCGCCAGAAACCACAGCGCCAGGAACAGGACCGTGCCGCTGAATTTCATGCGTTCGGCGGTCGCGCCGGTAATCAGTGCCGGCGTAATGATCGCAAACATCAACTGGTAGACCATAAAGGTGAGTTGTGGAATCGTTCCGGCGTAATCTGGATTCGGGTCCGCACCCACACCGCGTAGAAACGCATGCTCGAAGCTGCCAATAAAATGGCCATCGCCGCCAAAGCACAAGCTGTACCCGACCAGCGCCCACATCACCGTGATCAACGCCATCAACGCGAAACTCTGCATCATTATCGCCAGGGTATTTTTCCGCCGGACCAGGCCGCCATAGAAAAGCGCCAGCCCAGGTCCGGTCATCATCAGCACCAGCGCAGCGCTCACCAGCATCCAGGCGTTGTCCGCGGAGGACTGAGCCGCTTTCACGTCCTTGTCCAGCTGCGCCAGTTTTTCATTGACTGCTCTGGGGATTTCCGATGTCGCGGCAGAGGCCACTATCGTCAAAGGAGCGGCTGAAGAGGCGGGCGTTTGTTGTGCCAAGAGGGGAGCAACAGTGAGCAGGAGGGCCCCAAGCACCAGGATAAAGCTGAAACTACACTTCCATCCTACGCACTTCATAGATGTGTCCGCTCCGCTGGTTCTGGATTCGACTTCCGGGGGCCCGCCACTTCGTCGCCCTGCATTATACGCATGCGCGTTCTTGGTCACAGTTTGAAATTTTCATTCCCTGGATTTGTTTTTCTGATGCGCCGCGGTCCTGTGGTTCCGGACGACTCGACCCGTATACTTCTCCGAACGGTTCCCTTTGTGCAAGGTATCCTCCAGCGTATAATGCCGAGCGGCGCGGTGCATGGTGATCCGAGCCCGATGAGGATGGATTGACCCACGGCCATGACTGACAGGGTGCCCATGGAAATCAACGTGCGCGAATCCGGCGGAGTGTCCGTACTGGAAGTTCACGGCCGCCTCACGATCGGCGAGCCTGCCGAGCAGCTCCACGACGCGCTCGAATCTGTGATCAGAGGTGGCGCGAAGAAAGTTGTCGCTGTCCTGAACGGCATCCCGCAGATTGACAGCTCCGGGATCTCCACGCTCGTGCGCATCTCCATCAAGCTCGCCCGCGAAGGCGGTGTGCTCCGTTTGGTCTGCGGCCCCGGCCGCGTCCGCGACGCCCTCACCGTCACCCGGCTCGTCGAAGCCATCCCGACTTTCGAGTCCGAATCGGCCGCGCTCAACAACTTTTAGCTGTTTTCGCACTGCTCGTTTCAGGCGTTGGCCATATGCTACACTCCCGCTTGATGACAAAACGGAATCGTTCTCGGAGCGCATGGCGCATGGCTGCTTCCGCTTTTCTAGCGCTCCTGGGAGCCGCGTATTCCCATTCTCAGGAGACTTCCTCGGTCACCCTGCCGGAAATCGAAATACGCACGCTCGCAAACCGCATCCTTCAAGAAGCCGGGAAATTGGATTGCAAGCCGGAGGACTGCAGCATCCTGGTTGCAAATTTCACGCTTCCCTCAGGCGCGACGTCGCAACTAGGCATACAGCTCGCTGACGCGTTCTCGAACCAACTCGCCTCGCAGCAGAAGGCCATTCAAGTCATCGAGCGTTCGCGCTTGCAAACGTACCTGGAACAAGAACGCATTCCCGCCACTCTTCTCAACAGTGAAAAGGCTATCCGCTGGCTTGGGAAACAACTGGGCGCCACGGCCGTCCTGAGTGGTACAACCGAGGGCCAGGGCGCGTCCGTGCGCGTCCAGGTGACCTTACGCTGGTGCGAAAAGGAGAGGGCAGGCCCTGTTGAGGAATTCTCCTTTCCGGATCCTGATTCGAACACTGATCTTAACCCTATTGATTCCTTCCCCAAAACAGTTCCTTCTTCCAACTCGTCCTCTATCCCGCTGGTCCTCAGAGCCGGAGTGGGCGGGGTCACTTCTCCTGGTTGTTCGTACTGTCCTCAACCGAACTACACCAATCCTGCTCGAGAAGCCAAGTTCAATGGCACCGTGCTTTTGCAAGTAACCGTTTCCGAGGCGGGAAGCACGGTAGAATCCAAGGTTATTCGTGGAGTGCCGTTTGGTTTGAATGAGGCGGCCATGAACGCGGTACGCGATTGGAAGTTCAAACCCGCAACGCGCGAGGGTGAACCGGTAACCTGCATGGTTATGATCGAAGCGACCTTTCGCCTCCATTAGCGGAGTGAAGTATTTAGAGTCGGTGCTCGGGGAATTGCCGGTGTTGGGGAGCGAGCCTGGCTATCCGCCCTTTTTCAATTCGGCTAGAACCAGCTTAGCCAATTCTTTCAGGGTTTCAAATACGCCCAATCCCTGAATAGCCACGCCTTCCAAAATCGGCTCGCCCTTTTTCTGGAGCTGCTTCGTCAATTCCGGCACGGTCATGGCGTTCGGCAGGTCGCGCTTGTTTAATTGCAGCACGTACGGAATCGTCGCGAAATTCAAGTTGTGCTCTTTCAGGTGCTCCATCAGGTTTTCCATCGTCTCGAAATTCGCGTCCAGCCGTTCTTCCTGCGAATCCGCCACGAACACCACGCCGTCCGCACCTTTCAGGATCAGCTTGCGGCTGGCTTCATAAAACACCTGTCCGGGGACCGTATATAAATGAAAGCGCGTCTTGAATCCGCGCACCGTTCCCAAATCCAGGGGCAGGAAGTCGAAAAAGAGCGTTCGGTCCGTCTCGGTCGCCAGGGACACCATCTTGCCCTTCTGGTTTTGTCCGGTGTGGTCGTAGATCCACTGCAAGTTGGCGGTCTTTCCGCCCAGACCTGGACCGTAGTACACCAGCTTGCAGTTAATTTCGCGAGCAGGAAAGTTGATGAAAGGCACGTTGTCGTCAACCAGAATTCGGCCACAAACTTATAGCATACGCGGCGCAGGCAGGCCAGCCTTCGCGCCCCGCGTGTCGCCTTGCGTGTACTGCACCTACAGTGTCCGCGATTCCGCTCCGAACTCCACGCCCTATTTTTGGCCCATGCCTCCGTTCGGTAACGCCTGACAGTTCCGCTCCAGACCAGTCGACTGCCGCTCACATCCGTTGACGCCAGAATGCTGCTCTGCTAGCATTCGCCCCATGGCAAAAGCGCGTAAGCCCTCTTCAGGGTCATCCAGGCATTCCAAGGGCAGGCCGCGGAGTCAGCCTAAGTCACAGAAAAAAAAGACTTTCCCTCCCGCTCCGCCCGCCCAGCGGGGGGGTGTCGAGCTAGTTGATCCCCGCGTCCAAGCGCAACTTAAAGTCTACGACGAAGCCCTAGCCCTCTTTCATCAGCAGAAGTTCGCCCGCGCCAAGCAGGAACTTGAAAAAGTCCTGGAGGGCCCTAGCAAAGAACTCGCGGATCGCGCGCGCATGCATGTGAAAATCGCAGAGCAGCGCATGAAGCCGTCCCACGAGCAGAATCCGCGCACCGCCGACGAGCATTACCAGCGTGGCGTGGCCATGATGAACATCGGCCGATGGGATGATGCCCGCGAAAGTCTCGACAAAGCCCGCAAAGCCGCGCCCAAGGCCGACCATATTCACTACGCGCTGGCCGCGCTCGATTGCCTCACCGGCGAAGCTGATTCCGCCCTGGCCAATTTGAAGGTCGCCATTCAGTTGCGTCCGGAAAATCGCTATCACGCGCGCAACGACGAAGATTTTGCCTTCCTCCAGGAAGACCCGCGTTTCACCGAGCTGCTCTATCCGGAGAAAGATGGCACCGCCGGCTAGCGATTTGTGTCAGGGCAGGCCTTAACCCGTCCTGTTTTTTCTTCTCTGCGTTCTCTGTGTAAAATTCCTTTTTCTAGGGCGAATTCTCTTCGGAAATCCTGAAAGCCGATGTGAAAAAACGTGCCTCCCAACCAAAGACTCTTTCCCGCGGCTTCCGCGTCGTCGCTCTCGGAGGCGGCACCGGCCTGTCCACGCTCCTCCGCGGCCTCAAGGAACTGGTCATTCGCCGCACCGACGAACTCGCCAGCACTGAACGCCCCATCTCCGATCTTGCCGCCATCGTCACGGTCACCGATGACGGCGGCAGCTCCGGCCGCTTGCGTCGCGAAAACCGCATCCTTCCTCCTGGAGACATTCGCAATTGCATGGTGGCGCTTTCGAAAGACGAAGCCCTTCTCGCCCGCCTTTTCCAATATCGTTTTCACGCCGGTCGCGGCCTCATCGGCCACAACTTCGGCAATCTTTTCCTCGCCGCACTCACTCACGTCACCGGCGATTTCACCAAAGCTATCCGTGTCAGCAGCAAAGTGCTCGCGATTCGTGGCCGCATTTTTCCCTCGACGCTTTCGAACGTGCACCTGGTTGCCACACTCGAAAACGGCCACACCGTCCACGGCGAAACGCGCATCACCGCTAGCCGCAATCCCATCAAAAAACTCAAGCTTTCTTCGCGCCGCGTGCGTCCGCTCAGTGGGGCCGTCGAAGCCATCAAGCAGGCCGACCTGATTCTTCTCGGTCCTGGCTCGCTCTACACCAGCATTCTCCCGAATCTGCTGATCCCGGAAATCGCCAGTGCCATCGCCAAATCGAATGCTCTGCGCGTCTACGTCGCCAATCTGATGACCCAGCCCGGGGAGACTGCCGGTTACGCTCTCGCCGATCACCTTCGCGCGATCCAAAAGCACGTCCCGCGCCGGGTCATCGATTGGGTGATCGCCAATCGCCAAGCTGTGTCGCCCGAGGTGGCTCGGCGCTATCGCGCGCAGGGCGCTGAACCGGTGGCCATCGATCTTCCCGCGCTCCAAAAGCTCGGCTTCCGCGTCATCTTGGACAACCTCCTCGAGGAACATGGCGTCATCCGCCACAATTCCCGCCGCCTCTCCCGGCTACTTCTCGAAAAATTCTTACGGCGCTAGCGGGTATCTTCGAATGGCAGACACGCAGCCATGAAAAGCAAAAAGGGCCCCGCTCTGCTCGGGACCCTTTTTGCTGAGAAGTTGTACAGCCGCTAGAAGATGATCTTCAGGCCGAGTTGCAGGTTGAACGCTTCGCCGGGACCGATTCCGGGAGCGCCGTTGAAGTCGCCGATGGTGTCGGCGGTAACGCCCAGCCCGCTGCCGGTGGTGCAGGTCCGGTCACTCTGTAAAGGTGAAGTGGGGTTACTGACACCGCAGCCGCCGCTC
>QHYZ01000265.1 GCA_003225295.1 Acidobacteriota bacterium | reverse complement strand
GGCCAATCCCTGGCGCAGAAAAAGGTGAACGACATCGCGACGTTTGGCTCCGAGCGCCACGCGCACGCCGATTTCCTTGGTTCGACGACCGACTTCATAAGAAACGATGCCGTAGAGTCCCATTGCGCTCAGAATCAGCGCGAGAAACGCAGCGCAACTAAGGACGGCGCTGGCGACGCGCGTGTCCGTGTATGCGCCGCGGACCTGATCCATCAGAGGCATTGCTTCCGTCACCGGAACTTGCGGATCAATCCCGGCGATGGCTTTGCGGATCATGGATAACGCTGCGCCGGGGTCGCCAGCCACGCGGATACACATACGCGCCTCCAGCAGGGTCTCATCCTGCCAAAATGCTGTATACGCAACCGGCAAAGGACCCTGAAGATCGCTGCGTATCTGGGCATCTTTGACCAAGCCCACGATTTGATAGGGTTTATCGTCAATCAGGACCGTCTGGCCCAACGGGAAAGGAGTCGCAGTGATTTGGCGCGCGAGGGTTTCGTTTACAATCGCTACCGGCGGAGAGCCCGGTTTGTCGGAATCACTGAAATCGCGCCCGCTGACCAAAGGGATTCTCAGCGTTGCAAAGTAATCCGGCGCGATCGGCTTGACGGACACCCGGGGCTGCTCCTCGGGCTTCGTATATATCTTTCCTGGAAGAGTAGCCCGGCCAGAGAGCCAGGGATTCCAAACGAGCCCTTGCCCCTTCGCCAGGCTAACCGATTCAACGCCGGGCAACTCACGGAGCCTGCGGATCACTTCTTGTTTGAAGGTGCGGGCTCTATCGGGCGGGTAGTGAATGAGGCTAACGGGCAAACGCAATCCCAGAACGTGATGCAAATCCATATTCGCATTCGATTGGATAAATGCAGCACTGCGCGCCAAGAGACCGGCACCCACAAGCAAAGCCAACGAGAAAGCCACTTGAAATGTGGCAAGAGCCATGCGGCTCAGCTTCCGGCTTACGCCGACCGTCCCTCCGCCGCCCTTTAACGCTTCGTTCAAATCCGTGCGGCTGGATTGCAGCGCCGGAAGCAAGCCAAATAGCACCCCTGCAGCAGCAATAACGGCAAGAGAGAAGAGCAGGACGGTAGCATCGGGCCTCACGTCGAAGAATCGCTTGTAACCCTCATCATCCACACTGTAAAAACTCACGAGGAGGCGGCTGGTCCATGTTGAGAGTAAAAATCCTGCGGTGCCGCCAAACAGTGCGAGCAACAGGCTCTCTGTGAGTACCTGACGCACGATGCGCCCGGGGCCAGCGCCCAGCGCAAGTCGCATGGCGATTTCTCCGGCCCGAGCCGTTCCTCGTGCCACTAGCAGTCCTCCCAAATTGGCGCAGACGATCAGCAACAGGATTCCGGCGGTAGTGGCGAGCAAGCGCACCTGCATCCAGATGTACTTGCGATTTCCAGACACGCCGATGGCCGGCGTGACCGAAGCGCCACATCTTTCATCGAACGCCGAATTGGAAGCGCGCAACTGCTGCATCAGCGTGAAAATTTCCGCTTGCGCTTCGGAGGCACCGATTCCCGGCTTCAAGCGGCCCATTACGTCCAGGATTGTGCAACTCGGCTGGAAACCGTCACAATAACGATAGCCGACACGAATCATCATCGCGGGGATCCAAATTTCATTGGGCGTGCCGCCGATTTCGACTCCGCGAAACTCTGGCGGCATGATGCCGACGATGGTGAACGCATGCGTGTTGATGAGGAAAGTCTTACCAATAACATTGGAATCGCCGCCATAAATTTTTTGCCAGAATCCATATCCGAGCACGGCAACGGCATCGCGATCTGCCACAGAGTCTTGCTCGGGCGTAAAAAAACGCCCAAGATAAGGCTGCAATCCGAGCAGAGCAAAATAGCTGCTCGAGACGACCGCGCCTTGCACCTCACCGGTTTCACCATTCGCTGAAACGTATAAGGGCGCGCTTGAATAATGCGAGGTCAATTCTTCAACAGTTCTCGCGTGCTGGCTTAAGTAGCTGAATTCGGGAAAGCTGAAGGCCCCTCCCCCATTGTTTTCAGGAGCCAGAATTCGTACGAGCCGCTCAGGATTCTTTGCTGGTACACTTCGAAGAAAGAGTGCGTCGACAACGCTGAACACCGTCACATTTGCAGCGATCCCAAGAGCGGTTGTCAGGAGCGCGACGGCGGTAAGCCCCGGATTCTTGTGGAGAATCCGCATTCCATAACATAGGTCTCGCCAGCACGTCTCAACGAAGGATTCCCAGCTGCCAGAACGAACGACTTCCATTGCAAGTTCAAGGCCGCCGCGCTCCAGACGCACCGCGCGAACGGCTTCCTTGCGGCTCATGCCTTCCCTCATCTTTTCCGCCGCCGCCATTTCCAAGTAGGCGCCCAGTTCCTCATCCAACTCCCGGTCGACTTGATCCTTTCGGAACAATGATCGAAGCCCGCTCGCTATGTTTCGTAGCAAAGACATAGCCCTACTCATAACGTAGTGCGACCATCGGATCGACGCGCATCGCCCGTCGCGCCGGGATATAACACGCCAGAAGCACTACGGCGCACAAGACAATTGCAACAGCGATGAAGGTTGCCGGATCTGTCGGAGCGATCCCGTAGAGCAAGAACGAAAGAAGGTGTCCTGCTCCGAATGCGATGCCAAGGCCGATAACTAAACCAATTACGGTAAGGAGCAGGCCGTGCCGGATGATGAGGTTCAAGACGTCGGTGCGCTGAGCGCCTAGGGCCACGCGCACACCGATTTCGTGCGTGCGCTGGGAAACAATATAGGAAATGACCCCGAACAGTCCGATAGTAGTTAGGACCAGCGCTAGAAATCCGGACACTCCGAGCAAGAGACCGGTGGTCCGGGCAGGAAAGAGAGGGAGGCTCATATATTGCTGCATGGTCTCCAGATCGGTTGGAGCGATGTTGGGGTCCACCGAATGAATTTCGCGCCGTATGCTGTCTAGTAGAGTTGCTGGGTCACTGGAGGTGCGCACGACCAGTGTGCGCCTCGCCCGCAACTGAGGCAGGTAAGCAACGGGTACAGGGGCCTCGCCGATGGTTCGGTACTTGCCGGTAGGGACGACTCCAATGACTTCGGTGCTGGACTTCTCTCTGAAAAAGGTTATTCGTTGGCCAACTGGATCGTGGTTTTTCGAGAGTCGTATTGCCAAGGCCTCGTTAATGATCGCCACACCGCTTCCTTCTGCGCCGTCGGAAGAAACAAAGTCGCGACCTCGCAACAGCGGAATACCCATGGTCTGAAAGTACTCGGGCGCAACGCGCAGTATGTCGACTGGTATCGGGTCGTTTTTGCTTGACTCGGGGTGCATTGGATCGAGGAGAACATGCTCAGATAGTTGTTCATAAAAGGTGCGCATTAGGGTGTCAGAATAACCTAGGCTTCCGGGGTCGAGAGTCGCGGCGATCACATGCTGGGTGTTAAAGCCGGGATTGATCGAACTGGCGTTCCGGAGGCTTCTCACGCACAGGGTAGCGCAGACAAGCAGCACTGTGCATGTGGCGACTTCACCTGTCATAAGAAGGCTGCGCAATCTGGACTTGCGGAAACCACCTGGCCGAGTTTCGTCCTTGAGATTCGAAGCCAGCTGGACTTTGGCGCTGCGGAGGGCCGGTGTTAGTCCAAACGCCACACCGCAAATCAGCGATACGATTATCGTGAAAACGAGCACTCGCCAATCAATGGGCAGCCTCAACGTGATAGGCAGGCTCGTCGGCTTCAATGCGAGCAGGAGCGGCGCTGTCCAGTAGGCCAAAATCAATCCCAGTAATCCTGCAACGCTGGAGAGCAGTGTGCTTTCGACGAGCATTTGCTGGATCAGTCGCCCTCGTCCTGCGCCCAATGCGGAACGAACGGCCATTTCTCGTGTTCGTCCGGTCGCGCGCGCGAGGAGGAAACTAGCAACATTCGCGCACGCGATCAGAAGCACTAACCCGAAGACGGCCATGAGCAACGCTGTAAAAGCACTGACGTAAATGCGGAAAGGAGCAGGAACGAGCGTCGCAGGGAACACCGTCGCACCTAGGTTTCTCTTCAGATCAGGATGTTCCTTCTCGATCTGATGCTCCAGAACGCCGGCCTCGGCGCGCGCTCCATTTGTGCTAGCTTCAGGTTTCAGGCGCCCAATGGCTATGAGCGAATGTACGCCCCAGTTGCTAAGCCTTCCTTTGTCCCTTGTGATTTGTTCGACCATCGCAGTGGGAGCCCAGAAGTCGGGCTCGAAGCCGACCAAGAGACCAGTAAAACGTGCCGGCGTTACTCCAATGACGTTGTAGTAACGCCATTGGAGTAACGCCGGCACGTACTCCAATGACGTTGTAGTTCACGCCATTCAGCATCAGAGTTTTTCCGACAATCGTGGAATCAGAACCGAGGTGCCGGCGCCAAAAGCCATAACCAAGCACCACGACGGGCTGAGGATTGGCCGGCTGATCGTCTTCTGCTGAGATCGTGCGTCCCAGAACGGCATTCACGCCGAGCAAGGAGAAGAAATTGCCTGAAACAAGCTGACCAAACTCAGTCTGCCCCTCGCCGGACCGGTTCCAGGTGACCATCTGTGGCTCGAAATCATAGACCAGCATTCCTTCGAAGGACTGGTTGTGATCGCGGTAGTAGAGGTAATCCGGATAGGTCAACGGCAGATAGGCCTGCGCGCCAGAATCACGCGCATTGTGCATCCAGATCTCTCGCAGTTCCTCGGGTGCTTTGACACCTTCAGGTGGGCGGAGCAGCAAAGCATTCACGAAGCTGAATACCGTCGTGTTCAGGCCAATGCCAAGCGCCAACGCGATGACGACAGCTGCAGTTGAACCCGGATTCCTGCGGAGCATGCGGACAGCGAAGAGCAAATCTCGCCACAGCGTGTCCACCAGGGATTCCCAGCCGCCAGAACGCACAACTTCCTTCGTAATTTCGAGACTGCCGCGTTCCAGGCGAACGGTGCGAACGGCATCCTTGCGGCTCATCCCCTCCTTCATCTTTTCCGCCGCTTCCATCTCCAAATAGGCGCCTAGTTCTTCATCCAACTCTCGGTCGACTTGATCCTTTCGGAACAGTGATCGAAGGCCGCTCGTTATATTTCGCAGCAAGGACATGGTTCTTTACTCGTACCTCAAAGCAACCACAGGATCGACCCGCATCGCCCGCCAAGCGGGGACGCAGCAGGCGAGCATCGCTACGCCGGCCAAAAACGTGGTCAAGCCTGCGTAGACCGCCGGATCAAACGCACTCACGCCAAATAGCAAATCTGGGTTTGCAGGAAAGGCTAGAGCCGTGCGAAGCAAGCCGGAAACCACGGCGGACAGCGCCAAACCGCAGCCCGCCCCGGCGAATACGGGAATCAGTCCTTGGCGGAGAAGCAGTCGCAACACCTCCCCGCCCGATGCGCCCAGCGCCAACCGAATCCCCACTTCACGTGTACGTCGCGAGACCACGTAGGCCATGACTCCATAGATTCCGACGGCGGCCAGCGCCAACGCCAGCAGCGCCAGAATTCCCATGAATACCGCGCTGGCTTGCGGCAGCAACTGTTGAGACCGCATGAAGTCGTCCAGGCTCATGAACCCGAGCGTCGGAGAGAGGACGCGATCGAGGTTGCTCAGGGAACTGCGTACGGCCGCCAGCGTGTCTTTTCGGCTCTGCGCCGCGCGGAAGAGCAGGCTACTGAATTGAGATGGGTTGGCGGGAAGGTACACGTACGCCGGATCGGTCCGCGAAAGATTGAAAAAGCGTACATCCTTCGCCACGCCAATCACCTGAAACGTGCTCCAATCACCGCTGAATTTCAGGTCCAGCTTCAATCGTTTTCCGATGGGGTCTTCTCCGGGCCAGGCATGGCGTGCCGTCGATTCACTGACAATCGCAACGGGAAGCTCCCCCTCGGATTCTTGCGGACTGAAGGTCCGTCCACGCACAAGCGGAATGTTGACGGTATCGAAGAAGCTGGGCGAAACGTAGTTCAGCAGGCTACTGCCCGGCGCCCCTTTCGCGGCTGCCGTCCTCGTCTCGGCCAAGAACGGCCGCGAGGATGTGCCGGCGTAGGGTAGGCGATCCGCTAACGCAACATTCGCAACCTCCGGAAGTGCTTTCAAACGTTCAATGACTTGTCGCCGCAGGATAGCTGCCTTCACGGGATCGTCCCCGAGATCGATGCTCAAGTGAAAAACGGAACGCGTCTCGAATCCAGGATTCGCAGCTTGAGATCTGAACAAAGCGCGCAACAGCAGTCCTGCGCTGATTAGAAAAACTATGGAGACCGCGACTTGCGTTCCTAGCATGAAGCTCCGCAACCGAGACTTCGTCGGAAGCAGGCCGCAGGCGCTGTCTTTCAGCACGTCCGTAAGTGAAGCTTTGGAAGACTTCAGTGCCGGCCATAACCCAAACAAAATTCCTGTAACGAGCGAGAGGACCAGCGTGTACAGAAACACGGAGATGTCCGGCGTGAGCGGAGCAAATTTAAGACCGCTCCCCATCAGGCTTTGAATTATTGTTGCCAGCCCAGCCCATTCCAGCTTCGTCGCCCATAACGAGAACAGGAGGCCAGCCGCTCCGCCCAGCATCGCCAGCAAAACGCTTTCCGTCAAAAGCTGGCGAACCAGCCTGCTGCGGCTCGCGCCAAGCGCGCGCCGAGTGGCTATTTCCTTTTGCCGGCCCGCTGCGCGCGCAAGCAGCATGTTCGCGAGGTTGACGCAAGCGACAAGCAAGACCATGCCAACGACAGCCATCATTCCAGCGGCCAGCGCCCGGAACCAGAGTTCATCCGTCGCACCAAAGTACGTTGCGCGGTGCAGCGTTAAGGCAATGGTTTTGTCCACCTCGGGATTGGCCTGCGCGAACTGGCGCGTGAGCAGGTTCAGCTCGCCCTGGCTTTGACCCACACTGATTCCGTCAGCCATCCTGCCAATCACTTGGAGCGGTTGGTTCCGCGGTTCATTCCGCCAATCATTTCCAGGCACGATTTGCTTTTGCATGTCCAGGGGTGCCCAGAAATCCGGAATCCTCGGAGGATTACCGGTACCAATAAAGTCTTCGCGAGCCACTCCGAGAATGGTGAATGACGCGCCGTTCACTTCCAGGATCTTGCCGACGACATCGCGATCGGAATTCAGCCGTCGCTGCCAATAGGGGTAGCT
>QHYZ01000004.1 GCA_003225295.1 Acidobacteriota bacterium | reverse complement strand
TGCTCGCAAGCGGTTTCTTCCGCGCAAAAATGGCTCAGGAGAACCTGATCAAAGCTTCCTCGATTCCTTACACAATTATCCGCGCGACGCAGTTCTTCGAATTCGTCAAGGGCATCGCCGATTTTTCCACGGAAGGCAACAAAATACGCCTGCCAACTGCGCTCATCCAGCCTATGGCGGCCGACGATGTCGCCAGTGCGGTAGGCCGGATCGCGACGGGCGCACCAGTGAATGGTGCCGTGGAAGTAGGAGGGCCGGAAAAGTTTCGTCTCGATGAACTCGTCCGGCAATTTCTAGCCGCACGAAAGGATCCGCGCGAGGTTGTCGCGGACCCGCAGGCGCTCTACTACGGTGTGAAGCTTAGCGAAAACACACTCCTTCCAGGTGATGCCGCGCCACTCGGCGAGAGGCGCTTTGAAGACTGGCTTAGCCTGTCCGCAAGTCAGATCCTGCCAACGAAACCGCTGACCACAGCCGTTGCAGCCGCTTCGAATCAATCCAGTGGCCCTCAAAAATAACGATTTCGCGTAAGCGAAGTACCGAACGCAGTCAATCCCTTGGCGGCGTGAGCCTCGCCATGCCGCCCGTCGAGATTGGTACCGAGAACGCCCTTGTATGCAGTGATGTGGCCAACTTGATAGTACTCAGCAAACCCGAAGTTGTTGAAAAACGACGTTGTCGGGCAAGAACGAGCACTGCCGTGACAGAATGGAGGCGCCTCAAGGATTGAAATCGTCGTACCGACCATAGATTCCTGCGTACAATTGGAAACAACGAGCGGGCATAGTTCAGTGGCAGAACAGACGCTTCCGAAGCTTCCTCTAGTAAACCCTAACACGCTGAACTGGCGGCCGTTAACTAAAACAGAATTCGTGGTAATTGGAAAATGATGGAAAACGGAACGCGCAATAGGCTCTACATGCTTTCGGGCGGACTGGTAGAGCGCCTGTCTTACAAGGAGGTGTGCTAGCGGCTCTGCACTGTGGCGGTTTCGCAGCTTCCGGCTTAGAATAGGCGTGAAGTTGGCGCGATGAAATCCGCTTCTGCAGTAGACGCATCCTCAGACCTTCTTCGGAAATGGCGGAAGAGCGTCAGTCTTCCCGCTGACCTCGTACATGTTCCTGCCGCACTAGTACCAAGAGTCGACCTGTCGAATCTAATGGTCCCAGGAAAGGACGTTTCATGGAGAGAGCAATACAACCTCCCGCACAAGTCCTATCGAGAGTCGAAGTGGCACAGAACGAATCGGGCCTCTTTTCCAGCGAGTCGGTGCTTAACCTTCAAAAGTTGATTTTTGCTGGATCCCCGCTGTCTGAAGTGCTCGCGATCATTGCGCAGTTGGTTGAATCGCAAGCGGAAGGCATGTTGTGTACGGTCTGGCTATCCGACGAGGACGGGAAGCAGCTCCATTGCGCAGCGGCGCCGAGTCTTCCCGGATTTAGCGGCCACGTAGGGCCCATGGCTGTTTGTCCGAAAGGAGCATCCTGCGGTACGGCACTTTATCGGAAAGAGCCCGTGTACGTAACCGACATCCTAACCGACCCTATCTGGGACGACTATCGTGACCGCCTTTTGCCTTACGGGATTCGGTCTGTTTGGTCACGCCCCTTGTTCACGAGTGAAGGTAAGCCCCTCGGTACTTTCGCCATCCTTTATCGTGAAGCGCGTAGCCCTGGTGCCAGCGACCTGCAGTTGATCGAGGAGGCCAGCCACATCACCGGGATCGCAATTGAGCGCCACATGAACGAAGAGGCGCTACGCCATGAGCGCGATCGGTTGCGATTGCTTCTGGAAATTACGAACAGCATGACATCAAGGCTGGACCTGCGCCGTTTGGTTGAGGCGCTATCCACCAATCTGCTGCGCGTAACACGGTGCGATTTTTGCGCCTTGCTTCTGCCAAATGGCGATAGCGGGCAACTGCGCGTGACGATTTTGTACAACCCGGAGGCGCGAGGTTCCCTCTGCGACGGGACTCTTATACCCATCCATGGTTCGAGCTGTGACAAAGCTTTTCGGACCGGCAAGACTCAACACTTTCACAGCTTTGAGGAGGTACGCGACGACCCTGAATATTTCGGCAGCAGCGTAGGTCGACCTTTCTATCAACGTGTAATGGCGGAAGGCTTGGTGTCGGGGTGCGATCTACCGCTTATCGGCAGAAGCGGAGTAGTAGGCGTGTTGGCCGCCCTAAAGCGATCGGAGAGGGCATTCGAGCGAGATGACGTCGTTTTTCTCGAACAGGTGGCCCGCCAGGTAGCCGTTGCGGTTGAGAATGCGTTGGATTATGAAACGGCGATCAAGGACAGAGACAAGGAGACAAAACAAAGACGCTATCTTGAGGAGGAAATTCGCGCCGAGCTTGGTGAAATTGTCGGAGAGAGCCCGGCGTTGAAGACCACGTTGAGCCTGGTGTCTGTGGTGGCGCCCACGGATTCGAGCGTGCTGATCCTGGGAGAGACGGGAACCGGCAAAGAACTCATTGCGCGCGCGACACATAACCTAAGCGGCCGGAGCCAAAAGACATTCGTGAAACTGAATTGCGCCGCGATTCCTCTTGGACTTCTTGAGAGTGAGCTGTTCGGCCACGAAAAAGGAGCATTTACCGGCGCCATCGCCCAAAAAACGGGGCGCTTCGAACTCGCCGACAAAGGCACGCTTTTTCTTGATGAAGTTGGTGACATACCTCTGGAACTTCAAGCGAAACTCCTACGCGTTTTGCAGGAGCAGGAATTCGAGAGGCTCGGCAGCAACCGTACGCACAAGGTTGACGTCCGGCTGATCGCAGCCACGCATCGAGATTTGCCCGCGATGGTAAAACAAGGGACATTTCGCGAAGACCTTTATTATCGGCTGAAAGTATTTCCAATCCACGTCCCGGCCCTGCGGCAGCGCACGGAGGATATTCCGAGATTGGTGCAGCATTTCACAGCGCTCTACGCTCAACGGATGAACAAACGAATTGACGTAATCCCTCCGGCGACGATGGATGCGTTGGTGCGATATCAATGGCCGGGAAACGTCCGCGAATTGCAGAACTTTATCGAACGCGCGGTGATTCTCTCCCCGCAGTCGATATTGCGCGCGCCAACTTCCGAGCTTGAGCCGTTCCAGAATCCCAAGGAACCCGATGTCCCCCTGAGTGGTCTCGCGGAGGTAGAACGGGATCATATCCTTCGTGCACTGGCAGCGAGCAACTGGGTGATCGGGGGTCGGAACGGTGCGGCCGAGCGCTTGGGGATGAAGCGAACGTCGTTGGTCTACAGGATGAAGAAGCTTCGTATAATTCGACCTGCCGCGGTCCCACAGAAACGAAGCGCCAGCGGCGCAGCTGGCGACGACTAAGTTTGCAAGCCGCCATAGCACCAGTGACAGTGAATCCGACGGAAACTCGTCAGTGGCGGACATCCGTCGGAGATTTGTCAGCTAAAATTCGAGAATCATTGGCTCCTTCCTCACAAACTCCAGCCGCCAGAATGATTTGCAGCGGGTGTTCCCCCTTCGAGTGAGCTTCGCTTCTTTGGCATTCCACCTGCGCTGGAGATCCACGAAGTGAGGAGAGAATTTTATGAGTGATGCGACGTCACGTACGGCTACAAAACGTGCAGCGCCGAGCCTGGACGCTGCCCGAATCAGCGTGTCTCTTACATCCGTCCATAAGGTCGAGGCCGACGGCGTTCAGGTGTTTTACCGGACGGCAGGCGAAGCAAACAGGCCCGCCATACTCTTATTGCACGGATTCCCCAGCTCTTCTTTCATGTTCCGTGAACTCATTCCGCGCCTAGCGGACGATTACCGCGTGATCGCGCCAGACCTTCCCGGTTTCGGATTCACTGAGGTCCCTCCTGAACGCCAATATTCGTATACGTTCGATCGATTGGCTCTCACGATGGAGGCCTTCACGCAAGCACTCAAAATCGACCGATACGCAATCTATGTGTTCGATTATGGCGCGCCCACCGGCTTCCGCTTGGCGATGGCCCATCCCGACCGGGTTACAGCGATCGTTTCGCAGAACGGGAATGCATACGAAGAAGGCCTTGGTGAAGCTTGGGGCCCGATCCGGAAGTACTGGGTAGCCCCCACGGCAGAGAACAGGGACATCCTCCGCCAAAGTATTTTGACCGCGGGAGGAACGCGCTGGCAGTACACCCACGGCGTAGCAAATCCAGAGAGTGTTCCGCCTGAGTCGTACACATTAGATACGGCGCTGCTCGAGCGTGCGGGGAACAGAGAGATTCAGCTCGATTTGTTTCTGGATTACGCGTCGAACGTAAAGCTTTATCCGAAATTTCAGGAATATTTCCGTAAATCGAAGCCGCCCTTGCTTGCGATCTGGGGCAAGAACGATCCCTTTTTCATCCCCGCAGGAGCGGAGGCGTTCCGCAAAGACCTACCTAGCGCGAAGGTTCAGTTCCTCGATACCGGACATTTTGCGACGGAGACGCACGTCGTCGAAATTGCTTCCGCAATGAAAGACTTCCTCGCCGCAAATGGCCCCAACCGGCCCGCCACAGAAAGCGCAGCTCAACGATGACCTCCTTCCCTCCTAACTCGACAATCGTTTTGGCGAGAGGTCAATGAGAAAGGTGCTTGTTGTCAGCTCATTTTTCAGCAAGACGGGATTGGAACGAGGAGGAAGAAATGGAACGTCGTAGCTTTCTGGGTGCGCTCACAGCTGCATCTCTAGGTGTTGCGCTCGAGAGCTCTCTCACTGAATTTGCGCGAGCGCAAAACACCGCACAATTTGGCGCAAGTTTGTCTGGGCGGGCTGCCAAGATGCGCGAATTTCCCCAGAACTCAACCGTAATTTTGGTCCATGGGGCGTGGGCCGACGGCTATTGTTGGAGCAACATTATTCTCCCTCTGGAGCGGCGCGGTCTTAAAGTGATCTGTGTGCCGATCCCGCTCACGTCATTAACCAACGACGCTACCGCTTTGAGTTGGGCACTGGAACGGACAAGCGGCCCGGTGGTCCTCGTGGGACACGCCTACTCAGGCGCCGTGATCGCCGCGGTGCGGGAAGACCGAGTCAAGTCTCTGGTGTATGTCGCGGCGCTCGCGCCGGATGAGGGCGAGACCGTATCCAAAGTGTTCTATCGCGACGCGCCGCATCCGGAAGCGCCTAAGTTGGCTCCCGATTCCCATGGGTTTATATCGATGCCGGAAGACGGGTTTCGCCGAGCGGTTGCCCACAAGGCCTCGGTCGATCAAACAAACATCGCGTCTGCCGTGCAACGGCCAATTGCGGTCCAGTGCATTCAAGAGCCGGCGCCAGCGCCGCTGTGGAAATCAAAACCGTCGTGGTTTTTGATCGCAGAGGAAGACCGCATGATCAATCCGAAGACCCAGCATTTCATGGCGGATCGGATGGGCGCAACGGTTCAGTCGCATCGTCTGGACCACACACCCATGTATTCAGAACCGGCGGTCGTGATCGAGGTAATTCTGGAAGCTGCGCGAAAAACTCTTTTGCAGTAGCTCGTTGGCCGCGGGAGCCGGTGCGAAAGCCCGACAAGGCGCAACACACTTCGCGAGCCTAGCCCAGCTGAATATTTGGAAGAGGTCGTCTTATGGAAATTAAGTCCGTCGCTGTTGTCACCGGTGCGAGTCAAGGCATAGGACAGGCTACTTCCCTTCGTCTCGCTCGGGATTTCTCCGCCGTTGCACTTGGGGCTAGAAACGAAGACAAGCTCGATAAAACCGCATGCGAAGTGAAATCGGGTGGCGCCGAAGCGATGGTTTTTGATGTTGACCTACGCGAACCGCAAGCGGCAGAGGCCATTGTATCTGGGACACTGGAACGCTTTGGCAGGATCGATGCCTTGCTCAACATTGCGGGGGCGGTGCCGCAGATTGATTTGTTCGAGATGACGGACGCGCAGTGGGATGACGGCATGGCACTCAAGCTGCACGGAGCGCGCCGACTGACGATGCGGGCTTGGGACGCGTTGAAGGCTTCGCAAGGTTCGGTGGTGTTGATTTCTGGCAGCGCGGCTCTCGATCCCAAGCCTGGATTTGCGGCGGTGGCGACCACCAATGCGGCGATCATTGCACTCGCGAAAGCATTCGCGGAGCAAGGAATCAAAGATGGAGTTCAGGTCAACAGCGTGGTGCCGGGCGCTGTGATGACTGGGCGACGGCGGTCCTTCTTTGAGAAGTGGGCACCTGCACAATCTCACCGTGGAAGAGGCGGTGAGGAAGTTCCCGGAGGAAGCGGGAATTAACCGCTTTGGAAAACCGGAGGAGATTGCCGATTTGCTGGGCTATCTCGTCTCTCCCCTGCGGCGAAGTGGATGACAGGGGCTTCGGTGCGTATGGACGGCGGCGAGATCAAGGGCATTTAGGGCGGGGCCATTTTTTCGAAATGGGCTAGCGCCTGATATCTGAAGTGAAGGAGATACGGGAAATGAAAACGTGGACAAAAGTTGCCGTTCCTATTGTTGCGGTCGCGGTTTTGGTCGCATGGTATGCGTTTCGGCCCGAGCGGCTTGTGGTCAATCGCCAAGTTGACGAAGCAATGCCGGCCACACAAGGCGGGTTGTCGGCGCAGCCTCTGGAATCCGGACGGTTCTACAGCATTTTGCACCCGACGGAAGGTGTCGCAACAATCTACCAGATGGGAGATGGGACGCGTGTTCTTCGCCTGACAAGCTTCAGCACGTCCAACGGTCCTGATGTGCACGTTTACATGGTTGCGGCCGACGATGCGAAGGACGTGGCGACCGTGCAAAAGGCCAGTTTCGTTGATCTGGGAGTGATTAAGGGAAACATCGGCGACCAAAACTACACACTTGGCAGCGATTTGAATCTCGCGAAATACCGCGCGGTGTCCATATGGTGCAAACGATTCAGCGTGAATTTCGGAGCCGCGGCGCTAAGACCGACGGAGGCATCGCAAAATCACTAAGGCCACATGCCATAGGGCAAAGGCATGCGGTCTTCATGCGCGATGCAACTGCTTCAACATTTTCGCGATTCGGGTGCATTTCTGGAAAGGAACGCACGTGAGCACCAGAACAAGCCTAGAAGAATTCGATCTCGTGATTCTTGGTGGCGGCACAGGAGGGACGGTCGCCGCGTGGACTTTTGCTACGCAGGGGCAACGTGTGGCGGTGATCGAGCGCAAATACGTCGGTGGCTCGTGCCCGAACATCGCTTGCTTGCCCAGTAAGAATGTCATTCACAGCGCCAAGGTGGCCTCGTATCTCCGCAGAAGCGAAGAGTTCGGCATGGCCAAAAGAGACTTCACGGTGGACATGCGCGTTGTTCGTGAACGCAAACGCAGAATGGTATCCGGCTGGAACGACGTTTATCTCGAGAACTATAGGAAGACCGGCGCGGAACTCATCCTTGGCTCTGGACGCTTTATCGGTGCCAAAACGCTCGAAGCGAAACTTGCTAACGGGAGTACACGTCAGCTTCGCGCCAGCAATGTGATCATCAATACGGGCACACGCGCAGCGATCGAACCAGTCCCCGGCCTTGCTGACGCAGAACCCCTCACACATATCGAAGCACTGGAGCTGGACGAAGTTCCCCAACATCTTCTCGTCCTGGGGGGCGGATATATAGGATTGGAGCTTTCCCAGGCAATGCGCCGTTTTGGCAGCAAGGTGACGGTGATCCATCGCAATGAGCGGCTTCTGGATCGGGAAGACGACGATGTGACGGAAGCTCTTCAAATGCTTCTGGAAGAAGAAGGTATCGATTTCGTTCTGAACGCACGGATCAATCGCGTCTCCGGGAAGTCCGGCCAGTCTGTAGCAGTGCTTGTCGAGCAAAACGGACTCACAAAAACGTTCGAGGGCAGTCATGTGTTGGTGGCAACCGGCCGCACTCCTAACACCCAGGGGATCGCACTGGAGTTAGCCGGTGTCGAGCTCAGCCAAAGCGGATACGTCAAAGTAAACGACCATCTTGAGACGACCGCGCCCGGCGTGTGGGCTATCGGCGAGGTAGCGGGCAGCCCGCAGTTCACTCACGTAAGCGTTGATGATTTTCGTGTGGTCCATGCCAGTCTCACTGGGGGCAAACGCGTGACCACAGGAAGACAAATTCCATTTTGCCTGTTTACGGATCCGGAATTTGCCCGTATCGGCTTGAGCGAGAAGGAAGCGAGCGCGCAGTGCATCCCTTACCGATTGTTCAAAATCCCGATGGAAGCAGTCATGCGCGCGACGACGCTCTCGGAAACACGCGGGTTCCTGAAGGCCCTCGTTGAGGTTGACAGCGATCGCATTCTTGGCTTCACCGCCCTTGGCGTGGGCGCAGGCGAAGTCATGACTTCCGTGGAAATCGCGATGACCTCCGGACTGCCATACACCACTCTGCGTGACACCATTCTGACTCACCCAACTCTGGTTGAAGGCCTCATTCCGTTGTTCTCTTCTTCCGCCTCGATACCGAAACTGACAGGTGAGGATAATCGCGCTGGCCTGAAGCGAAAGACGGTCTCACGCTGAGTTGGAGGGTTTGTGGTTCAACGAAGAGCGAGCACGGAGCGATTAGGTTCCTTTTCGGACGCCGTGTTTGCCGTAATCATCACCATCATGGTGCTCGAACTGAAGCCGCCCGAAAAGGCCACGTTTGGTTCCCTTCTGCCGCTTTGGCCGACGGCGTTGAGTTATGTGGTGAGCTACTACTTCATCGCAATTGTCTGGCTGAATCACCACCACCTGCTGAGGTTTTGCCAGGATGCGAGCCCGCGCCTCATTTGGATTAATTTCGTACACCTGTTCATGGTCTCGCTGGTTCCTTTCTCAACAGCGTGGATCGCGGATTCGAAATTGGCAGCGGTTCCTGTATTCGTATATGCGGGGGTCTTTGTACTTGTAAACCTCGCGTACATACCATTCGAGTGGCACGCACTGGCTTGGGCGCCAGGGGAGGAGATCTCGCCCCGGACGCGACGATTCGCAAAAAGGCGATCGTTCTTTACATTGGGGATCTTCTTTATTGCGATGCTCGTTTCACTGAAGTTTCCTTCACTGAGTTTTGGGCTGATCTGCTGCGCTTTACTCGTCTATTTGCGCCCCGAGCCTCTGCGTTCGGCCAATGAGGCCACAAACAAACTTGTCGCGACGGGAGCGCGACCGTCGCAAGGTAAACAGGACGCGGGACCAGACTGCCCGTTAGAGATTTAGGTCGATTCCCGATTCTGACTCGAAATTTTCGGAGGTGATCCATGGGACTTTCTTGGCAACAAGGTCCGCTCTCACCGGGGGCAATCGGTAGGTTCCTGGTGCCCGAGCCGCTGCCCAAACGACTTCTCTATGTCGAGCCGTTGCGGCGGCGCATGCGCGTGCGGTTCGGCGGAGCTTGGATTGCTGACAGCGAACACGCCCTCCTGCTCTTTGAACCCGGTCGGTATCCGGTGGCCTACTTCCCGAGGACCGACGTCTCTTCAGAAACGCTGGAACGCAACGAGCACACCACCCGGCACCCCGACCTTGGGCTCACCTCCTGGTACACCGTCCGTGCAGGCGAGAAGAACGCACCTCGTGGGGCGTGGCAGCACGTCGAGCTGATGGCCTACGCGAGCGAGTTGCAGGAGCGCGTTGCGTTCGCCTGGCCAGCCATGGACGCGTTCTATGAAGAAGACGAACGGATCATGGGCCACGCCGCCGATAGCTACCACCGCATCGATATCCGCCAGTCTTCCCGTAACCTGGTGGTCCGCCACCGTGACCGCACCGTCGCTGAGACCCAGCGGCCGATAGCCTTGTACGAGTCTGGCTTCGCGACGCGCTGGTACGTTCCGCGCGCCGACATCGATGAGTCCGCGCTGACCTTCGTGGAACATCAGACCTTCTGCCCATACAAAGGCCTATGCAGCTACTACGATATCGGTGACGCACGTCTGGCGGCGTGGGGGTATCGCGAGGCCTATCCTGAAGTTGGCCGTATCTCCGGCCTAGTGTCGTTTGAACCAGACATAGTTTCCGTGCAGCTCGATGGCACGCAACTCCACCTTGAGCCGGGTCAGACGGTAATTCCGCACGGCCCAGATCGCGAACTTAGTGTTGCCGAGGCACACCTGCGCCGATAGCGAGATTCCATGACAGAAGCCACGATGGGGAGCGTCATGGTGGCAGACGCAGAGGAGACGTAACCTTGAGAACGCCAACGTTTTCAGTCGAAGTGATCACGCTACCGGTGAGCGATGTCGAGCGAGCGCTGCGGTTCTATGTCGATCAGTTCGGCTTCACGCTCGACGTAGACTATTCGCCAAACGACGCCTTCCGCGTCATTCAGCTCACTCCGCCGGGCTCCAGTTGCTCAATCCAGTTCGGTAACGGACTCACCGACGCGCCCGTGGGTTCGCTTCGCAACGTCTATCTCGTCGTCACGGACCTCGACGCCGCGCGGAGCCGCCTGCTCGAACGTGGGGTCGAGGTCGGTGAGATCCGGCACAAGATGCCCATTGGGGCATGGGACGGAGGTTTCGCACCCGGACTCGACCCTGCGCGCGGAGACTATGCCAGCTTCGCCAATTTCTCCGACCCGGATGGCAACAGCTGGGTGCTACAGGAGCGGGGCTACCGCAAGGTGTGATGTAGTGTGGAAGCTTGATACGCTTTTCCGGGTCCACAATCAGTCCGTGGGCGACAACTCGCAGTGCGAGGCCATCTACAGGCGGCCAGGTCTGATTGCGAATGTTTTGTGCATGCGAGAGGAATTCCGAGCGAGATGGGTCGACTTCTATCGGTGAACGTGGGACTTCCGCGCGACATCATGTGGAAGGGGCGCACTGTGCATACCGGGATCTGGAAGGATCCGGTCCGTGGTCGTCGTCGTGTCGGCCGGCTGAATCTCGACGGAGACGGTCAAGGTGACTTGGCCGGGCACGGCGGTGAGCAGCGAGCCGTCTTCGTGTACCAGATCGAATCGCATCGCTATTGGCAGGAGCGGTTGAAGAGGACCGACTTCGTCCACGGACAGTTCGGCGAGAACTTCACGATCGAAGGCTTGCCCGACGATGCCGTGTGCATCGGCGACCGTTATCAGATCGGCAGCGCACTGTTCGAGGTCACGCAACCTCGCGTGACCTGCTATCGCGTCGGCATTCGGATGGACGAACCCAGGATGCCGGCATTGCTGACGTCCAGTAGTCGTCCCGGGTTCTACTTCCGTGTCCTGCGTGAAGGCGAGGTGGAGGCGGGCGACGAAATCGTGAAGGTTGGAGAGACGGAGGAGCGAATGACTGTTGCCGAGATCAACGCGCTTCTCTATTTGCCAAATCATGCACGCGATCGACTGGAACGCGCGCTGCGAATCGAAGCGCTTTCGCCCGGATGGCGCGGGTCGTTTGAGGCTTTGCTGCACAACCAAACGAGTGGCGCAGGCAGTGGGAACGCGGGGCTGACGCCGGCGGCAGCGGCGCACCCGGTCGCACCGGGATTTCGGCCATTGCAGGTAATGGCGGTCGATCCCGAATCCGCAGACGTTCTCTCCCTGACGATGCGGAGCCCCGACGATCAGCAACTGCCAACTGCTCTGGCAGGGCAGTACATCGTCGTGCGTCTCCAGCCGAACGCTGACCGCCCGCCATGTTTTCGCAGCTACTCGCTCTCGGGCCCGCTCTCGACGGAACGCTATCGAATCAGCGTGAAGATCGAGCCGAATTCTGTGGCTGGAACCTACCTGCGAGAGCATGTCCGGGTGGGCGATACTCTCGACGTCAGCTCGCCGCGGGGGAGCTTCATTCTGCAGTCCGGAGAGCGGGCTTCGGTGCTGCTCAGTGCCGGAATCGGCGCTACGCCAGTTCTGGCGATGCTGCACACGCTGGCGGCGGCTCGCTCGACACGACAAGTCTTGTGGATGCACGCGGCCCGCGATCGCCGACACCACCTGTTCGCCGACGAAGTTCGCCGTCTCATGCGTGCGCTCACGCGTGGCCGCAGCTATGTTTGCTACACCAGGCCCGGTTCGAGCGACAAGATCGGTGAGGACTTCGACGCGACCGGTCACCTCTCGCGATCGGCGTTCGCTGAGGTCGGACTTCCACGAGATGCGGATGTCTACCTCTGCGGGCCGACTCGTTTCATGGCAGACATGAAACAGGAGCTTGCGACCTTCGGCGTGACTCCGGAGCAAATTCACGTCGAAATTTTCAATGGCAGTGAGTCCATGACCCCTGGCGTCGTGGGCGCAGTGATGCGAACTCCGCACATGCCCCAGGAAGACTCCAACACCGGTCCGCTGGTATCGTTCGCGCGTAGTGGCATCACAGCACACTGGAATGTATCGCGGTACCAAAGCATCCTTGAACTAGCGGAGGCGTGCGACGTCCCGGTCCGTTGGTCGTGCCGGACCGGCGTTTGTCATAACTGTGAGAGCGGCTTGGTTTCGGGAGCAGTCGTCTACGGACCGGAGCCACTCGACAAGCCGGCCGATGGCAACGTTCTCGTTTGCTGCTCACAACCGATTCGCGATGTCGTCATCGATTTGTGAAGCTTGACCAGGTTGGGTTCTGTGAATTCCCGTAGTCGCGGATCTCTTCATGCTCGGCGGAGCCCTCTTGCTGCGGTCTTCCAAACCGCCGCCTTGATATGAATACTTATGGATGGTGTCTCAGCATGACAGCATGACAGGCCCGTTTCTCGGTTCCCAATTGAATCCCCGCTATCCGGCAGGGGACCGAATGCTGTCTTCTGAGGGTGCTTCTAGAAGACAGACGCGCTAAGCAGTCCCGCAGACTCGCCGGGACCTAGCTCTCGAGTGACTCAAGCCGCTGTACGGAAAATTAATTCTTGAGTACAATCAGAGACAACGAGCGGGCGTAGTTCAGTGGTAGAACAGACGCTTCCCAAGCTTCGGCTCAATCGACCCCCTTGCATGAGCAGCACTCGCGAAAAGCATCCTTATATATATGTATATATGCCGATTTCCCGCGCGTTCTGTCGAATAGGGGAGGGAATTGGCCGTGACAGTGTAGTTCTAACCAACTGCGCCGGTTTCCTTGCTTGCCTGAGGTAGACAGTCTTCCTTACAAAATCGACTGCGACACGCCTGCAAAAGTCACCGCGCTCATGCGAGATTCGTACTACCAGAGATAGCTGCAGAGGTAAAGCACCATGCGGCGCGCCGACCGACCGAAGTCTTCCGCCGATACTCGTGCCGGACCGACGGAACAGGGTGCTACTAGAACGAAGACACTCCAACCAATGGTCCGCCCCACCTGGCTGGTCCGAAAACAGGCCAACTTGCCGCGTTTACGCACCTAATGGATGACGCCAACGTAGTCCCTGGAACCGAGAGAAGTCGCTATCCGTGGTGATCAATTCACAGCCGTGCTCGATGGCCAAGGCTGCCACGTAAGCATCGGTGACCAAAGGGCCCTCAATGGCGTTGCACATTTTCACAAACAGGTCCCAGTGTGTGCGACTCGGCATGACGAAGACGGCTCGTGGCCACTCGACGAGCCTGCGGCAAAATACCAAGGCTGTTTGCATCGGCGTCGCCGGCCGAAAGATCTTGGGATTTGTCACGATTCTTAGGAAGCCGGCGAGCACGATCTCCGCGACCGCGAACGGTTCCGGCGCCTCGACCAGGGCTCTAAGCCACGCCGCGTATCGATCGTGCTCGGGCGCGTCCTGCCGGTGCGCGTAGATTAGGACATTGACGTCCGGCAGTTGCATCGGCTAGCGCGGGCTCCCAAAACGCTCGACGTCGTCGGCTTCAAGCAGCGCAGCGGTCTTATCGATATTCAAGGTCGTGAACTGACCTCCCTCGCCGAACGTCACCAAATCGAAACGGTCTCGCCGCTGCGGCGCAGAGGCCTGCAACAGCAGCCGCACCGCACGTTCGATCAGCCCGCTGACGCTCGTGCCGGATTCCGCCGCGCGCTTCTTCAACCGCTCCAGAAGACCATCATCTAACGTAATTGTCGTGCGCATGATGCAGAATCATACTCCACTTACATCACTGCATCAAGCCCTGTAAGTAGGTTAAGTAGGTCATGATTGGGCTGACGCGGAGGCGGCATTGATCCTTGGATCCGTTCGCCGGGCGATGAAGCCAACTACGCGACTGATCGTAGTTGAGCCAGAAGGTTGAAATACTGCACCGATTCAACAGTTGGCACACTGGCTGACTCTGATGGACACCCTCTTTGTGGCCGCACGATGTAAGGTTTCAACTCACAAGGCGAAAGAAGTGATAAAGACGCTTGCTGACGGCGGATACATTGAGTTTGACCACCGAGGCCGAGAACTGCTTAACAGCTACAGGCCCGGCGTGGAAAAACCGCGCTATCGGGAGGTGGATTATTACAAGCTGACCGACAAAGGAATCGAACTCAGAAACGCCTCAGCCGCCACTAAAATGCCCCGTACTAAAGCGGATCAAATCATCGTGGCCCTGCTGAAGCGGGTAGAGGAAGCCAACGCAATGGATTTTGCGTATCGAATTCCCACAGTTATCGTTTACGGAAGCTACGTTCGAGGTGAACCATTCCTCAGTGATGTGGACATCGCCGTGGGACTTGAAGGGAAATGGGACTCGGATGAGGAGCGCGACCGCCGCGAGAAGGAACGGATCAAATTTGCATTCGCCAGCGGACGTACATTTTCCAAGTTTATAGACCAACTGAGTTGGCCGAAATATGAGGTGCAGCGTTATCTAAAAGCGCGCACGCGGGGCTTGAGTGTTCATGGGCTGGATGATTTTATCAGCATGCAGAAAGACAAGAATTTTGCGTACCGAGTTTTGCGGGGCGATGCGGATAGAGTTGCGGCCCAGCTTGGGGAGGCCGTTCGGTAGTGCTACGGTTAGAGAGTTTTGTGCTACACGTGCTGCTAGAATTCGGCTATAGAGGAGAGAGTTTCAATGCAGGATGCCACGTTGCAAGAGGATGCAGGCGTAACGAGTGAACGGTGCGCCGGACGGCATCCCGGAGGCGAACGGCGACCTCCGGAAGATTTATCGTAACGAGATAATAGCGAAACTGCCGCACGACATCATCGCTGGCAGATTGCCGATACAGAACCTTCACGAACGCGGGCCGGTTTTGTGCTCGGCAAGCATCGCGTCCGTTTGCTTGCCTACCGAACTCCAAAACTCGTCTTCCGCGGGTTGCTTTGACGCCAGACCTTCCGCAAGCAAGGTGTCCAGTTCTTGCTGTGTCCCGGCAAATCCCGGCACGGTGAGCTGTTCAACGGCTGTCAAAGCAGCCTCCACAACTTCCTCGACGGACTCATAGGCACCCCGACTAAGGACGGCCTGAATCCGTCGCTCTTGTTCCGGCGTGAGATTAATCGTCATGGTGTTCTGCTCCCTCTGTTCGTTGTCTTCGGGGTAGGGGAAAACGGGCCTTCAGGCAGTCGGACAAAGTGCTAAAGAGGGAACAGCCGGTGGGTGGCGGATCCAGGCTGCGAGCTGCAAATTCGAGCACAGTCCGGATCTGTTCCGGCGTCACATGGAACTGCTCAACGATTTCCTCGAAGCTGGCGCCCGCTTCGAGATTCTCGAAGACCGTCGCCACGGGCATCCGTGTACCTCGAAAAACCCATGCGCCGCTGCGCCTGCCCGGCACGCTTTCCACTACCGGACACTGCGACCAGTCAAGTGCTGCCATCGCGAATCTCCTTTTGTTATTTAAGCACATGGCCTGACCGGATGAAGTGAGGTTCGTGCGTGGGGCAGCGGGCATGACGAGTTTTTTCGCCATAGTGTGCCGCAGAAGCACACGGAGAAGGAGTTCAGTATGAACTAATCAACCGTGTGAATACGTTAAGCTGCGCGAGAGATGAGGGAAGGCCCCTCGGGATCGGCTTTCAGGAGCAGGTCTCAAACCGCCTCCAAGCCGCTGTGGTAAAGAGCCATGGTGGTGAAGCGTTGGAGGAAAAGCGCGAGTACAAGTCGTGCAGGTGAGCATTCGAGAGACGAACGAAAGTGAACCCTTCGAAGACGCCTCGTTAAAAACTCAAGAGTCGTCGAAACCAGGAGCGTATGGTTCACCTGGGACAAGTCCGCTGGGTGCCTGATGATTGAGCGGACGGCGACCGGCGTAGAGGGGGCGTGAAGCGGATGCAGGCTGTCGCGTGGAACTGCAGGAACCAGTCGCTCTGATGTTAAGGGAGAAGCCCAAGCGGCCAAAACCGCGAGGCGAGCGTACCGATGCGGAGCACTGGGGCGGACCGACTCGTAGGAGCGAGGAAGGCTCGTAATAGGGCTGGAGCGAAGGGGTCGGGTCAAGCGGTCGCATGACCGAGGCAGCTGGGAACAGGAGGACTTCGATGCGTGCGACAGACAAGCCGTTCCAGAGGTTGCAGTGACCTCCGTTCCAGCCCGCCGCACCGGAAGCATGCCACGAGGGTCGCCCCAGACCCTAATCACCGCCAGCCCAGAACATCCCGTATTGGTTGTGCAAGTCGCTCCGCTCGGCAAGGTTCCATCAAAGTTCCATCAAATCGCCAAAAATGAGCCTAAACACACCAAAGCCACCAAAACGTAAGTTCTTGACAATGCTTGGGATTACGTTTGGTGCCTTAGGTTCTCTTAGATTAAAAGCGATTCGTAAGCTCTGGAGCGGCGGAGTCGTACGCCCGCGCCGTCTGCGGGTCCAGCGGAATCGTGATCGTGGCCTTCGCCATGGCGCTAACCTTCCTTCATTCTACGGCAAATATCCTCTGCCCGCTACACTTGCGAGGTCGACCCGTCCGCTTGGTTTTGTAGTTCTGAACTTCGCGCCGGTCTAGGAACTTGAGCTCCCATTTAACGTGATTGAAAGTGCGGTGAGGGATCTGATTCCGTGGCTCGGTCGTGACAGTGTAGGATTCTAACCAATCGCGCTGGTTAGTTTACTCAACGGTGGTAAATTTCAGGTCATGCTAAAACCCTGCAAATAAGGGTTTTGCAAGATTCGCATACAGCGGACTGGCTGCCTGCTACGGCCCCTGACTGCAAACGCTTCTGGATCGCCAATAATCCGCCAACAAAAGTCGGTGCGCTCATGCGAAATGCATACTAACGCAGATACGCCCCTTCGTTATGCTCACCCACGGAATTCTCTTTTTCCAAGCGCCAATGCGCACTTATGGCGAGCAGGGAATCGCTGGGAATTGCTGAAACCAGCTGTGTCCGGCCAGTGATCTGAAGAACCTCCGGCGCCGTTAACTGAAGATCCCGCTGTGGCCGTGTTTGCAGTCAATTTCTCCGAAGACGGCGCGCGCTGCAACCCGCCAAGCCCGCGCAAACAAACCAGACCATTATCGCCAGTGAATTGACCTGTTTCCCCACGTGCAACCACAGCCGGTAGAGAAAATGACCCGGCAACCCTCCGGTTGTGCCTCCGCCTCAGCTTCGGAATTGCAGAACAGGTGCAAGTTGACCTAATGCCGTAATTAGCGTTTATACAGTAATGTGTTCTCTTGGGATGCGCGCAAAGCCCTCGCTAACCTCAAGAAGCACGGAGTCTCTTTTGAGGAGGCGGCTACTGTCGGATCCCAATGGGCTGGACTACGATGACATTGAACACTCGGAGTCGGAGCTTAGATCCGTACGAATCGGTTTCTCCCCTATCGGCCGGATCGTCTTTGTTGTTTATACCCGACGAGTGAAGTATGACAAAGAAACGATTCGCATCATCAGCGCACGCCAGGCAACGCGCAAAGAACGCGTGGCATATGCCGGATAGCATGCTCGACCTGACGGATATTCCCGAAGCGACAGATGCTCAGCTCCGCCGTGCTCGCCGTGTGGGGCGCCCATCTACTGGAAACGCTAAACAACTGATCGCCATCCGGATCTCTCCGAGGGTGCTCGCGCGCCTCCGCCGCCTCGCCGCCAAACAGCACAAGCCCTACCAAACCTACATCCACGAACTCCTCGAACAAGCCGCCGGCAAGAAGGTCGCCTAAATGCGGCTAAAACCAGGCGCGAAACCCGCCCCGATAGAGCCGTTCGTCTCCGCCTACGAAAATGGGTCTTGCGTCGGGGATCGCCTGGAAATCCCTAATCCGAAGTTCCACGAGGTTTGAGAGACTATTCTGCTGATTTCCGGAGAGATAGCGCAAAATTCACCTGGCGGTTACTGGGAACGTCCGAACCAATTCGTAGGCTCGGGCCTGCACCGGCGTCGGCTCCGGCACCTGCCGGAACGTTAAATTCGTTTTCTCCTCCGCCTTCTGCGGTTTGAGCGCGTAAGTCACTCGGGCCCGGCTGGCCAACTCCCGCAGCAAGCTCTCGAAGCTGTGCACGGGAAGACCATCCGCAGTTTGATGCGAGCGCTTCTTGCGCTC
>QHYZ01000264.1 GCA_003225295.1 Acidobacteriota bacterium | reverse complement strand
TGCTGATCTCCGCACCATTCAGATCCTGATGGGCCATAGCAGCCTAAAAGAGACCACCATCTACCTGCATCTTTCACAGCGCCATCTGCAAGCGACCGCCAGTCCGTTGGACGCACTGAAGCTCAAAGACAGGTCACCGCAGAAGAAGTAGATGAGCCGGCCACTCCTCGAGGTGGCCGATATCGTCCGCGCGGCGGGAGAAGCATTCATCGAAAGAAGCCGTCACTGGATCCGCTGGAAGCACGTCAAAGTCCTGCGGGCCATTGCGCGGTGTCGCACCGCCGCTCTCGGCGGTCACATCGACGAGTGCACTGGCTGCGGGCATCGGACCACCATCTCGTATAACAGTTGTCGCGATCGGCATTGTCCAAAATGTCAGACGGCTGCCCGTGACCGCTGGATCGAAGCGCGTCGGGAGGAACTACTCCCGACGCGCTACATTCATGTGGTCTTCACGCTTCCCCGTCATCTAGCCCCGTTGGTGTTGCAGAACAAGAAGGTCCTCTACGATCTCCTGTTTCGCACCAGTGCCGAAACCCTTCTCGAAGTTGCGCGCGATCCCAAGCACCTCGGTGCAGAAATCGGCTTCTTCAGCGTTCTGCACACCTGGTCGCAGAAACTCGAACTTCACCCGCACGTCCATTGTGTCGTTCCTGCCGGCGGTCTTTCACCCGATCACACCCACTGGATTCGTTCACAAGGACGCTACTTTCTTCCCAAACCCGTGCTGCGGAAAGTCTTTCGCGGCAAGTTCGTCAACGCTCTCGAGCAAGCTTTCCATGACGGTCAACTCCGTTTCGAGGGAGATCTTAAACTCCTCGCTCAGCCAAAGACTTTCGCCGCCTGGCTACGACCTCTGTTTCGAAAACAATGGGTGGTCTACTTGAAACGTCCCTTCGGTGGCCCCGAATATGTACTCCAATATCTGGGCCGCTACACTCATCGCGTAGCTATCTCCAATCATCGTCTGCTCTCGTTTGCCGATGGCCAAGTCACCTTTCTGTGGCGCGATTCGGCCCACAACAACGAACAGAAACCCATGACCCTACCGCTCGACAAGTTCCTGCGCCGCTTCCTACTACATATCCTGCCGCAAGGCTTCGTGCGCATCCGCCACTTCGGGTTTCTGGCCAACCGCCGGCGTGCCACTCTCCTACCGCTTTGCTTTCACCATCTCGGCTCCGCCCCAGAGCCGCAAGCTGAACAACACGTTGCCTCCACTGAAGACACGTTTGGTCTTTGGCGCTGTCCCAAGTGCGGTGGTCCGATGAAGGTCGTCGAGCGGCTTACGGCTGCCGAAATCCAACTCCGTTCTCCGCCGGTGCTCACGACTGCAGCATGAAATCACTCTCTCCAATTCGAATTCTTCGCGCGCCTCGGCACGGTCTGCACTCCTGCGCCTTCCCGCCGGATAGCTTCTTTCTTTCAGCTCCTTCAGCAACCTTCTTCGCACAACTTGCCACCGCAAACGGCTGCTCAGTCCACCGAGACCATGGTGTCCCGGCTGCTACTCTGCCCCCGCAAACCACAACTCGGCTCCATCCCAACATTGAATTTGCATAGAGCCCGCGTCTGCCGCAACCACGGGCGGCCACGTTCAAACGGCTTAATCGAACGCGCGAAGAGCCCCGCGTCTGAATTCGGTTCTTCGTGGCAACGCGCGTCCGATTAAGCACTAGCGTTAATCCTCCAGTCGCGTCACTTGTACATCGAGCGGCCCTCAGTTGTGACCGTGGATACCCCTCTTCACTGTGTCAGGCACCAGTGTGGGAATGACCACGGCGCGGCCTGCCGCTGCCCCTAAAGAGGTTGGGCCAGCGGACAGGGAGAAGTCCCTAAACGGCACCAAGTCTTGGTTACATACGGTGCCTTCAGCGGGAAGGTTGCCGCTGATCAGATAATTCGAAATAGCTTGGTCGACACAATGCGAGAGGAACAGGCTGGTGTGACCCCAACCGTTCACAGAAAGCAGACGCGAGTCGGGTAGCAAGCCGGCGACCTTTTGTGCACCTTGATAGCGGGTAGCGGGATCGTAGAAATTACCAATGACCAGAACCGAGTTCGCCGTAGAGTGCGTAAACGGCCCGATATAGCGGTCGATTTTCAATCCCGGCCAAGCCGCGCAGATGCTGGAAATCCAAGTCCAGATGGGGCCGAAATACCCATACTGGGCTTCGGCTGCTGTTGCGGCAGCCGCCCAGGCAGGATAATTGTTGGGGTTATCCGAGTCCGAACAGGCTACCCCAGGGAATCCCTCAATAGCGTTGTAATACTGCGGGTCGCATCGAGAAGGTATCTGACAAGGCCCTCGCTTTGTAATGAAACCCGCATCCTCCCAGAAAAACTCCAGACTTGCACCGGCGACGGTCGGCGATACCAATGAATCGATCGCAGCAAGGAACTGGGCAAAAGAAGGCCAGGAAAACGAGCTATACATGGCCCCAAGTGCGTTGCTGATCAAATCCTGATAGGTGAAAGTAAACGTTGTCCCGTCAGGAAGGGTGGTAACAAACGGCTCAGCGCGCAACCGTGCGGCCAGCTTGGCAAATCGATCCGCTGCGTTGCCAGAGAAGGGGCAGTTGTCAGCGTACGCGTCGCAAAGGAAAAAGAACTGATTTAACGTTAGCAAAGAACCCTGATCCGAGTGCAGGCGGGTAGCGAAGGGAATGGTCGCGGCCTCACCAGGTTCGCCAGTCGACCAGGCTATCGGGTCGAGCACGCCGTCAACCACTACCGCGCGTACCTTGTCGGGGAACAAATTGACATAGGTCACACCCAGATAGGTGCCATAGGAAACACCTGCGTAGGTCAGACCACCGTCGCCTACCGCTTGGCGGAGCATATCGAGGTCGCGCGCCGCATCGGCGGTAGTCATATGGTCGATAATCTTAAAGCCGCGTTGCTCGCAGGCTGCGTCCAAATAGAGATCAGCTGCTTGCCACACGGCCTCTTCTTCAGGCGTCAGTGGGAAAGCAAACTGCGTGAAATAAGGCGTCCACTGCTTCGGATTACCAAAGCAGCGTAGTGCAGTGCTACGGGCAATTCCTCGGGGGTCAAAGCCTACCATGTCGAAGTGGGCGCGCACTTCGGGCGTATACAGAATTGGCCCAGCGCCTAACGCATAATCGACTCCCGATCCGCCGGGCCCGCCAGGGTTGAGGAATAGGGAACCTATTCGCTGAGCAGAGTCGGTGGCCGGAAAGCGCACTACGGAAATTGATATCGCGGCAACACCGGTGCTGGAGTAATCCAATGGAACCTGCACGGTGCCGCACTCAAATGGGAAGCCAGTGTCCCGGTAACATGGACTCCATGCGATTTTCGGTGTATTTGGCGCGGCATGGGCCGGGGTTGGAGACAGGGTGTAACCCAAACTAAGAAGGAGCAGTACTGCCAGCAATCGGTGCAAAGGTGGGATTCGGATAGTCATGAGAGACTCCTGTCGAAAATATGACAACACGGTTCTTTGTGAAGGCAACGACGGGAAGGGGCCGCTGTGTTTATGGCCCCATGCGCAGCCCGTGTCAAGGCACAATTTGTTTAAGCTTAATGGCACAGGCCAGGCTCGCGAATCAGGAGTTCTGGGACTGGGTGTCCTTCACCAAAATGCTATCCGGCGCGAATGCGTTTGAAATCAGCGACATTCAAGAAGACGAGACGGAGAGGTGCTAACGAGGCAATCAGAATGTGACAAGGTTACACTGGGTCGAAAAACGCCGAACGGCATTTTCGGAAGACACAACTAGAAATCTTATCAAACCGGCATCAGCCGCGTTGCCTGTATGCTCAGCTGCAACGTCTTTGTTCATGCCACTCTCGAAGCCTCTCAAAACGAAGGAACTCACAGAGAAGGCGCGATCAGAGTATTTCGAGCGGGAGCGTAAGACGATTGGACTTGGGGTGATCCGAAGTCACACCTAGCGAGGTTCCGACGCTTGCGATTCCTTCGTTCGAGCCGATATTGACGCCGGACCAGGTGGCCAACGATAGGAACTGGAAGGATTTTAACGGCTGCTTTCCGGTTCGATTGGTGCTTCATGGTCGTCGTCATATTTTTCGAATTAAAGTTAAGCAACTCGACTGTGATGTGGTCGTCTTCGAATACGGCTTCGATCTTGCAGACACTCCTATGGTGACAAGTGTCCCGAATGTCCCGAAACCTGTGACTGGCGAATTGTTATTTCGCCAGCCACAGGGCATGTAACAATGTTGCGTACCTTGATTTGCTTAACCTGCCGCCTACCAGCTTCGAACTGGATGTTGCTGATTCTTAAGGCTCATCGCCTGCGATGAAATTTTGGCGAGCCACACCACTCTGTCCACTCCAACATCTGAATACCGCAACAGTAGCCAAGCAGAAGAACGCTC
>QHYZ01000263.1 GCA_003225295.1 Acidobacteriota bacterium | reverse complement strand
CAGTTTTCCGATTCCCCTGCTATCACGCCGGACGGCCGTTACGTGGTCTTCATCTCGACCGCTGCTAACTGGCCAGGAAGCCTTCAGTCCAATGGCAACCATCAAGTCTGGCTCGCTCGCGTCCACTAGGCACCTGACCCACAACGGTTTGTGGTTAGGTGAAAAGAGTCGGCTGCGCGGACGCATTCTCAGGGTCGCAAAAGTTGCTCAGTCCGACGCCAACCAGGCGAAACCGCTGGTGCGGGCTGAGGCCGACACGTTTTAACAGTGATAGGGCAACATTTGTCAGCTCCTCGCAAGAAGAAGGCGGAGAGCCTGGCGTGTGGCTGCGAGTGAGAATCTTGAATTCGGTGGTCTTCAGTTTCAGCACGACGGTGCGTGCTATTCGCGATTCCTTCCGCGATGCGGCCCATGTGTGCTCCGCAAGTTTTCGGATCATCGGCTCCATCTCGGTCAGCAAGACATCCTGTTCAAAGGTATCCTCCGCCGATATGGATTGAGTTGGCCTGTCAGGGACTACTTCGCTCTTGTCGATTCCCCTGGCCAATTCGTAGAGACGCACGCCATAACGACCGAAGCGGCCTTCGAGTGTTGGCAAATCCATTCGCCGCAGATCAGCAACCGTTTGTATCTCAAGGTGCTTCAGCTTCTCTTCTGTGACTTTGCCTACTCCAGGTAGACGACCCACGGGTAGGGGCAGCAAAAATGAATCTACTTCTTCCGGTTGTATGACAAAGAGTCCGTCCGGTTTTTTCCAGTCCGAAGCAACCTTCGCGAGGAATTTGTTCGGCGCTACTCCTGCCGATGCGGTCAAGCTCAGTTCTGAGCGGATTTGTTCGCGAATCGTGCGCGCCACTTGTGTCGCGGTCGGCAGACCAGTCTTGTTCTCCGAAACGTCGAGATAGGCTTCGTCGAGTGACAACGGCTCAATCATGTCGGTATAGCGCTTGAAGATTTCGCGCACCTGGCGAGAGACCGCTCGATAGCGCGGGAAGTCCGGGGGCAGAAAGATTGCGCTAGGGCATAGACGTTCGGCTCGAACAGCGGGCATGGCGGAACGCACGCCGAACTTTCGCGCCTCATACGAAGCAGCGCACACTACCGAGCGATTCCCGCGCCATGCGACGACGACGGGTTTGCCGTGCAGTTGCGGATTGTCGCGCTGCTCCACGGACGCATAAAACGCGTCCATGTCCACATGAATGATCTTGCGGGCAGCCATCTCGTATCCAGCGCATCCATCTTATTCCGGGGTCCAGACGAGTGCGAGCGCAAGTCGCGTCATTCCTTTCCAGTATCGACGCTTCGATATTAGCCAGTGACACCCATGAAGGATACTAGCAGGCTAGTCTTCTGGCGGCGCAATGGCACGACACCGCTTAATCGCCCGCTCATTCGGTGCGGAGGGCGACGATGGGGTCGATGGCGGAGGCGCGGCGGGCGGGGAGATAGCCGGCGAAGAGGGCGACAACGAGAAGCAGCGCGGAGACCGCGACGATTGTTGGGACGTCGCTTGATGTCAGGCCGAAAAGCATGCTGGCGATTAAGCGGGTGGCGGCGAGGGCGGAGGGAATGCCGATGGCTATGCCCAGTAGAGCGAGCGTTAGCGTTTCTCGAAGGACCAGCCAAAGAACACCTTCCCGCTGCGCTCCTACGGCGACGCGAATGCCGATTTCGCGAGTGCGGCGGGTTACAGCATAGGACATCAATCCATAGAGGCCGATGGATGCGAGGAGGATCGCAAGAGCTGCGAAGAAACCGGAAAGGATGGCGGTGACGCGCTCTTCGACAAGCTCCGTGCTGATCGTTTGCGCAACCGTTCTTGTCCGGCGCACATATTCGTGGCCGAGCGACTCGACCTCATGGCCCACGGTTTTTGCGAGCGTTTCGGGAGCTTCCTTGGTGCGCACGATAAGACCGCCCCACTCATGTGGATATTGAAAAGAAGAAAGAAAAATAACTGGTGTCGTCGCATCTCGGATATCGAAGATTCGAGCATTGCGGGCAATGCCCACGATTTCGATGTTTTCATAGTCGGGCATGAAGCCAAAGCGAATGGTCTTTCCGATGGCATCGATGTTCGGGAAGAGGCGTTCTGCGAGATTGCTGTTCACGATGGCGATACGCGCATGCTTCTCATCATCGGTTTCATTGAAGTCGCGGCCCCGAAGCAGCGGAATTCCGAGTGTTCGGAAAAAACCTGGCGAGACCAGCGCGGCATTTGCCATTAGACGGATGCCAGTGCTCGAATCGGCGGTCATCTGAGAAACCGTGTCGTGCCAACCTTGCGGGTTGGGGATTGTTGCGTCCCCAAAGCTAACAGAACTGACTCCGGGCAGGCTAGAGATGCGCGCTACGAGTTGCTTGTGATAGCTGTTGAGGTTCAGGTTCTGGTAGCCGCCGGGCTTGGGATATAGGGCGATTTCGAGCACGCTCTCCTTCTGGAAACCGAGATCGATGGAATACAATTTCTCAAAGCTTCTCTCCAAAAGTCCCGCGCCGAGTAGCAGGACCAGCGAGAGCGCAACTTGTGTGACGATGAGCGCTTTGCTCAGCTTACCGGTTCCGCCGCCCACGCTGCGGGCATTTTGCTGCAAAACAGAAGCAGGATCCTCACGCGAACAGCGCCATGCGGGCGCAATACCGAAAGAGATGGCAGTCAGGACTGCCACGAACATCGTAAGCGAAAGCACGCGCAGATCGGGACTCACATCAAGCGCTACCGGGAACAGACTACCCTGGGTCATCAGGAGTACCAGAAGGCGGCTTCCCGAGAAGGCGAACACAAGTCCGAGCAACGCTCCGGCAACGGACAGCGCGAGACATTCTGCCAGAACTTGGCGGGCTACTGACCAACGGCTTGCGCCGATCGCCACGCGCACACTCATTTCATGGCTTCGCGCAGCGGCGCGAGCGAGCATGAGGTTGGCAAGGTTAACGCAAGCCACAAGCAGGATTAGTCCGACGATACCCGCGAGAACGTAGAGCGGGCGAGTAAACTGCGTGCGCAAGTCGCTCCTGAAGCCTTTTGCCGCCGACGTAACCTCCAAGCCCATCGAGAGAAACCTTTCGCGCCGAGCTCCGGGCGTCTCCGTGGAAGCAGTGGCAAGGAGGACGTCCAGCCAGAAGGATTGGAGCTGGGCGCGCGCCTGCTCAATCGTGATGCCGTCCTTAAGGCGGCCGATGACCGACAGCCAGAGGATGGAACGACTGTCGAGAGTGAATTCATTCCCCTCCATAAGTGCAGGATAGGCAGTGATGGGAATAGTGATATCCGGCGGTTCCCCGACAGTCATTCCCGTAAAGGACCTTCGGGTGACACCAATAATGGTGAATGGATGGCCTTCGATGCGGATTTGCTTGCCGACGACGTCCGGCGCTCCACCAAAGCGGTTTCGCCAGAACTCATAGCCGAGCACAGTCACTTGGGATGTTGTGCCGCTGCTCGGATTTGAATCTTCGGGAATGAGCAATCGTCCAAGGAGAGGAGTTACGCCGAGTTCGGAGTATCCATTGCCCGTGACGGCAGCCACGTAGTTCTGGGAAAGAACTCCATTCACTTCGACATTCTGCATGCCGCCTGTGCCCCAGCCGATCAATCCAGTGAAAACGCGCTGGCCGCGCCCGACTTCGCGGAACATGGGATAGGAGAAGGGGACTTTGGCATCCGGGCGGACCGCAACAAGCTGGATGAGGCGCTCCGGTTGGCGAACGGGGAGATCGCGGAGGAGCAAGGCGTTGATCAGAGTGAAGATGGCGGTGTTTGCACCAATGCCGAGCGCGAGTGAAAGAATCGCGACGGTTGTGAAGCCAGGATTCTTGGCCAGGACACGAATGGTATAACGCAGATTTTGCCAGAGCCTACCCATGCTAATTACTCCCGGAATCCATGGCTCAGAGAGCCCCCTCACGTTTACGCCAGCCGAGCATCTCTTTCAAGCCTCTTGTTACTGTAACGGTGAACCGCGTGAGGGCCGTGAGTCCGCTTGCGGGAAGTCATTGCGTTCCGAAGTGGTTTCAATTGGCCGTGTAGCCAGATACTTGGCCTCGCGGTCCATAAACGGCCTTCGAGGAGATGAGCGCAGCGACCTTCGACGAACCTCGCTTCCCCCAACGGGACTTGGATCGCAGCGATTCGCCGGATTCTCCCCACTTACAAGTATGCGATGATATAAGCACTTCCGCGTTTTGCAGGACCTATATTGGCGACGGGAATTTTTCTGAGGTGCGCACCGGAATTTGGCCGGACGGGAGATGCCTTCACCGCTGCGCTGCCTCGAAGATCGCGAACGCAGCGCTTTGCGGATCCGCCATCACGGCCATGCGGCCGATATCTTCAAT
>QHYZ01000262.1 GCA_003225295.1 Acidobacteriota bacterium | reverse complement strand
GACGCTACGTGAACGATTTACTGCCCCTGCCCTACACGGAAGAAGCCCTGCAACACATGGTTGCGCGAGTGCGCGAAGTTCAGGACGGACTCGGACGTCAGATACTGGTCGAAAACATCTCGAGCTACTTGCGATTCAAGTGCGCGGAAGTGCCCGAATGGGAATTTCTCACTGCCCTCGCGCGGGAATCCGGGTGCGGAGTACTGCTGGACGTCAACAACATCTATGTCAACGCCATGAATCATGGGTTTGACCCACAGATTTATCTGCACGGAATTCCGCGGACTGTCGTCAAGGAATTTCACTTGGCGGGCCATACGGTGGCCCATATTCGGGAGCGCGAGATCCGCATCGATACCCACAACACTCACGTGTCCGATGACGTCTGGGCCCTGTACCGCGCGGCCGTGAAGCGATTCGGACCGGTGCCGACCCTCATCGAGTGGGACGCGGATATCCCCTCTCTGGAAACACTTCAAGCAGAAGCCGCAAAAGCCGACTGGATCTCGGAGCCCTTCCGTGCTGTCGCTGCGTAACATCCAAAGCTCTTTCGCGGCGCATCTGTTCGAGGATGAGCCCGGATCTATCATTCCGTGGATCCGCGCCGACAGTATCGATCCGGCCGCGCGTCTGCAGATTTATCGCAACAACCTGCATGCGGGATTCCAGAAGACCCTCGCGCTTGAGTATCCCGTGATCCGCCGCCTCGTCGGAAATGATTACTTTCGACAACTCGCCCTCGCCTTCCTTGCCTGCTACCCCTCCAGGTCCGGAGATCTCCACCACGTGGGAACGCCCTTTGCGTCGTTCCTGCGGTCGCAATTCGCAGATACAGGCTACCTGTATCTGGCGGACGTGGCAGCGCTCGAATGGGCTTACCAAGAGTGTCTGGTCGCGGCGGAGCTCGACCCCCTTGACCCACTCACGTTGCGCGACATTCCCGCACAATCCTATGGAACGCTGCGATTTACGTTGCGGCCCGCCTGCCGGTTGGTGCATTCAGCATTTCCCGTCCTGAGAATTTGGGAGGTCAATCAGCCGGAAGTGACGGGCGATGAAACCATCAACCTCGACAGCGGGCCAGATTTCCTGCTGCTGCTCCGAAATCCCTCAGGCATCTTTTTCCGCCGTATTCCCGAGGATGACCATCGTCTGCTCGCGGCGTTCACTGCCGGGAAATCCTTGGATGAAGCACTGGAAGTAAGCCTGGCCTCAAATCCACAGTTCGATCTCAGCGCCGCACTGCGCCGCTGCATTGAATTTGGCGTTCTCTCTCAACTGACCTTCTACCAAAGCACTCTTTAAGGAAGTCTCTCATGTCGTCCCTCTTGAAGCTTGCCGGTGCGCACGCCGCACTCGGGCGCCTGCTCGATAATTTTCGCTCTCTCGTCCTGTTCGCTACGCGCTTCTATGTCGGTTGGCAGTTCTGGAAGTCCGGCTGGCTCAAGGTGAGTTCCTGGAGTACCACACTGGATTTGTTCCGCACCGAATATCACGTGCCGCTGCTGCCACCGCAGCTCGCCGCCGTGACGGGAGCGGGCGGGGAGCTTTTCTTCCCGGCGCTACTCTTTATCGGTTTGTTCAGTCGTATCGGCGCCTTGGGGGCCTTCTTCGTCAATGCCATGGCCGTCATTTCCTACCGCCAGGTTCTCCTGGCCGAGGGCTCAGAAGCAGCTCTCGGTCAGCATATTCTCTGGGGTTTCATGCTGCTAATGCTCGCCGTCTTCGGGCCCGGGAAAATCGCCCTCGACAGCTGGTTTGAATCGCGCTTGGCCGCGCGGTGCCGGCCGTTTGCCCCTGCCGTGGCGACCGCGGTGGGTGTACTCTGATCGAATCACGGCTGTCGAGCGGTTATGGCAGAACTTGAAGCCCTAAAGCTCTTGCGTGCCCTGGACGAGGGCGTCGCAGCAAAGACCGGCACTGCGTTCTTTGAGCATCTGGTTGGATCATTGGCTAAGGCCCTCGATGCGACGTGTGCCTTTGCATCCGAGATCAACGCGGAGACGTATAGGGCTCAGGTGCTTGCCTATTGGCACAATGGCGAGCTCGGCGAAGTTTTCGAATATGCCTTGTCGGGCACGCCTTGCGAGTGCGTGCTCGACAACCAGATAGTCGCCTTTCCGCGCAACATTCAGCAGATGTTTCCGCAGGATCGCGAGTGGTTTGCGAGTCTTGGCGCACAAAGCTTCCTCGCGATCCCGCTCTGCGACGAACACGGTAAGGTACGAGGGCACCTCGCCGTGCTCGACTCGCGCGAACGCGACTGGAATGAGGCCGACTTTGATGTTTTGCGTATCTTCTCCATGCGGGCCGGCGCCGAGCTCGGGAGGCGCGAGCATCAAAAGCGACTGGAGGCAATGAATCTGGCCCTGCAGAAGGCTAACGCGCAGTTGCGGCAAGAAATTACCCAGCGGCTTCAGGCCGAGGCCCAGCTGGCATCCACTAGCGCCCGCTCAGAGCACGTCGCCGAGTTGGTACGCGTCATCAACTCTGGGATCACCTCCAAAACGGGCACCGAATTCTTTAAGGAGTTGGTGCGCTCTCTGGCCGAGGCACTGAGCGCGCACATCGTTTTCGTGTCGCAGATCGATATGGCCCGTTACGAGGCCGATGTGCTGGCAATATGGCTGGGCCACTCGTTCGGCGAGCCGCATCGCTTCAATTTGTCGGCGACGCCCTGCGAAAGCATTCTTGACGGTCAAATCGCCGCCTTTCCGCGCCGTGTTGCCGAATTGTTTCCGGGTGCGAAACCTATCCTCGAAAAGCTGGGCACTCAAAGTTACCTCGCCATCCCGATAATGGACGAGGATACGACGGTGATCGGACATATCGCGGTTCAGGATCAGCGGGAACGCGACTGGGGAGACACCGAATTTGGCCTACTGAGGCTGTTCGCGAACCGGGCCGCAGCTGAATTGAAGAGGCGCGGCCACGAAAAGAGTCTTGAGGATGCCAACGCCCAGCTCCAGCGCGCGAACGCCGCCTTACGTCGTGAGGTCGCAATGCGTCTGGAGACGGAAAAACAGCTCGAGAAAGCCACCATAGCCGCCGAGGCGGCTAATCAGGCGAAGAGTCACTTCCTGGCGCACATGAGCCACGAGCTTCGCACTCCGTTAAATGGCATCCTCGGCTATGCGCAGTTACTCAAACGAGACGACGCGTTGACCCAAGATCAACAGCATAGCGTGGCCGTCATTGAGCATTCCGGCGAGCACCTGCTCACACTGATCAACGACCTCCTCGATCTCGCCAAGATTGAAGCGGGACGCCTCGATCTTCAGACCGGTTCAATCGATCTGCCGCAGTTACTCAAGCAGGTGGTGGATCTAGTTGCAGTCCGCGCAGGCCAGGCGGGCATTGCGTTCACTTTCCACGTGGCACCCGAGCTCCCGTCGCAAGTACGGGGAGACGAACGCGCCGTGCGTCAGATACTGCTTAATCTTCTCGGCAACGCCGTTAAATTCACCAAGTCGGGCGGGGTCGAATTCCGGGTCCGAAGCACATGTGCATCGGGCGCAAGGTGCGAACTGCGCTTCGAGATTCGAGACACCGGCCGAGGCATTTCCGCGCCGGATCTGGAACGAATCTTCGAACCGTTTGAGCGCATCGACGGGTCAACGCGAGTCGAAGGCACGGGGCTTGGTCTTTCGATTACCGATCGGTTGGTACGGGCGATGGGTGGGCGGATCTTCGTATCCAGTGAAGTCGGCATGGGCAGCATTTTTACTGTGACGCTGCCGTTTGAGGCGGAGGAGCACGATGACCCGCGCTACCGCGTGCAGCGCAGAGTCGCCAGTTACTCGGGGCCACGACGACGCATTTTGGTGGTGGATGACGATGGAGCGAATCGCCACCTCCTCGTACGGATACTGGGAGACGTCGGCTTTGAGTTGCAGGAATCCACCAACGTCGAAGATGCGTTGCTCAGTCTTCACGCCCGGAATACGCCCGACCTCATAGTCACGGACTTGGCGATGCCGGGACTCAGCGGGCTAGATCTCGCCCGCCGAGTGCGGACTGGCGATAGATCCCAATCGACGCCGATTATTGCGATTTCGGCCAGTGCATCTACTTACACCCGTGAAGAGGCGCTGGCAGCCGGCTGCGATGACTTTGTCGCCAAGCCGTTGCGCGCCGAAGAGCTACTCGCTTCTGTCGGAAGACTACTGAAGCTTACTTGGCATATGGTCGAGATTCACGCCCCGAACGCGCTTGACGCCGGCCCGCCAACCGCCGGTATCGTGGTGGACGAGCACGCCGCTTCGATTTTAAGGGCATCCGCCGGGTTCTGGACCTGGCCCGCGAGAAGAATTCATGAGTAGTGGCGCCGCGCAACGCTCGATCTTGGTTGTAGACGACACCGCCGCCAATATCGGATTTCTCCTCGATACCCTATCGAAGGCGGGCTACCGAGTGCGAGTCGCGCCCGACGGCGAGAGTGCCTTGGAGCAACTACACTACTCGCCGCCTGATTTAGTGCTGCTCGATGTCATGATGCCGGGCATCGACGGCTTTGAGACCTGTCGGCGACTGCGGCAGCTGCCAAACCTGCAAAAGATTCCAGTAATCTTCATGACCGCTCTGTCCGACGCTCAGGATAAGGTACGCGCCTTCGCGGCCGGTGCCGATGACTACGTCACGAAGCCGTTCCAATATGAAGAAGTATTGGCCCGCGTGCGAGTGCATCTCACGCGGCGTGAGCTCGAGTGCAAGCTCGCTCACCTGAACCGTGACTTGGAAGCGCGCGTAGCGGCGCGCACCGCTGAGCTCAAATCGGCGCTCGAGGAAGTTGAGGCGCTGAAAAGTCGATTGCAACAGGAAAACCGCTATCTCAAACAGGAAATCTCCGAGGCCGCGAATCTGGGAGAGATCATTGGATCGTCACCAGCCTTGCAGGCCGCCTTGCGCAAGGTCGCGGCTGTTGCGCCCACCGATTCAACTGTTCTGATTCACGGCGAAACGGGCACTGGCAAGGAGCTATTTGCGCGTGCGTTGCACGCGCAGAGCACGCGGCGTGACAGGCCCATGATTAAGCTCAATTGCAGTGCGATCTCCGCGGGATTGGTTGAAAGTGAACTCTTTGGCCATGTCAGAGGTGCATTCACCGGCGCGACCGAGAGGCGAATGGGGCGATTTGAGCTCGCCGATGGAGGCACACTTTTCCTCGATGAAGTCAGTGAGTTGCCCCTCGAGACCCAAGCCAAACTTCTACGCGTGCTCCAGGAGCAGGAATTTGAACCGGTCGGTAGTTCAAAAACCGTCAAAGTCGACGTGCGAGTGATCGCCGCGACCAATCGCGAGTTGCTGGCGGACGTTCATGCCGGCCGATTTCGCTCCGACCTGTACTATCGACTGAATGTCTTTCCGGTCGATCTTCCGTCATTACGTGATCGACCGGAGGACATTGAGTCGCTCGCCATTCATTTCATGCACCGCATGGCCCGCAAGCTCGGCAAGCCAATTGAAAGAATTTCTCCCGCTACCCTGAGCAAGCTCAATAACTACACTTGGCCGGGCAACATCCGCGACTTGCAAAACACGATTGAGCGTGCCGCTGTGCTGAGTAGCGGATCGGAGCTGTCGGTCGAGTGGGACTGGGCCCCCCCCGCTTCGGTGGCGGGGACAAACGGCAGCGGTGGCGCGAGCCTCCCACAACCGCGTGTATCGGCGCCTATTGGGCAACCTGCAGCGCAAAGCCTTGAAGCGACAGAGCGCGAACACATCATCGCGATGCTGAAAAAGACACGAGGCGTCGTCGAGGGCCCGAACGGCGCCGCCCAGCTTCTCGACATGAATCCGAGTACCGTTCGGTTTCGGATGAAAAAGCGCGGAATCTCGAAGATCGATTACCTAACAGATACAAGCACGCGTCCCAGCACAAGCCCCTAAGAGCGAACAAATCGCGTTGACTCTCGGAGATCCTGCCGATGATATCCGGCTTCGAGATTCGCAACGAAATAGGCGGCGCAGAGCCCTGCCGTCTGTTTCGCGCGCTGCGGGAGCGCGACGGCGCGGCCGTCTTGCTCAAGACCTGTGATCCAGGCAATGACTTCGGACGCACTGCCCTCGGACGCGAATTTGAGATTTTACGGACGTTGACCGGGGCCAGAGTCCTACACGCCGTCGACCTGCTGGATCAGCACCACCGCCCAGTCCTCGTTTTGCAGGATCCAGGGGGGTATCCCCTGCTAGCGGCGCTTCCCACGCGAGAGCTTCCGATCGCGGCGTCTCTGCAAATCGCAGCCGCGGTAGCACAGATTCTCGCGGAACTGGACGAACGCGGAGCCGTTCACAACGATCTGGGACCGCATAGCATCTGGGTGGAGGAAAGCCGCTCCGACGCTTGGTTGTTGCACTTTGCGCGGGCGACGTGCCCAGCGGTTTCTCCTTGTGCCGCACGCCGTCACCCAGACAGCACGCTCGCGTACGGCTCTCCTGAGCAAACGGGCCGTACAAATCGCCGACCGGACTACCGAACGGACTTCTACTCCCTCGGCGTTGTCCTCTATCGTCTGCTTACCGGTGCGCTGCCCTTCTCAAGCGACAACCCCATCGAGCTCGTGCACGCCCAAGTGGCCACCCAGGCCCTCTCGCCGGGGGCGTTGAATGCGGCAATACCGGAGGCGTTGTCGAGCTTGGTGCTCAAGCTACTCGCGAAGGATCCTGAGGAGCGCTACCGCAGTGCCACAGGAATTTCTCGAGACCTCGACCACTGCCGCCGCGAATATCGGCAGACGGGAACGATCGCTCCTTTCCGACTCGGATCGGGCGACTTATCCACCCGGCTGCAGATCAGCTCGCGTCTCTACGGTCGCGACGCCGAGATCGCGAAGCTCCTGGCTACCTATGAGGAAGTTCGCGGTGGAACCACCGAGCGAGCGCTGGTTCTCGTACATGGGTACTCCGGGATCGGTAAGACCTCGCTGATAAGCGAACTGCAATCGCCACTGATCCGCGACCACGGATACTTCATTTCCGGCAAGTACGACCAATTGCGAGGCAACGTTCCTTACTCGTCACTCATTCAAGCCTTCCAGAGTCTTGTACAGCAGCTGCTAACCGAGAGCGAAGACCGCTTGACCGACTGCCGCAACCGGATCCTGCGTGCGCTTGGAGGCAATGGCAAGGTCATCGTTGACATCATTCCGCAGATTGAACATGTAATCGGAGCACAGGCGGAACTCCCGACTTTGGGTCCGGCGGAAAATCAAAATCGCTTTAACCGCGCGTTCCTCGCCTTCAGCTCAGTGTTCGGCAGTGCGGGACACCCCCTGGT
>QHYZ01000003.1 GCA_003225295.1 Acidobacteriota bacterium | reverse complement strand
TTGAAATTGATGAGGTTCCAGTGCCAGATGAACCAGGTAAAGCTAATGCATGCAAGAGCGAGCGCGACATCAAACAATTTCGCCCATATCCACTTGCCCGTCTTTGCCCAGCTTCGGAACGCGTGGAGAATTACAATCAGAGTTCCCATGGCGGCGATCACTCCGAGAATCTCGAGAAGGTACAGGAGCGGATCGCGGCTGCGGCTCAAGTTAGTGACGTCGTTTGTGCCGGAAATGAATACGCACCACCCAACTACAAAGACCAGATCCACAATGCAAACGAGGCGGACAGCCAGCCGCAAACGCTTTTCGGAGGAAGTCAGGTCCAGCTTCGTTCCATAGTGCCAGCGGATGGAGGCCCCCACAGGCCAGAAGAGTACCGCAAGCGCCATGAATATCAGGCTCGGCACGATGATGGCCATGTTGAAATTCTTGTTGTCCGCCGTGCTGGCACGTTCAAAAACGAAGAACGGATAATCGATGGAGAACTCCATCCGGCCATTTGAATTCTTGTGAAATCCAATCAGATCTTGCCCGTTGACTTGGCGGTAGAGAAGCGGGGAGATTTCCTCGTAGCGTTTCAACTCTCCATTGGAGCCCTTGAGAGGGTCAATGCTGAGGGTGCCATCGGAATTGGCAAATGCTTTCGCCTGGCCAATAAACTCTGTGACTTTAAGGAAGGATTTCTCCCCGCGCCGGCTGGCGACATAAAGGCCGGCGACTTGCTCTGCGTTTTCTTTTGCGCTGACTACTGCCGCAGCCGGTGGTGGTGTGTAAGGGAAATAGCGGTCGAGAAACTTCTCAAAAAGAATAGTTCGCCCGCTGACTTCTCCTTTCCCAGCGCTGTTGTAGGACACGAAAAACCCAACATTGGAGTCATGAATAAGGTGCAGATCGCTGTGGAAGTAGAGTGTATCTCCGCCATGGCCGATGATTCGATGGCCATTTCTTGTCTCTTCATAAAAACCAAGAGCCATGCCATTCAAACGTGGATCGGAACCGAATGCGCGGGCGTGCATCAATTTTGCGGTTTCTGGTTTAAGGATCTGCTTGTCATTCCACCGGCCATCTTGCAAGTGCGCCATCATGAAGATACACATGTCGGCGGCGCTCGTGGCAACGCTCCCGGCAGGAAACGCTTGCACAAATTCGTAGGGCTTGGCCTCTTTGGAAGCCCGCTGGTAACCGTTGGACATGAGGGGCGACAAGTTAGCAGGAAGCGGTTGAACGAAGGTCGTGTGGCCCATGCCCAGGGGGATGAAGATGTTGTCGGCCACGTACTGCTCGAAAGGCTTTCCAGAGGTGCGCTGAACGATGTAGCCCGCCATGGCGGTCGCGTAATTCGAGTAGGCGGGCGTCACGCCTGGAGGAAAAATTCGTCCAGGCGTATGCTCGCGCAAATACTCGCCGAGCGGCCGCATTTTGGAAGCGTCCTCGACGAACAGTTCCTTGGCGGTCTCCTCGAAACCCGGTGTGTGGGTCAAAATATTGCGCAAGGTAATGGGCTTAGCGAAAGCCGGCGGAATCTTGTAGTCCAGATAATCATTTACGTCGCGGTCGAGATCGAGCTTGCCCTGCTCAACAAGCTGCATCACCGAAGTCCAGGTGAATAGTTTCGAGATAGACCCCGGTCGGAAGAGAGTTTCTGCGGGTGATACAGACTTGCGTTTCTCGACGTCCGAAAAGCCGTAGCCCTTCGCAAACAAAACCTTGCCATCCTTTACGACGGCTACGACAGCGCCGGCAATGTCTTCGCGCTCGAGCTGTGCCGGGATGAGGCCGTCGAGGAAGGCCTCGAGGTCGGTGGCGGTAAGCTCCGGTGCGCTGGGAATGAGCTTTCGTTCGGAACTCTTAGCTTCAGGCTGCGATTTTGCCACAGAACCTTGCGGAGCAGGACCTTGGCCGGGGGTTAGCGAAGCGCACAGGCACGAAGCAAGCAGTAGCGTCGTTCCGGTTCGAATGGCCGTTGAACTCGTCAATGTGAACAAGAGAATTCTCCTTAAGAAGTGAATTGGGCCCGCAACGTTTTCTGCTCTGGTATCAAATCGTCCAAATGGCCGTGAGCGCACGCTGGAAATTGCCGCCGAGGATCAGTTCGATGTCCGAATCGCTGTACTTGCGGCGAAGCAAACCTTCCGCCAGGTCAAACATCCGCTTCGGGTGGTTCAAGCCCTCGATGTCGATTTTTTCGCGGAAAGCATAGCTGCCCTTGTAGCCTGCGCGCAATTGCTCGTTTTCTTTGGGAGGCATCTTGTCGTAGCCCTCGAGGTCAGAGTCGCTGCCCACGCCAAGGTGTTCTACGCCAACCAGTCTTGCCACGTGGTCGAAATGATTGAGGGCGTCTTCGATGGTGGTGGGCTCATCGACCTTGACGAACATGCGCACCCCGGTGATGCCCATGACTCCGCCGGTTGCCGCCATTTTCTTGATGGCTTCGTCGGTCTTGCAGCGCGGGTGAGGAACCAGAGCGCGGCAATTGGCGTGCGTGATCAGCACGGGCTTCTTGGAAACCTCGAAGGAGTCCAGCGTGGTGCGGTCGCCGCAGTGTGAAACATCAACGGCCATGCCCAGCTTGTTCATGCGCTGGACGATGGCGATTCCGAAATCACTGATGCCATCGTCGCGGCGCTCGGTAGAACCGTTGCCAATCAGGTTGCGCGAATTGTAGGTGAGCTGCGAAACACGCTGCCCCAGGCTGAAGAACAAATCAACATCGTCCGGACCACGAAAGTGTTTGGAATTCTGCAGACCCAAGAGCACCCCAATCTTCTCGGATTTCTTCAACTCATCGAAAGAGGCAAGGCTATCGATGCGCATCAGGCTTTGCCCGTGGTGAGCGATGAATCCGTTCCAGAGCCCGAAGAACTGCAGGCTTTCGGTGTAGGCGTCGGGACCGCCGTTGCCAATGGCGATGTGAAAAACGCGGATGCCGGAGCTGCGGAATTGCTGGATGTCGGAGGGCGTAAAGGTCTCCGGATGTGCAAACATTTGCACATGGCGCGAAGGGCTGATCGCAAACGGGCTGAGCATATCGATGACCGTCGTTCGGCCAACCAGTTCGACCGCGCGTGATGAATACTCCGCGTTGGAGTCCGCAAATAGGAGATACCGTCCTTTGCTGAGGAAAGGAGCGGCAATGGCCCCGATGGAGGCCGCCGCGCTGGACTTGATCGCTTGGCGCCGCGTAATCCGGCGCACAATAGGATGGCCTTGGCTCATCCTATGCCGCTCCTTCCACGGAAACTTCTCCATTCTTGGCGTGGAAAACCTGCTGGCGCACCGTTAAGTGCTCGATGCGCTTCCGGCGCACGGAATACCCCAGGCCCGGAATGGTGGGCACCACGATTGTCCCTTTCGGAGTGACCTCCACCTCCGGCTCGATGATGTCTTCATCCCAGTAGCGCTGGCTGGCGGAAACGTCACCGGGAAGTGTGAAGCCCGGCAACGAAGACATGGCGATGTTGTGGGCGCGCCCGATCCCGGTTTCCAGCATTCCGCCGGACCATACCGGTATGGAACGCTGCCGGCAAATTTCCTGAACGCGGCGCGCTTCGCTGTGACCGCCGACACGCCCGAGTTTGATGTTGATGATCCGGCAAGCACCTAACTCAATCGCGGCACGAGCGTGGCTGGCATTGTGAATGGACTCGTCGAGGCAAATGGCCGTACGCATTTGGGATTGCAATTTGGCATGATCGAAAATGTCATCCCAGGCGAGCGGCTGCTCAATCATCATGAGGTCGTAAGCGTCGAATTCCCTCAAGTGAGCGGCCTCTTCCAGATGGTATGCGGAATTCGCATCCACCATGAGCCGCACGGTGGGAAAGCGCTTGCGAACCGCGGCGACAAATTCCAGATCCTTGCCAGGTTTGATTTTGATTTTGATGCGTTGATAACCTGCCGCCAATTCTTTTTCAATAATGGAAAGCAAGGCTTCCGGATTGGTTTGTATGCCCAACGAGACGCCGCAAGCGATCTCTCGCGCTGTACCGCCGAGCAAAGAGGCCAGCGGGGCGCCGCGCCGCTGCGACTCGATGTCCCACAAAGCGTTTTCGAATGCCGCCTTGGTCATCTCGTGACCGCGAATTGGCGCCAACAAAGCTGGCACGTCGCCTGGTCCCTCGATATTCTTCGCCATAGCCAGCGGTGCGACGAAGCCACAAAAAATGGACCACGAAGTATCGGTAGTTTCTGGATTGTAGAATGGGCCTTCGCCGGCGGTAACTTCGCCCCAGCCGGAGAGGCCGTCGCTGCAAGCTTCCACCAGCAAGATGCGACGTTCCCAGATCTTGCCAAAGCTGGTCTCAAACGAAGACCTGAGACGGACATGAATTTCACGAAGCGTAATTGCGTCTATTTTCAACAGCAGGCACCAATCGCTTGCACTTGTGATGTTGCGCCAGGTTGCTGCTTTTGTTGATTTCCTAGCCGGGCGCTAGCGGGCCCCGGACCGAGGAGCAAAGCGGCCAACCATGCCGTGACTATCCATCTCCTCATGGTTTCCTTTCCGTGCGCCGGCGCAACTCAGAATTCGATGCGCAGGCCAACTTGCCCCTCGCGGCCCGGTAGAGTCTGTGACACCGTTCCGAAAATGGGTTCTCCTGGCAGTAGGGGCGTGTGATTCTGATTAAAATTCACCGCAGCGGGATTCGCGCTATTAAAGAGGTTGAAGAATTCAAAGAGAGCTTGGACACTGACGCGCTCGTTGATATGGAAAGTTTTCGCGATGCGCATATCCATGTTGAGGAAGTGTGGCGTCGTGAAAGCGTTGCGGCCCGTTTTCAGGTCCCTGCCGTCAAAGTTTCCATTGCCGTCCTGATCGAGGGGCACCAGGGCGCTCTGCGTATAGCGGAAACCGCTCTGGGCGCGGAAAAGGCTGCTGAACTGGATCTTCCAGGGGAGTTGCACAAGCCCATGAGCTTCGAAGGTGTGGCGCAGTGCAAAATCGGACGGGCCGTCATCGAGTGTTGCGCCGTTGTAGAACTTTCCGGCTTGTGGGACGAAATTTCCGTTGCAGGCGAAGAAGGCAGCCGTGGCATTGGTCTTGCCCGGACATGTGGGAGTACCCGGATCGGTCACGACGGGAGGGACTCCACGAAAGCTGTCGGTGGGGAATCCGTTTCCAACGCCGATGGCCCCGGTGCTGAGATTGGAGTTGAGCGCGCCGTCGTTTTCAGAGACGTAGGCATAGCTGCCGCCCAAGGTGAAACGGCGGCTCATTCGCTTTTGGAAAGAAAGGACTCCGCCGTTGTAGGTACCGGCATACCACGGCCCAAAGCCGTCAACTTGCGTGAGACTGCCACCGCTATTATCAATGCGCGCGGCAAAGGGAAGATTTGTCTCTCGAACCCCGAGGATGTTCTGGATGTCTTTGTGGTAGTAGTCCGCAGAGACAACCCAATCATTGCCGAGTTGCCTTTGAACCCCCAACGTGTAGCTGCGGCTGTACGGCGTGGCGAAACTCGGATCAATGGTCACCGGGAAGCCGCTGGGCGGGAAGACGTTGAAGGAGAGCGCGCCGAACGGGCCCCATTCCCAGAAACCGTTGGGCCTGGCGATGGCGGCGTCAGCGGCACTGAGAAATGCGTCCGGAGTGAGGCCGGAAAGCTGTTGGACATTGCTGATGTTGACCACCGCGTTTGCGGGAATGGGCGTCAGCCCGATGTTGTTGAGATGGTCGATTCCATACAGCGCCGTGGTATTGCCAAAGCTGCCTGGAAACGGGCAAGTAGCGCCAGCCGCCGCAATCTGCGCATCTGTCAGCGAAGTGGACTGGCACACGCCGAAGATATCAGGAGCAATTGTAGGCACACCGAACAACAGGCGAGGAAAGGAAAGGGGCTGACTCTCGCGGATATCCGCGCCACCGAAGCCCGGGATGTCACGAACGAGCCCGAGGCGGAAATGGTCATAGAAGAGACCGAAGCTGCCGCGCACAACCGTCTTGGAAGTGGCGGACCAGGCGAAACCGATGCGCGGAGAAACATTGTCCTTTTTATTGAATGCGGAGTCGTAGTCCCAGCGGAGACCTCCATTGAGGGTCAGGGTATGCGTGACTTTCCAGTCGTCTTGGACGAACAGACCGTTGTAGCTGTTTCGCAGCTTGATCTGGTTGGCTTGCGGAGTGAGGCCGCCGATAGTCAGGAGAAGGAAGAATCCGGCATCGACGGGGCCGAACTGCTGGTAGTCGGCTTGTGTGGCGAAAAGCTGATCATTCTGGAGATTGCCTTCCACGCCATCCACGCGAGTACGCTCATAGTCCCAGCCGAATTTGAGAGTATGGCGATTGAGAGTCTTAGCAAGGCTGGCGCCGAAGGTACCGTATTTCTGCTCCAAAGTAGAGGGCGTGAACGTAGCGCCGTAGTTGAACTGGCCTTGATCACCGAAGACGCCGCCCGTGGTGAAGCTGCTGAAAAGATTGAAGAGCGTGTTGGGACCAGCTTGCGGGTGCGCGGGGCTGGCGAGAGTCGGCTCGTCACGATACTGGCCACGAAGGCCGAGGATGAACGGGCTGGCGGAATTGCCAAAAGTGACAATGTCACTAAAACCGAGGAGAAGACTACGGTCACCGAGATTCGTGCGTGTGGAGGGAAGAGAGGTTGAAGCGGAGAGAGGATTTGTGCTGTTGACATGCAGATTTGTGTAGTTCATTTGCTCGGTGAGGTGATGATTGCCCAAGACCTGATCAAACTTGGTAAAAAGGCGAACTTCACGATCCGTAGTCGGCTCGTTAAAGGCCTCTTCCGTATTGAGAAGGAATTGCGGGGTATTGGGGGGAGGCACGAAATTCAATTGTCGGTTTTCGTGGATGCCTTCGGCAGAAGCGAACCAGAACGCTTTGTCGCGAACCATGGCGCCTCCCCCGGCGAGGTCATAGTCCCAGCGCAAGAGGTAGGGCACGCTCTTCCCGGAGATGTCGGAACTGTCGAAGGCGTTGTTGCGATGGTAGGCGGAGGCGAGACCGTGTATGTCGTTTGAACCAGACTTGGTGATGACGTTGACGACGCCCCCGGAGGCATGGCCGAACTCGGCCTTGTAGCCGGTGGTAATGACCTGGAATTCGGCGATGGTGTCCTGATTAAACTGCGCGGCAGCGCCGCCATTGAGTTCGTTCTGGTTAGACAGACCATCGATGAGGAAACCGGTGTTGTTGGCGCGCTCGCCGAGAACCGGCGTGGCGTTATCGCTATTGAGATCGGCTTGCCGGTTGATCGCTACGCCCGGAACCAGCTGCATGAGATCCAGGTAGTTTCGTCCGTTAAGCGGCATGTCAACGATCTGCTGGGGAGTGATGGTCACGCCTTCCGAAGAAGAAGTCGTCTCGAGGAGCGGCGGCACAGCGGATACCTCCACTTGCTGCTGCACCGTGCCGACTTCCAGGATGACGTCAAATTTGAGAGTGCGGTTCAGCGCAATGTCTAGGCTCTTAAAAGCTTTTGTGGCAAACCCGGAGCGCGAGACCGTCAGCCTATAGGTTCCCGCCGGAACAGCCGCTAACTGATAATTGCCGTTCCCGTCGGTCACCGTTGTCTTGTCAAAGCCAACCGTGTCGCCGACGAGACGCACATCGGCCCCGACGACCGCCAAGCCCTGGCGATCGGTGACGGTGCCCTCGATCGTGGAGGTGGTTTGCGCGCGCCCTACGGGCGTGAACGCACCAAAGCCGAAGAACAGACAAATCAAAGCGGAAAAGAGACTCTTCTGCAGGCTTGAAGAAGACCAGGAACTCGCGACAAACCACCAGCCTGAACGCCGCATATGCAACCTCCCGGTACGGAGTGTTCCGACCTTTCTCGATGAGCTGCACCATGTGTTGCGAACTCTCATGCATGGTAGCAACGATATGCAACAAGTGATGCGCACTGACAGACTCTTGAATTGACAAGGACTTTAAGGAACTACGAGCATAGTGTCAAGTCAATTTTGGGAAATGCCACGATTTTTGAACAATCGTGCAACAAATGTTGCAATACCGCAAAGATGCACCAGTGCCGCAAGCAGCAGTTGTTGCGATCGTTTGACAGACCAGCGGCATTTAGGATAAAAGTGCGGCCTCATGCCGAGAAAACGCAACTCGTTGGGCTCACGGGCCAACCGGCCCGATCTTGCCAAAACCTTCGGCTTGCTCAGCCCCAAGCGCCAGGAGCTGTTTCGGCCCGTGCTCGAGAATCCCCGCGACTACGTACTTCTGAATGTTCGCGAGCTGGCGCATAAGCTAAAGGTCGATCCCGCCACGGCGCTGCGGGTGGCCATGAGAATGGGTTTTGCCAGCTACCGGGAGTTTCAGCATTACTTGCATGAGCTTTCCGTTTCGCAGGCCACGTCCCTCGACACCATGGGGACGAGCAAAACGAAAGGGTCGGATCTTTCCGCCCACGTTCGCGAGGCGGTGGACGTCGACGTCCGCAATCTGCAAAAGTTCCGCAATGCGCTGGATACCGATCGAATCGCCGCGGTGGCAAAAAAGATTCATCGCGCGAGACACATCATTATCCTGGGCGGCGATCTGGCCACGAATCTGGTCGGCTTCCTTCACTATCATTTGATTTTGTTGGGATTTCCGGCGGTGACGGCAACATCGTCCGGTGAGGCGGCTCACCTGTCCAGTTCTTCAGGCAAAGGCGACTTGCTGATTGCCATGAGTTTTCGCCGCGGCTTGCGCCAGACTGTGGAAGGCCTGCGTCAAGCACGCGCCAACGGGGCTTATTGCATCGGCATAGCGGACACGCTGGTTTCCCCGATCGCTCGCTTTGCCAACGAGTGCTTTATTGCCTCTGTGGAGACCCCATCGTTTGGCGCCTCCTACGCTGCGCCTATGTGTCTGCTAAATGGCCTCCTGACCGCTGTTGGGCACTACGACCGGCGGCGCAGCATGGAACTGCTGAAAAAGGCTGCCGAGGAGCAGCGTACAGGTTTCCGCTGGTTTCGAGAATAAGCTGGAGTAAAAAGAAGGCGCGACGCAGGCGCTTAGGCCTTTGAGTTCCGCCGCCGTCAAAAATCACGTCAACACCCCGTCTGGGAAATAGGCCCTTCTGCCTTGATGTTCAACAATCCCCATAGTCACTGGGAACAGCCGGCAGTTTGGTTGCCGGCGGAACGAACTGCAGCTATCATCTGCGCACAATGAGATCAGCCCTTTTGTGCCTTATCGTGACCCTGAGTGCGCCCACTTGGGCACAAATTCCTCCACTGTCTAAAGAAGTCGATACCGTATATCCCGAAGCGCATTCACTGTACTTGGATTTGCACCAAAATCCCGAACTCTCTTCACACGAGACGCAAACCGCGGCGAAACTCGCGAGCGGGCTGCGCGGCCTCGGCTACGACGTGACGGAACATGTCGGTGGCACGGGGATTGTCGCCATCCTCAAGAACGGACCTGGCCCCACAGTCATGCTTCGCACCGAACTCGACGCGCTTCCAGTCGAAGAAAAGACCGGTCTCGCTTACGCCAGCACCGCACATACCAAAGATGACGCGGGACACGACGTTCCGGTCATGCACGCTTGCGGGCATGATCTTCACATGGCATCGATCTTAGCCACGGGTGCGATCATGGCCCACAGCAAACAGACTTGGCACGGCACTTTGATGCTGATTGGCCAGCCCGCCGAGGAAACGATCGACGGCGCCCGACGCATGATCGACGATGGACTGCTGAAACGCTTTCCCAGGCCGGATGTTGCGGTGGCGATGCATGTCGGAAATTCGCTTCCGGCGGGGAAACTAGGAATCACTCCCGGAATCTTTGATACCAACGCAGACTCTGTGCGTATCACAATTTATGGCAAGGGCGGACATGGGTCTGCACCGCATACCACGATCGATCCAATCGTAATCGCCGCCAGAACGATCCTCGCTCTGCAGACGATTCCGTCTCGCGAAGTGAAGCCCGGGGAGATGGCTGTAGTCACGGTGGGATACATTCAGGCGGGCACGAAGAACAACATTATCCCCGACCAGGCCCAACTCGGGCTCACCATACGCACTTACAAACCTGAAATTCGTAAACAGACTCTCGCGGCGATCGCTCGCATAAGCAAGGCCGAAGCAGACGCCGCCGGCGCCGCGCGCGAGCCTTTGATCGAAAACTACGAAAGCACCGATGCGGTGTACAACCATCCCGGGCTGGCGCAGCGGCTCAGGGGCCCGCTTGAGGCAGTGCTCGGCAAAGACAACGTGGTCACGGAAGAGCCGCACACGGCGTCGGAGGACTTCTCGTATTTCATCGAGCAGGGGATTCCGGGCTTCTACTTCAGTCTCGGTGGAGCAAATCCAGAGAAGTATCGAGAAGCCAAGGCAGCCGGAACGACGCTGCCATCAAATCACTCTGCCCTCTTCGCTCCCGATGTGGACCCGGCATTGCACACGGGGATCACGGCAGAAGTGGCCGTGCTCCGCAATCTTCTAAACGGATCGGCTGACGACCTGCACAAGTCGATGCATTAGCAATCCGACTCCAACCGATAACTTGAGCTACGACAATCAGCTGGATTCCTGCTGATTGACCGGCCAATGTGCACTCATTCTTGGGCGATGTGATCAAGAACATGGCTGAGCGTGAGGAGGCGTTGGGAGAGTCGACGAAGTTTGCGGCGCGCGTTGGGATCTTGTAGTTCCAGACGGAACAACTGGAGGAGGTGACGAACAACAGCTATAGCGTTGCGAATGGCGGGGAGGTCAACGCGCTCCGGCATGGTGGTTTGCGGGAGAGGCAGTTTAGGAATGGGATGGAGAGAAGCGGCTCTTTGTCGAGCGCAGTGAAATTCGCGTTGCAAGTCTTGCTGCGTGACGTCGAGATATAGCAGAGTCATGCGGATATCTTTGTGCCCCAGCAATTGCATGAGAGCGGGCAGACTGACACCGAGGCGCAGCATAGTGGTTGCGAAGGTGTGCCTCAGGCGGTGGGGAGTAACCGAGGTTGTGCAGACGGCGGTGCGAGCAGCGTTGGCTAAGGTTTGGCGGAGAATCTCAAACCAAGCTTCACGGCTGCGGCCGCGACGTGGGAGCAAGTAGCTTGGAGGCTTCTCCGACCGAGAGGGGCGAAACAAAGCGCGCAGCGAAAGAATGCGATCGAGGAGGCGCCGGGTGGCTTCGTCGACGGGCACCTGGCGTTCGGTATGGAGCTTGCCCAATGGAACATGAATCGCCCACTGATCCTGACTGACCTGCCGTAGGCAATCGAGGGGCAGATCGACACACTCGCCGATGCGCACTCCGGTGAAGCGGATGAGTAACAAGGCGTTCGATTCGAGGTCGTCGGTGTGGCGGAGTTGCTGCTGTAGTTGTTGATCCTGTTCTGGGGAAAACGATCGAGGCAGATAGCGGGTGGGGGGAGGGAAATCTTCGCGGCGAATCAAGTTGGGTTGGAGAGGACGACCGTTGTCGGCCAAGTCCTGCAACAAACGTCGGAGCCGGATCAGATAATTCAAGCGGGATGCAGTGCACAAGGGAGGGTCTTGATCGCACAGCGAGCGGAACCAGCCCAAGAGATGGGGGGCACGGCGCAACTGAGAGAGCTTGCGTACTTTGGGAAACGCCGTATGGAGATAGGCGAGGAAGCTGTGGGTTGCGTTTCGATAGTTGTCCACGGTGTTGGGGCGGAGGGTGGTGGCGAGGACGTGGAGGTGAGCGTCAAAAATCTGCTCCAGGCCGCGGGTCCGGCGGCTCATGGAATCTCCGGAGAAGACAAACGAACGCGCTGAGCGACGGCGCGGGCATATTCCTGCCAGACGTCTTGGGGTGCGAGTTGCACGTACAGCATGGTGGTGTGAATTTGCGCGTGCCCCATCAAGTGCATCAGGGCGGGCAAGGAAATACCGGCACGCACCATGTCGGCTCCGAAGGTGTGGCGGAAGCGGTGGGGGTTGGCTTGGGGGATCTTGCTCGAGAGGCGATGATGGCGAAACAGCGAGCGCAGCCCTGCGGGGGTCATGGGAAGGCCACGCCGACGGCCCTTCCAGGAAACAAACAGGAGAGGGGAGTTGGTGAGGGGCCTTTCACAGCGGAGATAGTTTTGGAGGACCTCGATGATTTCAGCCGGTAGCGGCACGAGGCGTTTCTTGTTGCCCTTGCCGAGGACACGAAGGTGTGCTTCGGAGAAGGAGAGATCTTCGAGCTGGAGCTGAAGAACTTCGCAGGAGCGCAAGCCATCCAGCAGCATCAAGGCCACGATGGCCAGATCGCGAAAGGTGCGGAAGCTTTTCCAGAAACGGGCGACCTGGTCGGCGGAAAGAGGAACTACCAGGCAGCGGGGCTGGCGGAGTCGCAAAGCGGTCGTGACACGGCGATGCGGCCGGCCGTAGCCGAGAGGTGATCGCGTCGTATAGGTGCGATGGAAATGAGCCTTACCGCCAGGAATCTCGCGTCCGTAGTGGAAGCGATAGAGACAGCCCAGCACAGCGAGACGATGATTGACAGTGGAAGGCGTGGGCTTGGGCAGCTGATCGAGTTGGTAGCGGACATAGTCGAGCAGGAGCGATTGATCGATCTTGGCTAGCCGGTGACGCTTGAGGTGCAGCCAGCGGGCCAGGTGCAGCAGGTCGTAGCCATAGGCGCGCAAGGAGCGGAGAGAAAGTTGACGCAATCTCTGGGCATCGAGAAAGGCATTGGCCCAGGCGAGTTCACGGCCTTGCCCGTCGAGCAACCGATAGGGAGAGGCGCTCGGCGGAGAAGAGTTCCGCAGAATGAGTTGAAAAGTCATGGGGACTCAGCCTCCTCTAGCCAGCGGATAAAATCGTCGCGGCTCGCTCCTGCCAGGAAGAAACTATTGGGATCCTGGCCGTCGGGCAGGCGAACGATCCGCGCGGTGAGACCGGCGCGGTACAAGCGCTTGATGAGGGCCCGAGCGGCCTGTTGACCGGCCTGGTTTTCATCCTGATCGAAAACAATGTCGACTCGACGATCCGGGGAATCGCAAAGTTGATCCCACTGCAGGGGTGTCAAATGAGTGCCGATCGCACAGGTGGTATTGCGAAAGCCTTCTTGCCAGAGAAGCGCAAGATCGAACAGGCCCTCGACCAGAATCACGTGGGAGTAGTGGCGGAGCGATTCCCAAGCGAACAATCCACCTTTCGAGCGGGGCAGGAGTCGATGAGGAAAGGCGGTGCCGATGCTGCGACCATAGAGATTGACGACGCGATGGTTTTGACGGCAGGGAAAGATCACTCGACGGCAGAAGGCATCTTGGCCTTGCGAGCCGATCAAACCCGTTTCCAATAGCAAGTCCAAGGAATAGCCGAGGTCGCTGAGGTGGGAGCGCAGTGTTCCGCCGGGGGCATAGCCGATGCCTAATTCTTCGATCACGGCAGGCTCGCGGAGTCCGCGCTGTAGCAAGTAGTGCACGGCTTCGGGATGGCGGGAGAGTTGGAGTTGATAGAAGGACGCGGTGTGCTCGAGGAGTTGAGCGGAGGGCGCGAGCTGCTCGCGCAGGTAGGCGATGCTGCTGCGGAAGGAGAGATGCCGACTCAACTCGAGGAAACGAATCAAGTCACCGCCGCGCCCACAGCCATGACAGTAGAACAGGTTCTTATGGGGGTTGACGTAGAAGGAGGGATGGGTTTCCTCATGCAACGGACAGAGACCGACGAACTCGGAACCAGTTCCCACGGGACGACCGGTCCAGTCGTGCTGTTGCAGGTACTCCAGCAGCGGAAGGCGCTGTTTGAGCCGTTCCAGATCCTCGCCCATGGTGCGTACGTTGCTCCCAGGCACAGAGTACGAAGTGCTGGGTAGCCAATCCCAGGCAAGGATGGTGGGCGGGAGAAAAAATATTTCGTCTCAGAGACGGAGGGGCCAAAAGATCTGGAGAAAAGGAAACAGGGTTGGCCAGGATAAGGACAAGGGAGCGTACGGGAGATGCTCTCCGCATGCCAACCAGTCGGCGATGGTCCGCAAAGCGGATCGCAGGAAGAAAAAGGCGGGCGAGGAGTCCAGACTACGGAACCAACGGCGGACGGTGGAAGGGTCGGTGACGCGATCTGGATCTTTGAGGGGCGGTGCTGCGCTTTCCATGGACCTGTGCTCCAGGAAATACCGTCGCAGGGCATGGCTACGGGCGACCAGGCTGTAATGGGTATAAGGCAGAGAGAAAACGGGAAGGCAGGTGAAGGTTAGATGGCAGGACCTACACACGCCTCGGCGAATTTCGATCCAATCGTGAGTCTCGTCATGAGCCTGCTTGCTCCGCCAGCCGTGCGCAGTAATCGAATCGCACAAACATCTCGGACAACGGCGCGGGATCGGTTCCTTGCCGGTGGCAGCCCAGTCCAAATCTGGGTTGCAAGAATCACCGCGAAGTGGGATAAAAATAATCGTACTGCATGGGAAGCTCTCTCCCTGAACAGACTCTTGTCAGGATCTGTGTTCAGAAGAGGGCTTCCACTTCCCCACGAAATTAGAAGGAAA
>QHYZ01000261.1 GCA_003225295.1 Acidobacteriota bacterium | reverse complement strand
TGCAAGACCAGAAGCTGATGTCGGAGAGCAAGAATCTCTGCTTGCAGAAAGGCACGAGCCCGGAAACAATCTCGCAGAGACAAAAGTAGAGTCAGCATGACCCGGGAAGGTTACCGGTTGTGGTTCGGTAAATGCAACGATTTCAATCTGCACGGAGTTTTTAGCAGGGACAGCTCTCCAACTCGCTGATCAGGTCTCGACTTAGAGCCGCTACCGATCCGGCATCTTGCGCGAGCTTTCGAAAACGAGGTGACAAAATCATGCGATCCCCGGGCGTGAGTCCGGTGCGGCCTTGGTGCGCCAGCCACACCTCCATGCGGCCCAGCAGGTCCAGCAAAACTCCCACACGTTTCCACACTTGGTTTCCTGCTTCGCTCAACCGCGGATCCCGCGTAGCCAGCACTCCACCCTTCAACTGCGCCAGCGCTTCACGAGGTTTTTCCAGGATGTACTCCTGTTGGCTCCGTCCGGGACATTCCAGCAACAGGTCCACGACACCGGTCAGTTCCGTGCCCGACAGTGCTTCGCGGCGGATGAGTTCGAGAACTTCGGGCTGGTTGCCTTGCGGCAACCGCACCAGCTGCCGCGCGGCAGTAGACGACAAAAGCCCCAGACGCAGTTCGTCCTGCGACGCTGGCCCCAGACGCTCGAGCAGCGCCAGTCGCCGGCACACCCAACTCTTGTGGCGGCCCAACAGCTCGGCCACTTCCACTTGGCTCAGCCCATCCTCGCGAACCAGCGCATGCACGATCCAGGCTTCTTCCAGTTCCCGCGTCCGGCTTCCCGCGCGGTTCAGCCCGTAGATGGCCGCTTTGGCCGCCCGATCGTCCGCCTCCAGGACGCGTGCCGAGAGATGACTCATCGACGTGAGTCCGCGTGCCGCTCCCAGGCGTTTGAAGCCGTCGATCAGCTCGTAGTGCCCCTCACGCTGGCACACCACGACCGGGGATAGTTGGCCGTAGCGATCGAGGGACCGCGCCATGGCACGTTCCGCTTCCGGCTGATGCAAGCGATAGCGTCCGTAGCATTCGCCGATCTGTGCGCACGGCAGTTCGAGCAGACTCTCTGGGGCCCAACGCAACACGAGCGCCTCCAGGAAATACCCCAATGAAGAAGAGAGAACGAAGAACCCAACCACCGCTTCTCGTTCCCCCTTCCTCTTGTTGGCCAGCCGAACCTACGGGAACTTCTCTGTGTGCGTCAATATGTCCAGACGATCACCGTAAAGATCCACACGATCCCGGATACTTCGATACTTCTTGAGGTGCGGCGCAGTCCTACCCTGTCTGCGTTTTTCGCCATCGTCGTTCCCGCTCCCAAACGCGCTCCAGCGCACGCCGGCACGCCTTCGAACAGAATCTCTGCCGTGGAGATCGGGAGGTACGCAGGAACGGTTCGTAGCAACCGGGCCGGTCGCAGGAATAATCAAAAAAATTTAAGCTGATTACCCTCGCCGTCTCCTCCGCTGCCTCCCTGGTCTGTTCTTTCCTGTTTCGCACGCGCTCCCGGTAGCGCCGGCTCTGTGCCTTCCGCTTTTCCTTACCCGCCGGCGTGGCCCGGTACTTCTGCTGGGCCTTCCACTTGGACCACTCCCGCGTGTTCTCTCGACACGCAGCACTGCAGTAGCGCTCCAGGGCTTGTTGAGGATGAAAGGGCTGCTCACATCCCTTCAGCAAACACGCGCGCGTCCGCGGCCGCCGTGCCGGACGCACGTATCTCCATCTGGTTGCCTCTTGATTTTGGGAACTGGTGAACAGCACCGATGGGTCAGGACAGATCGTCGAGAAGTAATCAAGCGCAACTCTACCCTACGCTCTTACCTAACCCGCAGCCGTTTCCCTACCGCCGTTGTCCTGTACCTGGCTCTCGCCATCGTCGTTCTCGCTCCAAAACGCGCTCCATCGCGCGCTGGCACTCCTTCGAACAGAACTTTTGTCGCGGTGATCTGGGTAGGAACTGTTCGTAGCAACCGGGCCGATCGCAAGAACGAATCGCTTGGGTAACACCACGATCGACCCTTGGCTTGGCATTCATTAGAGGGCCACACCCCCGACGTGAATTTCCTTTCCGTCAGATTGCCGGGCCCGATGAGCCGGACCGGATACCAACCGCTTCACCCAAAACTCATGCAAGCTTGCCGAAACCTCACAGAACCCCACGCGGCGTAAATACACTCTATCTCAACTCACTCCTCAATGGACTGGCTTACCATCTTCGCCTTCCGTCACCGCCACCGAGCTCCGGCGGTCCGCCCTACACTGGACCGCCACAATGGACCACTCTCATTCCGCCACTGACAGAAACGTCGAATTTCAACATCGCCTTGCAGCGCAGTTGAACACTCATGCCAATGGCGTCGCGGAGCGGTGGGTGGGAAGCTGTAGACGAGACCTCCTGGACCACATCGTTGTGCTCAATGAACGCCATCTGAAGCGCTTGCTCTCCGAGTACGTTCGTTACCATCATGAGGACCGCACGCATCTCGGACTTGGGAAGGGGACACCCGAGGGCAGAATTCGTTCCCAAGCTTCGGGTCGAGTCCTTTCACAGGAGCGACTCGGAGGGCTGCACCATCGTTACAATCGAGCGGCCTAGTCCGGATCAATTCTCGACCGGTCCTTTCTATATATGTGCGCTCTACGCGCACGCGGGTTGGCCCCCTCCAGAGTCTTCTTGCTCTATCGAACCGATAACCGCCTGCCTACACCACCAAGAACCGCCCTGTCTTGGGTCTCGGCTGGAGTTTTGGCGAACGACAGCAGGTAGGGCAAGGCGAAATCGGGCAGCAGAGAAACCGTGCGTCTACAGAGACGACACAGATAGCGGCGCACGCGGATCCAGCCATTGAAAGCTCCCTCCACCAGCGTGCGGGTGTAGAAACCGTGCGCCGTGAGAGGGTGCTGGGCTTGGCATTGCGGGCAGTTGTCCGGGCGATAACGGTCGGGATCGGAAACTATTTCTGCCTTGTACTGCTGGATGAAACCGGAGAACGGAAGTACAATTTGCATTGGAAAGTTCCTTTCCCGGGAGCGACGAACTCCCGTGATTTGTGTTTGGCCGGAGGGCTTATGGCCCTCCGGTTCTTTTCCCCTCAGCAAGCGATCTTACTATCAGGAAGGCAACCGGAGCAGTGGGATACCCACTATCCCTGCGGAGTCAATGGGAACTTCACGTTCGGCCACTGCAATTTCTCGTGATCGCCGTGGCTCAGGCAGAACTTAATTTGAGGGAAGAGACCTTTGAAGCGGTGAAACAATCCGAGGCGTTACACCCAACTGCAATGCGACTCTTGTCATTCAAGCTTCACTTGCAAACCCTTCGTCCAAAATCACCATTAAGGACCCCAACCCAACAACTAACGCTACAGCAAATTTGTCGACAACGACCAACTGACAAAGTACATCCGGGGAGGTTCGGCGAGACGCTAGGCCTCCCTGCTACAATCACACAGCCTAACTGGAGTCAAGATGAGCGGGATGCAGTATAATCCAGGCGGTCGACCGCCGGAGGAAAGGAAGCAACAAATGGAGAAGAGATTCATTGGCCCTTCTTTGCTTATTGTTACCGTGATGGGATGTCTCCTGTTGACGCTAAACGCCCGAACGGCACCCAGCTACCCTCAGTCACCCACGCCCGTTTCCGAGTCTTACGTTCAAGTCACTTCCGTCACGGTCGAACCATCCACCGTGCATAAGACGCAGAACCCCAATACAGTAACGATAATCGCCCAGATCTTACTTCGCGGTGAGGCCCCTCCGAGCCCAGAAGCCATAGTCGAAGTCGGGACTGCTTCATCTGACCCGCCAAACAACGAATTAAGGTACGAAAACCCGACCCGGACCGTGCCGCTAAAGAAGGGCGTGACGGTTGTCAAATTCAAGGCGGAAACCGTTCCCACGAGTTTTCAGGGGAAGATTAAGGTGGCGGTCACTCTCGGCGGAGCCACCAAGGGGATTGCTACCAAAGATTCAGAGCCCAAGGACTATATTGCAGAATTGACGGTAACGGACCCATAACTCCAGTTCGTCAATCCGTACCCGTCCGGCGAACCCATATGAGCCGACGGCAGGCATGTCGCCTGGAACGAGCGGTAGGTCAGGACTGGGTGGCTGATTTTGCGGCTGCCAACGGTCCGGCAGCAACTCATCGAGCTGGTTGTGCGGGTGAGTGCTGATGCGCGTGAACAGATCGCGAAGGTAGGCAAAGGGCTCGATGTGCTGGCTGTCCCTACCAAAAACCTCGTCGGGCAACCACCCGGCAACCACCAGAAGTTATTCGTATTTCACGGAATTTTTCCGCAGCCTGCTAGGATTTCAGTAAAGGTGCCAAAATGCCCGCGCGGAATTTCTGCAATAATTCATCGGCACTCTGAGTATGGGTCACAATGCGAAGAAACACGTTCACACAAGTTTCACAGTTCGGCTTACAATG
>QHYZ01000260.1 GCA_003225295.1 Acidobacteriota bacterium | reverse complement strand
GCCGCGGAAGACCGTATAAGGATAGTCCCCGAAAAGCGCGCTGAAGTAGCGAACGGCATTATTCATTTCCGCGAGAATGAAGTCCTCTTTGATAGCGCCACGGTCGGAAGGCAATGAATAGAATTCCAGCGGGAGTGCGGCGCCCGATTCCGACTTCGCGGTGTCTTTGTGGATTTCGTAGTCGCCCACCGCGAAGGTGATGAGGGCTACGGGCTGCTCCACGCGAAATTCCGTGCGGATGTCGTCCTTGGTGCCGGCGGGCGTGTCCCCAACGAGAATGCCCATGGTCACTGCCTTATCGCGCTTGCGATGCACCATCACTACGTCAAACGTGGAGCGGGACAAGTATCCGTGGCGCGGATACCAGCTCGTCGTGCTACGAGGGAAATACACACCCTGATTATTATCTGGATTGAGCATGAAATCGCCCCGCAGGGCAATTTCCAGGGTTACGCTCTGTCCTTTTTTGAGGGCCGTAGGGAAGGCTACACTGAAGCCGCTCTCCCACTGCTCTTGAAAGTATTCCAGAGGCGTGCCATCCGCCAGCTTTGCGCTTTGTACAAAAAGCTGTTTCTTTCGCCGCTCCGCCTCATAGGTGGCCAAGCCTTCCCCCAGGGAAAAGGGGATCAATTGAAGGCCATCGATTCGTGACGTGCAGTCCATTTTTGCAACCAAGCTCAAGGTCTTCTTCGGTTCGCGCAGGTCCAATTCCAATTGGTATTTCGGCGTGTCCACCAAATTGAACATGTCTGAATATGCGGTCCTGCCAGATTCGTAGTCAGTCTTGGAAAAGAAGGCGAGCCAGACGTCGCTTGAGTAAATGTCGGAATCGTATGCAAAGATGAGGCCCTTTTCACCGGCATTGATTTCGAAATTGGCAACAGGCACGCGAGTCTGCGGATCAAACAAGAAGGAAAAGCGCTGTCGTTTTCCACCGTCGAACTGCGCGAAGAAGATTCCTGGATTCTCTCCATCGAGGATGGATTCCATTGTCCTTGAGGCAAGGTTGAGCCCCTCTTCCTCCAAAAGGGACTTGAGCAATTCGGTTGCGAGGCGCTGGGCCTGTGGTGGCGCTGCTGCACCAGGTTTCGCACTCTTCCCAATGAAATCGTACGTGTCATCGGTGAATTGGAAAACCGCGGTCTTGAAGTCTGACGAAATATCATCCGCTTTCAGGAGACGCCGAACATTGGCGCGCTCGGCTTCGTCAGGGGGAACATCCGAATGAAAGTTGCCCGTTCCAACAAATACCGCTCCGCGAACCTTGCCCGCTACAGGAACCGCAAAGTAAAAGATGCCTTGGACAAAGGTGATTACCACGCGATCGCGCTGTAGGGTAAGGTTTTCTACCGTCGCGGAATCTGAAGCGAGCGAAAACGTCCGCAATTGTGAATAAATGGCGCTCGATTGCCCGCCAAGGGCCCGACCGACGGAAAATGCGGGAACAATCAGACCCAGAAGGGAGGCAACGGCCACCATCGCGGTTCTAACAAGCAGTGTGCTCTTCCTAAGCCTCACTGTGGTGAGGCAGAGCGGGCCTGGAAGCCCACATTCGCCACGTCGCTGGCTTACTCGCATCGGCCTTCTTTCTCGGAAATCTTGAAATCCACTGATGCCACGTAACTTACTGATTCTATGATTGAGCGATAGAAACTATAAAACATCGAATTCGCCAGAGTGAGGTGCGCGGCGGGTACACGCCGCCTCGACAAAGAGGGCAAGAAGACTCTGTCATGGCTTCTCAGAAGCAGCAAGCGCATTGGCTTTAAACTGTTTCCAGGCATCCTCAAAACGGGCCATCTTTGCCTGGAACTTCGGGTGAAACGCCTCAGAATACGAAGGCCCAAAATACGTGTACTCCCAACTCGGGAAGAAAGGGTCTTTGTCCGTCAGAAACGTGATGAATGCGTTGAATGCGGGTATTGCCCATTCCTGCCGAATGACGTCACCCACTTGCACGACCCTGACAGTATTCTCGCCGTAAAGCGTGTGAAGCATCTGCGCATAGTAAGCACCTAAAGAGCCGGGATTCAATCCGAAGTCGTCCTTGAAGAACTGCCCAGAGAGCTCGGCCCAGGTCTCAGCAGGTGTGTCGCACTTAGGACACTCCACCCTGACGTCACCATCAACGACAGCTTTGTGGACACCTTCTATCGCCGACCGACCGAGCTCGGTCTTTCTGAGGCGAAAACGATAAACGTCGACCTCACGGATTAGACCGACAACCGCTCTCCGAACGTATTGGTCCTTCTCGTGATTCAGCAAATCAAGCAACGCAGGAAGTGAGTCTGGGGCCTGTTCCACAATCAAACGCCCAAGGGTGTCCTCCACAAAGTCTTCTGGTCGCCCCACTGTTCCTTTCGTGTGAGCAACAGAATCTCTCCAGCGGCGCATCTGTTCGTCAACGGACAATGCATTCAGTTCCTGTTTGACTAACCCCAAATCGTTTCGAGCGAAAAATTGAAGCCATTTGTCGTCGCCTTCATTCGCCGCCCACTGCAACGTCTGTCGCCCTCGATTACCAATCCTTTGTCCAGTGATTTGCGAGAAGGGATCGATTGCCCCGTGCAACTTTAGCTCGTCGACACCCAGCGTCACTTCGGCCCCTTTCGGAAGATTTTCTTCGGGAACGTATCGGTCCATATCGGCAAGAATTCTCATTGCCCAGAATCGATAGAAGTACGGCTCCCGTCTATTTCGGACGATCGCAGCAAAGTAAGGCACTGTATCCGTACCTTCCATGATCAGCAGGCACCGGATACCATCCGCGACGCGATACGCAACTGTTTTCCGGTATTTGTCGCTGTTCGACTGCCTCCAAATATTGACCCGTTCCTCAGGAGGAAGAGTCCGAAATCGGTTAAGGAACTCCCTGTTTTCTTCCTTTTGCTGCTCTACCTCCGCATGGGTCTCCCACGCGCGCCCGCGGGCGGCGGTTTTGTCTTGTGAATTTGAAACAGGGCGAGTGGCTGCGATGGTGGTTGGGTCCAACGCGACGGACGCCAGCAGAATCGTCGCAAACCAAGTCGCTTGAATTAGATCCCTAGTAGTCATTACATCTTCCTATCGAACACAAATAAGCCGCGTAAGCATAGTTAAAATCACTAAATTCTCCCCCGCTGCCAGTCATATATCCCCACCACACACTCGTGCCCACCAGTTCCGTCGGATTCCAGTAATCTGATTGGCTGCCAGCTTCCTGGTAGATAGTCAAATGGACGCCATTAAGCGTATCGTCATAAATGATGCATTCATCGTCATCGCAAACGGGAGGCTGATCTCCATGGCTGAATGTCTGCCCGTTGATCGTTATCTGCACGCCAACTAATTCGAGATCTTGTTTGTTGATGACGTCCAGCCCCTCGGATATCAAATCACCTGGAAACGTATTCTCTTTACCGCCCACGTATACCCACAGGCCGAGCCAGCCGCCGAGGCGACTGGAATCTGTATCAGGGTTTTTGCCGATGAGGGGAAGCAATATGTGAAGAAGTTCGCTACCGATTCTCGCACCCAGTCCGTATCCTTTGATAATTTGATGCGAGCCGTTAGGCGAGTTATCCTCAATCAAATGGGCTTGAGCGCCAGTATTGGCTCCAGAAAGAAGAGCTCCCTGGAAGGTACAAGGAGCAGCATCCTGGTTGCACGGTACTCCGAAGTGACCGGAAAAGTTCACAATCGCGCCCACTCCGAACAGCCCTGTAGTCGCGTGCATGAAATCGTCCTGAGCTCCCGTTTGCGTGGCAAGCCACCAGGACGTACCGTCAGGCCAGCCGGCGAGCATCGCAAGCAAATACGTGATGTACAAATGGCGGTCACGCGGGGACAAGCCCGAGTCGTCTGCCAAATTTAAGGGATTATTGAACGCATATGTATAACGGTTGAGTGATTGCGGATTCCCGATGTTGCCTATGCGTCGGTCGGGGCTCATGAACCGACCTAGACGCGGATTATAGTACCGGGCAAACGTATAATCGAGTCCGGTTTCTGGGTCGCGTTCGAATCCCGCAAACTTATAATTTTGCGGACATGTGTTCGTGAATGGTCCTGCTTCAACTCCGTACGGGTAGTAGTCGCTATCATAGCACTTGTTTCCCTGAGAATCAGTCATCACACGAGTGCTGCCAGGGTGGATTCGTCCAGCGAGCTAACGGCCATAAAACTTAAACGGTTATAGATTTTTCTGGACATCTCTGTCCTGCCCCTTGTATCCTCGCTCTTGAATGCGTCCCGAGAGCAGTGACTCTGCTGCGCGTACGGAACTGCGCGAGATGGTGGTGCGGCTCGTTCATTCCAGCGAACAGCCTCGCTACCAGGAGCTCATGCGAGAGCATCACTACCTGGGCCATTTGCCCAAGATTGGAGAAACGCTTTGGTACGTGGCGAGCTGGCGGGAGCAATG